>PLZU01000098.1 GCA_003152275.1 Actinomycetota bacterium
CCGACGATCAACTCCTACAAGCGCTTCGCCGCGGGCAGCTGGGCTCCAACGACGCTCGCCTGGGGCTACGACAACCGCACGTGCGGCTTCCGCATCGTCGGGCACGGCAAGGCGCTGCGCGCAGAGACCCGCATCCCCGGCGCCGACGCGAATCCATACCTCGCGTTCGCAGCGCTGCTCGCCGCCGGTCTATACGGCATCGAGCAGAAGCTCGAGCTCGGGCCGGCATTCGAGGGGAATGCGTACGAGTCCGACGTCGAGCGCTTCCCGCACACGCTGCGCGAGGCGATCGCGCGGCTCGAGGGCGGTACGGTTGCGCGGCAGCTGCTCGGCGACGAGGTGGTCGACCATTACCTGAACTACGCGCGCACCGAGCAGCGGCTCTTCGACGGGACAGTCACCTGCTACGAGCGGGAGCGGATGTTCGAACGTGGCTAAACCGCTCGTCGGTATCACGACCTATGTCGAGAACGCAAGCTGGGGGAGCTGGCAGCTCGAAGCGGCGTTGATCCCGTACGACTACGTACGCGCGGTCGAACGCGCCGGCGCGCGCGCGCTGCTCGTGCCGCCGAGCGCCGAAGGAGTGGAGGAGACGCTCGATGCGCTCGACGGCCTCGTGCTCTCCGGCGGCAACGATCTCGACCCTGATTCGTACGGCGCCGAGGCGCATCAGGAGACAAACGGGACGCGGCCCGAGCGCGACCGCGGCGAGCTCGCGCTGCTCGAAGGCGCGCTCGCGCGTGACCTGCCCGTGCTCGCGGTCTGCCGCGGCTTCCAGGTCCTGAACGTCGCGCGTGGCGGCGACCTCGTGCAGCACCTGCCGGACGTCGTCGGCAGCGAGCAGCATCGTGAGGTCAAAGGCGTCTTCTCGGAGCACGGTGTGAAGATCGACGAGTCGTCGCGACTCGGCTCGGTCCTCGGCGATAACGCGCCGGTGAAGTCGCACCATCATCAGGGCGTCGGCCGGGTCGGCGACGGCCTCGTCGAGGTCGCATGGGCCGACGACGGCACGATCGAGGCGCTCGAAGATCCGGAGCGGCGGTTCGCAATCGGCGTGCTCTGGCATCCGGAGGCGGGGGAGGATCAGAAGCTCTTCGACGCACTCGTCGCCGAGGCGCGCGCCTATCGAGAGGAGCGTCGGAAATAAGTACGGTGCTCAACCCGGCGACCGAGGAGCCGCTCGCCGAGCTCGAGTCTGCGGGCGTCGAGGAGACCGACGCGGCAGTCGCGCGCGCGAAGGCCGCCTATCCCGCGTGGCGCGCAGTCGCCCCTTCCGATCGCGCCCGTTTGCTGCGCCGCCTCGCGACGCTCGTCGAAGAGCACCACGAGGAGCTTTCGCGGATCGAGTCCCGCAACGTCGGCAAGCCGATCAGCGGCGCGCGCGGCGAGGTCGGCATGGTCGCGCAGGTCTTCCACTTCTACGCCGGCGCGGTCGACAAGTTCTACGGGGAAACCATTCCCGTTGCCGGCGGTGTCGACATGACGTTCCGCGAGCCGCTTGGCGTCGTCGGCCTGATCACGCCGTGGAACTTCCCGTTGAACATCGCCTCGTGGAAGCTTGGGCCTGCGCTCGCGTGCGGCAACACCGTCGTGCTCAAGCCGGCCGAGCTGACACCGCTCTCGTCGATGCGCCTCGGCGAGCTCGCACTCGAGGCCGGCGTTCCTGAAGGCGTCGTCAATGTCGTCGTCGGCAAAGGCTCCGTCGTCGGGCAGCGCTTGATCGAGCACCCTGACGTCGCGAAGATCGGCTTCACCGGCTCGACCGAGGTGGGGCAACTCGTGATGCAGGGCGCGGCGAGCACGATCAAGCGCGTCACGCTCGAGCTCGGCGGCAAGTCGGCGAACATCGTCTTCGCGGACGCGGATCTCGAGAAGGTGGCGGCGACCGCCCCGTACGCGGTGTTCGACAACGCGGGGCAGGACTGCTGCGCGCGCTCGCGCATCCTCGTCGAGCAGAGCGCCTACGACCGCTTCGCCGAGCTGCTCGTCGAGGCGACGCGCGCGATGAAAGTGGGCGACCCCGAGGACGATGCGACCGAGATGGGCCCGCTCATCTCGGCGCAGCACCGGGAGACGGTCGCGAGCTTCGTCGAGTCCGAGCCGCTCTTCCGCGGCGACGTGCCGAACGGCAAGGGCTTCTGGTACCCCGCGACGGTCGTCGAAGCACGGCCGGAGGACCGGATCGCGCGCGAAGAGGTCTTCGGCCCGGTCGCGGCGCTGATCCCGTTCGCCGACGAGGCTGAGGCGATCCGGATCGCGAACGACTCGAACTACGGGCTTTCAGGCTCAATCTGGACGCGCGACGGCGGGCGTGCGCTCCGCGTCGCGCGCGCGGTCGAGACCGGCGTGCTGTCGATCAACTCGAATTCGTCCGTCCGGCCTTCGACGCCGTTCGGCGGTTTCAAGCAGAGCGGCTTCGGTCGCGAGCTCGGCATGCACGCGCTTCACGGCTACAGCGAAGTGAAGAACGTCTACTACTCGACGGAGGGCTAAGTGGCGGGTCGTCTGGACGGCAAGGTCTGCGTGATCACGGGTGCAGGCGGAGGCATGGGCGCCGACGCGGCGGAGGTGTTCACGAACGAGGGAGCAAAGGTCTGCGTCGCCGACATCGACGAGGCCGCGGCGAAGAAGGTCGCCGACGGCGTGGGCGGGCTCGCGGTGCAGGTCGACGTGTCGGACGACGCCTCGGTGCAAGCGATGTACAAGGCGGCGAGCGGCGAGTTCGGCGGCATCGATGTCCTTTACAACAACGCGGGCATCTCGCCGGCCGACGACGACTCGATTCTCGACACCGGCCTCGATGCGTGGGAGCGCGTGCAGGCCGTGAACACGCGCGGCGTCTTCCTCTGCTGCAAGTACGGCATTCCGTATCTGCTCGAACGCGGCGGCGGCTCAGTGATCAACGTCGCGTCGTTCGTTGCGCTCGTCGGCGCTGCGACGTCGCAGATCTCGTATACGGCCTCGAAGGGAGCGGTGCTCTCGATGAGCAAGGAGCTCGGCGTTCAGTTCGCACGGCAGGGTGTGCGCGTAAACGCGCTCTGCCCGGGCCCCGTCGAGACGCCGCTCCTGCTGCGCATCTGGAGCGAGAAGCCCGGCGCTGCCGAGCGCCGCCTCGTGCACGTGCCGATGGGGCGGATGGCAAAGCCACGCGAGATCGTGAACGCGGCGCTCTTCCTTGCTAGCGACGAGTCGTCGTACGTGAATGCGGCGACGTTCCTCGTGGACGGCGGGCTCACGGCGGCATATGTCACGCCTGAAGGTGCCTGACACCGCTTTTCGGTGTCAGGCACCGCTTGTGCTCTGCCGATAAGGGAGCATGTCGAAAATGCTTGCGCTCGGCGGGGGCGCGCTCGTCGGCATCGCCTGCTTCCTACCGCTCCTCTCGCTGACCATCACGTTCGGCGCGCTCCAGAGCTCCGGCAACGTGCACGCGACCGACCTCACGTCGGGCAAGGTCGCTCTCGTGCTCGCCTTCGCCTCGCTCCTCCTCGCGGTGATCGACATCCGTGGGGGCGACGGGACGTACCGGCGCCCGGCAGCTGCCTGCGCGATCGTCGGCGCCGCGATCGTCGTCTACAAGAGCTGGACGCTGACGTCGAAGGTGAACGGCGCCGGAGTGAGCTTCGCGCACGTGTCGATGGGCGTTGGCATGTGGGTCGCGCTGATCGGTGGCGGCGTCGCCCTCGCAAGCGACTTCGTCGGCCGCGAGTAGCGGATCGGGCTTGCCGCGCGGCCCGACCAGCTACTCACGCGGCGTGCTTAGCTCTTACGGATCGTGAACACGCCTTTCTTCACCGTCGAGTGCGCAGCAACGCACGCGTACCTGTAGGCGCCCGGGCGGCCGAAGTTGGCCACGAGGGTTGATTCCTGGTGCGGCTTGATCAACCCGGACTTGAACTTCGCGGAGATGTCGAAGCCGTGGGAGACGCTGCCGTTGTTGATGATGTGGAACACGATCCTCGTGTTCCGGTGGCTGACCGACGTGTAGCCGAGGACGCAGCTGCTGTTCGTCATCGTGACGCTGACCTCGAGAGACAGCGCCGGACGGGCGAATGCTGGGGCGGCCAGGAGCGCGGCGACGGTCGCCGTGAGCAGTGCCACACCGATGTGGACTCGCATAGGACTCCTCCCAGAGTCGATTTCTCGATCACCGGGTCTATGCCCGGTCGGAGGACTCGCTACTCGTTGCCGACGACCTGGACGAGCCAGCGCCGGTCGCGCTCGCGGTCCAGCTCGATGAAGAGCACGCGCTGCCAGGTGCCAAGCTGCAGCTCGCCCTCCCGCACCGGAACCGACTCGCCTGCGGTACCGAGCAGCATTGCCATGCAATGCGAGTGGCCGTTGCCCTGTTCCATGTCCTCGGGGCAGATGTTCTCGGTGCGGCGGTCGAAGTCGTCGTGCGCGTAGTAGCTCTCGGTCGGCACGAGCCGGCGTAGGAGCTCGGCGAAGTCCTCGAGGAAGCCCGTCTCGAACTCGTTGACGCGCACACAGCAGGTGGTGTGCGGCGAGTACACACAGGCGATGCCTTGCTGGATTCCGCTCTCCCGAACGGCGGTCTGCACGTCTTCGGTGATGTCGGTGACCGTCAGGCCGCCGGACGTCCGGAGTGTCGTTTCGCGCTGGAAGACTTTCACGGGAGCATTCTGCTCGATGGAGACCCGGGTTCAACCGGAGAACCGGCTAGCTCAGCAGAATCTGCAGCGCGTTACGCTGCGCTCCAGCGGGCCCGTAGCTCAGTTGGTCAGAGCAGGGGACTCATAATCCCTTGGTCCCTGGTTCGAGTCCAGGCGGGCCCATCCGAAAACGAGGCCTGAGCTCAGCGCAGCAGCCGAAGGTCTGCTCTTGGGTACCGTTTGCTGCCGCCGGTGTCGAGGAGTACGAGTATGTGCTCGTCCTCGGTTCGGTAGAAGCCGATCACCTCGCCGACGCGTCCGTCGGGGACGCGGACGCGATTGTGGCGCGCGACTGCCGGCAGGCCGGCGGGGGCGGGCGGCGGTCCTGCGTCGAGTGGCGTCACTGGTCGGCTCCTGTGTGGGTGATGTCTTAGGTCAAACGCCTGAGGGTCTCCGGGAGGTACTGCTAGCCTCGGCAGATCGCGCTGAGGATTGCTCTCATGCTCGTCGCTGCGGTTTTGCTCGGGGCCGGCGCGTCTTACGGGGCGGTTCCGCCTGCGACACAGCTCTCGATCGTCGTCTACCCAAACGGCATCGGCGCTGCGGGCGTGCAGCGCTACGTGCTTCGCTGCGGGCCGGCCGCCGGGACCGTCCCGCATCCGCTGCTCGCCTGCCGGGCGCTCGCCAAGCTCGCACATCCGTTTGCGCCGACGCCACCGGGGACGTACTGCACGGACATCGCCATCGGGCCCCAGGAGGCGACGGTGAAGGGACGCCTGCGCGGCGCGCTCGTCAACGCCCACCTGTCGGTTCAGGGCGGCTGCGAGATCGAGCGCTGGCGCCGCGTGGCCGCAGTCGTTCCGGGCTTTGTAGGCCGCTGATCTTGACAAGTCCGCCGCCGCAGTTCTAGGTTCCAGTGAGTCGCGCGATCGCGCGGCCCGACGCGGGGAGAGGCTTCGGCATTTCGGAAACCGCTTCTCGTTTGCTCGCTCGTCCCCGGCGGCCCGTCGGTTTGGTTCGGCGATTTGCGTCGACGGGTGGCTGACGGCCCGCGCCGCAGGGAGGAAGGGGAAGTCGAATGAGCACACGTCACTGGCGACTGAGGCTGGTCCTGCTCGGAGTTGCAGGCGTCTTGGCGATCGGACTCACGTCTGCGCAGGCGTCCGTCGACTCGCACACGAGAGCTGCGGACAAGCCAATCGCACACGACCTGCCTGCAGCCGTCGCGCAGGGGATGGCACTCGGCCGCGGTCACCACGACGGGAACGCCGTCTTTCGCGTCAACCTCGGACTCAGCGTCCGTGATTCGGCCGGGCTCGACGCGCTGATCCAAGCGGCGAGCACGCCGGGAAACCCGCAGTACGGGCATTTCCTGACGAACGCGCAGTACATGGCCTCATACGCGCCCACGGACGCAGACGTTGCGGCGGCCAGCGCATGGCTGAAGAGCCAGGGCCTTCCTGTGCTGAGCGTTTCGCCCGACAACCTCCTCGTCCGCACCGAGGGCAGGGTGCGTCAGCTCGAGCGAGCGTTCGGCGTCACGATCAACGACTACACCGCCAACGGGCGCGCGTTCCACTCGAATGACCGCGACCCGACGGTTCCAGCCGGCCTGACTGTGAATTGGGTGAGCGGCCTGTCGAACTACGACGTCTTCAAGCCGGCCGTCACCTGTACGTCGCCTCCCTCAACGGGGTGCAGCCTCGACGGCGGCGACCTGCGAGGCGGATATGACGTTGTCGGGGACGGCAAGGGCCAGACGATCGGCTTCACCTTGTGGGGCGACGAGCTGCCGCAGAGTGACTTCACGGGCTACGCCAACGCAACCAACACGACGCCGATCACGATCGGGCAGTCCGGCGATGACGGTCTCAACTACGTCCAGATCGACGGCCCTGCCAGCGAGACGGACACAGACGCCGAGGTCGCACTCGACACCCAGAACGCGCACGGCATCGCGCCGGGAGTCCACGAGACCTACTTCCTCGGCAAGGACAACACGAACCCAACGCTCGAGGACGTGCTGAACGCCGCTGCCAACTCGAGCATCTCGATCATCTCCAACAGTTGGGGTGCGCAGGGAAACCCGTGCCCGATCGATGGCGGCATGGAGAGTGCGCTGCAGCATGGGATGTCGACCGGTAAGACGTTCTACTTCGCGAGCGGCGACTTCGGCGCCTCGGGAGGCTGCTCGTCCCCGGCCGTCAGCCAGTACGTGGTCGCGGTCGGCGGCACCGCGCTGAACATCACCACTCCGGCGGACACGTACAACTCCGAGTCCGCGGTACAGAACGGCGGCGGCTGCTCGGACAGCGAGACGCGGCCGTCCTGGCAGACCGGGATCGGTTCGGCATTCGTGTGGGGCTCGTCCACCGCGTGCACTGGCCGCGCCGAGCCCGATGTGGCAGCGATCACCGGATTCTGCAAAGACGGCTCGAATTGCGGTCCCGGGACGTTCGTCTTCTTCGACGGCGCTGCATCGTGCTGCTTCGGAGGCACGAGCCTCGCGACGCCGGTCTGGGCGGCCGCGTCCGTGGTCTGGAACAACCACAACGCGGCGACAGGGCGACCCGGGATTGGTTTCTCGGCGCCGCTGATCTACGCGCTCGCAAACGACCCGACGACGTACGCGAACGACTTCCACGACGTCACCACCGGGAGCAACGGGTTCGCCGCAACTACCGGTTGGGATGAGGCGACCGGCTGGGGGTCGGCGGACTTCAACAAGCTCGCGAACAACGTCGCGGACGTGACGTACACCGGACCGACGACGGTGACCAAGGGAGACACGATCACGCTCTCCGCCACGCTGCTTGATCACAACGCGAGTACGACGCTCGCCACTGCAGCGCTCGGGACGTTGCAGGTCTCGCTCACTGCCGCCGGCTCGTTCTGCGACGCGAACGTCGATTCGAGCGGGCACGCCTCGTGCAACGTCAAGATCACCGACGACCCCGGGGTCTACAAGGCGATCGCCGCCTATGCCGGTGATGCCGCGTACGTCGGCGGTTCCCAGACGGTGGACTTCACCGTGCTGCACATCCCGACGAAGATCACCTACTCCGGAGATACGAGCGGTGACTACAACGATCCGGTGACGCTGTCGGCGAAGCTCACGGACGACGGCAGCCTGACCTCGTTCTCGCACGGACATCCGATTCCAAACGAGACGCTCACGTTCACCCTCGGCGTGGAAAGCTGCTCGGCGGTCACGAACGGCAGTGGCGACGCTTCCTGCTCGGTCACGCCGCTCGACAATCCCGGCCCGTATTCCGTGGTCGTGAGCTTCGGCGGTGATGAGCCGGTCTACGAGCCATCAACCTCGGGCACGCCGTTCACGCTGAAACAGGAGGAGAGCAAGCTCGTCTACACGGGCTCGCTGACCTCCGATTACCACGACACGGCGACGGCTTCGGCGACGCTGACCGATCCGGACGGCGGCGCACCGATCGCCGGCCAGACGATCACGTTCACACTCGGCGTCGGCGATACCTGTAACGCCCCGACGAACGGGTCAGGCGACGCATCGTGCTCGATCACGCCGACCCAGACGGGGACGCAGAGCATGGTGGCTTCGTTTGCCGGTGACGTGGACTATGTGCCGAGTAGCGACACGCAGTCCTTCACGATCACGCCGGAAGAAACGACCATGAGCTACACCGGCCCGATCGTGATCCTCGCCGGCTCCGGCGGGGCGACGCTGACTGCGAAGCTGGTCGAGGACGGCGCAAACGACAATGACGGCGACGGCGGCTCACCGGGCCCCGTCCCCGCCGAGGCCGTGACGCTCTCGCTCGGCAGCCAAAGCTGCACCGGAAAGACCACGGCTGCCGGCAACGTCACGTGCACGATCCCGTCCGTATCCGTGCCGCTCGGACCCGAGACAGTTGGCGCCGCCTTTGCAGGCGATGCCTTCTACAAGGCGTCGAGTGACAGCACGACGGCGATCGTGTTCGCCTTCCCGAGCCGTGGCGCGTTCACGCTCGGGAACGTCACCGCCGCTACCGCGGGGAGCTCCGTCGTCACGTGGTGGGCCGACACGTGGTCGCTGCTCAACGTCTTGAGCGGCGGAACGGCGCCGTCGTCGTTCAAGGGCTTCGCCGAGGCGATCACGCTGCCCACGACGAGCCCGCCGACGATGTGCGGCAGCACGTGGACGACCTCGGGCGGCAACAGTCCGCCGCCGACGAGCGGCGTCCCGTCCTACATGGGCGTCGTCGTTACCAGCTCCGTGAAGAAGAGCGGAAGCGCGATCTCGGGCAACTCCGTCCACATCGTCGTCGTGAAGGTGGCGCCCGGCTACTCGCCGAGCCCGTCTAACCACGGCACAGGGACGATCGTCGCGACGTTCTGCTAGCTCGACCGAGCGGAGGGGCGCCCCACGGCGCCTCTCCGCTCGACCTGGATTCAGCCCCGGTTGCCTGACAGCTCGTTGACGCCTCGCCACGCGAGCCTGATGTCCGAAAGCTCGGCGACGGCGACCGCGATTTTCGGCAGATATCGGCCCACGGCGGAGAGCGCCTGCGGATCCGTTGGATCCGCGAATGCCACCTGTACGCGGTCGTCCATTGCCCGCACGGGAATCGCGGCAGCTTTTGCGCCTACTTCGGGAGGGAGCGACCGGGCTATGGCCGCGTTGACGCCGACTCGCATGACGCTGATGTAGGGAATCGCCAGCTGCTGGGAAAGGGTTCGGGCGAGCTCGTCCTCGAAGATCAGGCGTTCGCGCAGGAGGACGACCCCGAGCAGATCACTCGTTGCTCGCGATTCGGTCAGCGCCATCGCGAGCTGTTCCTCGGTGATGTAGCCCCTCACGACGAGCAGCTCACCGAGCCGCGGCGGCCCAGATCCGGCGGGAGGCGGGACCAAGAGCTGCGGTTGCTCGCGGACCTGCTCGAAGTTGAGCGCCGTCCCGTTGATTCTCGCCCAGCCGGAGATGTACTCCTCGATCTCGCCTGGCAGCTCGCCGGCCTTCAGCTCGACGAGGGTCGGGCTCTCGACCTCGGCTACGAGCCCGAGCCGTCGGAAGTAGTCACGCAACGAGAACACGAGGTCCGCGCGGTGGGGAACCTCGATGCGCCAACGCTGGCTGGCCGGGACTGCCGTCGCGGTCGAGTCGTTCACGGTTGCTCCTTGATCCGCAGTGGACTGGCGAGAAATGCCAGGCGTCTGCCAACTATCGGTGTTTTTCGCCGGTTTGTTAACCCCATTTCCGGTGGGGCGCTTTCTGGGGGCCGATTCCCCATCTTGGGGGAGGCAGGAACGGCCCGTGGCAACGATGACAAGAGGCATGGGCGATTTCTCGAGGCAGAACGCTGACGCGCTCGAACGCTTGCTCGAGTCCCGGCGCCGTGACCTCCACGGCGTCGACCAGGATGTTCGCCAGCGGCGCGAGTTCGCCATGGCGGCGATCGAGGGCTATACCGCCCTCTTGCGGGAGCCCATCGTGCCGGCGCCAAGCCGGAGGCTCATCCGCTACTGCTTCAAGCTCGTCTTCCCGGACGGACGCTGGAGCATCGACGAGAAACAACTCCCCGCTGCGCCGCAGGAGGGTGACGTCCTCGATTTCGCCGGCTACGGCGACTGGCGCATTCAGTGCTCACAGCGGGTCGACGTGAAGCCGGCCGGTAAGGCGCCGCGCGAGTTCTTCGTCTGCGCCCCCGCCGTCTAGCCTCGCGTAACACTTCGGTCAGTCGGCACACTGACCGACATGTTCCTCTTCTCGAAACCCAGCACGATGGTCACGGCCGACGAGGCGCTGCCCGGCCGCGACGAGACCATGCCCGTCCCTGCAGCGCACGAAGTGCTCGGCAACCCGGTCGCGCCGCCCTTCCCCGACGGCCTGGAGCAGGCCATCGTCGGCCTGGGCTGCTTCTGGGGTGCCGAGCGCGTCTTCTGGCAGGCTCCCGGCGTGTACACGACCGCGGCCGGGTACGCCGGTGGCTTCACGGCGAACCCGACGTACGAGGAGGTCTGCTCCGGACGCACCGGTCACACCGAGGCCGTCCTCGTCGTCTTCGACCCGCAGCAGACGAGCTACGACGAGATCCTGCGCCTGTTCTGGGAAAGCCACGACCCGACCCAGGGCATGCGCCAGGGCAACGACCAAGGCACCCAGTACCGCTCCGCGATCTACACGGTCGACGAGGCGCAACGCGCGGCGGCCGACGCGTCTCGCGAGCGCTTCCAGCACGAGCTGGCGCAGGCCGGCTACGGCGAGATCTCGACCGAGATCGCCGAGGCTGGGCCGTTCTACTACGCCGAGCCGTACCACCAGCAGTACCTCGCGAAGAACCCCAACGGCTACTGCGGGCTCGGCGGCACCGGCGTCGCCTGCCCCGTTGGGCTCACTTCGAAGACCGCGTAATCGGTTCAGGCGGTCTCGCCGCCGTCGATCGAGATCACCGCGCCCGTGAAGTACGCGCCCTCGTCGCTCGCGAGGAACGCATAGAGCGCGGCGATCTCGTCGGGGCGCGCGTGGCGCCCGAGCGGGATCGTCGCGTTCACCTGCTCGAGCATCTCCGGTGTGTATTCCGCCTTCTGCATGGGCGTCAGCACGTAGCCGGGACAGACGGCGTTCACGCGCACGGCGGGTGCGAGCTCGCGCGCCATCGTGCGCGCGAGCAAAATCACGCCTGCCTTCGACGCGTTGTAGTCGGCGTAGTACTCGTGGCCGGTGAGGCCGTTCGTCGACGCCGTCATGAGGATGACGCCGCCACCGGCGGCGACCATTCGCCGGGCGGCCTGCTGCGCGCAGTGGAAGACGCCGGTGAGGTTGACGTCGAGCACGCGCTGCCAGTCGGTCGCCTCGATCTCGAGGAACGGTTTGCGGATCGAGATGCCGGCGTTCGCGACGAGCACGTCGACGCCGCCGAGCAGCTGGTCAATCCTCGCGAACGCGTCTGCGACAGCCGCGGCGTCGGCGACGTTGCAGAGCAGTGCATCGATACCGGGAATCCGCTCTGCGGCGGTGGCGACCTCGTCCTCGCCGACGGCAAGCGCTGCGACGCGAGCGCCCTCGTCCAGGAAGCGACGGCTCGTCGCCTCGCCGATGCCGCTCGTACCGCCCGTGACGACGACTCGCTTTCCCGTCAGCCCCTCCACGCGGCGACAATCTACTCGCGCATTTCGCCTCCAGCTAGGGCAGCGGTGGCTCAGGAACGGCGACGACGCCAAGTCGCTCAAGCGCCTGCCCCGCCTCCACCGCGACGCTCGGATCGCGGGCGATGCCCGTGTCTGCGAGCGCCTTCAGCGTCAATGCGAGTTCAAAGTCGAGGTTCAACGAGCGAGCGAGCTCCGCGCTCGCTTCCAGATGCACCTTGGCGTCGTCTTTGCGGCGCGCTTGCACGAGCGCGTAGCCCATCGAACGCTCGAGGGAGACGCGAGGTGCCTCTCCGCCGGGAACCGCCGCTGCACGCTCGAGGGCCTCGGTGCAGATCTCGAGTGCTTCCTGATAGCGGCCCGCGAGAACGAGGCACTCGGCTTCCCGCGCCTGCGCGTCGAGCTCGAACGCCGCGGCGCCGATCTCGGCGAAGCCCTGTCTCGCCTCTGCGAGGAGGCGGAGCCCGACGTCGAACCGTCCTCCGCGTGCTTCGGCGCGGCCGAGGTTGCTCGTGGCGAGCTGCGCCCCGATCGGATAACGGCCGGCGCTCCAGATCCTCTGCGCCTCGGCCAGCAACTCGACGGCGTCGCCGAGCCTCCCCTGATCGGACAGGATCTCGGCGACGTTGTTGCTCGCCCGCGCGGTGCTGATGACGTCGCCGGCGCGCCGACTGACCTCGCCGCTTTCGCGGTAGAACTCGAGCGCCTCCGTCCAACGCCCCTCGAAGTACGCGCCGACGCCGAGGTTGTTGAGCACGCTCGCCTGCCCGACGAGGTCGCCCGTCTCCCGGTAGATCGGCAGCGCGCGCTGCCGGTACTTCTCGTTCGGCTGACCAAGGTTCGTGCAGATGAGATCGAGGAGGTAGTACGCGTGGGCGAGGCTCTTGCGAGCGTTGCTCGCCTCCGCGTGCTTGGCTGCGAGCTCGGCCCACGTCTTCGCCTCGTCGAACCGGCCCTGTCGCTGGCGTACGCCCGCAGTTGCGAGCTCGACCTCGATCCTGACCTCGACCGCGTCCTCGTCGTCGTCGGAGAGAACCGTCAGCGCGTGGGCATAGCGCTCGATCGCCTCGTCGTATTCGCCCATGCGCTCTTGCACGACGCCCGACTTCCAGAGCACGCGTGCGCGTGGGGATGCCTCCTCGGTCAGCGCCAGGGCTTCGATGTACGCGGCACCTGCGCGCTCGTAGCTCGCGAAGATCTCGCAGACGTCGCCGAGCGACTCCCAGACCGCGGCGCGCTCATGCGGCGCCAGCTCGGGCAGGTGTTGTGCCGCGGCAAGCGCACGTTCGAAGAGCTCCGCGGCGACGACGTTCGCGAGCGTCTGCTCCGCGCGCCGGCCGGCGAGCACGGAATAGCGCCACGCTTTGTCGAAGACGTCCGCCTCGAAGAAATGGAGAGAGAGGAGCGAGGCACTTTCGTCTGCCGTGTCGCCGGCACGGCGCTCGAGCGCAGTGGCGACGCGATCGTGCAGTTCCCGACGGCGGCGGAGCGATAGCCCTTCGTACGCAGTCGTACGGAAGAGGTCGTGCTTGAATGAAAGACGCGTGGCGCCTTCCCACGAGACGAACTCCTTCAGCCGCTCCCAACGCTCGTGGGCCGCGACGTCGTTGACGTCGCCGCCGAGCACCTCGTCGAGCACGTCGAGCTCGAACGAAGCGCCGATCACTGCCGCATAGCGGAGGAGCTGGCGATCTGGCGGCTCGAGCGTGTCGATCCGCGCCGTCATCAGCGTCTCGACCGTCTGTGGCAGTGCGTCGACGCCTCCGTCCTCTTTCGCTGCGGCGACGAGCTCCCGTACGAAGAGCGGATTGCCGCCGGCGCGGTCTCCCACGGCCGCGAGCTCCTGCTCGGTCAGCGGGGACGCACCCGCGGCGGCGAGCGCGAGGGCGGCCGCTGCTTCCCGCGGCAGCGGCTCGAGCTCGAGCAGGACGCCGTGCTCGTCGGAGACGAACGACGGCCCCTCTCGCCTGCGTGTGACCGCGAAGAGCCACGGTACGGGTCCGGCTGCGCGCGTGAGATGTCGAAGGAGGTACGCGGATGCGTCGTCGAGCCAGTGCACGTCCTCGACGACGATGAGGCTCGGCATCATCAGTACGCGCTGAAGGAACTGTTCAACCGCTTCGTGCAGCTTTCCGTGGACGAAGCTCGCGTCGAGCCGGTCGACCTCGGGCGTCGCCGGCACGGTCGCGTCGAACGGGATCGCGAGGAGCGGCAACCACGGCGCGAGGTCGGGGGTGATCGCCTCGATCCACGGCTGCAGTTGCTCGCCTGCCTCGGTCGAGTTCATCTCTGCGGTGATGCCGGCCAGAGGGCGCAGGAGACCGTGCAGTGCGCCGTACGGAGTGGACGCTCCATAGGGGTCGCAGTTCGCGACGAGCTGCTGGAAGCCGATCGCACGAACTTTCAGCTCCTCGAGGAGCCGCGACTTGCCGATGCCGGGCTCGCCGACGACCTCGACCAGTTGGCTCTGGCGTCGCCTGGCGGACTCGAGTGCTGCCGCGAACGCTGCGAGCTCCGCATCGCGGCCGACGAGGGGCAGCTCGTGCGCGCGCTCATCCTTGACGCCGACGGCCTCACCGACGCTGTAGGCCGTAACTGCTCGCTCCTTACCCTTGACGAGGAGTGGCTTCGACTGCGTGGCGTAGCGCGTCGTCGAAGCGTCGAGGACGGTCGCCGTTGCCAGGACCTCGCCGACCGTCGCGCGTGCGGTCAGACGCGCGGCGAGATTCACGGTGTCGCCGGTTACCGCGTAGGTGCGGCGTGTCGCGGCGCCAACATCGCCGGCGAAAGCCAGTCCTGCGTTCGCGCCGGCGCGTACGTCGAGCCCGACCTCCGCGGCCGTGACTTGCCGCAGGGCGTGCAGCATTGCGCTCTCGTCGTCGCCGGTCGACGATGGCGCTCCTGCGGTGAGGTAGAGCTTGCCGCCATCGACGTCGATGTCCGACTCGAGCCAGGTCAGTCCGAGCTCGTCGGCGGCTGAGCCCGTCGCCTCCGCGAGCTGAGCGAGGCGTGCGCAGAGTTCCGCCACTCCGTGCTCGAGCACCGCGGCGACGCCCGTGAACTTGACGAACCCGGCGACGACGTGTCTGTGCTCCGGCTCGACGCCGGCAGAGAGCGCCGCGCGCAGCGGCCTCGGCACGAGAATCTCGAGCTCGTTGGCGTCGTGCGGCGCGGCGACTGCAGTGTCGTCAGCGCCGTCGACCTCCGCAACGCCCAGCTTCAGCAGTCTTGCGTTGCCGCGCTGCCCGCCGATCCATCCGGGACCGAGCGCCGCCGCGGTCGATTCCGACACGAGCACCTCGCCGGCGTTTGCCTCCGACTCGAGGCGGATCGTCTCCGTCGCAGCCGGTCCGGTTACGAGCAGCTCGCGGTGCGACGTTCCAGCCACAAAGAAATGGCAGACGCCCGTATGCACGCCGGTCGACATCTGCAGCGAAACGGGCCCGACAGAGCTCTGCGATGGCGCGGCGTGGCTGATGAACCACTGCATCTGCGCCGCTGCGCGGCAGGCGCGTTCTGCGTGCTCGGCTCCGTCGAAGAGGAGGAGCAGGGCGTCGCCGCGGAACTTCAGCACGTCGCCGCCGTGGCGTTCGGTGATCCTGATCAGACCGTCGAAGCAGCCGCTGACGACGAGGATCAGTTCTTCGGCGCCCGCTTTGCCCTTCTGAGCGAGGTGCTCCGAGAGGGAGGTGAAGCCGGAGAGGTCGACCGAGACGAGCGTCGCGTCGACCTCGCGGTAGGGCGGCTCACTGGGTCCCCACCTGCGAGCGAGACGTGGGAGGTAGGGCGCGAGCTGTCCCGCGAGTCCGGTTTCTAGAGCCACCCCTTGCAATTTGTAACAGACCTCCTAAAGTCCCGGAAGTCCGCGGCGATGAGGGAGCTGCGGGTGGCAGGAGGGGACCTGGCAGGAGATCGGAGCGATTTGGGGGTTGCGGCGGCGCTGGCCGCGGCATGCGCGCTTGCGTTCCTGACGCTCGCGGGCAGCGCCCGCGCCGATGTCGGGCCGAACCTCGTCGTCAACCCGGGATTCGAAGCGCCGGTGACGGCGACCCAGCAGGATTGCGGCACCGGCGATTCTTGCACCGCCGTCCAGTTGTCGTACGGCGATTGGCTCGGGTATGCGCAGTCCACGTTGAGCAACCCCGGCCCCGCCCGCGTCAGCTCGCAGCCGCACACCGGCGCGTGGTCGGGGCAAGTGCTGACGCAAACCGTCCCCGGAGGCGGCAACGGCCAGTTCTTCGACCAGGACTTCTGCGGTCTGCCGTCGATCAGCTCGGCGTGTGCGGGTGTCCTCGACCCGAATCAGGGCTACGTCCTCGATGCCTGGGTCTACCCGGTCGCGGGGCAGAACGAGCTGCTCCTCCAATGGGGCGGCGATCGCGTCTCGACGATCGTCGCCGGGGCCGGGATCACGATCGACGGGGAGGGCACGAGCTTCGGGGCCTGGGGGGAGAGCGCGATCGCTCCGGCATTGACGACCGGGCAATGGCATGAGGTGCGGCTCGTCGCTCACGCGAACCTGACGAGCGAGCTCTACATCGACGGGCAGTTCCAGGGCGTGACGATCGGCGGCGAGCTCGTTCCAAGCGGCGCTTCAGACACGACACAGATGATCCTCGGCGACGACTGCGGCAGTTGTACCGACCTGCACCAGATCGCGTTCGACGACGTCAGCCTGCAACAGCTCCCGCCCGACACCGTTCCGCCCACAGTCGCGCTGAGCGCGCCGAGTGACGGCGCGGTGGTGCAAAACGGCGCGGTTCTCAAGGCAACAGCGATTGACGACACGTCAGGCGTTGCGCGCGTCGAGTACGCGTACTCGAACGGCGGCGATACGTGGACGACGATCGGTGACAGTACGACAGCACCGGATTACGCGCTCAGCTGGACCGGCCAGCCTGCCGACGGCGATTACACGCTTCGCGCGACGGCGTTCGACGTGAGCGGAAACAGCGCCACGGCGTCGCCGATTCGCGTCACGGTTCACAATTCCGCGGCGGCAACCCCCGTGAACGGGCGGATCGTCTACGACGGAGCGGAGTTCGGCACGACCGATGTCTTCTCGGCGAACCCGGACGGAACCCAGATCCGGCAGCTGACGACCGATCCCGGGCGGGATGAGGGCGCGCAGTACTCGCCGGACGGCTCGAAGATCGTCTGGGCCAGCGACCGTTCCGAGCTCTTCCAGATCTACTCGATGAACGCCGACGGAACGGGCGTGACACGGCTCACGACCGACTCGACCAACGACTCGACTCCGTCGTACTCGCCCGACGGCACGCAGATCGCGTTCACGGTCGACGACGGCACGCAAACGGACATCTGGGTGATGAATGCAGACGGCACGAGCGCGCACGACGTGACGAATACGCCCGACGCAAGTGAGAACAGCGCGACGTGGTCGCCCGACGGCGCAAAGCTCGCCTATGGGTCGCAGGGGGACATTTATGTCCGGAATGCCGACGGCAGCGGCGTCGTCAACCTGACGGACAACCCGAGTGTGGACAATCACGATCCCTCGTGGTCGCCCGACGGCACGAAGATCGCGTACGCCGCGAGCCTCGACACAGCGACAGACACCGCGACGAACTGGCCGCAGATCCTCGTCATGAACGCCGACGGCTCGAGCCCGCACACGATCTCCGACACGTCCAACGACGCGTTCTTCTCCGCGGATCCGTCCTGGTCGCCGGACGGGACGAAGCTCGCCTTCAGCTTCTCGCCGGGAGGTACGGACAGCTTCGAGATCAAGACGATGAACGCCGACGGCTCGGGCAAGGTGGCCGTGACCAGCAACTCGGTGTACGACGGCTTCCCGAACTGGGGCACCGAGCCGCTCATCTCGTCCGGCGGCGGCTCTAACCCGCCGCAAACCGGGCCGACGTACACCGTCAACACCGCCGACGACCACTTTGACGCGACCGGCTGCACGCAGGCCGACTGCTCCTTGCGCGAGGCTCTCAACGCGGCGAACGGCACCGAAGCGCCGGCGACGATCAACTTCGCGATCCTCACCGGGCCGAGGACGATCTCACTCAACTCGCCGCTACCGAAGGCGGCGGTGCCGATCACGATCGACGGCACGACCCAGCCCGGCGTCATCGCCGGACCGGGAATCGCACTCGACGGGACCGGGATGGAAGTTATCGAAGGCGCCGCGTCCGACGGCATCGTCCTCGACGCCGGATCGTCGACCGTGCGCGGGCTGGCGATCGAGGACCTCCTCGGCAACGGGATCGTCGTAGGCGGCGACGGCGATCACATCGTCGGCAACGTCATCGGCACGACTCCGGACGGCACCGGCCTGCGGGCGAACGGCGGCGCCGGCATCGAGGTCAGCGGAGCAGCACAGACGCAGATCACCGGCAACCTCATCAGCGGCAGCGGTGAAGCCGGGATCCTCGTCACCGGCGGCTCGAGCGGAACGATCATCCAGGGGAACAAGATCGGCACCGATGCGAGCGGCGCCCCGGCCGATGAGGGCAACCATGGCGCGGGCGTGCAGATCGACTCCGATTCGCCGAACACTCAGGTCGGCGGAACGAGCGAAGGCGCCGGCAACCGCATCGCCGACAACGGCGGCCCCGGCGTCTCCGTCGGCTCGTCGGGCAACCCGATCCTCGGCAACTCGATCGAGGCCGATGGCGGCGGAGGCATCGACCTCGGGACGGCCGGCAACCAGCTGCAGGCGGCGCCGCTCATCGCAGCCGCCCGCGTCTCGGGCACCTCGCTGACGGTCGTCGGCAAATTCCTCTCGCCCGGCGGCACCTACCGCCTCGAGTACTTCCTCAACGACTCGTGTCCGGAGTCCGGCCCGAACGAGGGCGCGATCTTCGTCGGCTCGAGCCAGGTCGTCGTCAGCCCCGGCGGCGAGGCGGCCGTCAACGCGACGCTCGTCGTCTCGAGCGCCTCGGTGGGCCAGCTCCTGACCGCGACGGCGACGAGCGCGAGTGGCAACACCTCCGAGTTCTCGGGCCGCTGCATTGCGCTCACGCTGGGCGGCACCGCGACGTCGGCGACGCTCGACCTGCACACGGATACCGGCACAACGCAGCCCGGCGCCGCCGTGATTCCGTTGTCGGCGATCCCGCCGAGCGCGTTCGCCAACACGTCGACCGATTCGAACGGCGGGACGACAGCCGCGCCGCTCGGTGCGATCCCGCTCGGCGCGATGCCGCTCGGTGCGATCCCGCTCGGTGCGATCCCGCTCGGCGCGATCCCGCTGGGCGCGATCGGCTTCACGCCGCAGGCGCTGCTCGAAGACGGCCTCGGCGGCGTGCCGTTGAACACGATCCCGCTGAAGGCGCCGCTGAGCTGGGAAACGGAGCTCCAGGGCACGCCGCTCGCGGGCGTGCCGGCCCAGACGCTCACGCTGAAGGACGTCCTTGGTCTGGCGTCGCCGCCGGCGAACCTGACGACGCCGGGTCCCGGTGCGATTGGGCTCAAGGATCTTGATCTGTCCCTCTCGCCGCTCGGTGCGATTCCGCTCGGCGCGATCGCTCTCGGCAGCACGCCGCTCGGTGCGATCCCGATCGGCGGCGGGACGACTTCCGCAGCAAACCTCCACGATTGGTGCACGCAGATCGAGTCGCTCCCCGGCTTCGCCACGTTCGATTGCGCGGCACTTGGAAGCCAGACGGTGATGGGCGTCGCAATCCAAGGCGTGCCGCTCGGCGCGATTCCGCTGGGCGCGATCCCGCTCGGCGCGATCCCGCTGGGTGCGATTCCGCTCGGCGCGATTCCGCTCGGTGCGATCGACCTCGCCGACTCTCCGCTCGGTGCGATTCCGCTCGGTGCGATCGACCTCGCCAACTCTCCGCTCGGTGCGATTCCGCTCGGTGCGATTCCGCTCGGTGCGATTCCGCTCGGTGCGATTCCGCTCGGCGCGATCCCCGTGCTGTCCGCCGTCGTCAACTGCGGCGGCGCGTTCAACTGCGCCGCGGCTGGTGCGACCCTTGCGAGTGCCAATGCCGCGGGAGCGCTGAAGCCGGGCGCAACGCTCGCCGACCTCGGCGTCTACGGCACAGCGACGCTCGGCGACCTCGCCGCGTACCTGCGGGCGCATCCCGAGATCCAGCTGAAGGATGTCGTTCCCGGCTTCCCCGACACGGTCACGTTGCGCGACCTGTTGGCTGCGCTGATGGGCGGCACGCCTCCCAGCTGGGAGCTGTTCCCACTCGACGGGCTGCAGGACTTCGCCGGCGCACCCGGCGCGAGCGGCGGAATCGTCACCTACACCGCGAACTTCTCGATTCAAGGCGCAGGCAGTGCCGCCGTCGCCGTCGTCGGCGTAACGATGCCTGCCGGCGCGCGTTACGTGCCCGGCTCCGTTTCGCTCACCGACGTCACCACGGCGAGCACCACGTCGGTCGGCGACCCGACCGTCAGCGGCGCCGCGCTCAGCTGGACGCTCGACACCCTGTCGTACGGCGACAGCTACACGCTGACCTTCAAGCTTCGTCCCGGCTTCGAGCTCGGAAACGAGCAGGCGAAGGTGACGCTTTCGACGAACGGGGTTGCCGACCAGTCGGCGCAGGCGAACGTCACGGTCGGAGACACGTTCGAGTCGAACAACACTCCGAGCACCGCGCCGGCGATCGCTCCCGCGACGCTCTATGTCTCGTACCTCGGGAACGGGAAGGACGTCGACTACTCGACGCTGCACATCGATCCTCTTAGCGCGCCGGCGGGCACGAGGATCAAGATCTTCCTCAGCCATCTACGGAGCGACGACGATCTCGCCGTCTTCGGACCTGTCGACGCACCGCTCCGCTCGGCTCCGCTCGGCGCAATGCCGCTCGGCGCGATTCCGGCGGGCGACCAGCCGGTTCAACTCGGCGAGCAGAACCAGCAGCTCGCTCCGGACACGGCCCAAGACCTCCCGTTCGGCGTCCTGCCGGCAGGCGACCAGCTCCTCGGCGTCTCCGACAACCGCGGCACCGCGGACGAGGAGGTCGACATCACGTCCACCGGGCTTACCGGCGACCTGCTCCTCCAGGTCTCGAGCTACGACGGCCATCCGACGACCGACCCGTACGTCCTGCGCGTCGAGGAGGACCTCCCGCCGGCGCTGCCGCCCTGCACGCAGGTTCCTCCGTCGGGTGCCGTCCCCACTGAGGCCACGCTGCCGACCAACGCATCGATTCCGGCGACTGCGCAGACGCTGATCCTCTTCAACGAGCGGCGGCTCGGTCAGTACTACACCGCGGCCGACGCACATAGCGTCTACCTGAAGCTGCAGACCTACGCGGCGCGCAGCGACGTGAACGGCGTGATCGTCCCGGTCGAGTCGGCGACGGGAGTTGCCACGGCGTACACGAACTGGGACGCGAACCTCTGCTCGCCCGCCGCCGCGAACGGGGTCGTGCGCGCGATCGGCACGCTCCTCGATTCCCTCGAGGCGGGGCATCCAAATCTGAAGTCGCTTGTCGTTGTGGGCGCCGACAACATCATTCCGTTCGGGCGGCTGCTCGACCAGACGCAGCAGGCGAACGAGCTCGGTTTCCGGTCGACGTTCGGTTTCGTCAACAACGAATACGTCGGCGCCGTGGCGGCCGGATATCTGTTCAGCGACGATCCGTACGCCGATGCGGATCCGCAGGCGTTCTTTGGCGGATCTCTCTATGTGCCGAAGCTTGCGCTCGGCCGGCTCGTCGAGACTCCTGTGGACATCACGCGGCAGCTCACGACGTACATCAACAACAACGGTCTGGTGAATCCGCAGACGAAGCTCGTCACAGGCTACGACTTCCTCACCGATGGATCGCAGGCTGTCGACGCTGCACTCGGGCGCACGCCGAATCCAGGGAACCTGATCAGCGAGACGTGGACGGCCGATAATCTGCGCAGCGCGTTGTTCCCGTCGAGCGGATCGGTGCCGCTGATCGACTCGCTCAACGCGCACTACGACCAGCACCGCGCCCTATCTGCGCAGGGCAATACGAATCACGACGAGAGTCCGCCATTCCTCTTCACGACGACGGACGTCGCGTCGAAGGGCGTCAACGGCGTGGTCGGCCGGATCGTCTTCACGATGGGCTGTCATGCGGGCTTCTCGCTCTTCGACGGGCTCCCGTACTTCACCAGCGGGCAGCCGGCGGACTTCGCGCTTGATTGGCCGCAGGCATACATGGAGGGTGGCGCCATAGAGTTCATGGGCAACACGGGCTTCGGTCTCGGTGATACCGCCTCGGTCGCGTACTCCGAACGCCTGAACCAGCTCTTCGCGCAGCGCCTGAATGGGACGATGTCGGTCGGCGAGGCGCTGGAGTACGCAAAGCAGGAGTACATCGGTGACCTCGGCGTCGTCAGCCTGTACGACGCGAAGGTCGGCAACGAGGCGACGCTCTACGGCATCCCGACCTATCGGCTCGGAACCGGAACGCCTCCGGCGGCTCCCGCTTCGGCGCCGACGCACACGGACTCGGCCACCGGGCTGACAAGCCTCGACTTCTCCGTCAATCCGACCTTCACGCTGCACAGCCCGACGCTCCCGAGCGGGACCGCGCTCGGCAACTACTACTCGGCGAACGACCCGAACGGGTCCGGGGTTCAGGTGACGAACCGCCGCCCCATCGAGCCCCTGACCTCGCTCGACGTCACGGAGCCGACGACGGCGCACGGCGTGCTCGTGACTGCACTCGCCTCGCATGACGTGAGCGGCTTCAACGCAGCCTTCGGTCGCGTTGCCGACGACTCATCGAAGATCGAGCCGCAACTGCGGGGCATCGTCGACTTCCCGGCCTCGATCCAGTCGCTCGCGACGATCGCAACGCCGAACGGGCAGCGTCAGCGCGCAGTGCTCATCGCGGGCCACTTCGCCAGCGACCCGAATCCAGCAACTGGGAAGCAGCGGCTATACGACACGATCGGCGGAACGGTTCTCTACTCGACGAGCACGGACTTCGTGCGGCCGACAATCACGCACATGCAGGTGCTGCAGGTCGGATCGACCGTCGGCTTCGAGGCTGACGTCGCCGACCTCGATGGGAACGGCGTAGCCGGCACGATCAAGGAGGCGATCGTCCTCTACCTCGACGGCAGCGGCATCTGGCAGCGCGCGAACCTCGCCTGCGCGAGCGGACGCTGCTCCGGTGGTGGTCCGCTGACCGGCGCGACCATCGACTACATCGCCGAGGCAGTCGACTCGGCCGGCAATGTCGGCCTGAACGCGAACAAGGCCTCGGCGACGAACGTCGCCCCGCCGGCCGGGTCAGCGCACATCTCGATCTCGTTCGGCGGCGCGACCACGACCAACGGCTGGTTCACGGCACCGGTGACGGCGACGCTGAGCTCGGACGACGGCGCGACGCTCACCTCGAGCCTCGACGGCGCCGCTTTCGTCGCGGGCACGACGGTCCCTGTCAGCGGCGACGGCCTGCACACGCTCGACGTGCGTGGGAGCGACGGAAGCGCAGCGACCTTCGCGATCCCGATCGACAAGACCGCGCCGACGATTCAGATCAGACAACCTTCCAACGGTCTCGTCATCCTCTCCGGCGACATCTTCCTTGCCGACTACAGCTGCAGTGACAGCGGCTCGGGTATCGCGCCCGGCGGCTGCCACGGCACCGTTGCGAACGGCGCGGCGATCGACGCCACTCCCGGCACGAAGACGTTCACCGTCACCGCGCGGGACAACGTCGGCCACACGACCACCGTGTCGGTGACGTACACCGTCTGGCAATTCACCGGTTTCTTCAACCCCGTGAACAACCCGCCCGTCGTCAACGTGGCGACTGCAGGAAGCGCCGTGCCGGTGAAGTTCTCGCTCGGCGGCAACCGCGGGCTCACGTTCTTCGTGAGTGGCTACCCCGCATCGCAGAAGGTGACATGCGACACCGACGCACCGCTCGATGCCATCGAGCAGACCGTGACCGCAGGCTCGAGCTCACTCCAGTACGACGCCGGCTCGAATCAGTACACCTACGTGTGGAAGACGGACAAGTCCTGGGCCGGCACCTGCCGCGATCTCACGCTCCTGCTTCCGTCCGGCAGCTTCCGCAAGGCGCAGTTCAAGTTCAAGTAAGCCGTTCGGCGAGGTAGCGCAACGCGATCGGGTATCGGTACTCGATCGCGCCGTGCGTTCCGTCGAAGAGTTCGAAGAAGACATCGGTGACGCCGATCCGCTCGAGCGCGCCGCGGAAGCCGGCGGCGCCGAGGTCGAGGAAGAACTGGTCGCGTGAGCCCGAGTCGATGTAGATCGCGCGGAGACCGCGGAGCGCGTCCGCATGCCGGTCGACCATCCGCACGGGGTCCCACGCGAGCCAGCGCTGCCAGACCTCGTCGATCAGCTGCCCGGTCTCGGTGTCGAAGGGAAGGTCGATCGAGCCGTCCTCGTTCGCTGAGTAGCACGCGGCCATCGCCCACGTGTTGAGCAGTGGGAAGTCTGTGCCCTTCGTGAATGCAGGACGCGACCGGAAGTCCGCCCAGAAGCGGTCGAAGGACCCGTCGTAGGCGTCTCGGAGTGCGCGCGCCGCGTCGCGAAAGTCGGGGAGGTAGCAGAGCTCGAAGAGCGCGTCGCCCGCGTGGGTCGCGAGCCCGCCGAACAAGTCGGGCCGCAGCATCGGTGTGACCATCGCGCCGTAGCCGCCGCTCGACTTGCCCGCGATGCCGCGGTGCGCCGCCGTCGCGTGGGTTCGATAGCGCACGTCGACGAACGGGACGATCTCGTCGCAGAGATAGGTGTGGTAGCTGCCGACGCCCGGCGAGTCGAGGAACTGCGAGCCGCCGTACGACGTCCAGGCGTCGACAAAGACGACGACGGCTGCCGGACAGCCGTCGTCGGCGAAGAGCGCGTCGACGAGCTCGAGCACGTTCGGGCGAAACGCCGAGCGGTTGCGCCACATGTCGAGCTGGCCGGTATGCCCCTGGATCAGGTAGATGGACGGAAAGCGACGGTCGGGCTCGGCGTCGTACGCCGGCGGCGTGTAGACCCAGAGCGGGCGTTCGTGGGGATCGCCGAGACGGTTGCCGTGCAGCGCCTCGCTCACGAGCACGTGCTCGTCGAGGTGTCCGACTAGGTCGCGGGACCAGGGTTGCACGAAGCAGGATTCTTCCTTCTTCCGTCACATCTCGCGGCTAGAGTCGCCGGCGTGGCCAGGACAATTGGAATCGCGCTTGCAGTCGCGCTCCTCGCCTCCGGCTGCGGCGTGCGGACCTCGAAGCCGTTCACGGCGCAGGGCACGGCCGGCTGCCTCAGGTCGCACGGCTTCACCGGCGTGACGACGAATCCCGGCAAGGTCGGGTTCATCGCGGGCTTCGCGGACAACGGCGGGATCCGCGCTACCTCGGCGATGGACAACGTGCTGACCATCGCCTTCACCGCCGATCCTGGCTCGACCAGCTCCACAGAACAAGCGTTTCGCTCGCACGCCCCGAAGAGCCTGCGGCCGCACATGTCCGACATCATGCAAACGAACCGCAACGCCGTGCTCGTCTGGACGACGACGCCAGACCCGGGCGAGCTCGACGCGGCGACTCGCTGCCTGAACCCTTGAAGCCCTAGCTAGAATCCCGGCATGGCCGAAACCGGGACGATGCGGGTAAAGAGCGGCCTCGCCGAGATGCTCAAGGGCGGGGTGATCATGGACGTCGTCAACGCCGACCAGGCGAAGATCGCCGAGGCGTCCGGAGCGGTCGCGGTCATGGCGCTCGAGCGCGTCCCGGCCGACATCCGTGCCGACGGCGGCGTCGCGCGAATGTCCGATCCGGAAGTGATCCAGGAGATCCAGGAGGCCGTCACGATTCCGGTGATGGCGAAGTGCCGCATCGGCCACTTCGCAGAGGCGCAGATCCTCGAGGCGCTCGAGATCGACTACATCGACGAATCCGAGGTGCTGACGCCGGCCGACCTCGCGCATCACGTCGACAAGTGGAAGTTCACCGTGCCGTTCGTCTGCGGTGCGACGAACCTCGGCGAAGCTCTCCGCCGGCTCACCGAAGGCGCGGCGATGATCCGTACGAAGGGTGAGGCGGGCACCGGCGACATCGTCAACGCCGTCACGCACATGCGCGCGGTCTTCGGCCACATTCGCCGGCTGAGCTCGCTCGCCGAGGAAGAGCTGTACACCGAGGCGAAGAACGTGCAGGCGCCGTACGAGCTCGTGCGCTGGGTCGCCGAGCACGGGCGGCTGCCGGTCGTGACCTTCACCGCAGGCGGCATCGCGACGCCGGCAGATGCGTCTCTCTGCATGCAGCTCGGGGCAGACGGCGTGTTCGTCGGCTCCGGCATCTTCAAGTCGGGCGATCCGGAACGGCGCGCGAAGGCGATCGTCGAAGCGACGACGCACTACAACGATCCGGAGATCCTCGCGCGCGTATCAGCCGGCCTCGGCGAGGCCATGGTCGGCATCTCGACGCAGACGCTCGACCCGTCGCAGCTGCTCGAGACGCGCGGCTGGTAGTCGGGTCCGTCCACCCCGGGGAATAACGTCCCCGGCGGCAGGTGGACGTTCGCAAACCGATCTGGACCAGTTCCTCGTTCCTGCTCTATTCGGGCGGGCTGACGGTCTTGAGCGCTGCCATCGCCGCGCTTGCCTATCTCTCCGGGCAGTACGGCCAAGGCGCATATGCCGGCTGGACGTTGCTGCCGCTTGTCGTTCTCTATGCGGTGTCGTTCATGTTCCTGCGGCGCGGCGAGTGGATCGCGGCGGGCGTGTTCGCGTTCGGAGGGCTCACGATGTTGGCCGCCTTCGTCGGAGCTGTCGAGAGCTGGTGGGGGTGGCTGCCGAAGTCGAGCAGCTCGGCGTTCGGTGGCTGGCACTGGGGTGCGCTCCTCCTGGCTGTAGTCGTCTTCGTCGGCGCGATCGTCGATTTGCGCATCTTCCGGTTCCCGCTGCTCGTCCTCTACGCGACGTTCACGGGGTGGTATTTCGTCACCGATCTTCTTTCGGGCGGTGGCAGCTGGTCGGCCGTGTTGACGCTTCTGATCGGTTTCGTCTACCTCTTCGTCGGCGTCGCGATCGATCGCGGTCCACGGCGACCGTACGGCTTCTGGGTCCAGCTCACCGCCGGGCTCCTGATCGGCGGGGCGCTGCTGTACTGGTGGCACTCCGGCGACACCGACTGGGCGCTCGTCGCGGCGACGGGCGTCGTCTTCATCGGCATCGCACGTTCGACCGGGCGGTCGAGCTGGGCGGTGCTCGGGACCGCGGGGTTCCTCGCGGCCTTCGGGCACTTCGCAGACGAATGGGCTCACCAGAGCTTCGCGTCGTTGCTCTCGCCGAGCCGCGACTGGGTGCCGCCGCTCGTCTTCGGCATCGTCGGCTTTTTCCTCGTGCTGCTCGGGCTCGCGCTCGGGCGGGGCAGCCGCGGCGGGGCCGCGGCGCTACCGCCCCAGTAGCCGCCTCTACAATCCGCGCGTGGACAAGACGCTTCGGATCGGCGTTCTCGCCGTGCAGGGCAACTTCCGTGAGCACGCGGCGGTTTTGCGACGCCTCAGCGTGGAGCCCGTCGAGGTGCGCCTGCCGGAGGAGCTCGAGGGGCTCGACGGCCTGATCCTCCCGGGCGGGGAGTCGACGGCGATCACGCGGCTGATGCGCCTCTACGGTCTCGACGAGGCGCTGCGCAGCTTCGACGCGCCGATCTTCGGCACCTGTGCCGGAATGATCGTGCTCGACCGCGAGCATCTCGGGCTCGCCGACATTCGCGTCGCGCGGAACGCGTTCGGCCGGCAGGTGCATTCTTTCGAGGCTGACCTCGACATCTCCGACGCCGACGGGCCGTTACGCGCGGTCTTCATCCGCGCGCCGTGGATCGAGGATGCAGGGCCGGATGTCGAGATCCTCGCCGAGGTAGACGGGCATCCCGTGCTGGCGCGCGACGGCCGGATCCTCGTTGCGGCGTTCCACCCGGAACTGACCGACGACACACGGATCCACGAGCTCTTTCTGAACCTGGTGCGGGAGGCGTCGAGTGTCGGGGCATAGCAAGTGGTCGTCGATCAAGCACAAAAAGGGCGCCGCGGATGCGAAGCGAGGCAAGCTGTTCTCAAAGCTCTCGCGCGCGATCATTGTCGCCGCGAAAGAGGGCGGCGGCGATCCCTCCGGCAACCTCTCGCTTCAGAACGCGATCGAGAAGGCGAAGTCGTACTCCATGCCGAAGGACAACATCGATCGCGCGATCGCGAAAGGCTCCGGCGCGGATGCGGACGCGTCGTCGTTCGAGACAGTCGTGTACGAGGGCTACGGCCCGAGCGGTGTTGCCGTCATCGTCGAGGCGTTGACGGATAATCGCAACCGCACGGCGAGCGACGTGCGGCACACGTTTGCGAAGAACGACGGCAATCTCGGTGGCTCCGGTGCGGTGTCGTGGCTCTTCGAGCGGCGCGGCGTCGTGCTTGTTCCGGCAGACGGCACAGACGAGGACGAGCTAACGCTCACGGCGGCCGAGGGCGGGGCGGAGGACGTAACACGGGACGGGTCGTCGTACCAGGTGCTGTCCGCTCCGGAGAATCTTCTCGCCGTGCGCGCAGCGATCGAGAGCGCCGGCTTCACGATCGACTCCGCCGAGCTGACGATGCTTCCGAAGACGACGGTCGAGGTCGCCAACGAGAGCGATGCGAAGAAGGTGCTGCGCCTGATGGACGAGCTCGAAGACAACGACGACGTCCAGGACGTGTACGCGAACTTCGACATCCCCGAGCGGGTGCTGGAAGCCGTCGCCGGCTAGCGCGCTTGGCGGTTCGTGACCTGGACAGTCCAGAGTAAAAGTACCGTCACGAAAACCACAAAAGTGTCGCGCGCGAGCAGCAGCCAGACGCTGTCGCCGCCTGCCTGGATTCCCGTCCGGTGCGAGAAGACGAGGCGGGTCAGCCCGAGCACGACCACCGTCATCGCACCCGCGGCGAGGCCGGCGAGCGGGACGAGCGGGACGAGCCAGTCGACGTACTGCGCCGAGAAGACCTTGTCGAACGCGACGAACGCGGCGACGGAGGCGGCTGCTGCAACGACGAGCGCCCGCGGATCGCGCCTGCTTCGCGCGAACGCCACTGCTGCGGCTGCGATCGCAACCACCACGAGCACCGAGCTCACGGCGGCGATCGCGTTGGCCGTTCCGCCCAGCACGTTGAGCGATCCGGGCGGCTCGTTGCCGAGCATCGGCTGGCCGATACCGAGCTTGTGGGCGGCGAGCAGGAACGCGCTGCCGATGCTGTTCAACTCCAGTCCGCGCCTCGCCTGCAGCGAGTAGCTGTAGCGCAGGCCGCCCGGGCCGAGGATCGCGAAGGGCAGATGCGCGAGGACAAGCACTCCGGCGAAGGAGAGGGCGGCGCGTCGGCGCAGGCGCGGCCCTATGTACAGGAGCGCGACCGGCAAGAGCGCCACCGGATAGACCTTGGCCGCGACCGCGGCGCCGAGGACGCCGAAGGCGAGCAACGGCCGGTCGAGCACGAGCAGCATCAGCGCAAGCGACAGCAGAAACGCCGGCCAGAGGTCGTAGGCGTTGAGGAAGATTGGGCCGACAAGTAGCGGCGCGAACGCGATCACGGCGACAGCGGCCGCCGCGCGCACGAGCGTTACTCGCAGCGCGCGCAGCGTTACGACGGCGCACGCGATCGCGCCGACTCCGAAGAGCGCCATCAACGACTTGAACGCGAGCGCGTAGTTCGCTGCACCTGCGATGCGCCCGAGCAGGAACACCGGTTGAGCGAGCGGCGGGTACTCGTCGAAGAAGTCGCGGTACGGAATTTGCCCGTTCGCCATCTTGCCGCCGTACATCGCATACACGTGCAGATCGGAGTAGAGAGAGGAGTCGCGCAACCCGTGACCGACGAGGACGCAGGAGACAAGGAAGGCGAGCGAGCCCGCCGCCCCGAGCGCGATCGCTTCGTTTG
Source organism: Actinomycetota bacterium (assembly GCA_003152275.1). Classification (GTDB taxonomy): domain Bacteria; phylum Actinomycetota; class Thermoleophilia; order Gaiellales; family Gaiellaceae; genus Palsa-739. The sequence continues at coordinate 29,548 of PLZU01000098.1, forward strand.
TTTTCATGCCCAGCCCACCGCGCCCTTGTAGACGACGAAGGGGAGGATGAGCAACGCCAGGACTCCAAGCCCCACCGCTACGAGCCGCGGCGAACGCGCTCCCAGTCGGTCCGCAAGCCAGCCGAAGCAGAGGGCCCACGCACCGAGCGTCGAGAGCATGTAGGTGGGCTTCAGAACGTCGCCGTCGTGCGTCGGGTAGCTGACCGTGAAGTACAGGTAGCCGGCGATACCGGCCAGCGGTAGCAGCGCAACGAGCAGCCGTTCCGCCAATCGGCGACGGGCCGAGCGCGCGAGCAGGACGAGCCAGCCGACGATCGCGAGCCCCGTCGGCGCAAGGCCGAGCACGCTCTGCAGCGACAGCCACACGCTCGTGACACCGCCCGGCTTCGTCGCTTGCGTCTTCGCCGACCAGGCGAATACGCCGTACCAGTCGCCCCAGATGTCCGCATACGTCTGGGGCCCGGCGAGATTCACGAGGTAGGGCCGCCACGGTCGGGAGAACACGTCCGGCAGCCCCGGGTCGATGTAGAAACTCGCCGGCCGTCGCTCCAACAGCGGCTTGTCGACGTGCGGAGGATCGAAGATGGCATTCGCGTAGTTGGCCGCGCGATAGCCGTACCACGGCCCCGCGATCACGGCGCAGGCGGTGAGCGCGAGCGCGAGCGTCCGGACAAGCTGCCGTCGCTCCCCGTGTCGCCACCACAGCGCTGCAAGGAACGCGAGCACGACGACTGCAAGTGTCCAGAGCGCGAACTGCCGCACCATCTCACCGGCCCCAAGCGCGACACCGAGCCCGAGCGCCGCTTTGCGGCCATAGCGGCGGCCCACGAGCAGGCGTGCGGCCAGATAGAGGCAGAGCACGGAGAAAAACAGGTCGGTCGGCTCGGGGTTGTACATCGGCGCCGTCCGCATCAACACGGGGGAGAGAGCGACGTAGCCGATCGCCGCCGGTGCGATCCAGCGCCGGTCCGGCCAGAGCAGCCGCGCGAGCGCACCGACGAGCAGCGCGGTGCCGACGACGGCGGGCACGTTCAGGAGTTGCGCGAGCTTGTGCGGCTCGCCAAGGCCCGCCTGGCGGCCGATCCAAGTCACGCCGCCGGCGAGCCCGTAGTAGAGCGGCGGCGAGTAGTACTCGGGCGTCTCGTTCTTGTGCGGAAGCCGCAGGTGGTTGATGAGGAAGTCGCCGTATTCGCGGTGCGAGGCCGCGTCGTAGCCGGCGCCGGCGGGATACGACGAAGCGTTCCACAGGGCGATGAGCCCGGCGAGTGCGACAAGGAAGAGGCTGAGGCGCTCCGGAGTCAGCCGTCTGGCCGCAGCGATGCCCACCCGGAGAGCCTACGGTGCGTGAGGCAGGAGTTGTCCGACCTCATGCCTAACGTGTCCGCGTGAAGGTCATCGGCATCGATCCGGGGACGGCGAATTGCGGGTACGGGATCGTCCACGAAAGCGGCGGGCGGCTCAGGGCCATCGGCCACGGCTCGTGGTCGACACCGGCCGGCGAGCGGCTGGAGCTGCGTCTGAGGATGATTTTCGAGGGAGTGGCGGCGCTCGTCGAGGAGCACGCGCCGGATGCGGTCGCGCTCGAGGAGTCGTTCGTCGGCGTCGACGCCCGCACCGCGCTCTCCGTCGGGCAGGCGCGCGGCGCCGTGCTCGTCGCGGCCGCACTGCAGGGCGTCGAGTGCACCGAATACGCACCCGCCCGCGTCAAGCAGGCGGTCTGCGGCTACGGACGCGCCGAGAAGGCGCAGGTGCAGCGGATGGTGAAAGCGATCCTCGGCCTGCAGGCGCTGCCGACGCCGAATCACGCGTCCGACGCGCTGGCCGTCGCGATCTGTCATGCGCTCGCACCGCCGCTCTTGAAGATGGTGGGCTGAGCCGGTGATCGCCCGTCTGCGCGGTAAGCCAGTCGCATCGACGCTCGAGGGTCTCATCCTCGACGTCGGCGGCGTCGGCTATCTCGTCGCCGCGACGCCGAGCGCGGTGCGCAAGGCTGACGGCGCGGAAGAGGTGACAGTCGAGACGTACCTGCACGTACGCGAGGACGTCATGCAGCTGTACGGCTTCGCCGAGCGCGCCGAGCGCGAGTTGTTCGTGCAGCTCCTGAGCGTGAACGGCGTCGGTCCGAAAGTGGCGCTCGCAATCGTCTCGGGCTCTCCCGCTGAAGAGCTTCGCCGCGCGATCGTGCGCGGGGACGCCGTGCGTTTTCAAGCGATACCGGGCATCGGCAAGAAGACGGCCGAGCGCATCGTGCTCGAACTGAAGGAGAAGCTCGCGGTCACCGCGATCGCGCCGATCGGCGGAGCCGACGTCGACGACCATGTCGTCGCACGCAACGCACTCGTCGAGCTCGGCTACTCGATCGCCGACGCCGAGCGCGCACTTGCGGAGACCGATGCCGCGTTAACTCCTGAAGAGCGCGTACGGAACGCGTTGCGGGCTGCGGCGTGAGCTCGTTCGTCGCGCCGGTCCTCGACGAGGACGACGAGGAGCTCGAGCAGACGCTTCGCCCGCGCCGGCTCGACGAATTCGTCGGGCAGGAGCGGGTGAAGGAGCAGCTGCAGATCGCGCTCACGGCAGCGAAGGCGCGGGGTGAGGCGCTCGACCACGTGCTGCTCGCCGGGCCGCCGGGTCTCGGCAAGACGAGCCTCGCGTACATCCTGCGCGAAGAGCTTGGGGTCGGCATTCGCACGATCGCCGGCCCTGCGGTCGAGAAGAAGGACATCGCGGCGATCCTCACCTCGCTCGAGCCGCGCGACGTCCTGTTCGTCGACGAGATCCACCGGATGAGCCGCACGGCGGAGGAGATCCTCTATCCGGCGCTTGAGGACTTTCGCATCGACATCGTCATGGGCGAAGGAGCGGCGGCACGCACGCTCACGCTCGACCTGCCGCCGTTCACGATGGTCGGGGCGACCACGCGCACGGGCCTCCTCACGACGCCGCTGCGCGACCGCTTCGGGTTGACGTTCCGGCTCGACTACTACAACGCGGGCGAGCTCGGTTCGATCGTGCATCGGTCCGCGCGAATCCTCGGCGTCGAGATCGCGAGCGATGCGGCGGAGGAGATTGCCTGCCGCTCACGCGGCACGCCCCGCATCGCCAACCGGATCCTCCGCCGGGTGCGCGACGTCGCGCAGGTGCGGCACGAAGGCTCGATCACGAACGAGATCGCGCGAGAGGCGCTCCACCTGCTCGAAATCGACGAGCAGGGACTCGACCGCGAGGCGCGCGAGTTGCTGCGCTCGATCGCCGTGAAGTTCGACGGCGGCCCCGTCGGGCTCTCCACGCTCGCCGCGTCCCTCGGTGAGGAGCAGGAGACGATCGAGGATGTCTATGAGCCGTATCTGCTGCAGCTGGGCTTCATCCAGCGCACGCCACGCGGGCGCACGATCACGAAGCTCGGGCGTGCACACATCGGCGCGGCTCCGGCGGTCGAGGCGAAGCTCTTCTGAGCCGGAACTCGCGCGCGGTATAGTCCGGTCTGTTGCAGCGCGATGAGGCTCGCGCTTAACCGCGGCAGTGCCGCTGATGGCCTCTACCCCACGGATTCCACGGCCATGGAGGTAGAGACGTGAGTGACGTCGCGATAGCAGCAATTCTGGCAGCGACGATTCTCGTCGCGTCGACGATCAGCGTCGAGATCGGGCTCTCGGTCGCACTGATCGAGCTCGTCGGCGGCGTGATCGTCGGGAACGCTTTCGACCTCGGCGTGCCGTCGTGGCTGGCCTTCATCGGCACGTTCGCAGGCGTCGTGCTCACGTTCCAGGCGGGAGCCGAGGTCGATGTGCCGCAGTTCAGGCGCGAGTGGAGAGCGTCGCTCTCGATCGGCCTCGTCAGCTTCTTCGCTCCGTTCGCCGTCGTCGGGCTGGTGGCGTACTACGCGCTCGACTGGACGAGGCGACAGGCCGAAATTGGCGGTCTCGCGCTTTCGACGACGAGTCTCGCGGTCGTCTACGCCGTCCTCGTCGAAACCGGGCTCAACCGCGAGCTCGTCGGCAAGCGGCTGATGTCCGCGACCTTCGTCACCGACATCGCGACGGTCGTCGGGTTGACCGTGCTCTTCGTGAAGCCCACGATCTGGATCGTGCCGTTCGTTGTCGTCTCGGTCGTGTTGATCGTCGGGCTGCCGCGGATCGCGCCGTTGTTCTTCGGCCGGTACGGCGACCGCGTCATCGAGCCCGAGATCAAGCTCGTTTACGCGTCGTTGTTCCTGCTCCTTTGGCTTGGTGGGCGGGCCAACTCGCAGGCGGTACTCCCGGCCTTCATCCTCGGGCTCGCGATGAGCGGCCATTACGTCAAGCATCGTCTTGAGCAGGAACGCATGCGCGTCGTCGCGTTCGCGTTTCTCACTCCGTTCTTTTTCCTGAAGGGCGGGATGAATGTTTCCCTCGGCGCTCTGTGGTCGAATCTCGGTGTTCTCGCGTTGCTCTTCGTCGCGAAGATGGCGCCGAAGTTCGCCGGCATCTACCCGCTCGCACGGCGCTACACCGCGCCGCACGCGATGTTCACGACCTTGCTCATGTCCACCGGCCTCACGTTCGGCACGATCACGTCGCTCTACGGCCTGAACGCCGGCATCATCGACCGCACCCAGTTCTCGCTGCTGATCAGCGTCGTCGTTCTGTCCGCGATCGTTCCCACCGCGATCGCGCAGCGTTTCTTCCATCCGCACGACCAGCAGGATCACGAGAGCGGTTCGGCGGCCGCAGAAGGTCTTACGCCGTGACGGGAACGAGCCGCGCGTGCACGCTGCGTGCCGCAGCCACGAGCCAGGGCGCGACGAGGAGCGCCATTACGTCGAACCAGACGTAGCCGCTCGCGACGCCGCTCGGCGGATTGCCTTGCGGAATCCCGATACCCGGCACTTCGGTCGCCCACCGCCAGGTACCGATCGACGTGCCGTACAGCTCGAGGGCGGCGACGACGAGGAACACTCCCGCGTACACGGAGCGAGAGCGCGAGCGCCAGAGGTACACGCAGAGGAGCGGAACGCCGATCGCGCCCGCAACATCGAGCCGCGGTAAGACAGTGAGACCGGCGAGCCCCCAGCCGACAGCTCCGACTGCCGCGACGGCGACGAGCCGGCGAGACGGTACGAGCGACGCGAGTGCAAGCCCGCTCAGATACACGATCCCGTGTGCGGGCGGGATGAAGAGCGGCAGGTTGTGCAGCCGGTAGCGGTAGACGCCCCAGACGAGCGAACCGATCACCTCGCCGACCGTTGCGAACGCGACGACGCCGATCGCCTGTGCGCGTGCGAGCGCAGGAAGTGGGCGCAGCGCGACGAGCAGGACGATCCAGGTGATCCCGCCGAGCACGAGTTGCCCGTGATAGCCGAGCTGCGTGTCGACCGCGAGCAGCGCAACCAGATACGCCGGCCCCGCAGCCATGTACCAACGAGGAATGCTCACCGGCGGTACTGCAGGTCGTGCCAGCTCGGCGTCGGCAGCAACTCGAGCAGCGCACGGCCGCCGCGCGGGTCGCGGTACGAGAACTCGGCGTTCGCCTCGTCGAACCCGACCTCCAACTTGCCGGCCTTCACGCGATGGTCGAGCCAGGCGCCACGGAAGACGAGCTTCTTCAGCCAGTNNGGTCGGCCGTCTCGTCGTCGTCGAGCTCGTTGCCTCCGAGGAGGCCGAGCTTGACGGCGGCTGCCGTGACGCGCTGCTCGAAATCCTCCGCGTTGAAGCTGAATCGGTAGCCGAGGAACTCGACGACGTAGTCGTCGCCGGAGTCGTAGTTGCCGGCTCCGTCCACGGTCTGAAGCGTACCCTTGGGCTGTGCGCAGGCTCCGTATTCCCGTTGCGTTCGCTGCCGTAGCCTGCATGGTCGCAGGCACCGCCTGGGCGCTGGGCTGGCCGGTCGAGCGGGCTGTCTACCTCGCGCCGGTGATCGTGGTCGGGTTTGCCGCCGTGGCGGGGCTCCTGATCCTGTGGGGGAAGGTCGCGCTTCAGGGGCTGCGCGAGACCAAGCGCCCGCGGCTTGTCCTCGCTCTCTGGGTTGCGGGAATCGCACTACTCGTGCTGCTGAGCGTGCTCGGCGTCGAGTTGCCGCGAGAGGGGTAACCCGTTCGAGCGTCACGTCCGTCCGGTGGACGGCCGATGATGCCTCAGTACCTGCGGCTGTTCGATCGACCCTCGGAGGTCCGAGAATGCGATTCGTCCTTGCAGCCGCGGCGGCGCTTGTCGCACTCACCGCCGCTTTCGCTCTTCCCGCCGGCGCGCACGTGTCCGCGCCCGGCCCTCAGTGCGGTGGAACGCTCTGGAAGCTGATGACGCTCAGTGACACCGGCAAATCGGCCGTGCACTGGACGCCGGCGGCGACCAGCATCTCCGACATCGCCAAGCTGACCGCACCCAAGAAGATCACAACCGCCCGCAGCACCGCGTTCCAGAAACAAGTCTGGAAGTTCACCGCGGTGCTCCAGAGCTACCGTGTCGCTTCGAACGGTGAGATCGTGTTCCAGCTGTTCGACATTTCGACGTCGACCTACATGAACGCGTATTTGCCGAGCTCGGCGTGCCTGCCGACGACGGCGCGTGGCCGGGCACAGATTCTCGCTACCCGGAACAGCTTCCTCAGCCAGTGCCCGGCTGCAACCGGCGACTGGCAGCCGCTCGGTGCCACCGCCGACCTGACGGGCGTCGGCTTCTGGAATCCTGTCAAAACGACGGCAGGTGCCTTGAAGAACGGCGCAGAGTTGCGTCCGCTCCTCAGCTTGAGCATCACGCAGGGCTGCGGGAAGTTCTGAGCGCGTCCGGGAGGGCGTCGAGCAGCCGCTCGACGTCCTCCCGTTCCGTGTACGGCGCGATCGAGATCCGCAGCAGATCGTCACGACCGTGACGCATCGTGGGGATCTCGATGCGGTGCTCGTCGAAGAGCCGCTGCGAGAGGTCGGGTTGCGGTTCGGGAAGCCGCACGCTCGCCATCTGGAGTACCTGCGCATCGGGCGCCAGCGGCTCGGTGTCGAGCAGCGTGCAGAGCTCCCGGCGGGCTTCGCGCGCCAGCGCGACACACCGGTCGCGCACGTCGTGCTCGCGCTGGAACGCGATCGCGTCGGGCACGGCGAGATAGGCGGCCGAGTCGCGCGTCCCCTGGCGTTCTGTGCGTGAGATGAACGTCACTGGCTCCTCGTAGCCCCAGCTGACGATCGGCCCGTCGACGCGCTCCTGCCACTCGGGGCGCACGTACAGGAAGCCGGAGCCTTTCGGCGCGCAGAGCCACTTGTGGCAGTTGCCGGCGTAGAAGTCCGCGCCGAGCGCAGAGAGGTCGAGGTCGACCTGCGCGACCGCGTGGGCACCGTCGACGATCGTGACGAGTCCTTCGGCTCGCGCTTGCGCAACGACCTCTGCGACCGGCAGCAGCAGGGCGGTCTCCGAGGTGATGTGGGAGAGAAACACCGCACGCGTCCGTTCCGACCGCTGCGCGAGGAGCTGTCCGACCTCCGTCCGAACGTACCGCGCGCCGGTTCGCTCGCACAGCCACTCCCAGGTGAGATCGCAGGCGCCGTACTCGAGATTGGTCGCAAGCACCTCGTCACCCGGCTGCAGGTCGAGCGCGCGTGCCGCCATGTTCACACCCGTGGTCGCGTTCGGGACGAAGGTCAGGTCGTCCCCGTCTGCTCCGACGAAGGCGCCGAGCTCTGCGCGCGCATGGTCGAGCAACTCCGGCAGCCTCCGGGAGATGAAGTCGACCGGCTCGCGCTCGAGCTCGCGCTGCCACGCCTGGTAGCGCTCGAACACCGGCTTCGGGCAGGCGCCATAGGAGCCATGGTTGAGAAAGACGACGTCGGGGTCCAGCAGAAAGAGCTCGCGCACGCCGTCGAGTATGTCGTCCGATCGCATCCCTACCGTGATCGAACCATGTACGAGGGCACCTGGACAGTCCGTCCGTGCCCGCACCGGCTGCAGACCGAGCTTGCCCGGGAGCTCGGGATCAGCGAGCTGACGGCAAGCGTTCTCGTCCGGCGCGGGTACTCCGACCCCGAGGACGCGCGCGCGTTCCTCGACGGCGCCCCTGCGGCTCACGACCCCTTCCTGCTCGGCGACATGCGCGTGGCCTGCGAGCGGATCCGTGCCGCTGTCGTCGATGGCCGCCGCATCTGCGTGCACGGCGACTACGACGTCGACGGGATCGCGGCCACTGCGCTCGCGGTGCTCCTGCTACGCGAGCTCGGTGCGCAGGTCGACTGGCACCTGCCGAGCCGCTTCGACGAGGGCTACGGCGTCTCGAGCGCCACGCTCGGCCGCCTCGCAGACGAGGGCTACGGGCTCGTGCTCACGGTCGACTGCGGGATCACGGCCGTTGCCGAGGTCGCGGAGGCGCGCTCGCGCGGGCTCGAGGTGATCGTCACCGACCACCACCGGCCAGGCGAGACGCTCCCCGACTGCCCGATCGTCGCGACGCGTCCGTCCGACTATCCGTTCCCGGAGCTCTGCGGCACCGGTGTCGTCTACAAGGTCGGCCAGGCGCTCTTCGGTGTCGACTCCGAGATCCTGAAGCGGCATCTCGACCTCGTCGCTCTCGCGACGATCGCCGACGTTGTGCCGCTGGTTGACGAGAATCGCGCGCTTGCGATCGCCGGACTGCGCGCCCTCGCGCGCACGCAGAAGCCGGGGCTGCAAGCGCTGATGCGTGCAGCCGGCGTCGATCCTGCAACGGTCGACGCCGGGGCGTGCGGGTTCCGGCTCGGCCCTCGCATCAATGCGGCTGGTCGTCTGGGACATCCACGCGCTGCGCTCGAGCTGCTGCTCACCGACGACGCCGACGACGCGCGCAGGCTCGCGAACGAGCTCGAGGATCTGAACCGCGAGCGTCAGGCGGTTGAGGGGCGCATCTTCCGCGAAGCCGCGCAGCAGGTCGAGGAGTGGCCCGACGAGTACAAGCAGCGACGTGCGTACGTCGTCGCGGGCGAGAACTGGCACGAGGGCGTGATCGGAATCGTCGCGTCGCGCCTCGTCGAGCGCTTCAACCGCCCGGTTGTGCTGATCGCCGGCACGGATGGCGACTGGAAGGGCTCAGGTCGCTCGATCCCGTCGTTCGACCTGCACGGCGCGCTCGGCGCGTGTTCCACACTGCTCGGACGCTGGGGCGGTCACCGGGCAGCCGCGGGCCTGTCGATCAAGCCCGAGAACATCCCTGCGTTCGCGGCGGCGTTCGCCGAGCACGCCGCGGGCCTCCTTGTCGAAGACGACCTGCGCCAGACGACGCACGTCGACGCGGTCCTGCCGCGCGGCACGCGCCTCACGCTCGAGCTTTGCACCGAGCTCGCCCGGCTCGCACCGTTCGGTCTCGGCAATCCCGACGTGACGCTTCTTGCCGCCGGCTGTGAACTCGGCGAGCTCGCGACCGTGGGCGAGGGCAAGCATCTCCGCTTCCGCGTTCGCCGCGACGGTGCCGACGCAGGCAGCGCGATCGCGTTCGGCTTCGGCACGCGCCTCGACTCGTATCGTTCCAAAGGCCGCTGGGACGTCGCGTTTCGGCTGCAGGAGAACCGCTGGAACGGCACGGTCTCGCCGCAGCTCGTCGTCCGGCGCATCTTCGACGCCGACGCGCGCTTCGACGAGGTGCGCGACTGGCTCGTCGCCGAGTACCGCAAGTCCGCGGCCGTTCGTGCCGCCGACGCTGTGGCGATCTTCACCGAGCTCGAGATCGACGAGGCCGGCCTCGGCCGGCGGCACTTGCTCGAATCCGAGCGCTTCCGCGCGCTGCTCGAGCGTGAGCCGCCGGTGCTCGCGCGCGCTGCGTGATCCGGCAGGCGACCGACGACGACTGGCCGGCAATCCTCGACGTGCACCGGCGCGCGTTCGGCGGAGACGATGTGCCGCGCCTCGTCGAGGAGCTGCAGGCGGAGGGCCTCCTCGTTCAGAGCTTCGCGTTCGTCGCCGAGTCGGCCGGCGATATCGTCGGCAACGTTTTAAACGGCTGGGTGGGAGTCGAAGGATCGTCGTGCGGCTGCTGCAGCTGAGCCCGCTCGGCGTTCTCCCAGAGCACCAGGGACGCGGTTTCGGCAGTGCGCTCGTGCAGGCGTCCCTCGAAGGTGCACGCGATCTCGGCGAGCCGCTGCTCCTTGTCGAAGGCAATCCGAAGTACTACGAGCGTTTGGGCTTCCTGCGTGCCGACGAGCTCGGCCTGCTCCCGCCGCCCGAGGCGCTCTACGACTGGGCGTTCCAGGTCGCTGTCCTCTCGGACGGCGTCGCGCTACCGCAGGGCCGGGTTGTTTACCCGGAACCGTTCAAGCACTGAACGAGACTTTGGTCGCGCGCTTGGGCGCGGGGCGCACGGTGCGCGCCTGCTCGTCGAGCGAGGCGAGTGCACGTGCGAGCTTCGCGACCTTGCGCGCGTTCTTCCGGCGGATCTTGAGCACAGAAACCGACATTTCGACCGGAGAACGGACGTTCCTTCCCCGGAGATACCCCCGCGGAGCGCCTGAGTACACTGAGACGGTGGCGACAGTCGCGACAGGAGAGAAGCATCAGGGCCTCCTCGACGAGCTGCTCGCGGAGATTGCGGAATACGGCGGTACGGTCGACACCGAGCTCGTGACCCGGGCGTTTCGCTTCGCGGCTGCTGCGCACGAGGGTCAGCAGCGCCACTCCGGCTCCGACTTCATCGAGCATCCCGTCGGCGCCGCGCGGATCTGCGTGCAGCTGCGCCTCGACGAGCAGACGCTCGCCGCGGCGTTGCTGCACGACGTCGTCGAAGACACGGAAAGCAGCATCGAAGACGTGCGCGGAGAGTTCGGCGACGAGGTTGCACGACTCGTCGAAGGGGTCACCAAGCTGACCAGGATTCAGTTCCAGAGCCGCGAGCAGGCGGAGGCTGAGAACTACCGCAAGATGATCGTCGCGATGTCAGAGGACGTCCGCGTGATCTTGATCAAGCTCGCGGACCGGCTGCACAACATGCGAACGATCGAGTACCTCGGCAAGCAAAAGCAGATCCAGAAGGCGAAGGAGACGCTTGAGGTGTACGCGCCGCTTGCGCACCGGCTCGGCATTCACGCCCTCAAGTGGGAGCTCGAGGATCTCGCGTTCCAGACGCTGCATCCGCGCAAGTACGAGGAGATCACGACCATGGTCGCCGAGCGGCGCGCAGACCGTGAAGGTCATGTTGCGGAGGCCGCCGACGTGCTCGCGCGCGAGCTCGAGAAGGTCGACATCCCGGCGGAGATCTCCGGCCGCGCGAAGCACTTCTACTCCATCTACGACAAGATGGCGAAGAAGGGTCGCGAGTTCAATGAGATCTACGACCTCACGGCGATGCGCGTGATCGTCGAGCGCAACGGTGAGGAAGGCACACGCGACTGCTACGGCGCGCTTGGCCTAATCCACTCCTTGTGGAAGCCGATGCCCGGTCGCTTTAAGGACTACGTCGCGATGCCGAAGTTCAACGGCTATCGGTCGCTGCATACGACCGTGATCGGCCCTGAGGGCAGGCCGCTCGAGATCCAGGTGCGCACGCGCGAGATGCACGAGACCGCGGAGCTCGGTGTCGCCGCGCACTGGTTCTCGTACAAGGTTCGCGGCACCAAACCGGGGGAGGAATGGCTCGACTGGGTCAAGCAGTTGATGGACGTGCACGATGAAGAGTCCGACGCGCGCGAGTTCGTCAAGTCGTTCCGTACCGACCTCTTCGACGAGGAGGTGTTCGTCTTCACGCCGAAGGGCGAGGTGAAGACGCTGCCGGCTGGCGCGACGCCGATCGACTTCGCCTACGCAGTGCACACTGATGTCGGCCACCGGACCGTCGGTGCGAAGGTGAACGGCCGCATCGTGCCACTGCACTACAAGTTGAAGAGCGGCGACCGCGTCGAGGTGCTCACCTCGAAGAGCGAGCGCGGCCCGTCGCGCGACTGGCTCTCGCTCGCTGCCTCGTCGCGGGCGCGCAACAAGATCCGGCAGTTCTTCTCGCGCGAGCAGAAGGAGGATCTCGAGGCTAAGGGCCGCGACGCGCTCGAGAGTGCGCTCAAGGCGCAGAGCCTCCCGTACCGTAAGCTCGCCGGCTCGGCGGTGCTCGCGGGCGTGATCCGCGAGTCCGGGTACAAGAAGGCCGAGGACTTCTATCTCGCGCTGGGCTCCGGCAAGCTCACCGCCGGGAGCATCGTCAACAAGGTGCTTCAGAAGCTGAAAGTCGAGCAGGTTGCCGAGGAAGAGGCCGTCCTTCCGCGCAAGAAGCCGAGGGCGCGCGATGCCCTCGCGAGCAACACGTACGGCATCAACGTCGTCGGCGTCGAGGACGTCCTCGTGCGTCTCGCAAAGTGCTGCACGCCGGTACCCGGAGATGCGATCGTCGGCTACATCTCGCTTGGCAAGGGCATCACCGTCCATCGCGGCGACTGTCCGAACGTTCGTGCGCTCATGCGCAACCCGGAGCGCTTCACGCCGGTCGAGTGGGACGGCGCGACCTCAGAGAGCTTCCGCGTTCAGATCGCCGTCGACTCTTGGGACCGTCCGCGCCTGCTCGAGGACGTCGCCCGCACGTTCGCCGAGCACGGTGCGAACATCGTCTCGTACGGCGGCGTCGTCGAGGATCAGATGGCGAAGAACTGGTACGTCGCGCAGGTCGGCGATCTGAAGGCGCTTCGCACGCTCCTGACGGCGCTCCGCAACGTCGACGCCGTGTTCGACGCGTATCGCGTCACGCCGAGCTAGGGAACTGTCCCTCGTTCGAGGGACACTCGATCGCCCAGCGGGGTACCTCGAAAGGGGGACACGCGCTCAGAGCCCGCTCACAGAGCCACGCCGTTCCCTCGAACGAGGGATTGGGCGGGGGTACCGCCGAACCCTGAATCGAGGGATCGACACGAAGCCTGTGCTGACTAGAACGTGAAGGGGGGAGGGGGCGCACCAAAGCTGCGGCGCCCGGCCGTCGAGGACTCGGCCGGGTGCGCGGCTCTCAGATCAGGGTTCCCAGGACTCGCCGCCGGTGTCCCAGCCGACGAGGCAGTGGCCGGAGACGAGCACGGCGACGCGCTCGAGGAACATGCGGTCTTCCTCGGGCGCGTCGTCGACCACGAGCTCGGCGACGCGGTCGCCTTGCCACGTGACCGGGACGCATGTGCGCCGTGACTCGTCCGGTGTTCCGGCCTGTGGCCCGAGCGCGAGCTCGCCGCCCTCGAGGAAGAGGATGCCCGCCCAGGTGTAGCCGGCCCTTTCGTGGAGCACCGCGACGACCTGGCGGAGGATGTCGTCTGCGTCGCCGCCTCGGTTGAGGATGCGGTCGACCGCTTCGAGTGCCCCGCTAGTGCTCGACATCGGTGCCCTCGAACTCGACGACCCTGGCGCGGTAGTCGTCCGGCACCGGCAGGGCCTGGCGCTCCTCGAGGTCGACGTACACAAGCGTCTGGTGTGCGGTGACCATCAAGATGTCTTCCGGGATCTTGTGCGCCGAAAACTCGAACGTGACGCTCGTCCGTCCGACACGGGACACGCGCACGTAGATCTCGAGCTCGTCGTCGAACCTCGCCGGCGCGAAGTATTCGACGTCGTTTGCGCGCATGACGAAATCGCCGTCGGCCTCCCGGTGCAGCTGGCCGAGCATGCGCAGGTACTCGACGCGGGCGAGGTCGAAGTACGGGTTATAGCGCCCGTAGTACACGATCCCCTGCGCGTCGGTGTCCGAGAACCCGACGCGCGTGCGCGCGCTGAACTTGAACGGCAACTCCGGCATCGGGGTGATCCTATTCCGCGGGCAGGCGGAGCCATGTCCCGGTGTCAGACACGAACAAGTCGTGACGATTTCGTGACTCTTCCGTGACACTTAGTGGGCTACGGTCGCGGCGTGGGTCGCGAACTCCGCCTCATCGATCCGACGTCGATCTATCACGTCGTTCCGCGTGGCAGCGACCGCGGCCCAATCGTGTGGGACGACCACGATCGCGATTCGCTGCTCGGGGACCTGGCCAAAGCTGCCACGCGATACGCCTGGGAGGTGTTCGCCTGGTGTGTGATGACGACGCACTACCACGTGGTGCTCCGGACGCCCGCGGCCGGCTTTTCCTCAGGTTTTCACCTGCTGAACGGCTCTCACTCCCGGCGGACGAATCGCCGTCACGAGCGCGTCGCACACCTGTTCCAGAATCGACCGTACGCCGTCGAGGTGAAGAGCGATGCTCATCTGGTCTCCGGGATCCTCTACGTCGTTCGGAACCCGGTCACCGCAGGGATGTGCGAGCACGCTTCGCAGTGGCGGTTCAGCAGCTATCGCGCAACGGTCGGGCTGGCGGAGCCTCCGCCGTGGCTCGCGGTCGGTGCCCTCCACGAGCTGTTCGGCGGCGCCGACGAGTTTGGGCGGCTCGTCCACGACGGACATCTCCCGGTGTCAGACACCAATGGGAACCGCTAGCTCCGGATGAAGTCGAGCACCTCGTCGCGCTTGTGTTCCATCAGCTCTTGCGAGCGCGCTTCGAGGTTCAGTCGCAGCAGCGGCTCGGTGTTCGAAGGCCGCACATTGAAATGCCAATCACTCGCGTTGACGGAGATGCCGTCGAGATGCGAGACCTCGCCCTCCGCGGAGTAGCGCTCCTTCAGTTCCTGCAGCTTCAGCGCGACGTCCGCGACAGGCGTGTTCAACTCGCCCGTGATGAAGTACCGCGACCTGAACGGGGCGAGGATCTCCGAGAGCTTGCGGCCCTCCTTGGAGATCAACTCAAGCATCATCAGGAACGGTACGACACCCGAGTCCGCCTGCGAGAACTCGCGGAAGTAGTAGTGGCCGGAGACCTCGCCGCCGAACGCCGCGTGCTCCTTGCGCATCCGGTGCTTGATGTAGGCGTGCCCGACACGGTTGATCAAAGGCACGCCGCCAGCCTGCGTGATCGTCTCCGGCACCGCCCAGCTCGCGCGCACGTCGTAGATGATCTTCGCGCCGGGATCCTTGGCGAGCACGGACGTCGCGAGCAACGCCGTCGCGAAGTCGCCGGGCACGAACTCGCCGCTGTCGTCGACGAAGAAGCAGCGATCCGCGTCCCCGTCGAACGCAACGCCAAGATCGGCGCCCTCCGAGAGCGTCTTCTTCACGATGAACTCGCGGTTCTCCGGCAGTAGCGGGTTCGGCTCGTGGTTCGGGAACGAGCCGTCGGGATCGAAATAGCAACAGACAGCTTCGACGGGCAGGCGTTCGAGGACGGGCGGGAGCATCGTGCCCGCCATCCCGTTGGCGGCGTCGATCACCACCTTCAGCGGCTTCAGTGCGGACACGTCGATGAAGGACAACACCCGATCGACGTACCGGGGCCAGATGTCGTAGGCGGAGACCCGTCCCTCGGCGCCGCCCTTCCGGTCTGTGACCGCGATCGCCTTGTCGCGCACGTCGAGCAACCCCGACTCGCCGCCGACCGGCAGCGCACCACGCCGCACGATCTTCATGCCCGTGTACTCCTTCGGGTTGTGCGAGGCGGTGACCATGATCCCGCCGTCGAGCTCGAGCTCGCCGACCGCGAAATACACCATCTCCGTCCCGACGAGCCCGAGATCGAGCACTTCGGCGCCCTCCTCCGCGGCGCCGCGCACAACCGCCTCCGCCACTTGCGGGCTCGAGAGCCGCATGTCGCGGCCGACCGCGATCCGCCGCGGTTCGAACTGCTGCACATAGGCGCGGCCGATCGCGTACGCACCTTCGTCGTCGATCTCCTCGGGGTAGATCCCGCGGACGTCGTACGCCTTGAAGACCTTCGGATCTAGCATCCGCGTCGATCGTAGCCATCCTTCGCGCAACTACCATTGAGGCATGGAGCGCAAGCTCGCCACCGTGCTGTTCGTCGACCTCGTCGACTCGACCGCGCTCGTCTCGGACGCCGATCCTGAGGTCGTCCGCCGGCGCGTGAGCAGCTTCTTCGATCAGGTCTCGCGCTGCATCGTCACCCACGGGGGGACAGTCGAGAAATTCGCCGGCGACGCCGTGATGGCTGCGTTTGGCGTCCCGCTCGCCCATGAGGACGACGCCGAGCGTGCGGTGCGCGCAGGGCTTGCGACGCTCGACAAGGTGAAGGAGCTCGGCCTACAGGCGCGCGTCGGCATCGAGTCCGGCGAAGTCGTCGCGGACGAAAGCGAGTCGACGTTCGCCACCGGTGAGGCGGTCAACCTCGCCTCGCGTCTCCAGGCGTATGCAGGACCGAACGAGGTCATCGTCGGGCCGGGCGCGGCCAGTCTCCTACGCGGCCGGGTCGAACTGGAGCCGATCGGCGAGCTCGACCTGCGCGGCTGGCGCGAGCCGGTCGCCGCGCATCGCGTCGTGTGCGCCGTCGAGTTGAGCGAGCCGCTGCGCACCCTCTCCGCGCCGCTGGTCGGCCGCGAATCCGAGCTCGAGTTGCTCCAGAACACGCAGGAGCGCACCGTGCGCGACAAACGCGCGGCGCTCTTCACGATCTATGGCGATCCGGGCGTCGGGAAGAGCCGGCTCGCGCACGAGTTCGTCGTCGGGCTCGAGGGCGCGACGGTGCTCACCGGACGCTGCTTGCCCTACGGCGAGGGCGTCACCTACTGGCCGCTCGCCGAGATGGTGAAGGCGTCGTCGGGCATCACCGACGACGACCCACTCGACGAGGCACAGAAGAAGCTCCGCGCCTGTTGCGAGGACGAAGCGGTCGCCGACCTGCTGGGCCTCGCTGTCGGTGTGCTCGAGGCTGTCGAGGGCGAGCGCGCCCAGCAGGAGATCGCCTGGGCCGCGCGCGCATGGGCCGAGCAACTCGCCGCGGCGCAGCCGCTCGTCCTCGTCTTCGAGGACGTGCACTGGGGAGAGGAGCCGCTGCTCGAGCTGCTCGAGCATCTCGCCTCGTCGGTGCGCGAGGCACCGCTCCTGATCGTGTGTCTTGCCCGCCCGGAGCTTCTGGACGTGCGTCCGACGTGGGGTGGCGGCCGCGTCAGGGCGACGACGCTCGAGCTCGAGCCGCTGCAGGCGGAGGAGAGCGCGTTGCTCATCGCGGCGCTGACGTCGGAGCTCGAGCTGCCCGTCGACGCCCAGACCGTGCTCGCGAAAACCGAGGGCAACCCGCTCTTCATGGAAGAGACGGTGCGCATGCTCGCGGAGCGGCGGCCCGGCGGAGGGACAGAGCGCATCCCGGACACGCTGCAAGCACTCATCGCGGCACGTATCGACCGGCTGCCCGCGGCGCCGCGCGTTGTGCTGCAGCGCGCCTCGGTGATGGGGCGGATCTTCATGAGCGGCGCGCTTTCGAAGCTCACGCCGGAGCTCGACGACGTCGACGATGCGCTCGACGAGTTGCTGATCCGCGACCTCGTGGTGCGTGAAGTGCGCGCGACGATCAGCGGCGAGCAGGCGTACAAGTTCAAGCACGTGCTCATCCGTGAGGTCGCGTACGGGGGGCTCTCGAAGACGTCGCGCGCCGATCTGCACCATGCCTTCGCCGAATGGCTCGGCGAGCGCGCAGGCGACGAGCTGCTAGAGATCCGCGCCTTCCATCTCGACCAGGCCACACGTCTGCTCGCGGAGCTCGACGGCTCCGCTCCCGCAGAGCTGCGCGAGGAAGCGGCCGAGGTCCTGACGAAGGCCGGCCGTCGCGCGCTCTCGCGCGAGTCGTTCCGCAGCGCCCGCAAGCTGCTGTTGCGGGCGGTCGAGCTCGCGCCGACGCTCGAGCGGCGGTACTTCGCCGGCCGCGCGGCGTGGCGCCTCGCCGACTTCCCCGCGGTTCTCGTCGAAATGAGCGAAGTCGCCTCGGACGCCGAGCAGGCGGGTGAGACCCGAGTGCAAGGCCGCGCGCTGACCGCACTCGCCGAGGCCGTACTGCAGCATCGCGCCGACGCCGTCACCGCGCGACGGCTCGTTGCACAGGCGGTCGAGGTGCTCGCGGACGCCGAGCCCGATGTCCGCTTCGAGCCGTTGTGGATCGCGTCGCAGGTGGCCTCGTGGTTCGGTGACTACGAGGAGTTCGAGCGCTGGGCGAAGGCGGCGCTCGCGGCTGCCCGCGAGGCCGACCGGAAGGATCTCGAGGCGCTCGTCATTCACGGCCTCGTCTCGGCCTACGTGCTTCGGCTCGAGGTTGCAGAGGCCGCGCCGCTGCTCTTGCGCGCCATGGAGCTCGCCGACCAGAGCGGCAGTCTCCTGAGCCGCGCGTCCGCCTTGAGCGTCAAGGGCTGGGTCGAGCTCGTCAGCGAGCGCTTCGCAGAGGCCGAGGACGATTACAGCGCCGCACGCGAGCTGTTCATCGAGCTCGGCAACTCGACGCGCGAGGCCGTGATGACAATGATGGTCGGCCGCGCGGCGTTCGCGCAAGGTGACGTCGATCGTGCGGAGAAGCTCTTGCGCGACGCGGTGCGCGCGCTCAAGGGCATCGGAGACCGCGGTTCGCTCTGCGAGGCGCAACGGGCGCTCGCGATGGTGCTCGTCGAACAGGGTGCCCTCGACGAGGCGGAGCGCTTCGCGCTCGAAGCGCGGGAGACGGTGGGTCCTGAGGACCGTGTCTCGGTCTCGTCGACCAAGCTCGGGCTCGGCGTCGTCCGCGCTGCGCAGAACCGTGACGCGGAGGCAGAGAAGCTGATGCTGAAGGCGGTCGAGGGCTTCGACCTCTACGAGTTGCACGCGCTCGAGCACTGGGCGCTTCGCCACCTGGCGGAGTTCCTGCGCTCGCGCGGCCGCGAGGACGAAGCGGTGGTCTACGAGGCGCGCCGGTCGGCGCTCTCGCCGAGCAGCACCGTGCCGATCGTCTGAGTCGACGCGTCGTCCGGCGACTCGCTGATCACCGTCGCCGGCCGCTCGAAGCGGGTGAGCGCGTCGCGCAGCGGCTCGACACGCAGCGTGCCTTCTCCGTAGGGCAGATGCTTCGTCTCGTTGCGATTCGCGTAGGCGATGTCGCTGAAATGGATGTGGAACGGCACGCCGGGCTCGATCACCGCGTCCGTCGCCTCGAGAGCGGATGCGAAGGCGTCGACGTCTGTGTAGGCGCCGTCGCTCGTCGCGTGCATGTGAGCGAAGTCGAGCACGGGCCGGACGAAGTCGACCTGCGATGCAATTGCGAGCACGTCGTCGATCGTTCCGAGGTCGCGCACGCGTCCCATCACCTCGATCCCGAACGGCACGAGCCGGTCTTTCGCGTCGAGCCGTGCGCGCAGGTCGCCGAGCTGGTCGACGACGTCCGCGATCGCGCGCTCCCGCTCGCGGCCGAGCAGGAAGCCTGGATGGAAGACGATCACGTCGGCGCCGGCTGCCTTCGCGAGCCCGGCCGTGTGGTCGAGCATGCCGAGCGCCATCTTGAACTTCTTCTCGCGCTCCACGTGTCCCATGAAGGCGGCGAGCGGCGCGTGCACCGAGAGCACGATGTCCTCGGCGCGCAGTGCCGCCCCGAGCGCCGGAGCGGAGTCGTAATCGAGCCAGAAGCCGCCGCCGAATCCGATCTCGCACGCCCGGTAGCCGCGGGCCGCGAGGAGGGCTGCGGACTCCTCGAACGAGGGCGTATCCGGCAATCCGGCAGGCCCGAGGCGGATTTCTCCCACGGCCAGAGCGTAGTCCGTCCGACCCATTTTCTACCGTTTCGCCGTGGCCATTCAGCCCTCACGGATCGACCTGCTCGAGCTCGATATCGACCTCCGCCTGACCGATCTCTGGCGCGAGGCGGGCGAGATCTCGGAGTGGAATCTCGACGTGGTGGCCGCTTTCATGCGGGCCGCGTACGGCAAGGGCTACTGCGACGCGCTCACCGAAGATTCACCTGGTTCGCTTTGTCACGATCACGGGTACCGCGTGCCGGGCCGCCGCGTGATCGCCGGCGAGCACTGAGCGCTCTCTGCAGTTAGCGACAGGGGGGTAAGCTTGCGGGCGTGAGGCGCAGTCCCGCCCGGCTCGTCATCGCGCTGTCCGTTGCGGCAGCACTCGCGGTCTTCGTCGTGTACACGGCGGTCGCCGGTGCCGGCACGCCGCAGATCCAGCCGAACGACCTGGCACGCAACACGGGCGAGGTGCTGCTCGTCGGGAAGGTCGTGAGCTCGAGCGGCGACGCGCACTCGAGTGCCGGCATGCGGTTCGTGCTGCGCAACGTGACGGGTCATCCGCGGGCGCGAGCGAACGTCGTGTATCACGGCACGGTTCCGGATCTCTTCGGCGTCAGTCGCGAGGTCGTCGTCACCGGGACGCTGCGCAACGGCGTGTTTGTAGCGACCGACGGCTCGCTCTCGACGAAATGCCCGTCGAAGTACACGCCCGCCAAGAAGAACACGTAGGTGGCCGCACTCGGGAGGGCAGCGCTGCTCCTGAGCTTCGGGCTCCTCGTCTACGCGCTCGTCGCCGGTTCGTTCGCCGCGTGGAAGCGCCGCCGCCGGCTCGCTCTCTCCGCGCAGAACGCACTCCTCGCGTCGTTCGGGACGACGCTCGTCGCAGCCGGCGTGCTGTGGGCCGCGCTCGCGCGTCACGATTTCTCGTTCGTCTACGTCGCCGAGCACACAAACATTCAGCTACCGCTCGGCTACCGGCTCTCGGCGTTCTGGGGTGGGCAAGAGGGGTCACTCCTGCTGTGGCTCCTCGTCCTCTCCGGCTACGCGGCGCTCGTCGTCTGGCTGAACCGGCGCACACGCGAGCTCATGGCGTGGGTCGTCCCGGTGCTCGCGGGTATCGCGACGTTCTTCGCGTTCATGCTCTGCTTCGTCTCGAGCCCGTTCGGCACCGCGCCCGCGCCGGCCGACGGCGCTGGAATGGTGCCGAGCCTGCAGAACCCGTACATGCTCGCGCACCCGCCGCTTCTGTATCTCGGGTATGTCGGGTTGACGATCCCGTTTGCGTTTGCGATGGGCGCGCTGCTCTCGCGACGCACCGATGAGCGCTGGCTCGTCGCGACGCGCCGCTGGACGCTTTCCGCGTGGATGTTCCTCGGCGTCGGCCAGCTGATCGGTGCGCACTGGGCGTACGTCGAGATTGGTTGGGGCGGTTACTACGCGTGGGATCCCGTCGAGAACGCTGCGCTCATGCCGTGGCTGGCTGCGACCGCGTTCCTGCACTCCGTGATGATCCAGGAGAAGCGCGGCATGCTGAAGGTCTGGAACATGGTGCTTGTCTCGCTCGCGTTCCTCCTGTCGATTTTCGGAACGTTTCTCACGCGCTCCGGCGTGATCAATTCGATCCATTCGTTTTCGCAGAGCTCGATCGGCGGCTGGTTCCTCGGCTTCGTGGTCGCGTGCACGGTCTTCGCGGTCGGGCTGATCTACCTCCGGCTGCCGCTGCTCCGCGCGCGGACGAAGCTCGAGTCGCTCGTCTCCCGCGAAGCGGCGTTCCTCTACAACAACCTGCTACTCGTCGCGCTCTGCCTGACGATTTTGTGGGGTGTCATGTATCCGGTGCTCACCCAGGCAGTGCGCGGTGAGACGCGCTCGGTGTCGAAGCCGTACTACGACTTCTTCCTGCACACCTTCGGCCTGCCGCTCCTCTTGCTGATGGGGATCGGCCCGCTCGTCGCCTGGCGCCGGGCCTCGCTGCGCGCGCTCGGGAAAACGTTCCTCATACCGCTCGCTGCTGCAGTCGTCACGGGAGGCGTGTTGATTGGCCTCGGCTTCAACTCGTCCCTGCCGGGCCTCCTGGCGTACACGTTCTCCGCGTTCGTGGCCGCGTCGATCGCGCTCGAGTTCGTGCGCGGCACCCGCGCGACTGGTTCGCTCTTCCGCCTCATCGGCAAGAATCGCCGCCGCTACGGCGGGTACATCGTGCACGCCGCCATCCTGCTGCTCGCGATCGGCATCGCGGGGTCGAGTGCGTACCAGACCGTCCGCGAGCGCGGCCTCCACGTTGGACAATCACTGGAGATCGCCGGCTACACGCTGCACTACGAGGCTCTGCAAACGAGGAAGACGGCGAACGCGGTCGAGACGAGGGCGGTTGTCAAAGCAACGCGCGGTAATTCGACCGTTGCCATCCTGCACCCGGGCAAGAACCTCTATCCGGTGACTCCCCTCGGCCCGCAGACCTCGAATGAGGTGTCGATCTACCACGATCCGCGCAATCTCGGCGATCTGTTTCTGATCGCCGACCAGATCGATCCGAACGGCACGCTCTACCTGAAGGCGCTCGTGAAGCCCCTCGTCAACCTCGTCTGGGCGGCAGGCTTCCTGTTCCTCTTCGGCTCGCTCGTAGCGATGTGGCCAGACGCGGTGGAGCAGCGCCGGCTCGCCGAGCGCTACGCCGCAGCGCCGGCATGACGCTGGCGCTCGTGCTCGCTGCCGGGCTTGCCCTCGCCGTCGTCCTCTTCGTCGCGCGGCCTTTCCTGCGCGACCCGACGCCGGTAAGCGACGTGCTCGACGAGCCGAGCGAGCTCGAGCATCGACGGCTAGAACTGGTGGAGGAGCGAGATCGCGCGCTCGCTGCGCTGAAGGAACTCGAATTCGACCATCGCACCGGCAAGGTCACCGACGAGGACTACCGCCAACAGGTCGGGCCGCTGCGTCGCAGCGCGGCAGCGGCGTTACGCGCGCTCGAGTTGAGGACAGAAGCCAAGCATGAGCGCATCGCCAGTGGCCGCTGACACTTGCCCGAACTGTGGGGTGCAGCTGCCGCCGAATGCGCGGTTCTGTCCGGCGTGCGGCGCGCAGGTCGACGCGGGCTCGACCGTGCCGGCGCACGTGCCACTCGACGAGGCCGGTCCGGCGCCGGTGTCGGTGCAGCGGAGCGAGCCGCACTGGTTCGGTGTCGCGCCGCCGCAGCTCCTGCTCGCGATCACCGCTATTGCGTTCGTGCTCGCACTCATCCTCTTCGCGGTCGGCCACTGGCCGTACGGGCTCATTCTGCTTGGCCTGGCCGCACTCTTGCTCGCTGCGTTCCTCGAGGCTGCGCGCCGGCGTCCCGATTCAAGCGTCACGCGCGCGTCCGTCGACGCGCGTGAGCGCGCCCGCTCATCGTGGCAGACAATGCGTGCCCGTCAGGTGGCGGCGGCCGAGGCGCGGCGCATCCAGAACGCCCTCCTCCTGCTCGATTCCGACCGGCGCAGCGCGCTGCAAGATCTTGGTGGCGCGGTACACGCCCAGGACTCGACCGCCGAGGCCGCGGTGCGCGCGCGGCTCGCGGAGCTCGATGCGCGCGACACGCAACTGCATGCCGCGCTCGACGAGACACTGGCCGAGGCCGACGAGCGGATTCGCAGAGCCCGGCTCCCGGTTCAAGAGACCGAGATCGTGGTGCCGACCGAAGATTAGACTCGAGAGCAGGCGCAGGGACGACCCGGGTCTCGGCGAACCTCTTCGGCGATGGCGAAGCACGCCCTGCTCCTGCTCGCGCTCATGTGTGCGGTCGCGGCACCGGCCGCCCTGGCGGGTGACAACTACGGCGACCAGAAGGCCTCCGTGGACGCGAAGCTCGGCCAGCTGCATGCGAAGATCGCGCGTGCGCAGGCCCAGGAGTCGCAGCTCAGCGCGCAGATCGGCGGGCTGACGACGCAGATCCGGACGCTCGAGCATCGTGTCGGCAATGTGTCCGCGCGGCTCGCGTCACTTCAGTCCGATCTCTCGCTGCATCAGCGGCGGCTCGACAAGCTGAACCAGCTCTACAAGCTGCAGACGATCAGGTTCCGCTACTTGCGACACGAGTACAAGCTCTCGGTGCAACGGCTCGACCTCCGGCTCGTCGACATCTACAAGCAGAACGAGCCGACGACCGTGGATGTGCTACTCGCGGCGCGCAGCTTCAGCGACGTGATCGACCAACTCGACTACCTCGGCCTGATCGCTGCGCAGGACAAGAGGGTTGCCAGGCAGGTCGCCACCGCAAAGCATCAGATCACGGTGCAGCGCGCGCGGACGACGACGATCCGGCATGGCGTGCAGCAGGAGACGACGGTGATCAACGCGCGCGTGCAGCAGCAAGCGATTCTGCGCGGCGAGCTCCTGTCCAGCCGGGGCAGTCTCGCGGGCGCACGCTCGAGCAAGAGCCACGCGCTCGTGATCACGCGCAAACAGGTGCAGGGTGAGATTGAGGAATCGCAGGCGCTTGCCTCTGCGAGCGCGCAGCTCGCGGCGAAGCTCCGCGCCGGCCAGACGGAGGCGGCGGGCGCTGCTGCCGGGAGCTCGTCGGAGCCGCCGGCCGCGCCGAGCGGCACCGGCTTTATCTGGCCGGTCATCGGCCCGATCACGAGCCCGTTCGGGATGCGCTGGGGCACGCTCCATCCGGGCATCGACATCGGTGTCCCGACCGGGACGCCCATCCATGCTGCAGGATCGGGAACGGTCGTCTGGTGCGGCTGGATGTCCGGCTACGGGAACCTCGTGATGATCGACCACCACAACGGTCTCGCGACCCTCTACGGGCACCAGTCGCGGATCGCCGTCAGCTGCAACCAGCAGGTCTCGACGGGCGAGACGATCGGCTACGTCGGCTGTACCGGCTTCTGCACGGGGCCGCATCTCCACTTCGAGGTGCGCCTGAACGGGACACCCGTCGATCCGCTCGGCTATCTCCCGTAACCCCAGACGGCGCTCCGCCGTTTATTGATTGCAATGCGGAAAATCGGCCGCCTCCCCCGGGGCGGCTGGTCTTCTGCTTAGGCGAAGGTCTGGACGAGCAGGAAGACGTTCAGGGCGATGATCACCGCCGCGACGACCCAGGCGGCCGCGGTGGTCGCGCGGGCGTTCACAAGGCCGCCCATGACCTCTCGCCGGGCCGTGAAGAGGACGAGCGGCACGAGGGCGAAGGGGATGCCGAACGAGAGGATCACCTGGCTGAGGATGAGCGTCCGCGAAGGGTCGGCGCCGAGGCCGATCACGACGAACGCGGGCGCCATCGTGACGGTGCGGCGGACGACGATCGGAATCTTTCGGTGGATGAAGCCCTGCATCACGACCTGGCCGGCGAGCGTGCCGACGGCGGAGCTCGACAGGCCGGATGCGATCAGTGCGATCGCGAAGAGCGCGCTCGCGGCGCTGCCGAGCAGCGGCTCGAGGGTCTTGTGCGCGCCTTCGAGCGACTGCACACTGTGATGCCCCGTCTTGAAGAACGTGCTCGCCGCCATCACGAGCATCGCGACGTTGATCAACCCGGCGATCACCATGGCGATCGTCACGTCGATCCGCGTGAAGCGCATGAGCCGGCGCTTCTGCTCCTCGTTCTGCGTGCGGATGCGGTCCTGCATCAGCGCCGAGTGCAGCCAGATGACGTGCGGCATCACCGTCGCACCGAGGATGCCGACGGCGAGCAGCACCGAGCCCTTCCCCTGGAACTCCGGCAGGACGGCATGGCGGCCGACGGCGCCGAGATCGGGGTGCGCCTTGAACAGCTCGACGACGTAGCAGCCCCCGATCACGAGCACCATCACCGCGATCACCGCTTCGAACGGACGGAAGCCGAAGCGCTGCAGTCCGAGGATTCCGAACGCGCAGACGGCTGTGATGCCGGCAGCCGGCAGCAGTCCGATTCCGAACAGCAGGTGCAGACCGATTGCGGCGCCGAGGAACTCGGCGAGGTCGGTCGCGATCGCGATCGCCTCCGCCTGGACCCAGAGACCGATGACGACGCGACGTGGAAACCGGTCGCGGCAGACCTCGGCGAGGTTCCGGCCGGTCGCGACGCCGAGCTTCGCCGACAGCGTCTGGATCAGCATCGCCATCAGGTTTGAGGCGACGATCACCCAGACAAGCGTGTACCCGTACCGCGACCCGCCCGCGATGTTCGTCGCGAAGTTGCCCGGGTCGACGTAGGCGACCGCCGCGATGAATGCCGGGCCGATGAAGGGGAGAAGCCGGAACCTGGCTGTGCCGTGCAGCACGCGCTCGCCGTGGTCAATTGACTCGGCGCGGTCGATCCTCACTAAAGTTAGTCTAGCCTAAATCTCCAGCTGGAGCAGGTGCAGATCGGGCAGGTGCCGCCACTTCTCGTCGAGGTCGAAGCCGAAGCCTACGAAGAGCTCGTCCGGCACGACGAAGCCGACGTAGCGAACCGGCAAATCCTCGACGAGCCGGCGGTAGGGCCGGTCGAGCAGCGTCACCGCTGCGACGGAGCGAGGCCTGCGGAGCTCGAACGTGCGCACGAGGTAGTTCAGCGTCAAGCCGGTGTCGATCACGTCCTCGACAAGGATGACGTCGCGTTCGCTGATGTCGGCGTCGAGATCCTTCAGCACCCGGATCTGCTCGTGGCCGCCCATCTGCGCGCTGCCGTAGCCGGCGAGCTCGATGAAGTCGAGCCCGTGCGGAATCGGGATTGCGCGCGAAAGGTCGGTGAGAAAGATCAGGCTCGCCTTGAGCAACCCGACGAGCAGTGGCTCACGCCCGTCGTAGTCGCGGGAGATCTCGGCGCCGAGCTCACGGATGCGAGAGGCCAGCTCGTCGGCCGAGAGGTAGACCTCGCCGACGCGAGGGTCGACCAGGGGCATTACGAGGCCAGATCGAGGCGGAAGTGCTGGGCTAGACGTTCGAGGTCCCGCTTGTAGAAGAGCTTGATCTTGATGTCGGGATATTGCTCACGCAGTTTCCGCAGCTTGCGGTTCTTGCGCGTCACGAGCGACTGCTTCATGACGGTGAGCTCGATGTAGAGGTCCTGCTGCGGCAAGTAGAAGTCGGGTGCGAACGCTTCGGTGACCCGCCCGTCCTCGGCCTGTTCCAGCACGAACGTGCGCGGCTCGTACAGCCACGGGATTCCGTAGTAGTCGAGCACCTTCGCGCACTCCAACTCCGCCGGGCTGGCAAAGCGTGGCGGCTCGGTGCCCTGATATGCCTGGAACACCGGGATATCGAGCCCCATCTGCGAGTCAAGGTACCTGCGCCGTCGGACGGTGAAACCGTGTAGAAAACCGAAGCCTATGGCCCGGATCAGCCTCATTCCGCAGAAGCGCGAGTTCTTCACGCTCTACAACCGAGCGGCGGCGAATGCCGTCGCAATATCCGAGCTGCTGATTCAGCTCCTGGACGACTTCCCGGACGGCGCCGACGACCGCATGCGCGACATCAAAGAGCTCGAGCACGCCGGCGACCGGATCACCCACGACCTGATCGACCTGATCAACCGCACGTTCGTAACGCCGTTCGACCGCGACGACATGTTCCGGCTCGCGGGCGTGCTGGACGACATCTGCGACAACATCGACGACACCGCCGAGAAGATCGTCGGCTACGGCGTGCTGGAGGTTCGCGGCCAGGCCCGGGAGCAGGCGATTGTCGTCAACCGGGCCGCGAAGAAGCTCGCCGAGGCGATCGACCGGCTCGAGGGCTTCAAGGACTCGAAGCGGCAACTGATCGAGCTGCGCGAGCTCGAGGACGAGGGCGACCGTCTCGCGCGCGCCGCAATCTCGGGGCTCTTCAGCGGCGGCGCGGATGTGATCACGCTGATCCGCTGGAAGGACATCCACGAGCAGCTCGAGGAAGCGGTCGACGCGTGCGAGAACGCCGCGGACGTCCTCGAAGCGATTCTCGTCAAGAACCGTTGAACAACGTCCTGCTCGTCGTCGCGGGCCTGGTCGCGGCCGGGCTCTACTACCCGGTGCGCTGGATCTTTTAGCGGGATCTTCTAGTCTGAACCCATGGAAGCCGGGGGCAACGGGCGTCCCTTCACGATCGTCCAGCTGTCCGACCTGCACTGCGGACAGCAGTTCTTTCTGCCGAACCTCCTTGAGCGCGCGATCGCCGAGACGAACGAGCTCGCGCCCGACGTCGTCGTGATCTCGGGCGACCTGACGTCGCACGGCTTCAAGGACGAGTACGCGATCGCGCGGCGCTACGTCGAGAGCATCGACTGCGAATCGATGATCGTGATCCCCGGGAACCACGACTCGCGCAACGTCGGTTACGTCCATTTCGAGGAGCTCTTCGGCAGTCGCAACTCGGTGCTCCGCCTGAGCGGCGTCACGATCGTGGCCGTCGACTCGACCGAGCCCGATCTCGACAACGGGCAGATCGGGCGCGGCCGCTACGGCTGGATCGAGGAGCAGTTCGCCGATCCGGCCGATCTGCGGATTTTCGTCGTGCACCACCACCTGCTGCCCGTGCCGGGGACCGGCCGCGAGCGGAACATCGTCAACGACGCGGGCGACGCGCTCGAATGCTTGCAGCGGGCCGGCGTCGACCTCGTTCTCTCAGGCCACAAGCACGTCCCGTACGCCTGGCGGCTCGAGGATCTGTTCATCGTCAACGCCGGAACCGTTTCTTCCGCCCGCCTGAGAGGGAACGGAAGACCCTGTTACAACATCGTCGAGGTCTCCGGCACCCACGTCGATGTCTGGCGGAAGTACCCATTTCACGGCCAGGAGCGCATCATTCAGTTCTCGACGGAGACGAAGACGTATGAGAAGTACACCGCTCGGATCGAGGGGGAGGTGACGTCGAACCGATGAGAGCCGTTGCGATCATCGATGGGGAGCACTATCCGGAGGTCGTCCGTGAGGCGCTCGGAGAGCTTCCGTACGAGTTCGTGGGCGTCATCCTGCTCGGCGGCGCCGAGAAGCTGCGCGGCGTTCCGGACTACGGCGTACCGATCGTCGAGGAGCCCGGCGAGGCGGAGATTGTGGTCGATCTCTCCGACGAGCCGGTGCTGACACCCGAGCTGCGGCTCGCGCTCGCATCGCGTTTCCTCGCGCTCGGCCTCCCGTACGTCGGCGCCGACTTTCGCTTCGACCCACCGACGTTTCATCCGTTCGAACTGCCGTCGATCGCCGTGATCGGCACCGGCAAGCGCGTTGGCAAGACGGCGGTCACGGGCCACGTGGCGCGGCTGCTGTCGCGCGATCGCAGCGTCGTCGTCGTTTCGATGGGTCGAGGCGGCCCGTCGGAGCCGGAGTTGATCGCGACGCCGCCACGCCTCGACGACCTCGTGGTGCTTTCCCGCTCCGGCCGTC
The DNA here is from genome assembly GCA_003152275.1 of Actinomycetota bacterium. Classification (GTDB taxonomy): domain Bacteria; phylum Actinomycetota; class Thermoleophilia; order Gaiellales; family Gaiellaceae; genus Palsa-739. The sequence continues at coordinate 58,289 of PLZU01000098.1, forward strand.
ACGCAGCCTCCGACCATTTCGAGACCGCGGCGCTCGTAGGCGTGCCGACGGTCGGCTGCCGTCGAGCGGGAGGCGGGATGGCCGGCGCGCCGTTCGCGTCGAACGTCCTCGAGGGTGCGCGGCTTGCGGCGTCACTGAACCCCGACGTCGTCGTTTTCGATGGGAGCGGTGCGGCGATCCCGCCGATTGCGACCTCTGCGCGCATTCTGGTCGCACACGACCTCACCGGCCTCAACGCCTATCGCGCACTCATCAGCGACCTCGTGCTGAAGCCCGGAGAGGACTTCTCGCTCCGGCTGCGTGCGACGGAGCCGCTCGAGGGTCGCGTGGCTGTCTTCACGACGGGGCCCGCGCCGACGGAGCACCTCGATGCTGACATCGTTCACGTGTCACGCAACCTCGCGCGGCGCGACGTCCTGCGTGAAGAGCTCGCGCGCATCGATGCAGACACGTATCTCATCGAGCTCAAGGCGGCGGCGATCGACGTCGTCGCAGAGCACGCGCTAGCGCGTGGTGCGCGCGTCGTGTTTGCCGACAACGAGGTCGTCGCGCCCGGGCTCGACGAGGCGATTCTCGCGCTCGTGCCGGAGGTGGTTACGGCGTGACGGAGCCACGCCGGATCATGCCGCTGCCGCTCGGCGGCGAGCACGGGCTTCCGTACTCGCGCGGGCTGATGGCGCGTGCGCTGATGGCCGTCGGCGTCGCACCGGAGCGCGCGTACGCGCTTGCACGCAAAGTCGGCGACGACCTCACCGGGCGCGGCAGCGACACGGTGGAGCTCGACCGGCTCGAATCCCTCGCGATCGACACGCTCGGGGAGGTGGAGGGCCGCGAGGCGCTACGGCAGCTCCGCCGCTATCAGGAGCTTCGGGAGCTCGACCTGCCGATCGTCATCCTCGTCGGCGGTGCGACCGGCACGGGCAAGTCGACGGTGGCGACGGAGATCGCGTACCGACTCGGGATCACGCGTGTCACGTCCACGGATTTCGTACGGCAGACGATGCGCGCGTTCTTCTCGCACGAGTTCATGCCCGCGATCCACTACTCGAGCTTCGAGGCGGGGCTCGCGGTTCCCGACGCCGACGATCCGCTCGTCGCCGGTTTCCTCGAGCAGTCGCGGCAGGTGCTCGTCGGCGTGCGCGCGTCGATCGAGCGGGCGCTGCAGGAGGGGTGGTCGATGGTGCTCGAAGGCGTCCACCTGGTGCCAGGCCTCTTGCCGGCGGAGCTCGAGAACGTGCTCGTGAGCGCCTGCGTGCTCCAGATCTCTGACGAGACGACGCACGCGCAGCATTTCTTCACCCGCGAGTCCGGCGCCGACCGCCCGATGGCGAAATACCTCGACCGCTTCGAGGAGATCCGGCGGCTGCAGCGCTACATCGTCGGCCGCGCTGAGCGCGAGGGCGTGCCCGTGATCGAGAACGAGAACGCGGATCGCGCGACCGCGGCGGTCGCCGAGCTCGTGCTTTCGGCGGCAGAGCGCGCCCGGGAGCGCGTGTGACCCAGACAGAGAGCGAGCCGGCGGCCGAACCGACGCCTGTGTTGCAAGCGCCCTGCCGGTGCCAGTCCTACTTGCGCGCGACCGAGCATGCGGCGCTTCGCGCGGCGCGCTGGCTCGGCCGCGCCGATCAGGAGGCGGCGGAGGAATCGGCAGCGGACGGCATGCGCTCGACGCTCGACACGCTGCCGATCCAGGGGCGCATCGTCTTCGGGTCGGTTGCCGAGGAGGGCGGGCTCGTGCCGGGGGCGGTGCTCGGCACGGGCGGGCCTGAGGTCGATCTCGCGCTCGACCCGCTCGAAGGCCGCGGGGTCGTCGCGCGCGGCGGCAACGGCGCGATGTCGATGATCGCCGTGGGTGAGCCCGGCCGCCTTTTGACCTTGCCCGACATGTATATGCGCAAGCTTGCGGTCGGTCCGCGCGCGCGCGGTGCGATCGATCTGCTGCGTCCGGTCGCTGAAAACATCGAGGCGATCGCCGACGCGTTCGGCCGGCGCGTGAACGACGTGACGACGATTGTCCTCGACCGGCCTCGACACCACGACCTGATCGAGGAGATCCGAGCCGCGGGCGCGCGCATCAAGCTGATCCAGGACGGAGACGTGACTGCGTCGATCTCCGCTGCGATCCGCGGGACGAACGACCACCTCGCGATCGGGATCGGTGGCACGCGGCAGGCAGTGCTCTCGGCGGCTGCGCTGCGCTGCCTCGGCGGCGAGCTGCAGGCGCAGTTCTGGCCGACCTCGCGGCGCGAGATCGACGAGCTGCGCGAGATCGGGATCGAGGATTACACGCGCCTTTTCCACACCGAGGATCTTGCCCCCGGCGAGATGATCGTCGCGGCGACGGGAGTCTCGAACGGCGACCTGCTGCGCGGCGTCCGTTTTCTCGCCGACAGCGCGCGCACACACTCGCTGCTCATGTGCACGCGCTGCAACTGGGTGCGGTTCGTCGACGGCATCCATTTCTTCGCCCGCGAGCGGCGCGAAGAAGTGCGGCTGCTCGGGTTCTAGGGGCTTGCCTCTGAAAAGCGGCTGCGCCGAGTCAGGGCAGCCAGGCGATGCCACCGGCTGCTTGGTGGCCGGCGGGGCCGAGCCAGGAGAAGACGCCGGCTACGACGAGGCCGCCGGGAACGGGAAGGATCGCGTTCACCCACCCGTGGCCGTCGATGTGCCATGGCTCGACCTTGCCGTTCTCGGAGACCGCGCCCAGCGCGTGAGCTGTGCTGCTGTAGACGACGTCGGCTCCGACGGGGGCAAGCGCCTCCACGGTCGGCGGCAGGGCGGGGGCGAAGGCGAGCAGCGCGCCCCCGCGGTCGAGCGCGAAGGCGGCGAGGTTGTTGCGCGGTTGCCCGCCGATGCGGCTGAAGCGCCCGCCGGCGTAGAGGATGGTTCCGCGGGTTGCGAGCACGAAGATGCTGTCGTTGGTCGACTGGTGCCAGAGGTCATGCCGTCCGTTGCCGCCGATCGGGAGCGCGATCACGCTGGGCCCGGCGGCGAGCAGCGTGTCGTGCCAGACGGCGAGCGCGCTGACGTTCCAGGTGGCCTCCGGCGAGTACCAGAGCAGCGAGCCGGCCCCGCCGGCCGAGAACGCGGCCAGGTGCTCTTGCCGCCACGGCGTCCCCGGCTTGGGCTGCTTGGGCCGCAGGAAGATCGAGCCGCCGGCGAAGACGCGTCCGTGGCTGACCGCCAGCGCGTCGACGCCGGGCGCCGATGGGTGCCACGGCAGCAGGTGGCCGGTCCCGTCGGCGGCGACGGCGGCGAGGCCGTTGCGTGGCACTCCGGAGACGTGGGTGAACTGGCCGGCGAGGTAGATCGTGTGGCCGGCGACAGCGAGCGCGCTCACCATCTGATCCGTACTTGGATGCCAGGTGAGCAGCGCGCCAGTGCGGATGTTGAAGGCGGCGAGGTTACTGCGGGCTGCCCCGCCCGCGCCGATGAAGGCACCGCCGATGAACAGGTGGCCGCCCTGCGGCGCCAGCGTGATGGCGCCGCCGCTGAGCGGCGGGGAGACGGGTCGGAGGGCAGGCTGCGCCGTTCCGGTCTGGGTGGCGTAGACGTGCTGCGTGTAACGCAGGTCGGTCGCGGTCCTGCCGGCCACGTACAGCGTCGTGCCGTCGGCGGCCAGTGTCGTCGGATAGATCGCGCCCCAGATGCGCCACGCCCCCGTCACGAGGTCGACCAGAGCGACACCGGCCGCGCCGGGGCGGGCGAGGTAGGCGCTGCCGCCGACCACGGCGATCGCCGTGACGGTCGTGGCGGGCACGCTGAGCTGCGGGCCGGTTGGTGTCCCGTCGGTGACGTCGAGCGCCTCGATGTTCTTGTTACCCGCGTCCTGGAACTTGCCGCCGACGAGCAGCCTGGCGCTGTCGAGTACGAGCGCGCCGGCGCCCTCGGCTTCGGCGACGACGGGGGTGAAGGTGCGCTTCCAGATCGGCGCTCCGCCGGCCGCATGGTAAGCGGCGACGCCATCGGGGCCGAATCCGACGTACAGACGTCCCCCACTCGCGACCAGCGCGAGCACACCCGTGGGGTTATCCGAGGTGACGGGCAACAGCTCGTAGGTTGTCGGCCGGGCGGCGCCGGTCGCCGCGTCGAGGGCGACCAGCACGGGCGCTACGCCGCTTGTCGGGCCGCTTCCGACTCTGTGGACGCCGCCGACGTCGAGGACGCCTCCGACGAGCACGAGCGCATGAATCTGCCCCAGGTCTGCGGGGGCGAATGCCGAGTCGAGACTCCCGTCCGGGCGCAGGTGCGCAAGCCCGGCGCGGAGGACGCCGCCGACGCTCGTGAACGAACCGCCGATGTACCAACCACCGTTCCCGTCGGCCACCGCCGCCTCTACCGAGCCGCCCGCGACCTCCGCGGCAACCGGCTCGGGCGCCCCACCCGCCTCCGGCACGACGATCGCCGAGCCGGTGCGGTTCGCGACCATGGAGAAGTCGCCGCCCACGTAGACGGTGCCACCGACGCGCACCATCGCATTGGCACCCACGACATAACGCCCCGACACGGTCGTCGGCAGCACCGACCCGGCCGCGCGCCCAGCAAGCGAGGCCGGCGCCAACACTACCCTCGTCAAAGCAGCCGCGAGGATGCCGACGGCAAGCAGAACGACGGCACCGAGACGGAACACACAACGAACATCGCACCACTCCGGTCCCCGCCGAATCGGCACGTACTCGGACTACGGCAGCGTACTTACCCGCAAACCTCACCGCGGTTACGAGAACCAGCCCCGCACTCGTGCGCGACTAGATGGCCAGTGCGACGTCGCGGTCAGACCACGTCGATTGTTCTTAACTCGGTGCGGTTCGTCGAAGGCATCCATTTCTTCGCGCGCGAGCGGCGCGAAGAGGTACGGCTGCTCGGCTTTTAGCGGCTTCATGCATGGTCAGGTCACGACGCGTCGGCTGAAGGTGCGTAGCGCAACAAAGCCGAGCGCGGCCGTGCCGCCGACGAGGGCGAGCATGAACGCCCACATCGCCATGTGTGGAAGCTGGGGTGTCAGCGACGCCCGCAGCGCCTCCGTCATGTAGACGAGCGGGTTCAGCAGCACGGCGTACTTCAACCACGGGATCGGCGAAAGCGTTGCCCAGGGGTAGTAGACGCAGCCGAGGAACGTGATCGGGATGACGATGACGCTGAACAGGAGGGTGATCTTGCGCGGGTCGATCACAGTGCCGATGAACAGGCCGCCCGCCGAGGCGAGTAGCGACGCAAACACGATCGCCACGGCGAAGAGGAACCAGTCGTGAACGTGGATGTGCGGTGCGGCGCCGTGCGCGTGTACGACGTAGACGATCGGAAAGACCACCAGCGCCGCGAGAATGGACTGGAGGGCGCCGGCGACGATCTTCTCGAGGCCGATCATCCAGACGGGCACCGGCGCGAGGACGCGGTCCTCGATCTCCTTGCTGACGCTGAACTCCTGTACGAGTGGCAGTGCCACGGCCTGGATGCCCTGGAAGTTGATCGCGACGGCGATCAGGCCGGGCACGAGAACAGTGGTGAACGATCCGGGGCTGCTGCCCGGCCCGCGGAACCCCTGTCCGATCTTGGGGAACACGTAGGCGAAGACGAACACGAAGAGGAGCGGCTGCATGATCGTCCTCAGCACGAACTGACCGAGTTGGCGGCGGAGCACGCGTAGGTCGCGGGCGAGCATGGCCCGGAACGTCGCCGACCAGCCCACGGTCCACCTTCGGGCCTCGAGTGTCATGGCCCTCACTCGCGGTACTCGCGTCCGGTGAGATTCAGGAAGACGGTCTCGAGGCTCGGCGGCTGACTCGTCGCGTCGCGCACCTCGAGTCCCGCGATGCGTGCGGCCTCTACCAGCCGAGGCAGGACGCCCGCGGCGTGGGCCGCCAACACCCTCACCGTCTTACCGTCGACCTCGGCACGTCGGACCCCGGGTAGCTCGGTCGCGGCCCGCTCGAGCGGCTGCGGATCGCCGTCGACGGTAAGCGTGATGACCGTGTCGGCGCCGAACTGCTGTTTCAGCTCAGCCGGGCTGTCGAGAGCAAGCAGCCGCCCGTGATCGAGGATTGCGATCCGCTGGCAGAGTGAGTCGGCTTCCTCCATGTAATGGGTCGTCAGGAGGATCGTTTGGCCCTGCGCGTGCAAGTCCTCGAGGATGCGCCAGAGGTTGATCCTCGTCTGCGGGTCGATCCCCGATGTCGGCTCGTCGAGGAAGAGGATCTCGGGCCGGTGCACCAGAGCCCGCGCGACCATCAGGCGTTGTGCAAGGCCGCCGGACAGCTCGTGGATCATCGCCGATGCGCGATCGGCGAGTGCGAACTGGTCGAGGAGCTCCGTGGTGCGCCGCCTGGCCTCGACCCGGCTTACTCCGAAGTACCGCCCGTGGTAGTAGAGATTCTCCAGCACGGTCAACTGGCGGTCGAGCGTGTTTGTCTGGGCGACGACACCGATCCGCCGCTTCAACGCCGCCGGATGGCGTCGCGAGTCGATGCCTGCGACGTAGGCGTGGCCTGTCGTCGGTACCACGGTCGTCGTGAGCATCCCGATCGTGGTCGATTTCCCCGCTCCGTTTGGGCCGAGCAGGCCGAAGAACTCGCCGCGGCCGACCTCGAGCTCGAGGCAGTCGACCGCGCACACGTCGCCGTGCCGACTGCGGTATGTCTTCCCAAGACCCGTCGTCCGGATCTGTGCCGGAACGCTCGCCACACGAACACGCTAGCGACGAACGCCGCGAAGAGGTGCGGCTCCTCGACTGCGCTAGGTGCCGCGCTCTAAACGCGCTTGCTCTTCGGCGGTGCGCTCGGCAGTTGGCATGGCCTCGAGTCGCTCGTCGGAGATCGGCTCGCCGCTCTCGATCGAGAGTCCGTACGTCCCAGCAGCGAGTCGTTGTTCCGCGCGTTCGACGGCCGCCAACTCGACTCGCAGGTCGTCGGCGAGGCCCTCATCCAGTTCGTTGTCGTACAGGTCTGACGCTTGATCGGCCATGTGCGCGGCGGTCGTCGTCGGTTCGTCGCTCTCCCGTGGTGCCAGCCCGCCGAGGCTGTACACGATCCGTTGGCGCTCGCGGGCGAGCAGTTCACGTGCGCGGTCGGAATCCACGCGTCGAGGGTAGCTACGCGGGGGCGAGAGCCGGGTCCCAGAGCGCGAGCCCGGCGCCGGCCCGGTAGGTGGTTTCGAGAAAGTCGAGCAGCGCGGCTCGTGGATCGTCTGCGGTACGCACCGCCTCATACGGGAGCAGGAACTCGCCCAGCTCGGTGCGCCAGCTGCCTGCCGTAGGACTGATGCTCGCGTTCTCGATCCCCGTCGGGCTCGGGTAGATGTAGGAGAAGAACGCCGGCTCGGGCGCCGTCGTATTACCGGGCCAGAAGCCGGCACAGATCTGCTCGGCGTCGTGCGAGTAGCGCGTGATCACGTCGACGTCCGGTGGTGGTTCGAGAAGCCGGCCCGAGTAACGGGTGTAGGCGAGGTCGAATGAGCCCCAGAAGAACTGCACGGCGGAGACCTTGCCGCGGAACCGCGCCCGGTGCTCCTTCATCACGATGTCGATCGACGTCAGCGCGCGCCAGAAGCGGCTCACCGGCTCCGGCTCGTAGCTCTCGTGTTCGGTGTCGAACGGGAACGCGATGGGGCTCGGCACCTCGGAGGGCAGCTCGCTGATCTTCGTCGGCACCCCGGCCGCAGCAAGCGCCGCCATTAGCTCCGCATAGAAGTCGGCCACGGGCCGCGGTTTCAACTCGACCCGTTCCTGTCGGCCTCGCGTGGTCCGCACGGTGACGACGTGGTCGAGGAAGTCGACGTCGATGTCGAACGGCCCAGCGGAGTGCGGGAGTGGCGACGTGTTCAGCCCCCGGGCCGTGACATAGAGCGGCACTTGCGCCCACTGCGGCTCCATCGGCTCGAGTGCGAGGCGGACCTTGCCCACGATCTGCAGGTACATGTGCAGCGTGTCGAGCGTCTCGCGCCACTGCTCGTACGGCAGCGGCGGCCAATCGTCAGTTCTCGCCGGCATCACCGCCATTCTGCTCCCTTCGTGCAAGTAGCCTGCGGCTGATGGCAGCGGAACGGGTCGCGCTTCTGTTCGACATAGATGGGACGCTGATCACTACCGGCGGCGCCGGCGCCGTCTCCTGGCGGCTGGCGTTCGACGAGCTCTACGGGATTCCAGCCGACATCGGCAAGTTCAGCGATGCCGGGATGACCGATCCTGAGGTCGGCCGGCTGACGTTCGTTGCCGTGATCGGCCACCCGCCCTCCCGGAAGGAGTTCGCGCGGCTGATGGAGCGACGGCTGCACTATCTCTACGGGGCGGTGGCCGACTCGGGGGGCTATCGCGTCCTCGCTGGAGTCGACAAGCTGTTGCCGCGGTTGATCGAGCACGGCTACCTGCTCGGGCTCGTGACCGGGAACGTGGAGGCCGCCGCGCATATCAAGCTGCATCGCGCCCGGCTCAACCGCTTCTTCAGCTTCGGCGGTTACGGCTCGGACTCAACCGATCGCGTCGAGGTGACGAGGTTTGCGCTCCAGCGGGCGGCACTGGTCTACGGCGAGCCGATCGACCCCAAGCAGTGCCTGACAGTCGGCGACACGCCCCACGATGTCACCGCTGCCCATGGTGCGGGGATCGACTGCCTCGGCGTTGCGAGCGGCCATTTCAGCGTCGAGCAGCTGCGCGAGGCGGGAGCGGACTTCGTGATCGGCTCGCTCGAAGCTGACCTGCCGATTTGATCCNNGGGATGGACGTCGTCGACCTCGGGCTCGTCTACGAGGTCGAGTTGGAGGGCTCCAAGGCGAAGGTGCTCTACAGCCTGACGTCGATGGGGTGCCCGGCCGGACAGCTCATCGCGCAGGACATGGAGCGTGTGACACGCGAGGTGCCCGGCGTAGAAGAGGTCGATCTGGAGTTGACCTTCGACCCGCCCTGGACGCCGGACCGCATGTCCGAGGACGCGAAGTTCATCCTCGGCTTCGGCTAGGCGGGTTTCCTCACCAAGCGCTCGAGAATTCGAGCGACCCCAAGGCCACCCCGAGTCACCGTTCCGTAGATCAGAACGGTGGCGCAAATGCTGTTGAGGAAATGGATCATCGCCGCACCTCGTCGCGTGGGCCGCAGGAGTCGTTCATCTGTACCAATCATCGCGTCTTGCCTCCACTTCATCTATCACTGAGGAAGTGGCTCACCGCGACGGTTCACTCGACGACGCCTGCGATCGGGGCCCTGTGGCGCGCGATCCGGCTAGCCCGGGATCGTGAGCACGATCTTGCCGAGCTGCTCGCCGGCCTCGAGGCGGGCGTGCGCCGCGCGGATCTCGGCCAGTGGGAGCACCTCGTCGACGACCGGGCGCGCACGCCCGCTCGCGATCAGGTCGTAAGCGCCCTCGAAGTCGGCCTTCGTCCCCATCGTCGAGCCGAGGATCGTCAGCTGCTTCCACCAGACACGGTGCAGCGCAGCGGGAGGGTTCGGCCCGCTCGTCGCGCCGCAGACGGCGATGCGCCCTTCGCGCGCGGCGACGTCGAGTGACGTGCGCCACGTCGCCTCTCCGACGTGATCGACGACGATGTCCGCGCCGTGGCCTGCGGTCGCTTCCTTCACCGCGGCCTTCACGTCGCTCGTGGCATGGTTTACCGTCGCGTCCGCGCCGAGCTCAAGCGCCCGGGCGAGCTTCTCGTCGCTCGACGACGTGACGATCGTGCGCGCGCCGAGCGCTTTCGCGATCGCGAGCCCGGCCGTCGAGACGCCGCTCCCGATGCCCCAGAGCAGCACCCACTCGCCGGCCTGAAGCTGCGCGCGCGTCACAAGCATCCGGTACGCCGTCTCGAAGACGAGCGGGAACGCGGCAGCCTCCTCGAACGACAGGTCGCCGGGAATGGGGTACACGCTCGTCGCGGGCACCGCGATCAGCTGCGCGTTTGTTCCATCGCCGTGCTCCCCGATCACGTGGATCGACCCGTCCGGCGCCTCGACGCCGGGGTTGATCACGACGGCCTCGCCAAGCTCGAAGCTGTCCACTCCCTCGCCGAGGGCCTCGACGACCCCAGCGCCGTCAGCGCCGAGGATGCGCGGTTTCGGCACGGACGGAAGGCCCTGGCGAATCCAGATGTCGAGATGGTTGAGCGCCGAGGCACGGAGGCGGATCAGGACCTCGCCTGGAGCCGGCGCAGGGTCAGGCACCTCTTCGAGCACGAGCACGTCGGGGCCGCCGTCCTCGTGGATCCGAATTGCCTGCACGAGCGTCACACTATCCGCGTGACGGGGCCCGATCTGGAAAGGCTCGCTAAGGCACTCGGGCTCGACGTCGTCGGCGCGACGCCCGCCGTCGCGTATGAGGAGACGGAGAGGCACATCCGCGAACGCCGCGCGCGAGGCTTGTTCGCCGACATGAAGTTCACGATGGCGCAGCCGGAGCGCTCGTGCCATCCCGAGACGCTGCTCGCGGGTGCACGCACCGTGATCTCCGCTGCACTTTGCTACTACGAGCGCGAGCCCGAGCGGCCCGAGGGGCATGGTCGCCTGCCGCGCTACACGTGGCACGACGCGTACGCGGAGCTGCGCGAGAAGCTCGACGAGCTCGGCCGATGCCTGTGTACCGGTGAAGGGGGCGGTTCCTACCGAGTGCTTGTGGATGCGAACCAGCACGTCGACCGCGAAGCGGCGGCACGCAGCGGTGTCGGCTTCTACGGCAAAAACACGATGTTGATCACGCGGCGGTACGGGTCCTGGGTCGTGCTCGGCACGGTCGTCACCGACGTCGAGCTCGAGCCGACACCGCCGCTCGGATTGAACTGCGGCGACTGCCGCCTCTGTATCGACGCGTGTCCGACCGGCGCGCTTGACGAGCCTGGCACGCTCGACGCCGAGCGCTGCCTTTCCTACTGGACGCAGGCCCCCGCGGCGGTGCCTGAGCCATACCGCGAGCACCTCGGCGCGCAGGTCTATGGCTGCGATATCTGCCAGGACGTGTGCCCATGGAACTGCGGCATCGAGAAACGTCGAGACGGCGGCCCGCAACCCGACAGCGCCGAGCCGCACGTTTCGCTCGTCGACTGGCTCCGTGCCGACGCGGGTGAGCTTGCGGCGCGGTACGACCGCCTGTTCGTGCCGCGCAACGACGCCCGCTGGCTGAAGCGCAACGCGCTCGTCGCGGCCGGCAACGTCGGCGGCTCGGCCGAGCGCGCGGCTGTCCAGCCATACCTGAACGGTGATGATGACCTGCTGCGCGAGCACGCCGCCTGGGCGCTCGCGCGGATGGAGGCGCGAGCGTGACGAACCGGCGTGCCGTCGAGCAATGGATCGCGAGCGTCCGCGTCGTCGGCGTCGTGTTCGCGATGCTCGAGGTCGGCCTCATCAGCAAGGGCTTCCCCGCGGGCTACCAGACGGCCGCCTGGACGCTCACCGGCATCTTCGCGGTGATCGCAGTCGCGTTCTTCCTGCTTGCCCGCCGTGCAGGCGACGACCTACTGCCCGTCGTCGGCTTCGGCGCGCTGATCTTCGACGCCGCTGTGATCGGCGCGTACGCGACGATCTTCTCGTACGAGTACGGGAACCAGACGCGTTGGGCGACGATCTTCGCGGTCGTCGAGGCTGCGCTCCGGTACGGCCTGCGCGGCGGCGTGGCGATGCCCGTGTTGCTCAGCGGCTTTTTCGCGTTCAACGAATGGTGGCGCGCGAGGCAGTTCGGGCCGCCCCGGTTCCTCTGGGAGCGCGTCACGTTCCCGTCCGGCGTGCTGCTTCTGACGGGGCTGATCGTCGGTTGGCTCGTCAGCCGGCTCGACTTCGAGGCGCGGCAGGGCGGCGAACGCGCCTCCGAGGCCGAGCGACTCCGCGATGCGCTTGGACGTCGCGTCGACGTCCTCGAGGCCGCCAACCGCTGCGCCCGCGCGCTCGGGTCGTCGCTCGAGATCGAGCAAGCGTTCGGGGCGTTTATCCGCGAGGTGCGCGGCCTCGTGCCATTCGAGCGAACGGCGATCGTCCTGGTCGAAGGCGACGCCGCGCGAACGATCGCGTCCGCGGGCCGCGGTGCGACGAAGGTCTTCCCGCCCGGCAGCGCGGGCCCGCTGCGCGGCACGGTGCTCGACCGCGTGCTGGGCGGCGAGGTGGTTGTCCGCCGCGAGCTCGCGGAGATCGAGTATCCGGAGGACCAGTTGCTGGTCGACCTCGGCCTGCACAGCGAGCTGGTCGCTCCGCTTTTGATCGGCGCCCGCCCGATCGGGATGATCTCGCTCTCGCGCGTCGACGCCGACGCGTTCTCAGCGGAGGAGGCGGAGCTCGTCTCGCTGCTCGGTCGCCTCGTCGCGACGGCCGTCCAGAACATGCGCGCCTATGAGGCGGAGCGGCACACTGTCGAGGAGTTGCGGCGCCTGTCGGCTCTGCGGGCGGACTTCGTCTCGCTCGTCTCCCACGAGCTGCGCAGCCCGATGGCCGCGGTGATCGGTGCGGCGCGCACGCTGCAGGCCCGCTGGCGCACGCTCACCCCCGAGCAGCGCGAGGCGTTTCTTGCACTTATCGCCGACGAGACGAACCGGCTCGCCGCGCTCGTTGGCGACGTGCTCGACACGTCACGTATCGAGGCGGGCACGTTCTCCTACATCTTCACCGAAGTCGATCTCACGCGCCTCGTCGAGGATGCAGTGGCGACCGCGAGCGTCGGGCAGGACGAGGTGCGCGTGCGCGCGACCATCGCCGACCGGGTTCCGCGGGTCCGCGGCGACCGGGAGCGATTGCGCCAGGTCCTGACCAACCTGATCGACAACGCGATCAAGTACTCGCTCGCAGGCGATGAGGTCGAGGTGAACGTGCAACCGGAGAACGGCATCGTGCGCATCACCGTGACCGACCGCGGGCCCGGGATTCCCTACGACCAGCAGCGGCTCATCTTCGAGAAGTTCGGCCGCGCCAACGTTCCAGGCGGCTCGAAGCCGGGAACGGGGCTCGGCCTGTTCATCGCGCGCTCGTTCGCCGAAGCGCACGGCGGCACGGTCGAGGTGCACTCGGCACCCGGCGAGGGCGCAAAGTTCACGCTGTCGCTGCCGGTGGGGTCTGACCCCGCTCTTTGATCTGCTACGCCTTGACGCGGAGCCGCTCGACGCCGAGCTCTTTGGCGAGCTCGCGCGCACGCGCGGCGATGCGGGAACGCAGCTCTGCAGGTCCGAGCACAATTGCCTCGCCGCGCTTCGAGAGAATCTCGCTCTCGAGCCACTCGTCACTTCCGACCGGAATCTCGCGCAGCGCGCTTCGGTCGGAGAGCCTGCGTGCGCCGCGCTCGATCTCGTAGCGAGCGATCTCCGGCGTGTACCACACGCGGGCGCTGCGCGCGCCGCGCAGGCGCGTCGGCTGGAAGCCTTCGCGGGCCTCGAACGTCTCCTTCAACAGCTTTGCGCTGCGCATCCGGTCGAGCCGGAAGGAGCGCTCGCCGTCGCTCGTGCGGTCGTACGTGTGCACGTACCAGTGCGGGAGTGCGCGCTCGAACGAGTACGCCTCGATAACGCGCGTCGACGGCTGCGCGTCGACCTCTTTCTGGTACTCGATCTCGACGAGCCGCCGTCCGTCGCGGCCGCGGGCGAGCGTGGCAATCAGATCCTCTTCTTCGGTTCCGTGTGCCTCAGCTCCCTGCCCGAGCTCGAATACGCCGAACGTCTCCTCGAGCTTCTTGCGCACCTTGTCGAGCGGGCTGTGCGCGTCTGCGGCGATCATCGGGCCCACGTACTCGAGTGCGAGCCGGATTGCGCGTGCCTCGAGCGGCGTTAGCCGGGGGGACATGCGGAACGTGTCGCCCCACAGCTCCTTGTCGACGTGCACGACGCCGTCGCTCAGCTCCGTGTAGATCGTGTAGCAACCGCCCCCGAAGTTGACGAGGTTCAGGAGTGACAGGTGCTCCTCGAGCTCTTCGGGCGGAATCGACGGAAACCGCCCGAGCAGCTCGTCGGCCGGAATCTCGGCGTCCTTGTCGTCGCCGCATTCCGCGAGCAGATAGGCGAGCAGCGCCTGAAGCACCGCGAACCGCTCCGGCGCGACAGGGCCTGCGAAGCGCTCGATCGGCTCCGTCGGGACGGTGCGCTTCGGTGATTCGCGCGCCGTTGGCGGTGCCTTTCCTTCGTGGCCTTCGCGCACGCGCCGGAGCGACTGCGCGACTTCGCGCCGCAGCTCGTCCGGCTCGAGCGGAACCGCGCGGCCGTCTTGCCGCAAGACCCATGAGGCGAGCTGCGGGAGCGAGGAGAAATCGGTGACGAACACACCGTCCTCGAGGCGGCCCGTCTCTCCGTACGCGCGCTGCACCCACCAGGCGGTGTCGCCGCGCACCTCGATGCGGGCCTCGCCGATCGTGTCCCCGATCTGCCACGGAGGCCGGCCGCGAAACTGCTCGATGTCGAAGTCGGTAGGCGTGCGGAAGTCGCGTTCGCGACGCGTCGCGAACTTGATCTCGCCGCGGATGCGCGAGACGCGAAAGGTCCGGATGCCGGCGCGGTCGAGGTCTTGCCCGATCACGTACCAGCCTCCGTTGTCCTGCAAGAGCGCATACGGGTTGAGTGCGCGCTCGGCGACCTTGTCGCGTGAAATCGACCAGTACTCGAACTTGACGGTGCGCTGCTTCGAAATCGCACCCTCGAGCTTCGCGAGGCGACCCGGCATCTCGGGCGAGTAGTCGGGATCGACCACTTCGACGCGCATGGCGGTGTCGCTCGACGGCTCCGCGAAGCCGGGTCGTCCCAGCGCGAGGTTCTGGAGTGCGAGCCGCAGCGGCTCGGCGTACGCGAACTTTCCCTCGAGCAGGTAGAGGGCAGTCTGCAGCGCTGCGAGCTCGTCGTTCTCGAGCTCGAGCTTGGGGAGGAAATATTGCTCGGAGCGCAGTGTGTAGAGCTCTTCGCCCGTGAACTCGTCGCGCTGTGACTGGAGCGGAACACCGAGCGACAGGAGCTCCGCACGGTCCGAGTAGAAGCGCCGCGCAAATGCCTCGTCCGACATCTCCGAGTAGCCCTCGACATTCGACTTGACGTCCCGCGCCGTGATCGCGCGACGCTCCGCCATGAGGAAGGCCACCAGCGAGAGCTGACGGATCAGCTTGTCCGTATCGTGTGACACCCCTCAATCACACTACACGGGGCCCATTGTGGATCGAGTGGTGGATCGAGTGGGGGAAAAGCTGTGGAGAACTACGCCGCGGCTTTTGCTTCCAGGTGTTGGTGTGACGGGCAGTAGTCGCGCTCGGGCAGCGGCGTGCGCTGACACGGCTTGCCCTTGCGCGTCGTCGCCCGGCAGCGTGCAACGCCGCCGTCGAGCGCACCGGCCTCGATCTGATCCTCGATGAACTGCGTCGCCGCGCCGATGCCCTCCGTCACGGCCCAGGCGACTTCGGCCTGGCACGTGATCGGGAAGTAGCGGCGGATGTCCTGGAAGAGCGCGCGGTCGGGCTTCGCAAAGTAGAGCGGGTCTTTCGCAAGCCGTTCCATCGTCTGCTCGCAGGCCGTGAGGACTGCGCGGCGCGACTCGAGTTGCGATTCACGGTCGCCGTACGGATCGATCATGTCCTTGATCGTCCGGTAAATGGCCCGCGAATATTGATACATACAGTGTTGCAACTGGAGGGTCCGCTCTTCGATCACTAGTCTCGTCGTCTCCTATGAAGTTCCCGCCAAAGCTTTGTTAACAGCGGGTTAATCGCTCGCGGTGGGCGCCCCCAGAAGCTCGATCCTACACGTTGGCGCCCGTGTTACAAAGTGGCCCCATTCGTTGCCTTTGTTGCGAACGAGCGATCCGCCCGGCCTCTCAGCGTGCCCCGCGCAGAGGCGGGTTACACCCTCCTACTTCTAGCGCGTGACCCGGGTCTGGTACGCGTCCGGAAAGCCTTTGCCGTGGGCGGCGGAGACGCCTGCCGCCGCCTCCGACGGGGTCGCGTAGATGCCGGAGAAGACGACGAAGTAGCCGGGATGAAGGCTCGAGTACTGCGCGGAGACGAGCACCCCGACGTCTTTGAGGCCGTTTCGCTTGGCCTGCCGCGCCCGGGCGACAGCGTTGGCGCGGCCGCCTGTAGCGGGAAGGGACTCGAGCACGTCCGTGTATCCGCTCTGTCCGGCGGGCCAGACGGCGAGCGCATTCGGGTTCGAGGGTGCCGGGACCGTCGTCGCTCCGGTCGAGGGCGCGCCGGGTGCGGCCGGGAGCGGCCCGTTCGTGATCGTCGGCGCCGGTGCGGTCGGCAGGGTGCTCGTGAGATTGCTCGTCACCGGGAGCGTTCCCTCGGTCGCACCGGGCCCGACGGTGACCGGAGGATTCGTCGCAACGAGCGTCGGTTCGGCCTTCTTGCGCGCCGAGTTCGCCGCGACCGCCGCGGTCGTCGCGATCACGGTCAGCACGAGGAAGAACGCGACCGGCCAAATCCAGTCGCCGGGATACCACGCGAGGTGCCGCTGCCACGCGGTCGCGAGGACTCCGACGACGCCGCGGTTCACCGGCAGGCGGGCGCCGCACTCGAGGCAGTACTCCTGGAGCGGCTCGTAGGCGACGCCGCAGCGCGGGCAGTAGTCGCGAGGTTGCTCCGGGGTCATGACGATTCGACCGGGAGTGGGGTTCCGCTGACTGCCCGCCCGCACTGCGGGCAGAACTTCGATCCCCAGAAAATGGGAGCGCCGCACTCGCAGCGGGCGGAGGGGCGCGTCCTGCCGCGGGAGACAGCGGCGGCAAGCAGCGCGTCGAGCTCGGCGAGGCGCTCCTCGAGCCGGCCGAGCTCGATACAGCGGTCGACGAGCAGGTCCTGCCGGAACTGGTCGCGGCGGTACATCTCGAGCATCAAGCCGCCGAGGTCGCGGAGCTTCTCCTCCCGCACGAGCAGCAGCGTGCGGCGCTCACGCCGGAGCTGGCCCGCAGGCGGGAGCGCGCGCCGGACGGCACGCGGCGTAGCGGGCGGGGAGGCTGCATCGGTCGCAGGCGCGCGGCGGAACCGCATCGCCGCCGACTCTAGCGTTGGATGACGACGAGACGCTCTTCGGTCATCTCGCGCACGGCCCAGGCGGGGCCTTCCTTCGTGTTCCCGGACGCCTTGATGCCGCCGTAGGGCATCTGGTCGCTGCGGAACGTTGGCGCCTCGTTGACGATGACGCCGCCGAACTCGAGGCGGTCGGCGGCACGGAGGGCCGAGTCGAGAGAGGAGGTGAAGATTCCGGCCTGGAGTCCGAAGCGGGTCGAGTTTGCACGCTCGATCGCCTCATCGAGCGAGTCGACCGGGTTGACGATCACGACCGGCCCAAAAACCTCTTCGCAGCTGACCTTCTGATCGTCGGCGACCTGCGCGATCACCGTCGGCTTGATCAGCGTGCCGTCCTCGCCTCCGGTGAGTACCTGCGCGCCGGAGGAGCGCGCTTCCTCGATCCACGCGGCGATGCGCGTCCTCGCGTCGGCGTCGATCACCGGGCCGACGTCGGTCTCGTCGTCGGCCGGGTCGCCGACGTTCAGAGCTTCGACCTTCGGCACGAACGACTGCACAAACGCGTCGTAGCTCGCGCGCTCGACGTAGATGCGTTGCACCGAGATGCAGCTCTGTCCGGCAAACGCGAACGCGTTCGCAGCCAGCTTCGTCGCCGCCGTCTCCACATCTGCGTCTGCGGCGACGATCACCGGCGTCGAGTTGCCGAGCTCCAGCTTCACGCGCTTGCGCGGTGCGCGCTCCTGCAGCTTCCAGCCGACCTCGCCCGAGCCGGTGAACGTGATCAGCTTCACGCGCTCGTCCTCGACGAGTACGTCGCCGATCTGCGACGCGGGTCCGACGATCACGTTGAGCCAGCCGGCCGGCAGCCCGGCCTCCTGCTCGAGCTCGGCGAGCAGAAGCGCCGACAGCGGTGTCTGCGACGCCGGCTTCAAGACGACGGGGCAACCGGCCGCGAGCGCCGGCGCGAGCTTGTGCGCGACGAGGTTGCACGGGAAGTTGAACGGCGAGATCGCGCCGACGATCCCGATCGGCTTGCGCACGGTGAAGCCGAGCTTGCCTTCGCCGGCCTGCGCGGAGTCCATCGGGATCATCTCGCCGGCGAGCTTGCGCGCCTCGACCGCTGCGAACGTGTACGTCGACATTGCCCGCGAGGCTTCGACCCGGGCGGTCTTGATCGGCTTGGCCGCCTCGTCGGAGATCGTGCGGGCCACCTCTTCGTGGCGCTTGCCAATCAGCCCGGCGACCTTGACGAGGATCTCCGCGCGTTTGTGGGCGGGCAGCGGATTCGCGAGGGCGCGCTCGGCAGCGTCGAGGGCCCGCCGCGTCTCCTTCTCGCCCCCCTTGGCCACGCGCGCGACGACGTCACCGGAATAGGGAGAGCGCACCTCGATCCAGTCGCCTGTCTCGACCCACTCGCCGTCGATCAGGAGCGCCCGTTGCGTCGCTGTTGCGGCCATGCGGCAAGTGTACGAAAGTGCGAGCTGTGATCCACGCGCACCTCGCAGCGGAGGTCAAGGCCTTCGGCGGCATGTTCCCGGTATACGTCCATACGATCGAGCATCCGGACGGGCTCGTGCTCGTCGACACCGGGATGATCGACTCGTTCCCTGAGCTCGACGAGGAGTGGGGGCCGGTGCCGCATCCTCTGCCGGCCGAGCTCGTCGCCCGGGTTGCGGTTGTGATCAACACGCATCTCCACTTCGACCACTGCGGCGGTAACCGGTTGTTTGCGGGGACGCCGATTCACGTCCAGGCGCGCGAGCTCGCCGACGCCCGCTCCGAGGAGACATACGTGACCGAGTGGGTCGACTTCGATGGCGCGACGTACGTTGAGCACGACGGCGCCGACGAGGTGCTGCCGGGGATCCGGCTTCTGCCGGCGCCCGGGCACACAGCCGGCCACCAGGCGGTGCTCGTCGACTTGGACGACGGCCTCGTCGTCCTCGGCGGCGACGTCGCGTATTCGTTCCGTGAGCTCGGGACGGGCGAGACGGAGGGGCAACGGCGCGTGCTCGAGCTCGGCGCGCCGACGTGGCTCGCGCACGTCGCACGCCCGAAGGTTCCGCGGGCCTCCCTCTAGTCGAGGTCGGCCGGCAGCCGTCGCGCGAGGGCCTCGAGCACCTTGATCTGCATCGAGGGGATCCGCTTGACGAGCCCGCGGAAGGCCTGGCCGGTGAGCACGAGTGCGTGCGTCGGTTGGGTGGTTCGAACGGTCGCGGTGCGCGGCGCGCCGCTGATCAACGCGATTTCGCCGAGGAAGTCTCCCGAGCCCAGGTCGTTGATCTTGCGGCCGCGGCGCCGAACCTCGGCTGCGCCCTCGACGATCACGACGAGCTCCTTGCCGCTCGCCCCCTCCTTCGTGAGGACATAGCCGGCCGGGACGACCACCTCGTCGGCGACCGCCGCGATCTCGCGGAGCTCCCTTCGGGAGCAGTCCTCGAAGAGAGGCACGGAGCGGATCAGCTCCATCTTCACGTTCTTGCCGAGCATTAAGCGATTCTCCGGCGTGCGATGGCCCCGGTCAAGCGTGACGGGATACAGTGTTGCCATGGCCAGGGGAACCGACGCGCTCATCGTCGACGCCGTCCGTAGCCCGATCGGCAAGAGGAACGGCACGCTCTCCCACATTCGCGGTGACGAGCTGTCGGCCCAGATCGTGAACGGGCTCGTCGCCCGCAACGACGTCGATCCCGCGCAGATCGAGGATCTCCAGTGGGGCTGCGTCACCCAGGTCGAGGAGCAGGCCTGGAACATCGGCCGCAACGTCGCGCTCACGGCGGGCTGGCCGGTGTCGGTCTGCGGCACGACGGTCGACCGGCAATGCGGCTCGTCGATGCAGACGAACTTCAACGCCGCGGCCGCGGTGTGGTCTGGTCAGCTCGATCTTGTGATTTCCGGCGGCGTCGAGATGATGTCGCGCGTCCCGATGGGCTCGAACCGCGGCTCGATGTCGGATCTCGTCACCGAGCGCTTCGACATCGTGATGCAGGGCATCTCGGCCGAGGAGATCGCCAAGGAATGGAAGCTTTCGCGCGAGGAGCTCGATCAGTACTCCTACGAGTCGCATGCGCGCGCCGCACGCGCACGTGACGAGGGGCGGTTCGAGAAGGAGATCATCCCGGTTGACGTCGACGTGCCCGATGGGGATGGCGGCGGCGGGACTGCGACGCTGACGCGGACGCGGTTTGCGGTCGACGAAGGGATCCGCGAAACGACGCTCGAGAAGATGGCGCAGCTTCAGCCGGCGTTCACCCCGGACGGCGTCGTGACGGCGGGGAACTCGTCGCAGATCGTCGACGGCTCGGCCGCCGTGCTGATCGCGTCCGAGCAGAAGGCATCGGAGCTCGGCCTCGAGCCGCGCGCGCGCTTCCTCGGCTTCGGTATCGCCGGCGTCGACCCGCACATGATGCTGCACGGGAACCCCGAGGCCTGCGAGCGCGCGCTCGCGAAGGCAGGGCTGAAATGGGACGACATCGACGTGATCGAGGTGAACGAGGCGTTCGCATCCGTCGTGCTCCAGTTCCTCGCCGACACGGGCCTGAAGGAGCGCTACGAGGCCGGCGACGTGAACCCGAACGGCGGCGGCATCTCGCTCGGGCATCCCCTCGGCGCGACTGGGGCCCGCATCACTGCAACGCTCGTCTCCGAGCTCGAACGGCGCAACGCCCGTTACGGCATCGGCGCGATGTGCATCGGCTTCGGCCAGGCGATTGCCGGCGTCGTCGAGCGACTCTAGAAGTACAGCCCGGGCGCATGTAGCGCTCGCCGTCTCGTTCGTCGCGTTCGGCGCGCTCGACGGCACCTGGGCCGCGCGCCTGCCCGCGCTGACGCACCGCCTCAGGCTCGACAGCGGCCAGCTCGGGCTCGTTCTGTTTATCGTCACGTTGACGGCGACACTGCTTCTGCCTGTCGCCGGCTGGCTCTCTGCCCGCAGCGGCAGCCGGGCGCCGACTGCACTCGGACTGGTGCTTGCGTGCGCCGGACTCACGGGCGCTGCGTTTGCCCCCTCGTTAGCAACGCTCGTGCCCGCGGTCTGCGTGCTCGGAGCCGGTTGGGGAATCGCCGACGTCGCGGCAAACGCGCACGGCGTCGCACTCGAGGCGCGCATTGGGCGGCCGATCCTCTCCGTGCTGCACGGGATGTGGAGCTTCGGGCTGCTCGCCGGGTCCGGGATCGCGGCGGGCGCGGCGGCGGCGGCGATCTCGCCGCGCTTGCAGTTTCCGGTCGTCGCGGCTGCCGCGCTCGTTCTCGTCGCGATTTACGTGCCGCGGCTTCTGCCGGGCACGGCGGCCGACGTCGACTCCGCCCACTTCGCGTGGCCGCGCGGCGCCCTCGCGCTTCCCGCGTTCCTGACCTTCTGCGCGATGTTCATCGAGTCGGCGGCGATGAACTGGAGCGCGGTGTTCCTCGCCGGGCCGGTCTCCGCGAGCGCAACGGTCGCCGCCGGCGCCGTCGTTGTCTACGCGGTCTCAATGGCGTTCGCCCGGCTCGCGGGCGATCGTCTGCTCCAGCGCTGGGGCGTCGGGCGCCTCGCCCGCTACAGCGGAGCGCTGACCGGTCTCGGGATCGCACTCGCGCTCGCCACGCGCTCGCCTGTTCCGGCGCTCGCCGGCTTCGGCCTCGTGGGGGCGGGCTGCGCGGCGATCGTGCCTGCACTGTTCAGAGTCGGAGGCTCGGTGCCCGGCGTCTCGTCGGGCGCCGGAATTGCCGCCATCGCCACCTCGGGGTATACGGGCGCCGTTGTCAGTGGCCCCGCGATCGGATTTCTCGCACGCGGCATCGGACTAACGGGGGGTATGTCGCTGATCGGCATCAGCGCGGCGCTCATCACTCTGCTCGGGCCTCGCCTGCAACGGTAGGCTCTCGCGCGTGAAAGTCGGCGTTGTCGGTCTGGGCGCAATGGGCGCCGGCATCGCGCAACTGTGCGTCGAGGCAGGCGTCGACACGATCGGCCGCGAGGTGTCGATGGAGCTCGCGGAGAGCGCGCGCGACCGAATCGGGCACTTCCTGACGCGCAAGGTGGAGAAGGGTCAGCTCGAGCAAGCAGCTCGCGACGACGCGGTCGGCCGGCTCTCGCTGACGACGGCGCTCGCCGACTTCGCGGATTGCGACCTCGTGATCGAGGCGATCGTCGAGGAGCTCGCGCCGAAGCAGCAGCTCTTCGCGGAGCTCGAGCGCATCTGCAAGCGGGACGCCGTCCTGGCGACAAATACGTCAGCGCTGTCGGTGACCGAGATCGCGTCGGCGACGTCGTCGCCGGAACGCGTCGTCGGCATGCATTTCTTCAATCCGGCGCCGCTGATGCCGCTCGTCGAGATCATCCGCGCGGAGCTCACGTCCGACGATGCATTCGAAACGGCGTACGCCTTTGGAGAGAAGCTTGGCAAGCATCCGATCCGCTGCTACGACACGCCGGGCTTCGTCGTGAACCGGGTGCTGATCCCGCTTCTGAACGACTGCATTCGCGTGCTCGACGAGTCGCGGGTCACGGTCGAAGATCTCGATGCCGGCATGAAGCACGGCGCCGGGTGGCCTATGGGCCCGTGCGAGCTCGTCGATCTCGTCGGCATCGACGTGCACGTGCACGCGAGTGATGCCCTCTACGAGAAGACGCACGAGCCGCGCATGGCCGCGCCGCCGCGTCTAGTTGCGATGCGGAACGCAGGCTTGCTCGGCCGGAAGAGCGGCCGCGGGTTCTACACCTATTAGGCGGCGAGGCGGATCGGCTGCTCGACCGCGCGCGCCTCGGTGACGGGCACCGGGGCGGCAGTGTGGTTCTCCTCGAGCAGTGCGTCGAGTAGGACCGCGTTCATCGCGGCGGTCGCTGCCGACGCAAGGAGCCCGGCCGAGCGTTCCGGTGAGACGCCGGCGGCGCGCAGGGCGGCGGCCAGCGCATCGAGGCGCTCGGTGACGTTGCGGGTGGTGGAGTCGAGGGCCATTGGTTGAAGGTTCGCTGTCGGTGCGGACGTTCCTACGGCGTGGATAAGTGTGCCCAGAGGTTCTCGAGCAGCGTCGAGACGGGTTCCTGCGTGGCGGAGGCAGCGAAATTGATCGCCCCGGCGTTGAAAACCTTCGCGCCGGCAGCGGTCTCGTAGTACGTCATCTCCGCCGACTTACCCGGCCCAAGGAGATTCGGGATGCGCGCGAGGACGATCGTTCCGGGCGGGGAGGCGGGACCGGACGCGTCGATCTCGATTCCGTACCGCCCGAAGGTCGATCCGTTCGTCAGGCCGGTGCCGGCGAAGAGCCACGGTGCTTCCGTCGCACCCGTGACCGTGAACGGCAGCTGCACGGCGCCGCGATTCGAGCCGACGTACTGTCCGCCCGTGAGCGCGGCCTCCGGCCTGCCCTTGTTGCGCCAGAGCGCCACCTTCGTCATCAGCGGCGGATTGATGCGCACCTGCCAGAACATGTTGTTCGCCGCAAGGAACGCGAGGTTACCGCCGAGATCGCGGTAGCGGGTGACGACGTCGAGCTCGTGCTCGGTCACGTACTCCTCGTGGCCGGGAAAGATGACGAGATCGTAGTTGCGCGCGAGCTCGTCGCCATTCGCGAGAGCGTCGACGTCCTGGTCGCTGAGGAAGTCGACCTGCTTGCCCGTCTCCTGCAACCACGTGAGAAACGTCAGGTCCCAGTCGTGGAACCGGAAGGGAAGACCGAAGTCGAGGAACGACCGCGTCAGGTCGACGGAGCGCGTGCTGCCGCTGACGTACCAGGAGTCGCCCCAGCCGTCGCCGTTCTCGTCCGCGAAGTTGTACGCCTGCCAGGTCTGGGTTGCGAGCACGACCGCGATGCGGTGGCCGCCGAGCGTGCGCGGCTTGACGATGAACGGCGCGTAGCCGACGCGGCCGTCCGCGGCGGTGACGCGCAGGAAATAGAGCCCGCTGGGCCAGTCGCCCGGACGGACGACGCGAATCGCCGCGGGCGCGTTGCGGTGCGCAGACCAGTCGACGCGCGCGGCCGACGTCATCGCCTGGCCGCTCGTCCGTACGTCGCGGATCGACGGGAACGCGCCGCCGCCGTAGGCGAACACCTGGAATGTAAGCGTCTTCGCGTCGGTGGAGACGAGCACCGCTGCTTCCTGTCCCGGCGCATAGCTCGGCGCGAGAAAGCCCGCGTCGATCCCCTGCACTCGCACGACCGGGCTGTGGATGCGCGCGCCGGGCTTTGCGACTCCGTAAACTCGTCGGCCGCCGGAACCGCTGACGTTGAGCTGCAGCACGTAGGTCCGCGGCGGTGTGGCGCGCTTCGGTGTCCAGACGATCTCGCCGGCGCCTTTCGGGAACGATCGCGCCGCGATCTGCGCGATCACAGTCGTCGATGGAACCTCCGGATCCGAGTGCGTCGTGTCGGTCTGGACGACCTCGAGCGACACGCGCGCAGGCGCGGTGAGCCTGAAGTAGACGTGCGCGGCGTCGCGGAAGTGGTCTCCGTTCGGGCTCACCGTCGTCAGCAGCCGGCCGTCACCGAGAAACGGCGTCGACCCGTTCGTGACCCGAAGCCCGAGCAGCTTCGGGGCCGCGGCGTGCGCCTGCGCAGGCACGACGCTGGCAACCGCAACGAGGGGCAGGAGGATGGTGACCCGGCGCATCTGCCTCCGGCCTACCCCAAGTGGGGGCCCCGTAACAGAACCTTTACGGACCGTTGAATAGCGCGCAACGACGTAGCGGGATACTTTGCGAGGAGATGCGGCGGCTTTCCGTCATCCTCGGCTTGTTCTCGGTTCTCGCCGTGCCTGCGGCTGCGCTCGCAGCCACGGCTGCCCCGGGCGACGGCTCGCTTGTCGTGAAGAATGGCACGGCACCGCTGAATACACCCGTCGTGGTGCTCCAGATCACCGGTTCGGTGATCGGCTACGTTCAGAACTCCGGGAAGATCGTGATCGACGCAGGCCCGAACGCTGACCCGACGGCAGAGCCGTTGGTTACGGGAGCCGGGTTGCCGAGCGATTCGGTGAGGAGCGACACCGCTCAGGTCTGGAAGGGCATCAACTTCAAGTTCCGCGCCGTCGGCGGCACGTACACCGTGCTTGTCTACGGCTCCGGCGTGAATCTCGTCGCTGTCGGGAGCGGCACGGTCAAGCTCGCCGGGAGCCCCGACACACCGATCGGCGACGGCAGGTACTCGTTGAACGGTGACGACTTCGTCTCGCTGCCGGGCACGCAGACCGACAAGCGTGCAATCGGCTCGAACGGGTAGGGAACCGGCATGGCCGGCAAGCCGCAGACCGTGCTCGTCGTCGAGGACGAGGCGTCGATCGCCTCGTTCGTCGCGGCGTACCTGAAGAATGCCGGGTACACCGTCCGGACGACCGCGAGCGGCACCGAGGCGCTGAAGCTCGTCGCGTCGGAGAAGCCGGCACTCGTCGTGCTCGACCTGATGCTGCCTGACATCGACGGCGTCGAGGTATGCAAGCAGATCCGGCAGAACAGCGACCTACCGGTGCTGATGCTGACGGCCCGCGACGAGGACGTCGACAAGATCATCGGGCTCGAGGTCGGCGCCGACGACTACATGACGAAGCCGTTCAACCCGCGCGAGCTCGTCGCGCGCGTCCGTGCGATCTTGCGCCGCGCGGCGCCCGAGCGCGCGAACCGGGAAAGCGCGGTCATCCAGCACGGCGACCTCTCCATCGACGCGGGCCGCCGTGAAGCGCGCGTCGGCGAACAGGAGATCCAGCTCGCCCCGAAGGAGTTCGACCTCCTCTGGGAGCTGCTCGACCATCGCGGCCTCGTACTCACTCGCGACCAGCTGCTCGAACGCGTCTGGGGCTACACGTTCGCGGGTGACACGCGGACGGTAGACGTGCACGTGCGCCAGCTGCGCCGCAAGCTCGGCGACGCGTCGCCGATCGTCACGGTGTGGGGCGTCGGCTACAAGGTGAGCCCGGCGCGCGAGCCCGCCAAGGCCTAGAGCGCTAGGCTCGGCTCATGCTCGGGTCGCTTCGGTTCCGGCTGCCGGCGCTGTTCCTGCTCGGCATCCTCCTCGCCGGGCTTGTCGCGTCGCTCATCTCAATTCGCTTCTTTCAGAGCTACACGCGTGCGCGCGCGATCGATGAGTTGCGCTCGGAATCGGTCGGCATCGTGCAGCTCTATGCGCAGCAGGCGGGTCGCGAGAGCGTTCCGTACCTACGTCTCGTCCACGCGCTCGGCGGCGATCGGGTCTTCTGGGTACCCGTCGCCCGCGGCGTGACGCTGCTCCAGGGAATCCCGGATGTACCGGCGTCGACGGTGGACATGAAGGCGCTCAGGAATGGACGGCCGGAAACGATCGACCTCGACTGGAAAGGAAAGAGCTACCTCGCGGTGGCGCAGCCGCTCGAGCTCGGTGACAACCTCTTCGGCGCGCTCGTCGTGGCCAAACCGATGTCGCAGCTTCGCAGCCGTTCGGTCACACTCGTCGAGCGGCTCGGGCTCGCCTTCGGCGGCGGCGTGATCGTCGCCGGCCTGCTCGGCTTCTACCTGTCGCGGCGGATCACCGAGCCGCTGCGCAAGCTGTCGCTGGCGGCGGATGAGGTGGCCGCCGGCCAATACGGGGTCGAGCTGCCGAATCCGCGCGGGTCGGATGAGATCTCGCACCTCTCCGGACGGTTCGCCGACATGGCCGCGAAGCTCGCCGAGTCTGAACAGCTGTCACGCAACTTCCTGATGTCGGTGTCGCACGAGCTGCGGACCCCGCTCACGGCGATCCGCGGGCATGTGTCGGCGCTCCGCGAAGGCGTGATCGGGGATCCATCGATGCGCGAGGCATCGCTCGGTGTGATCGGTGAAGAGGCGCTGCGGCTGGAGCGTCTCGTCGGCGACGTGCTCGATCTCGCGAAGCTCGATGCGAAACGCTTCACCGTGCTGCAGGAAGAGGTCGACATGGAGCGGCTCTCGGAGCGCGCGTACGCAGCGTTCGGTGAGGAGGCGCGACGGCGTAAGATCGACTATCGCCTCGACGTGCGCGCGAAGCCGGTGATCGTGACCGACGGCGATCGCGTGCTGCAGATCATCGTGAACCTGCTCTCGAACGCTTTCCGCTGGACGCCGGAGGGTGGGCGAATCGAGCTCGCGCTGTCCGCGGAGAACGGGTCGGTCTCGGTGGCAGTGGCGGATACGGGGCCGGGGATCAACGAGGAGGAGCGCGATCGCATCTTCCGGCCGTTCTGGTCGCGGGACGGCGGCGGCACCGGGCTCGGCCTCGCGATCGCGCGTGAGCTCGCGGTCGCGCTCGGCGGCCAGCTCGTGCTCGACAGCAAGCCTGGGCGGGGCAGCCGCTTCGTGCTGTTGCTGCCGGGCTAGGAGAGTTAGCCGGCGATGCGGTAGACGGCGGCGCCGCCGTCGTCCGAAGCGAGCCGTTGCTCGATCTTCACGAGGCGCTGCTCGACGCCGCGCCAGCCGCTCGTGACGAGGTCGACGAGAAGCGCGAGATCGTCCACGCGGGCGTGCCGCTCGGCGAGCAGGTCTCCTTCGACGCGCTCGAGGCGGCGGATCACCTGGTTCATGAGGCCGCGGATCTCGGCGAGGTTGCGCCCGACCGGCAGGACCTGTGCGCGGAGCCCGTCCTCAACGGCGTCGCCGACCCGCGAAGGAAGCGTCGCTTCGAGCTCGGCGGTCGTCGCGGCGAGCGCCTCGACCTGCTCGCGTGCACGCTCGAGCGCCGCATCGAGAGCGGCGGGCTCGATACGGCCCGAAGCGGCCTGGTCAATACGGGCCTGAGCCCGTTTGATCGCGTCAGGATCCATCGCGGGCGACGGTACTCCGGGTACCGGACGACATGCCCCCGCGGACATACCCCGGTGTCAGACACGGTTTGCCCGGATCCGCATGGTTCAGCGGAGGCCCCTGGCCGGGCGGGGCCTATCCCGGTGTCAGACACGAACAAGTCGTGACGAAGTCGTGTGGAAGTCGTGACGATTACCGTGCCCGCGATGGACATCGCTGAGCTGGACTATGAGCTACCGCCCGCGCTGATCGCGCAGCAGCCGGCGACACGCCGCGACGCCTCGCGGCTGCTCGTCTACGACCGGGCAACGAAAGAGGTTCGGCACCGCCGCTTCTCGGAGCTCCCTGACGAGCTCCGCTCAGAGCTCGTGGTCGTGAACGACACGCGTGTCGTGCCGGCGCGGATTCCGATCGAAACGCCGCACGGCGAGGTGCTCCTGCTCGAGCGCGTCGACGGCGACATCTGGGAAGGACTCGCGCGCCCAACGCGCCGCCTCAAGCCGGGGCGCCGCTACGGCCCGGTCCAGCTGCTCGAGCATCTCGGCGAAGGCCGCTGGCGGCTTCGACTGCACGGCGAGCCACAGGGCGAAACGCCGCTGCCGCCCTACATCACGGAGCCGCTCGCCGATCCCGCGCGCTACCAGACCGTCTATGCACGCGACTCCGGCTCCGCCGCCGCGCCGACCGCTGGCCTCCACTTCACTCCGGAGCTGCTCGCGCGTCTCGACGTCGAGCGCGTGACGCTCCACGTTGGCCTCGACACATTCCGGCCCGTGACCGAAGAGCGACTCGAAGAGCACGTCATTCACGGCGAGCGCTACGCCGTAGAAGCCGGCACATGGCAGCGAATCGAGCAAGCAGAGCGAGTACTCGCGATCGGAACGACGACCGTGCGCGTGCTCGAGACGCTCGTGCGCGGCGCTCCGCTCGAAGGACGCACCGAGCTCTTCGTCACGCCGGGCTTCGAGTTCCGCCGTACCAACGCGCTCCTGACGAACTTCCACCTGCCGCGCTCGACGCTGCTCGCACTCGTCATGGCGTTCGCCGGAATCGACGAGATCCGCCGGCTCTATGCAACGGCGGTGGCGGAGCGATACCGCTTCTACTCGTTCGGCGATGCGATGCTGATCCTGTGAGCGCGTTCACGGTCACGGCAACCGACGGGGCTGCCCGCGCCGGCATTCTGCACACCGCGCACGGCGACGTCCCGACACCGGCCTTCATGCCCGTCGGCACGAAGGGAACCGTGAAGGGCGTCGACCCGGAGGAGCTGCGCACGCTCGGTGCGGCGATCGTTCTCGGCAACACGTACCACCTCCACTTCCGCCCGGGCGAGGAGCTGATCGCAGAGCTCGGCGGGCTGCATGCGTTCATGGCGTGGGACGGGCCGATCCTCACCGACTCCGGTGGGTTCCAGATCTTCTCGCTGCGCGACACGCTGCTGGCATCTGACGACGACGGCGTCACCTTCCGCTCCGTCTACGACGGCAACGCGGAGCGGTTCACGCCCGAGCTCGCAGCGCGGATCCAAACACAGCTCGGCTCCGACATCGCGATGTGTCTCGACATCTGTCCGCCTGCCGGCGTCCCGCGCCCGGAGCTCGAGGAAGCCGTTCGCCGCACGACGCTGTGGGCGCAGCGCCAGCGCGATCTGCCGCGCGCGCCCGGCCAGCTGCGGTTCGCGATCACGCAGGGCGGGCTCGACCTCGAGTTGCGCGCACGGTCGAGCGAAGAGCTCGTGCCGCTCAACTTCGACGGCTATGCGATCGGCGGCCTCAGCGTCGGCGAGCACCGAGCGCCAATGTTCGAGGCGACCGTGCACGCCGCGTCGTTCCTTCCGCACGACAAGGCGCGGTACTTCATGGGCATCGGCGACCCGGAAGGCGTGATCGAGGTGATCGCGCGCGGTGTCGACATGTTCGACTGTGTCCTGCCGACGCGCACGGCGCGCACCGGGAGCGCTCTGACCTGGGAGGGACGGCTGAACCTGCGGAACGCGCAATTCGCGCGGGATCCGCGCCCGCTCGACGAACACTGCGCCTGCCCGGCGTGCACCCGCCACAGCCGCGCGTACATACGCCATCTCGTGAATCAGCAGGAGATTCTCGGCCTCCGCCTGCTGAGCCTGCATAATCTGCGCTTCCTGATCGACCTCGTCGGCCAGGCTCGACAAGCGATCGAGCGCGGCGCGTTCGAGAGCTTCAGAGCGGACGCACTCACACGACTGGAGACTTGATGAGCTCCCCAGGCTTCCTTCTGATCATCGTCGCGTTCGGGTTTCTCTACTTCGTGCTCGTGCGTCCGCAGAAGAAGCGCCAGATTGCGCAGCAGCGGCTGATGAACGAGCTCGCGATTGGCGACGAAGTCGTCACCGCCGGTGGCATCTACGGCGAGATCGTCGGCCTCGCCGAGGAGGATGTGACCGTGCGGATCGCGCCGGAGCTCGACGTCCGGGTCGCCCGGCGCGCGATCGCCGGCGTGACGCCGCCCGCTTCGGAATCCGTGGAGCTCGAGGCGCCCGCGGAGCCTGACCGCACCGAGCCGACTCCCGGCACCTGAGGCACGGCTACCCTTCCGGGCACTCGTGAGCGACCGCCGCAAGTACCTCCTCCTGATGGGCGTGATCGTGGCGGCTCTCATCGGCGCGCTGCTGCTCGCCGTGCCTGGGTCGCCGCTCTACCGGAAGCCGGTCCTCGGCCTCGATCTCCAGGGCGGCCTCGAAGTCGTGCTGAGGGCCGTGCCGCCGAAGAACCACGTCCTGACGCCGGACGATCTCAGCCGGTCGATCGCGATCATGCAGAACCGCATCAACGGGCTCGGTGTGTCCGAGCCGGAGATCCGCCAGCAGGGCAGCAATCAGATCGTGATCCAGCTCGCGGGCGTGCACGACCCGGCCGCTGCCGCGAAGCTGATCGGCAAGACGGCGCAGCTGATGCTGTTCGACTTCGAAGCCGATCTGACAGGGCCATCGATCGACGCCAACGGCAACCCGGTCGCGACGCCGTCGCTCTACGCGCTGCTGGCGCAGGTGCAGAAGCAGGCGGCGAGGGGCTCACCCGAGGCGTTCTATCTCTTCAAGGTCAAGACGAAGACGGTGAAGGCGACGAAGAAGGGCGCGAAGCCGACCACGGCGACGACGTATTCGCTGAAGGGCTCGGCGCAGACCGAGTCGGCGCTCCTGAAGCCGCTCGGCGGCAAGGTCCCGCACGGCGAGGTCGTGCTCAAAGTTCCGCAGCACATGATTGCGATCAGCTGCGCAGCTTCGACCGGCTGTCTCGGCGCTACGAGCGCGGCGACGACGGGCACCTACTACTACTTGCTGAAGTACTACCCGCAGGCGACTGCCAAGCAGTCGCAGGTCCCGGAAATGACCGGCGCCGACCTCGTGCTGTCGGGGACGCGCGCGGACTTCGGCACGACCGGCAGCCCCGTCGTGCTCCTGCAGTTCACGAACCACGGCTCAAGCGAGTTCCAGAACATCACGAAAGCGGAGGCGCAGCGCGGCAGCTTCCGGTTTCAGCGCGCTGGTAGCCAGGGCGACTACCGCAACTTCGCGCAGCACTTCGCGATCGTGCTCGACGGACAGCTCGAGTCGACGCCGTACATCGACTTCAAGCAGAACCCTGACGGCATCCCGGGCCCGAACGCCGAGATCGACCTCGGCCAAGGCGGCACGATCGGCCAGGCGAAAGACCTGGCGCTCGTGCTCCAGACCGGTGCGCTGCCGGTCAGCTTCGTGCAGATCGAGCGCACCGACGTTTCGGCGACGCTCGGCAAGAGTTCGCTCACGCAAGCGTGGCATGCGGCGCTGATCGGCCTCCTCGTGGTCGCGCTGTTCCTGCTCGTTCTCTACCGCTTCCTCGGCCTCGTCGCGGTGGTCGGGCTCGCCATCTACGCGCTTTTGTACTACGCGGCGATTTTGCTGTTCCACGTGACGCTGACGCTGCCGGGCTTCGCAGGGCTGATCCTCACGATCGGCGTCGCGGCCGACGCGAACGTCGTCGTCTTCGAACGCATCAAGGAAGAAGTGCGCGCCGGCAAGTCGGTGCGCGCTGCGATCTCTGCCGGCTACGGCAAGGGCTTCCACACGATTCTCGACGCGAACGTCGTCACCGCCATCACCGCGCTTGTGCTGTTCCTCGTCGCGATTGCGTCCGTAAAGGGCTTCGCGCTCATGCTCCTGATCGGCACGATGATTTCGCTGCTGACGGCGGTTGCAGCCACGCGCGCGCTCCTCCATCTTCTGAGCGGGTTCCGCTGGTTCGACAACCCGCGCTTCATGGGTGCGGCGGGCCAGCAGACGGCGAAGTGGCTGCAGATCGACTTCATGAAGCGGCGCTACGTGTGGTTTGCGATGTCGGGCCTGATCATCGTTGCCGGCGCGGTGTCGCTTGGCGTGCGCGGCCTGAATCTCGGCATCGACTTCAAGGGTGGCGCGCAGATCACGTTCAACACGCACAAGGGCTACCCAACGAGCGCTGTCCAGAAAATCGCGAGTGAGGTAAACCAGAAGGACGCGGTCGTCCAGGGCCGCGGCTCGTCGACGAAGGGGAACTACACGTCATGGCAGGTACGGACCCGCGCGCTCACCGGCACCGAGCAGAGCACGTTCCAGCAGGATCTCGAACGGCAGGTTGGTGCGTACAAGCTCGGCACGACCAACGTGTCGTCGAGCTTCGGACATCAGATAGCCGTGGACGCGATCTGGGGAATCGTCGTCTCGATGTTCCTGATCGTGATCTACATCGCGGTGCGGTTCAGCTTCAAGTTCGCTTTACCGGTGATCATCGCGATGCTGCACGACATCATCATCACGGTCGGCGTCTACTCGATCGCGTACAAGGAGGTGTCGATCGCGACGGTGGCCGCGGTGCTGACCGTTCTCGGGTACTCGATCTACGACACGATCATCATCTTCGACCGCGTCCGCGAGAACATTCCGCTGATGCGCAAGCAGCCGATGGCAACGATCACGAACGTCTCGCTGTGGGAGACGATCCGCCGATCGCTGGCGACGACGCTCATCACGCTGCTCCCGATCATCGCGCTCGAGATTCTCGGTGGTGCGACGCTGAAGGACTTCGCGTTCGCGCTCATCGTCGGCGTTACCTCCGGTGCGTACTCCTCGATCTTCATCGCCGCGCCGCTGCTCACGATCTGGAAGGAGCGCGAGCCGGAGTTCGCGAAGCGGAAACACCTGATCGGCACGGCGGACGGCACTTTGGGGATCGGCGGCCGCCGCGGGCGGCGCGTCGATGTGGGCACCGCCGCACTCGCGGAGTCCGAGCAGGCGCTGGCGGCCGAGTCGACGCCGGAACTCGTCGACGTCGTCCAGGCGTCGCCGTCCGAGCCGGGTGCGCAGGCGCGCCGCGAGAAGCGCCGCCAGCGCCGGCGCACGAGACCGCATGGCCGCGCGCGGTAGCGGGCGGGTCTCCGACGCGCTCGGGGAGCTGCTCGCCGAGTTGCCTGAACGGATGCGCGGTAGCCAGGCGAAGCTGTCGGAACAGGCGCTCGCCGCGCTACGCGCACTCGCCGACCAGCTGAACCTCGTCTCACGCGACGAGGTCGACGAGCTCGAGCTTCGGGTCGCGCAGCTCGAGCATCGCCTACGTCTGCTCGAGGGGAACGACCCGCAGCCGCGGCTTTAGCTGCGCCGCCGCCGCGTCGTCTGTGTGAAGCGCTCCACGTCGAAGACGATGAACGCGCACACCAGTGCGAGCGGCAGCTCGGCGAGCAGCGCCTCGAGAATCGCCTCGAGCGCCTCTCCGCTCCCGATCGAGGTCATCACGTCGAACCACGCGTCGCACAAGAGCATCGTTCCGGTCACTGCTGCGAAAGGGACGAGCCATTGCGTCGCCCTGACGGCACTCCACGCGGTGGCGGCGAAGGCGCAGAAGAGCGCGCAGTCGAACACGACCCAGGCGACGTCGTAGTGCTCGGTCACATGGCGTGACGGGAGCGTGAACGTGAGCCAGAGCGTCCAGGGCAAGAGCCCCGCCGCGGTCAGGGCGAGGACGGGCGTGACCCAGCGGGGCAGCGGGACGCGGCTCGGCACTCCATTCGGCTCTGGGGCCTCCATACAGAGGTGACGTTACCCTGGCTCCGTGAGGCGTCGGATGCCCAGGGCCGAGTCGCTGCTCGGAGGCGCTGCTGCGCTCGTCGGTTGCATTGGCGTCGCTTCATCGCTCACGCCCGAATTCGCTGACCGTTACCGCATCGTGAACGGCGTACTGCCGCCGGGCGCCCCGGACGCGGCCCGCGTCGTCTCGCTCGCGTTCGGGATCGCGTTGATCTGGCTATCGCGCTCGCTTGCGCGAAGGCGCCGGCGCGCGTGGCAGATCGCCGTTGTCGTCGTGATTGGCTCGGCCGTCGCTCATCTCGCGAAAGGCCTCGATGTCGAGGAGGCCGCGACGACCCTCGTTCTGCTCGTGGCGCTGCTCCGCTGGCGTGCGCGCTTCACCGCTCCCGGCGACCCGGAAGCGGCGCGACCGCTCGTCGTCGTCCTGCTCCTGGCCGCGGCGATCGGGGCCGTGACGCTCGGCATGGAGCTGCGCGGCGTCGAGATTCCGAACCGGCTCGGCGATGTCTTCCAGGCGGCGGGCATCGTGCTCGGGTTCTCGGCGCTCTTTCTCTGGTTGCGGCCGCTGTCGCACGCGGTGGAACAGACCGTCACCGAGCGTCGCGCCGTGCGCGAGCTCGTCGACGCCTACGGGAGCGATAGCCTGTCGTTCTTCGCGCTCAGGCGCGACAAGAGCTACCACTTCTCTCCGAGCCGCCGCGCGTTCCTCGCCTACCGCGTCGTTGCCGGCGCCGCGCTGATCAGCGGCGACCCGGTCGGCGAGGAGAGCGAGTTCGACGGCTTGCTCGTCGACTTCCAGGGCTTCGCGCACGCCAACGGCTGGCGGCTCGCGGTCGTCGGCGCGCTTGGGGAGAACCTCGTGCGCTACGAGCGCCTCGGTATGCGCGCGATCGCGATCGGCGACGAGGCGGTGCTCGTTCCCGCAGAGTTTTCGCTCGAAGGTCGCGCGATCCGCAAGGTGAGACAGTCGGTGTCGCGACTGACGAAGGCCGGCTACCGCTTCCGCGTCGTCGACGCCGACGACATCGATCCCGAGTTGCACGCACAGCTCGATGAGGTGTCGGAGTCATGGCGCGGCGACCGGGCCGAGCGCGGCTTTTCGATGGCGATGGACGACCTGTACGCGCCCGGCACGACGTTTGCCATTGCGGAGTCGGAGGCGGGCGAAGTCGGCGGCTTCCTCCACCTTGCGCCCTCGCCCGCGGGCGGAGGCTGGTCGCTCTCCACGATGCGGCGACTGCCTGGCGCTCCAAACGGCCTGACGGAGTTCCTCGTCGTCAAGACGCTCGCGTGGGCGAAGGAGCTCGAGGTGACCGAGGTGTCGCTGAACTTTTGCGCGCTCACCGATTTCGTTGCGCCCGATCGCGCCGTCACGGTGCCGCGCCGGCTGATCCGGCGTGCGCTACTCGCGGCCGATGGCGTCTTCCAGCTCGAGCGCCTGCACAGCTTCAGCCGGAAGTTCCATCCTCACTGGCGCCCTCGGTATCTCTGCGTCGAGAAGCTGACCGATCTGCCGCTCGTCGGCCTCGCCTACCTCCACGTCGAGCAGCTGCTCGTCCCGCCCGGGAAGTGGACGCGCCGCGAGCACGTGGCACACTCTTAGCCATGGCTCAACCGGCGACGCGCAATCTCGGCCGTCTCTCGGAGATCGCACAGGTGATGGTGCGGCACGGTTTCGGCTACTTCCTCGAGGCGCACAAGCTCACCGACCTGCTGCCAGGGCGGTCGGCGGAGACGCGGCTCGCGGCCGCACAGGAGAGTGGGGCGTCCGCTCGCGGCGCGCATCTGCGCGACTTGCTCGACGAGCTCGGCCCGACCTTCGTGAAGTTCGGCCAGCTGCTCTCGATGAGGCCGGACATCGTGCCGCCGGACATCATCACGGAGCTGCGCGGTCTTCAGGATGACGTGCGCCCGTTCCCGTTCGAGCAGGCCGAGCGTGTGATCGTTGAGGATCTCGGCAACTCGATCGAGCGACTCTTCCTGGATTTCGAGCGCGAGCCTGTCGCCGCCGCGTCGATCGGCCAGGTGCACCGCGCGATCCTCCCGAACGGGAAGCAGGTCGCCGTCAAGGTGCAGCGGCCGGGTGCGCCGCGTCAGGTCGAGGCCGACATCGCGCTGCTCTACCAGGCGGCGAGGCTTGTGAAGGAGCGCGTGCACGCACTCGACTTCATCGACGCGCGTGGGCTCATCGACGAGTTCGCGCGGCAGATCCGCCAAGAGCTCGACTACCGTCTCGAGGCGCGGAATGCGCAGACGTTCCACCACAACTTCGCGGGCGAGCCTCACGTGCACGTGCCGAAGGTGTACTGGTCGTACACGCGGACGCGCGTGCTCACGCTCGAGTGGCTCCAGGGAACGCAGCTCGCCGACATCGACACGCTGCCGCTGAGCCTCGAAGAGCGGCGCGACCTCGCGTACCAGGTCGCGGAGACGTGGATGACGATGATTTTCCGGCACGGCTTCTTCCACGGGGATCCGCATCCCGCGAACGTCCTCGTGCTCGACGAGGCCGGTGCGATCGGCCTCGTGGACTTCGGGGCCGCGGGCAAGCTCACCGACGACGACATGTCGAAGCTGACGCGGCTCTTCATCGATGCCGCGGCCGAGAACGTGGATGCCCTGCCGAAGCGGCTCGCCGACCTGGGCGTCCGCTACCCGCGCGAGCGCGAGGAGGAGTTTCTCGCCGAGTTGCGCGAGATGTACTACCGCTACTACGGCGCGAGTCTCGCCGAGATCGATCCCATCCAGGTCATTCGCGAGGCGTTTCAGCTCATCTACTCGATGAACCTGCAACTGCCGACGCGCTACCTCTTGCTCGACCGTGCGATCGCGACGGTCGGCTCGGTCGGCATCGAGCTCTATCCCGACTTCAATGTCTTCGAGGTCGCGCGGCCGTACGCGCGCGGGCTGATGATGGAGCGGTTCACACCGCAGCGCGTCGCGCGGCGCGCCCGGCGAGACGCGCTCCGGTACGCGCAGGTGTTCGCGGAGGCGCCCTTCCAGTGGCACGACTTCATGGAACAGGTGCGCGACGGTCAGATCGAGGTCGGCTTCGTGCACAAGGGCCTCGACAACTTCCTCGAGCAGATGCAGCAGGTGTTCAACCGGCTCGTGATCGCGCTCGTCGTCACCGGCGGCCTGATCGGCTCGAGCTTGATCGGCATCTTCGCGAAGAACGGGCCACACATCCTCGGCGTGAACGCGGTCTCCGTCGTCGGCTTCGCGCTTTCGACGGCGCTCGGCCTGTGGCTGCTCTGGGGCGTCGTTCGCTCCGGCCGCTTGTAGCGCGACCCGATCCGCTATGCGAACATACGTTCGTGCGAGAAGAAGCGACGATCCTGCATGCCGACCTCGACGCGTTCTTCGCCTCTGTCGAGCAACGCGACGATCCGCGGCTCAAAGGGCGGCCGGTGATCGTCGGTGGCGGCGTCGTGCTCGCCGCGAGCTACGAGGCGAAGGCCTACGGCGTCCAGTCGGCGATGGGCGGCGCGCAGGCGCGTCGGCTCTGCCCGTACGCGATCGTCGTCCGGCCGCGGATGTCTGCCTACGCCGAGGCGAGCAAGGCCGTCTACCGGGTGTTCGACGACACGACGCCGCTCGTTGAAGGGCTGTCGATCGACGAGGCTTTCCTCGACGTGCGCGGGATGCGGCGGCTTGCGGGCACGCCTGCTGAGATCGCGTCGCGACTGAGGCAGGAGGTCCTGGAGCGGGTCGGGCTGCCGATCACTGTTGGCGTCGCGAGGACGAAGTTCCTTGCCAAGGTCGCGAGCGGTGTCGCGAAGCCCGACGGGCTGCTCGTCGTGCCGCCCGACCGCGAGCTTGCGTTCCTGCACCCACTGTCGGTCGAGCGCTTGTGGGGTGTGGGGCCGGTGACGTCGAGCAAGCTCCGGGCCCGCGGGATCACGACCGTCGGCCAGGTTGCGCAGCTCGGCGAGGCGGCGCTCGTCTCGCTGCTTGGTCGCGCGGCCGGGCGCCACCTGCACGCGCTCGCGCGGAATCGCGACCCGCGGTTGGTTCGCGTCGGCCGGCGGCGGGGCTCGATGGGCGCGCAGCACGCGCTCGGGCGCGCGCCGAAGACGGCCGAGGCCGTGGACGCGATCCTCGTCTCGCTCGTCGATCGCGTCACGCGCCGGCTGCGCGCGGCGCACCGCGTCGGGCGAACGGTTGTGCTCCGACTGCGCTTCGGCGACTTCTCGCGGGCGACCCGATCGCACACGCTGCCGTTTGCGACAGCGCACACCGAGACGATCCTGGCGACCGCGCGCGGGCTGTACGCGAGCGTGACGCCGCTGATCGAGCGACGGGGCTTGACGTTGATCGGTGTCGCGGTCTCTAGTCTCGACGATGACGTCCCCACGCAGCTCGTGCTGCCGTTTGAACGGCGGAGCTACGACGCGCTCGACGCGGTGCTCGACCAGGTGCGCATCCGGTTCGGCCCGGCCGCGATCACGCGTGCGGTGCTGCTCGGGCGCGATCAGGGCTGGGAGATGCCGCTCCTGCCTGACTGACCGCTAAGGACGCCTGTAGACGAGAAGTCACACTTTCGCGCGAAAGGACATCTGGCGCGTGGGCGCACGGGTGACTACGGTCGCAGACATGACGGCACTCCTGCTTGCAGAGCCCGAAGCGACGATGCGCGGCTTCCTCGCGCGTCAGCTCCGCAGCGACGGCTTCGATGTGCTCGCGTTCCCGAGCACCGACGAGCTCCCGCGCGCCGCCGAGCCGGACGTGCTCGTGCTGGGCGACCCCGACGCGCTCGAACGCTGCCGCGTGCCGGACTGCCCCGTGATCGTCCTCGGCCGGGCCGACCCGGACGCGAAGGTCCGTGCGCTCGAGCGCTGCGACGACTACCTCACGCGGCCGTTCGTATACGAAGAGCTTGTTGTTGTCGCGCGCATCCGCGCGGTGTTGCGCCGCTGCCCGCCGCGGAGCGAACTGCTCGATCTCGGCGACCTCGTCGTCGACCGGCGCGCGCGGCGGGTGCTCGCGCACGGCCGCGAGATCGACGTCTCCCAGAAGGAGTACGCGCTGCTCGTGAAGCTCGCTTCCGACCCGGACCGGGTCTTCACGCGCGAGCACCTGCTCCGCGACGTGTGGGGTTATCCCGGCGTTTCGGCCACGCGCACCGTCGAGTCGCACGCGTCGCGGCTGCGCGTCAAGCTCGGCGCCGCCGGGCTCGACGGCTGGGTCGTGAACGCCTAGGGGCGTGGGTTACAAGCTCCGGCCGGCGTTCGCGGCTTGAGTCCGTCCGCCCTGAGCGGGAGAATGCCGGCATGCACCTCCTTGCTCTCAGCTTCAACGCGCACCGCACGCTGCGGGTTGAAGAGATTGCGGGCGCACTCGCGGCGATTGCAGGCGTCGCGCTGTTCTTCGGTGCGATGACGCCGATGGCCCGGCGCCTGGGCCAGATCCTCGGCGGCCTCGCGCTGGCGGCGGCCGGCGTCCTCTTCGTGCTCGCCGTCCGTTACGGCATCCACCCGTAAGAGACAGCTAGAGAATCGCGCCCTCGAGCCGGAGCAGCTGCTCCTTGCGGTCGAGCCCGCCGGCGTAGCCGGTGAGGCTGCCGGACGCGCCGATCACCCGGTGGCACGGCAAAACGATCGGGATCGGGTTGCGGTTCATGACCGTGCCGACCGCGCGCGCGGCGCGCGGGTTCCCGGTCAGCGCGGCGAGTGTGCCGTAGGTCGTCGTGCGCCCGTACTCGACGCGTGCGAGCTCGGCCAGCACCTTCTGGTTGTACGCGGGGAGGCCGCGCACGTCCGTCTCGATGTCAAAGTGCTGCCGCCGGCCCTCGAAGTACTCGTCGAGCTCGCGCCGCAGCCGCTCGACGGGCTTGGACGAGCGGAGCACACGCGGACCGAAGCACCGCGCCAGCTCCTCGAGGTGATGCTCCGAGTCGGGGTCGAAGCTGATGCGGCAAACACCACGCTCGGTGACGCCGACGAGCAGCGGCCCGATCGGCGTGTCCTGCACGACGTCGAACGCGACGTCGAGCAGATCGGCGGCAGCGGCCGCCGCGCGGAAGCGTTCGTCGAGGGAAGGGGAAATCGTCATTGGTGCTCCTTTCGCAACCGGCGCACGCCGGCGGACGCGGCCTGCCGCGCCGCTTGTTCGGTCGAGCCGATCGCGGCGCCGATCTCGTCGTAGCTCAGGTCGTAGCCGTACCGCAACACGATCGCCGCGCGCTGCTTCGGCGGCAGGTCGTCGGTGAGCGGCGCAAGGTCTTCGAAGGCCGGCAGCCCCTCTTCGGCGGCGAGCTCCGGCAACTCTCCCTCGGGCTTCCGGTGGCGGACGTCGTCGACGACGATCCGGCTCGCGATCGTGAACACCCAGGCGCGCAGATGCTCGCCGTGCTCGAGCCGCGGATACGCCCGCAGGGCGCGCAGGAACGTCTCCTGAAAGGCGTCTTCCGACCGGTCCCGGCCGAGCCGGCGGTCGAGGAACCGGAAAATCTCGGCCCGGTGGGCTTCGTAGAAGGTCTCGAAGGGCGGGATCATTACTCCATGAAACGTACTCCGGCGCGAAGATGTGAGGCGTGAACCTCGCCGTCGTCGGACACGTGGAGTGGGTGGAGTTCGTCCGGGTGGAACGCGTCCCGCAGCCCGGCGAGATCGTCCACGCGATCGAGACCTGGGAGGAAGCTGCCGGCGGTGGAGCGGTCGCGGCCGTCCAGCTCGCGAAGCTCAACGGTTCGGCGCACCTCTTCACCTCACTAGGCGACGACGAGCTCGGCCGCCGCTCGCGCCAGGAGCTCGAAGAACGCGGCGTCACGCTGCACGTAACCGCCGCCGGCGCGCCGCAGCGGCGCGCGTTCACCTACGTCGACGAGCGGGGCGAGCGGACGATCACCGTGCTCGGGCCGAAGTTGCTTCCCTCGGGGGGCGACGGCTCGCTGCCGTGGGAGGAACTTGCGCGCTGTGAGGCGGTCTACTTCGTCAGCGGCGACGTCGCGGCCGTACGGGCTGCGCGCCGGTCGCGCGTGCTCGTTGCGACGGCGCGCGAACTTGCGACCCTGCGGCGGGCCGAGGAGGAGATCGACGTGCTCGTGGGCAGTGGGGAGGACGCGAGTGAGCGCGTCGAGCCGGGCACGCTCGAGCCGCCGCCGCGCACCGTCGTCACGACCTCCGGCGCACTCGGCGGCTGGGTCCGGCCGGGCGGCCCGTTCCGCGCGGCGCCGCTCCCTGCCCCGATCGAGGACGCGTACGGCTGCGGGGACTGCTTCGCCGCCGGGCTTACCTTCGCCCTCGCCCAGGGGCGCTCGATGGAGGACGCCGTCCAGGTCGGGGCACGCTGCGGGGCCGCGGTGATGACCGGGCGCGGGGCCTATACGGCCCAGCTAGAAGGCCTGGTATGAGATTCCGCCGGGCCGGATGACGCCCGAGGCACGGCGCGGGATCAGCACGTTCGGCCACGGCCCGTAGCGCTGCTACGTGCCGCACCCGCCCGCACTGCCCCGCTTGGCCCGGAGCGTCCCCCGGCTGCGGCCGAATTTCACACCAGACCTCCAGAGGTGGGGATTTCACCCTTTAGGGGTGGACAGGTGGGGAGCAGTGGTTTATCGTGGGGCAAAGTGGTAGAGAAGGGATCAACCCCACCATGCTGCTCGGCGAACACGCGCATACGATCGACGACAAGAACCGGCTCACCCTGCCGGCCCGGTTTCGGCATGTCTTCGGGGCCGGGATCGTCGTGACCCGCGGCATGGACGGCTGTCTTTTCGCCTACACGCGCGACGACTGGGAGCGGCTCGTCCAGGACCGGCTCGCGACCCTCGACCCGCTGAGCAAGGAAGGCCGCCGGATGCAGCGCTTCTTCTTCTCCGCCGCGCTCGAGTCGGATCTCGACAAGCAGGGCCGGGTCATCCTGCCCGCCGCCCTGCTCGAGCACGCGAAGCTCGGCCGCGACGTCGTCGTCGCGGGCGTCCACGACCACCTCGAGATCTGGGATCGCGATGCCTGGCGCCGCGAGCTCGCCGAGGTCGAAGGGAGTGCCGAAGATGTTGCCGAACGTCTTGCAGCCAAGCGCGACTGATCACGTCCCGGTTCTCGCGAACGAGGTGCGCGAGTCCCTCGGCGTGCAACCGGGAGAGACCGTCGTCGACGCGACCTTCGGTGCAGGCGGCCATGCCATGCTCCTGGCCGGCGACCTCCAGGGCCGCGGCAAGCTGATCGCGATCGATCGTGACCCGACCGCGCGCACGTACTTCGAGCGGTTCGAGAAGCAGTCAGGCGGCGTGCAAGCGCGACTCCTGCGCGGCGACTTCAGCATCGTGCTGCCGCAGCTCGCCGAGAACGGCGTGCAGGCGGACGCGATTCTGCTCGACCTCGGCGTGTCGTCGATGCAGCTCGACCGGCCCGAGCGCGGCTTCTCGTACTCCGTCGACGCTCCGCTCGACATGCGCATGGACACCTCGCAGGACCTGACCGCGTGCGACATCGTGAACGAGTGGCCCGAGCGAGAGCTCGTGACGATCTTTCGGCGGTACGGGGAGGAGCGCTACGCCAGGCAGATCGGGCGCGCGATTCTCCGCAGGCGCAATGAGCAGCCGTTCGAGCGGACGGGGGAGCTGGTCGACACGATCAAGAGTGCGATTCCCGCGCCGGCGCGCTTCGGCGAGGGCCATCCCGCGAAGCGGGTCTTTCAGGCTCTGCGCATCGCCGTCAACGACGAGCTCGGTTCGCTCGAGACCGCCCTGCCCGCAGCGCTCGAGATGCTGCGGCCCGGCGGCCGCCTCGCGGTGATCGCGTTCCATTCGCTCGAGGACCGCATCGTCAAGCAGTTTCTGCGCGAGAAGGAGCGCGGCTGCACGTGCCCGCCCGACTTTCCGGTCTGTGTCTGCGGCCATGAGCCCGAGCTGCGCGCGATCGAGCGCCGGCCGATCAGGGCGAGCGCGGCCGAGGTGGCCGCGAACCCGCGGTCCTCGTCGGCGCGGCTTCGCGCGGCGGTGAAGACGTAATGGCGGCAGTCGACTGGTTCGGCGCCGAGGTTGCGGCCGCCCCTGCACGGCGCGCGCCGCGGACACGGCCACGCGCGGTTGCGCGGCCTCGTACTGAAGGGCGCCGCCTCACGGGTGGCATCGTCTGGATCTCCGCGTTCGCAGTTCTGCTCGCGGGCGTCGTCGCTTTGAATGTCGCTGTGCTGCGCGCGAACATGGCGCTGAACAAGCTGAACACGCAGCAGCTCCAGCTTCAGGCGCAGAACGCGACGCTCTCGTCGCAACTCTCGAGCGCCGGATCGTCGCTTCGCATCGAGCAGACTGCGCACCGGCTCGGTCTCGTCCCCGCGCCGGCGGCAGACACGAGCTAC
The DNA here is from genome assembly GCA_003152275.1 of Actinomycetota bacterium. Classification (GTDB taxonomy): domain Bacteria; phylum Actinomycetota; class Thermoleophilia; order Gaiellales; family Gaiellaceae; genus Palsa-739. Next base: position 101,266 of record PLZU01000098.1, read on the forward strand.
CTCGACCTGGGACGGTAGTGGCGCGGGTCGTCAACTCGCGGATTCGCCTGCTTCTCCTCTGCATCCTGCTCGTCTTTGCAGCACTCTTGGCGCGGGCGAGTTGGATCGCGACGGTGCGTGCTTCGGCGCTCTCGCAGATGGCGCAGATCCAGACGAAGGCGACCGTTATCCTGCCGGCCGGCCGCGGCACGATCTTCGACAGCATGGGCACGCCGCTTGCGCTTGGCGAGCAGGCGACGACGGTGTTTGCGGATCCGCGCCAGGTACTTCACCCGCGCCCGGAAGCAAAGGTCGCGGCACGCGTGCTGGGGTTGAAGGCGAGCACGCTCTACCCGTTGCTCGCTAACCGGTCGTTGGGCTTCGTCTACGTCGCGCGGAAGGCCGATCCGAATCTGGCGGCGAAGCTCGCGAAGCTGAAGCTCGCAGGGTTCGGCTTCTACGGCGAGGAGCGGCGTACCTATCCGCAGAAGTCGGTCGCAGCGCAGGTGCTCGGCTATGCCGGCGTCGACAACAAGGGCCTCTCGGGGCTCGAGCTCCAGCTCGATAGCTCGCTGAGGGGCCGGCCGGGCGAGCAGATCGTCGTGCGCGATCCGTTCGGCCGCCCGATCAAGATCGAGCCTGTCACGCCTGCGCGCCCCGGCAAGGCGGTGTTCCTCACGATCGATGACACGATTCAGGCGAATGCCGAGCAGGTGTTGCGCCAGACCGTGGCGAAGTGGGGCGCGAAGAGCGCTACCGCGATCGTGCTCGACCCGAAGACGGGTGCGGTGCTCGCGATGGCGGAGGCGCCGTCGTATGACGCCAACAACTTCCCGAGCGTGGCGGCGAACTTCGAGCGCAACCACGCCGTCAGCGATTTCTTCGAGCCGGGGTCAGTGTTCAAGGTCGTGACGATCGCCGGTGCGTTGTCCGAGCATCTCGTCACGCCCAACACGAAGTTCACGCTTCCGTACTCGATCCAGGTCGCCGACCGGCGCATTCACGATGCCGAGCTGCGTGGGACCGAGACGATGACCGTGTCGCAGATTTTGCAGCGCTCGTCAAACGTCGGCGCCGTGACGATCGCGCGCAACGTGCTCGGCCAGGCGAGCCTCAAGCGGTGGATCAAGCAGTTCGGCTTCGGCGAGAAGACCGGCATCGACTTCCCGGGGGAGAGCCCCGGCCTCTTGCCGTCGTACTGGTCGGGCTCGACGATCGGCAACGTTCCGATCGGCCAGGGCATTTCGGTGACAGCGATTCAGCTCGCATCCGTGTACGCGGCTATCGCAAACAACGGCGTGTGGACGCAGCCGCATCTCGTCGACCACGTGCAGGGCGAGAAACCACCGGCGCCGCGCACGCGCCGTATCCTCTCGGCCGGCGTCGACCACACGCTGCTGCAAATGCTGAAGGGCGTCGTCTCCGACGCCGGCACCGCGGTCGGCGCCGAGATCCCCGGCTACACGGTCGCCGGCAAGACCGGCACCGCGCAGAAGCCCGGACCGAACGGGTACGAGCCCGGGAAGTACGTCGCGACGTTCGTCGGCATGGTGCCCGCGAGCAACCCGAGCCTGCTCGTGCTCGTCACTGTCGACGAACCGCACGGCGCGATCTTCGGTGGGATCGTCGCGGCGCCGGCATTCGCGCAGATCGCCGGCTTCGACCTGCAGTACCTTGAAGTCCCGCCGGATCAGAAGATCCCGTGATGGATGCTCGGCGCGCAGACGACGGCTTTACCCGTCTGTACGCCGATGTCTACCAACTGCGGCCCGCGACCGTCACTCCGTTGCGCCCGAGCCGGCGTGCAGCGCGCCGTCACCTTCGCCTTGTCGTCACCGAGAACGCCGGAAGCCGCCGCGCCCCTCGGTAGACTCGCCGGGCGATGATGGATCTGGAGCGCCTCGTCGCCGCGATCGGGGCGGTCGACGTGGTCGAAGGCACTCCGGTCGAGGTGCGCGATCTGGCCTACGACACGCGGGCTGTGGCACCGGGGACGGTGTTCTTCTGCGTACCGGGGGCGCAAGCTGACGGGCACGACTTCGCCGCCGAAGCCGTCGAGCGGGGCGCCGTGGCGCTCGTCGTCGAACGGCCGCTGGGTGTCTCTGTGCCCCAGGTGGTCGTCCCCGACGCGCGGATCGCCATGGCAGCCGCTGCGGACGCGTTCTTCGCGCACCCGACGGAGGAGCTCCAGGTCGCGGGCGTCACCGGCACGAACGGAAAGACGACGACCTCGTTTCTGCTCTACGCGATCCTCGCGGCGGCGGGGCGACGACCGGGACTCATCGGCACGATCGAGGCGCGTGTCGGCGGTGAGCGCCGCGGTGTGAGGCGCACGACACCGGAGGCGATCGATCTGCAGCGGCTGTTCCGCGAGATGCACGATGCAGGCGACCGCTCTGTTGCGATGGAAGCGTCGTCGCACGCGTCGGCGCTGCACCGGCTCGACCACGTGCGCTTCGCGGTGCTCGTCTTCACGAATCTCAGCCACGAGCATCTCGACTTCCACGCCGACATGGAGGAGTACTTCGAGGCGAAACGCCGCCTCTTCGTCGAAGGCGATCCCCCGGCCGCGGTGAACGTGGGCGACGAGTACGGGCGGCGGCTCGCTGCCGAACTGCCGGATGCGCTGACCTTTGGCTTTGCCGACAACGCGCGGATCGGTCCCGATGCGCTGGCCGGAATCGAGCTCAAGCTTCGCGGCCGCTTCAACGCCGAGAACGCGCTCGGGGCGCTCGCCGCCGCGCGGCTGCTCGGGATCGACGACGAGGCAATCGCGCGCGGGCTCGAGTCCGTTCGCGGCGTACCGGGGCGTTTCGAGGCGATCGACGAAGGCCAACCGTTCGAGGTAATCGTCGACTACGCGCACAAACCCCTCGCGCTCGAGACGCTGTTGCGCACGGTCCGCGAACTCTCGTCCGGTCGCGTGATCTGTGTCTTCGGCTGCGGTGGCGATCGCGATCGCGAAAAGCGCCCGCAGATGGGGCGCATTGCATCCGAGCTCGCCGACGTTGTCATCGTCACGAACGACAACCCGAGAAGCGAAGATCCGCAGGCGATCCTCGACGCCATCGTTGGCGGCGCGGTCGGCGCAGTCGAGGTGGAACCGGACCGCGCACTCGCGATTGCTCACGCGATCGAGCTTGCACACGACGGAGATGTCGTGCTAATCGCCGGCAAGGGTGCGGAGCAAGGACAGGAGTTCTCGGATCGCACCGTGCCGTTCGACGATCGCGAGTCGGCCCGTGAGGCTCTCCGCACCCTGGGAGCGCGCACCTGATCCCGCTGCCCCTCGCGGAGATCCGCGGCCTCGGTCGACTGGACGGCACGGCGGAGGAGGTGACCGGCGTCGAGATCGACTCGCGACGCGTGTCACCGGGCGATCTGTTCGTGGCGCTCGGCGGCGGCGTCTCGTTTCTCGAGGACGCGCGTGGGCGTGGCGCCGCGGCGACGCTCGTGCCAAACGACGAGTTCGCGGCGATGGCGGCGATCGGAAGCGCCGTGCGTGCCCGGAGCAGCGCGCGTGTCGTCGCGATCACCGGTTCGGTGGGGAAGACTTCGACGAAAGACATTCTCGCGGCACTGCTGCGTCCGCACGTCCGGCTCGTCGCAGCTGAGGCCGGCTTCAACAACGAGATCGGGCTGCCGCTCACGCTCGCTCGCATCGAGCCGGACACTGAGGTCGTCGTCACCGAAATGGGCATGCGCGGGGCGGGCGAGATCCGGGCGCTCGCCGAAATCGCACGGCCTGACGTCGCGGTCATCACCGCGATCGCGCCCGTACACCTCGAGCTGCTCGGCAGCGTCGAGAACGTCGCCCGCGCCAAGGCGGAGCTGCTCGAAGTGCTCCCCCCCGGAGGGATCGCGATCGTGCCGGCGGATGCGCCCGCGCTCGATCCATTCATCCCGCCCGGCCTCGACGTCAGACGCTTCGCGGCGCCGGACGTCGAGCTGCGCGACGGCCATGCGCATGTGCGTTACGCCGGTCGCGAGATCGAGTTCTCCTTCGCGGCCCGCCACCAGACGTGGAATGCGGTCGTGGCTCTTACGGTGTGCGAGGCGCTCGGCGTCCCGCTCCCTGACGGGATCGTCGAGGTGTCGTTCTCACGGTGGCGCTCGCAGGAGAGCGAGTTGCCGGGTGGCGGCCTCTTGATCAACGACGCGTGGAACGCGAACCCGGTCGCGATGCGAGCGGCACTCCAGTACCTCGTCGAGCGGGCTGCTGGTCGCAGAACGATCGCGATCCTCGGCGAAATGGCTGAGCTCGGTGAGAACGCGGCCGCGTACCACGATGAAATCGGGCGGCTCCTCCGCGACCTCGGTGTCGGCCATGTGTTCGCGGTCGGCCTGATGGCGAAGCCCTACACCTCACATGTCGGCGCTGCGACCTGGTTCCCGAACGCCGAGGACCGCGACTCCATCCTCGCGAGCGTCCGCGAAGAGCTCGAACCGGGCGACGTCGTGCTCGTCAAGGGCTCGCGCTCGGTCGGCCTTGAAGTCGTCGCCGATGCGCTTGCAGGAGTGACGGCACGATGAGCCGAGTTCTCATCGCGGCCCTCGTTGCGCTGATCGTGTCGATCCTCATTGGGCCGCGCTTCATCGCCTTCCTGCGTAAGAACGAATTCGGGCAGCACATCCGCGAGGACGGGCCCGAGCATCACTCTGCGAAGTCGGGCACGCCGACGATGGGCGGCCTGATGATCCTGTTCGCGGCGACGCTCGCGTTCCTCACGCTGTCGCACTACACCCTGCAGGGGCTGACCGTGCTGTTCGCAACACTCGCGTGCGGCGCGATCGGCTTCCTCGACGATTTCATCAAGCTCACGCACCGCCGCTCGCTCGGTCTCTCCGGCCGCTGGAAGATGCTGCTGCTCGTGCTCATCGCGGTGATCGTCAGCATCGTCGCCGATCATCTGCAGATCCAGCACAGCGTCTTTCTGCCGATCTTCAACGTCAACATCCCGCTCTCGTACGTGTGGTACCCGTTCATCTTCCTGGTGATCGCGGGGACCGCCAACGCCACGAACCTCGCCGACGGCGTCGACGGGCTCGCAGCGGGAACCGGGATCATCGCGGTCTTCACATTCACTGCGATCAATGTCGTGTCGTTCGTGCGCTCGAGCTCGAATCCAGCCGACCGCAACCTGACCGACCTCGACATCGCGATCTTCGGTGCGGCGCTCGTCGGCGCCGCGATCGGTTTCCTCTGGTACAACGCGCACCCCGCCGAGATCTTCATGGGCGACACCGGCTCGATGGCGTTCGGTGGCGCGCTAGCGGGGATGGCGATCATGACGCGGCGTCACACGGAGCTGCTGCTGCTCCTGATCGGCGGCATTTTCGTGGTCGAGGCGCTGTCGGTGATGATCCAGGTCTTCTTCTTCAAGTACCGCGGCCGGCGCGTGTTTCTGATGACGCCGATCCACCATCACTTCGAAATGAAGGCGTGGTCGGAGACGAAGATCATGGTGCGCTTCTGGATCGTCACGGGAATCCTTTGCGCCGCAGGCTTCGCGCTGTACTACCGCTACTACTTCGGTCAGCGGTGAGCGGCTGGGCCGCGTGGCTCCTTGCGCAAGGGCAAGTCGATGCGCAGATGGTTGCCGAGGCGGAGCGTGTGCTCGAGGCGGCGGCGCTCCGGCCGGGCGACACCGTGCTCGACGTCGGCTCGGGGCTCGGCCTCCTGACGCTCGCTGCGCTCGAGCGGATCGGTGACGGGTGGGTGATCGCCGTCGACTCGTCGGTCGGTGCGCTCGAGGAGCTCCTGCATCTCGCGCACGAGGCGAACGCGAACGGGATCATGTATCTCGTCGGCGACGCGGAGGTGCTGCCGCTTCCCGACGCCTCGATCGACGCCGCGGTATTGCGCTCGGTGCTCGTGCACGTGCGCGACATCGACGCCGCCGTCGGCGAGCTCGCGCGCGTGCTGCGTCCCGACGGCAGGCTCTCGCTTCGCGAACCGCTGAATCGCTCGGGTACCTATCTCTCGACCGCGGTCGACTGGGCGCCGCTCGGCGGCCTGGGGGAGCGCGTTGTCGCGCTCTGGGAGGAGTTCGCGGCGACCGATCCGCTCCAGCGGCTGGACGCGGACGTCCTCGCCGTGGCCTTCGCCAGCGTCGGATTCGTCGCGCTCGAGTCGTCGGTCGAGGACCCGGGGGACGAGTGGCTCGTGACCGAGGAGTCGGTCGACGCCCGACTCGACGCGCGCGGCGGCCCGGATCATCCGACCGTCCGCGAGCGCTGGCAGGCAGCCTTTGCACCCGACGAGGTGGACGCTCTCGTCAGGCACCTGAAGGGCCTCGGTGGGACGACGATCACGTTCCGCCGGCCCCAGCTCTACCTCAGTGCCCGCCGGGCCTGAGGAAGACGCACATCCGCCACGAACTCGGCACAGACGTGCCAGTTTCTCCGCGATACCGTTTCTGCAGGGGCCCTCATGCTCCCCCTGGGGGGAGACACGCGTCTTGAGCGGGACACGTCCTCCGGGGACGATGGAGTGGCTGCCGGAGCGGGCGCTCGTGCTCGGGCTGGCTCGCTCGGGTCACGCGGCCGCGCTCGCACTTGCGCGGCGCGGCGTTGAGGTCGTGGCTGCCGACCGGTCGCTCGTGGCGACAGCAGGGAGGCTCGCCGACGAGGGCGTCGAAGTTCGTCTCGGATCGGAGGAGGAATCGCTGCTCGAGGGTGTGCAACTCGTCGTCAAGAGCCCGGGCGTGCCGGCTGCGTCGCCGCTCGCCGCGGCTGCGCGTGCGCGCGGCATTCCGATCTGGAGTGAGGTCGAGCTCGGCTACCGGCTGCTCCCGGGTAATCCGCTGATCGGCGTCACCGGAACGAACGGGAAGACGACGACGACCGAGCTGCTCGGCGCGGTCCTGCGCGCAGCCGGCCGCCGGGTCGAGGTCGCCGGGAACGTCGGACGCGCGCTCACCGGCGTCGCCGAGCAAATCGAGCCCGGCGTGTCGGTCGTCTGCGAGCTCTCGAGCTTCCAGCTCGAGGACGTGCACGAGTTTGCGTGCGATATCGCGGTGCTCCTCAACGTCGAGCCGGATCATCTCGACCGTCACGGAACGCTCGCCGCGTACCGGGACGCGAAGCTGCGCATCTTCGAGCGCGCTCGCGCGAGGATCGTGCCGCGGGGCATGGGGCTCGACGGCATCGAGTTTGCCGCGGACGATCCGCTGCCGGCCGAACCGCTCATCCCCGGATTGCACAATCGCGAGAACGCAGCTGCGGCGACGGCGGCCGCGCGCGCGGCGGGCGTCGGCGACGAGGCGATCGCGGAAGCGCTCCGCACCTTCGCGGGCGTGCCGCACCGGCTCGAGCTCGTGCGCGAGCTGCGCGGCGTTCGCTACGTCAACGACTCCAAGGCCACGAACGCCGCAGCCGCCCGCCGTGGCGTCGCGGCCTATGACGCGCCGCTGCTGCTTATCCTGGGCGGCTCGCTCAAGGGGGAGGACTTCGCCTCGTTCGCACGGGAGCTACCCGCGAACGTGCGCTCGATCCATCTCATCGGCGAGGCGACGGACGAGCTTGCTACTGCGCTCGACGAAGCAGGGCGGTCCTATTCGCGCGACGGCGACCTCGAGCGAGCGCTCGCGCACGCGAGTGCCACGGCTGAGGCCGGCGACATCGTGCTGCTCTCGCCCGCGGCTGCGAGCTTCGACCAGTTCGACAACTTCGAGCAGCGCGGCGACGCGTTCCGGCGGCTTGTCGAGGAACTCGTGTGACTACGCGCAAGAAGCAGCGCTCGCTCGAATGGCAGCTCCTCGTGCTCGTTCCGCTTGCGCTGACGGCGTTCGGGCTCGTGATGGTCTACAGCGCGACGTCCTCTTCGGCGGCGCTCGGTAACGGCAACCCGGTTGGCTATCTCGAGCGGCAAGCCGCGTACGCGCTCCTCGGCATCACGCTGATGATCTGTGCGGCACGCACCGACTTCCGCAAGCTGCGCCATCTCGCGCCCGGTCTCGTGATCGTGGCGCTCGGGCTCTGCCTCGCGGTGCTCGTCGTCGGCAACCGGATCAACGGCGCGCGCCGCTGGATCGGCTTCGGCCCTGCCGCCTTCCAGCCGTCGGAGCTCGCCAAGCTCGCGATCCTCGTCTGGGTCGCCGCGTACCTCGCGCGCAAGCCGCCGCCGCGAACGCTCAAGGATCTCGCGCGCCCGCTCGGCTTGCTCGTCGGCGTCTTCTGCGTCGTGATCCTCGTCGAGCCCGACCTCGGCACGGTGATCACGATCGTCGTGATGGTCGGCGCGATGCTGCTCGTCGCCGGCACGCCGTTGCCGACGCTCGCGACCGCCTACGGGATCGTCTTTGGGCTCGCCGCGATCGTGTCGTGGGCCTCGCCGTATCGCCGCGCGCGACTGCTCGTCTTCCTCAATCCCTGGAAGGACCCGACGAGCAACGGCCTCCAGAACGTGCAGGCGCTGATCAGCCTCGGCTCCGGCGGCATCTTCGGCCGCGGGCTCGGCGAGGGCGTGATCAAAAACCGCTACCTCCCGGAGGCGCACACCGACATGATCTTCGCCGTCATCGGCGAGGAGCTCGGCCTGATCGGCGTCTCCCTCGTGATGCTGGCCTACTGCGCGCTCGCCTACGCCGGTCTCCGGCTCGCCATCTCCTGCAGGGATCCCTTCGGGAAACGCCTTGCCGCCGGCATCACCGCGCTCATCACGGGCCAGGCCGCGATCAACCTCGCCGCCGTGCTCGGGCTCGCCCCACTGACCGGAATCCCGCTGCCGTTCGTCTCCTACGGCGGCTCGAGCCTCGTCATCGCGCTCCTGTCGGTCGGGATCCTCCTTAACATCGCCCGTGGTCATGGGAGAGCAGAGGCAGCTCCGGTGTCTGATCGCGGCCGGGGGCACGGTGGGTCACGTCGCGCCCTCGCTCGCGGTGGCGGAAGCGCTGCGCGTGCGCGGGGTGGAAGTGACGTTCGCCGGGTCGCCGGATCGCGTCGAGGCGCGGCTCGTTCCTGAACGCGGGTACGCGTTCGACGCGTTCCGTGTGGCCGGCTTCCCCCGTCGCCCCGGACCGCAGCTCCTGCGCGCGCTCGCGCTTGCGGCGGTGGCGCCCCTGGCGTGCCTCCGCATCCTCGCGCGCCGGCAGCCTGACGTCGTGCTCGGCGGCGGCGGGTACGTCGGCGGCCCCATGGTGCTCGCGGCGTGGCTGCGCCGGATCCCGGCCGCGCTCACAGAGGCGGACGCGCACATCGGGCTCGCGAACCGGCTCGCTGCGCCGTTCGTGAAGCGGCTCTTCCTCGCGTATCCCAGTCCGCGAACGAGCGCGAAGGCGCGCGTCGTCGGCCGGCCGATCCCGTCGAGCTCGCACACGGTCTCGCGGGAGCAGGCGCGCCGCGAGCTCGGACTGCCGGAAGACGGCCCTGTTGTGCTGGTCTTCGGCGGGAGTCAGGGCGCGCGCACGCTGAACGATGTAGCGGTGGATGCTTGGGGCACCGCGGGGCCCGCCGTCTTGCACCTGAGCGGCGAGCGAGACTATGACGACCTTCGTGGTCGCGTCACGCGAGACGACTACAAGCTGCTTTCCTTCATCGACGACTTCGGAGCGGCACTTGCCGCAGCCGACATCGTGGTCTCGCGGGCGGGAGGGTCGGTGTGGGAGGTCGCGGCCGCCGGCCGACCAGCCATTCTCGTTCCCTATCCGCACGCAACCTCGAATCACCAGCTCAAGAACGCCGAGTACTTCGACCAGGCGGGTGGCGCGCGCATCGTGCGGGACGATCAAGCGCACGAGCAGGTGCCCGAGCTCGTCGCGGATCTGCTTTCCAAGCCCGAGTTGCGGGAGCGCATGGGCAACGCGATGCGCGCCGCCGCCAAACCCGATGCCGCCGACCAGATTGCCGATGAGCTCGTCGCGCTCGCAACCGCTCACTGGTAGGCGCATCTGGATCGCCGGGATCGGCGGTGCAGGCATGAGCGCGTACGCGCTCGTTGCGCACGCGTGGGGCGCCGAGGTCGCCGGCTGGGACCGAGTCGAGACGCCGTACCTCGCACACCTTGCAGGTATCGACGTGACGATCGGGCCCGAGCCACCATCCCCACCGAGCGGCTGGGAGGTCTACGTATCGACCGCGTACGCGGGACGTGTCGAGGGGCGCCCGCGCGCAGACCTGCTCGCGGAGCTCGTCTCACTCCGCTCGACGATCGTTGTCGCCGGCGCGCACGGCAAGACGACGACGAGCGGGATGATCGCGTTCTGTCTCGACCGGCTCGGGCTCGACCCGGCCTTCCTGATCGGCGGTGAGATCCCACAGCTCGGCGGCAACGCGCGCGCCGGGGGCGGCCTCCTCGTCGTGGAGGGCGACGAGTCGGATCGGTCGGTCGCCGCGCTTCGTCCCCACATCGCGGTCCTGTTGAACGTCGACCTCGACCACCATGCGACCTTCGGCACGCGCGCCGAGGTAGGAGAGCTGTTTGACACCTGGCTCGCAGAGGTGCCGCACGTCGTTCGTGCCGAGCAGCTCGAGCCCGTCGCGCTCGAGCTTGCTGTCGCCGGCGAGCACAACCGCCTTAATGCCGCCGCAGCGATCGCGGCGCTCGCGCTCGCGGGCGTCCGACGCTCCGATGTCGAGCGCGTGATCGTCGAGTTCACCGGCGCCGCGCGGCGACTCGAGCGCAAGGGGGACGCCGGAGGCGTCGGCGTCCTCGACAGCTATGCGCACCACCCGGCCGAGCTCGCCGCCGATCTCGCCGCGGTCCGCAAGGGCGGCCGTGTGCTCGCGCTCTTCCAGCCGCATCTGTACTCGCGGACCGTTCACCTCGCTCGCGAATTCGCCGTCGCGCTCGCCACGGCGGATGCGGTGTGCATCACGGATATCTATCCGGCGCGCGAGGAGCCCTTACCGGGCGTGACCGGGCGGCTGATCGTCGATGAGCTCGCACAGGTTCGGCCGGGGATGCGCATCGGCTGGGCGCCGTCGCTCGACGATGCCGCGCGCATGGTCGCTTCGTGGGCACGTCCAGGCGACACCGTCCTCACGCTTGGCGCGGGCGACGTCGATCGCGCCGCACCACTTCTGCTGGAGCTGCTCGCGTGAAGCTCGAGGAACGCGTCGAGCTCTCGCGCTACACAACGCTCGGCACCGGTGGCCCGGCGCGCGCGTTCGCGCGGCCGGAGTCGGTCGCCGACGTCGAGGAGCTGCTGCGCTGGGCCGCGGAGCAGGAACTTCGCGTCGCGACGGTCGGGCTTGGTTCGAACCTGCTCGCCGCGGACGAGGGCGTCGACGCACTCGTGCTGAAGCTCGGCGGCGAGCTTGCCGCCGTCGACTCGGACGGCACGCTCGTGGCGGCCGGCGGCGGCGCCGCGAACGCGGTCGTGCTCCACCACGCGCGTGATGCGGGGCTCGGAGGCTTCGAATTCGCGTGCGCGATCCCGGGGACGATCGGCGGCGGGGTCTGGATGAACGGCGGGGCCTACGGCGGAGACTTCGCACAGGTGCTCGAGCGCGCGCTCGTCACGACCACAGAGGGCTCCGGCCACCTGACCCCTTCAGAGCTTGGGCTCTCGTACCGGCACTCGAACCTCCGGCACGGGCAGGTTGTTGTCGCGGCCGAGCTTCGGTTGAGCCACCGCGACCGGGACGAGATCAAAGAGGAGGTCCGCGGCCTGAACGCTCGGCGCAAGGCGGCGCAGCCGACGAACCGGCGGACGTTCGGCAGCGTCTTCAAGAACCCTGAGCACGAGCTCACCGCCGGACGCATGCTCGAGGCCTGCGGCTTGAAGGGCCATCGGATCGGTGGGGCGCAGATCTCGCCCAAGCACGCGAACTTCATCGAGAACGCCGGCGGGGCCAAAACGGCGGACGCGATCGCCCTGATGGTGGAGGCGCGGCGGCGCGCCCACGAGCAGTACGGCGTCGAGCTGCGGCACGAGGTCGAGTTCCTCGGTGAGCTCGAGCTACCGCCGCTCGGGTAGGAGCGCCCCCACCCGCGGCGAACCTGGCCGGATGGCCGGCCGGCGACGACCCGTCGAGGCACGGGCGCCGCGAGCACGCGCGCCGACCGTCGCTCTGCCTCGCGCCAAGGAGCGTTCGGGCTTCTGGGCCCTCGCGCGCTTCGCACCATCTCGTCGCTCGCTCGCGCTTGGCGTTGGACTGATCGCCCTCGCCGCCGGGGCCTATGCGGTCGCGCGGCAGACCTCCGCATTCGCGATCGGGCGTCTCGACGTCACGGGTGCACCCGCCGACGTCCAGCAGCAGGTGAGGCGGGTCCTCGCACCGCTGATCGGCACGAACCTGCTCTCACTCGACGGCGGAGCGCTCGAACGCCGGGCAGAGGCGCTCCCGACAGTCGTTTCCGTGGGCTATGACCGCGCCTTCCCGCACACCCTCCGCGTCCATGTAGTGCCGGAGCTGCCGGTCGCCGTGCTCCATCGCGGCACCGAGACCTGGCTCGTGTCGGCGCGGGGGAGAGTCGTCCAACGCGTCCCGACCGGCACGTATCCGGCGCTCGCGCGGATCTGGGTGCCGCGGAAAACGGACGTCGCCATCGGCGCGTTCCTGGCGCCGGAGGCGGGCGGGACAGCCGCCCGCACGCTCGCCCTGGCCGCGCGCTTCCCGGCCCGCATCTCGACCGTCTCGCTCGCCCACGGCGAGCTCGTCTTCCGTTTGCACTCCGGTCTCGAGCTGCGGCTCGGCGATCCGACCGACGTCCGGCTGAAGCTCGCGATCGCACGGCGTGCGCTCGCGCAGCTCCCTGTGGGCGCAACCTACGTGGATGTCAGTGTTCCCGGCCGCCCCGTCGCTGGTACGAACAACCCTAAACTCTCAGGTAGAGGATGAGACTATGAACGCTCCACCTCTGATTGACAGCGAGTTTCCGCCCATCTACCCTGCGCCGCGACGTTTGTTTTCCCGCCCCGATCCTCTACTGAAGCTTCAGGTGTAGACCCTATGAGCATGCGCGACCAGTCGGGCANNTCAAGGTCGTCGGCGTCGGCGGCGGCGGTACGAACGCCGTTAACCGGATGGTCGACGCGGGCCTCACGGGGGTCGAGTTCATCGCCGTGAACACGGACGCCCAGGCGCTCATGATGAGCGACGCCGACATGAAGATGCATATCGGCTCGGCGGGCACCCGGGGCCTTGGCGCCGGCGCCGATCCGGCCGTCGGTCACGCCGCGGCGCAGGAGAGCCGGGACGAGCTGAAGGAGGCGCTGAAGGGGGCCGACATGGTCTTCGTCACTGCCGGTGAGGGGGGCGGCACCGGCACGGGCGCGGCTCCCGTCGTCGCCGAGCTCGCTCGCGAGATCGGAGCACTCACGGTAGGCGTCGTCACGAAGCCCTTCGTCTTCGAGGGACGGAAGCGCTCGCAGCAGGCCGAGGTCGGGATCGAGAACCTCCGCGACCGGGTCGACACGCTGATCGTGATCGAGAACGACCGGCTGCTTCAGGTGGTCGAGAAGAAGACCTCGGTCGTCGACGCGTTCCGGATGGCTGACGACATCCTCCGCCAGGGCGTCCAGGGAATCACCGACCTGATCACCGTCCCCGGGCTCGTGAACCTCGACTTCGCCGACGTGCGCACGATCATGCGCGACGCCGGTTCGGCGTTGATGGGCATCGGCGAGGCGAGCGGCGAGAACCGCGCTGCCGAGGCGGCACGCGCCGCTGTGTCGTCGCCACTGCTCGAAACGTCGATCGAGGGCGCGACCGGAATCCTCCTCAACATCACGGGCGGCCCGGAGATCGGTCTCTTCGAGGTGAACGAGGCGGCCGAGGTCGTCACGAGCGCAGCCGACCAGAACGCGAACGTGATCTTCGGTGCCGTGATCGACGACGCGGTCGGCGACGACGTGCGCGTCACCGTGATCGCGACCGGCTTCGGCGGCGGGCGCCGCCGGCGTCGCGGCGGCTCGACCGTCGACGCGCCGCTGCCGTCCGCGCCAATTCCGGGCGGTGGCTTCGAGGTTCCGGACGAGGCGCTCGACGTGCCTTCGTTCCTGCGCGACCAGTAGCTCCCTCGCCGGCTGAAATCGGAGGTTTGGTCCCGTTTGTACCGGGGATGGGATGGGTGCCCTCAAAGGGTTGGCCCACATAGCGCCAGCCCCACGACCCGGTCCCCCGCCCCGGCCCATCCTTGGATGACGCCGGGGCGGCTCCGTTTTAAGCCCGAACACTCGGCGGGGGGCAGACACTAGGATCGTCTCCGCATGTCGCAAACGCTGTTGCAAACGCCGCTCCACGATCGTCACGTCGCCCTCGGCGCGCGCATGGTTCCCTTCGCCGGCTGGGAGATGCCTGTCCAGTACGAAGGCGTGATCCAGGAGCATCGCGCCGTGCGCACCGACGCCGGCGTCTTCGATGTCTCGCACATGGGCGAGTTCGAAGTCGAGGGCCCGCGGGCGCACGCGTTTCTCGAGAGCCTGCTCTCGAACGACCTCGGGAAGCTCGAGCCCGGCCAGGCGCAGTACACACTGCTCACGAACGAGGGCGGCGGGATCATCGACGATCTGATCGCCTACCGGCTCGAGGAGTGCCGCTACCTCCTCGTCGTGAACGCGTCGAACCGCGACGCCGACTTCCGTTGGATCAAGGACCGCGAGGTGAGCGGCTCCGACGCGCGCGACATCTCCAACGAGTATGCCCTGCTCGCGGTGCAGGGGCCGAACGCGATCGAGCGGCTCGGCTTGCCGGCGGCGCCCGCATTCACCTTCGCCGAGGCAGAGATCGACGGGACACAGGTCATGGTGAATCGCACGGGGTACACCGGCGAAGACGGCTGCGAGCTCCTCTGCATGGCCGAGGACGCGGGTGCGCTGTGGGACGCTGTGCTCGCGCGCGGCGTCACTCCGTGCGGGCTCGGCGCGCGCGACACACTTCGGCTCGAAGCATGCTTTCCACTGCACGGAAACGACATCTCACCGGAGACCGATCCCATCTCTGCGGGCCTCGGCTGGACCTGCTCGCTCGCGAAGGACTTCAGCGGCGTCAACGTGTTGCGTGCGATCAAGGAGCGGGGCCCCGAGCGGAGGCTTGTCGCGTTCGTGATGGAGCAGAAGGCGATTCCGCGCCAAGGCATGCCGATCGCGGGCGGCGGCGAGGTCACGTCCGGCTCACATTCACCGATGCTCGACATTGGCATCGGGATGGGCTACGTGCCGAGCGCGCAGGCGAAGCCGGAGACCGAGCTGACGATTGACGTGCGCGGAAAGCCGCGCACCGCGCGTGTCGTGAAGAAACCGATCTACAAAAGGGAGGGCTGAGTGGCCGCTGCGGAGTCGTATCCCGGCGAACTGAAGTACCACCGCGAGCACGACTGGGCACGCGTCGAGGGCGACGAGGCCGTGCTCGGCGTCACCTGGTTTGCGCAGGACGCGCTCGGCGAGCTCGTTCACTTCGAGGCGCCGACTCAGGGCTCGCAGGTGGCGAAGGACTCTTCGTACGGCGAGGTCGAATCGGTGAAGGCTGTCTCCGACGTGATCGCGCCGCTCTCCGGCGAAGTGCTCGAGGTGAATCAGAGTGCGGTCGACGCGCCCGAGACGATCAACGAGGACCCCTACGGCGCCGGGTGGCTCATCCGCATCCGGCTCGCCGATCCGTCCGAGGTCGACTCGCTCCTCGATGTCGCGGCCTACAAGCAGGTCCTGGCCGACCAGTGACCCACCCGTTTCTCGCTCTCACCGACGACGACCGGGAGGAGATGCTCAAGACGATCGGCGTCGCGTCGATCGACGAGCTGTTCCGCGACATCCCCGCGGGTGTCCGCCTCGACCGCCCGCTCGACCTCGAGCCGGCGCTCTCCGAGCAGGAGCTGATGGCGCACCTCTCCGAGCTCGCGGCGCGGAATGTCGACTCTACGAAGGAGGTGTCGTTTCTCGGCGGCGGCATCTACGACCATTACGTCCCGGCTGTCGTCGACACCGTGATGCAGCGCGGCGAGTTCCTGACCGCGTACACGCCGTACCAGCCCGAGATGAGCCAGGGCGTGCTGCAGGCGATCTTCGAGTACCAGACCGCGATCTGCGAGCTCACGGGCATGGACGTCTCGAACGCCTCCGGCTACGACGGCACGACCGTGACCGCCGACGCCTGCTTCATCGCGAAGCACGTGACCGGCCGGACGAAGATCGTCATCACCGAGGCGACGAACCCGCAGGTGCGGCAGGTCGTGAAGACGTACGCACCCGGCTTCGGCCTCGAGATCGTCGAGGTGCCGCACGACGGTGGGACGACGGATCCGGAAACGCTCCGCCGTGCCGCCGAAGGCGCCGCCGCTGTGATCTTCCAACAGCCGAACGTCTTCGGGTGTCTCGAGCCGGCGCCGGAGCTCGCCGCTGCGGCGAACGACGCAGAGGCGCTGGCGGTCGCCCACGTCGACCCGTTGTCGCTCGGCGTGCTCGAGGCGCCCGGCGAGTACGGCTGCGCGATCGCGCTCGGCGAGGGCCAGGCCGCCGGGAACTTCCCGGCATACGGCGGCCCGCACTACGGCTTCCTCGCCTGCCGGTCGGAGTTCATCCGGCGGATGCCCGGACGGATCGTCGGCGAGACGCTAGACACCGCGGGTAAGCGCGGCTATGTCCTCACCCTGCAGACGCGCGAACAGCACATCCGCCGNNTGCGCGAGCTGGGGGAGACCTGTCTTTCGCTCTCGGCCTACGCGAAGCAGCAGCTGCAGGAGCGCGCCGGGCTCGAGCTTGTGTTTCCTGATAAGGCAACATTCAAAGAGTGTGCAGTGCGTGTCGGACGGAACCCACGCGACGTCGTGAAGGCGGCGCGCGAGCGCGGCGTGCATCCCGGTTATGCGATCGGCCGCGACTACGCGGGCATGGACGACGTGCTGCTCGTCNNCGCCTTTGGTGCGGCGCGGCGGAAACTGAGATGGCGACGTGAAGCTCATCTACGAGAAGTCGCAGAGCGGCCGCCGCTCGTCGGCGATCCCGCATCACGACGGTCTGCCCGCAGCGGAGGTTCCGGAGGAGCTGCGGCGCTCCGAGCCGCCGCGACTTCCCGAAGTCCACGAGCTCGAGCTCGTGCGCCACTTCACCGAGCTCTCGCAGCGCAACTTCGGGATCGACACCGGCNNGTACAACCCGCGCGTCAACGAGCGCATTGTCGCCCTGCCGGGATTCGCGAACCTCCATCCGCTCCAGGAGGAGGAGGGCGCGCAAGGCGCGCTCGAGCTCGAGTGGCGGCTGCAGGAGATCCTCGCCGAGGTGACCGGCCTGCATGGAGTCTCGCTGCAGCCAGCGGCGGGCTCGCAGGGCGAGCTGACGGGCCTGATGCTCGTCCGCGCGTACTTCGAGGAGCGGGGCGAGTCCGAGCAGCGGCGCAAGGTCGTGATTCCCGACACGGCGCACGGCACGAATCCGGCGTCGGTGACGATGACCGGGTACGAGGTCACGCCGGTGAAGACCGACCCGCGCGGCAACATCGACGTCGACGACCT
This sequence comes from Actinomycetota bacterium, assembly GCA_003152275.1. GTDB lineage: Bacteria > Actinomycetota > Thermoleophilia > Gaiellales > Gaiellaceae > Palsa-739. The sequence goes on from PLZU01000098.1 coordinate 118,637, forward strand.
GCGCGAGAAGGTGGATGAGCACACGGCGGCGCTGATGCTCACGAACCCGTCGACGCTCGGCCTCTTCGACGAGAACATTGAAGAGATCGAGAAGATCTTCCACGGGGCAGGCGCGCTCATGTACTACGACGGCGCGAACCTCAACGCCGTGTGCGGCATCTCGCGCCCCGGCGACATGGGCTTTGACATCGTCCACATCAATCTGCACAAAACGTTCTCGCAGCCGCACGGCGGCGGCGGTCCCGGCGGCGGTCCGATCGCAGTGCGCGAGATCCTCGAGCCGTACCTGCCGGTGCCCGCCGTGATTCGCAAGGACGACGGGTCGTTCGGCCTCGACTTCGACCGGCCGAAGTCGATCGGCAAGGTGCGCGGCTACACGGGACCGTTCGGCGTCTTCGTCCGCTCGTACGCGTTCATCCGCATGTACGGGCCGAGGCTCCGCGAGATGTCCGAGACCGCCGTGCTGAACGCGAACTACATGCTCGCGCGACTGAAGGACACCTACGACTTGCCGTTCGACCGGCTCTGTATGCACGAGTTCGTGCTCTCGGCTCGCAGCCTGAAGCGGGACTACGGTGCGACTGCGCTCGACGTCGCGAAGCGGTTGATGGACTACGACTTCCATCCGCCGACGGTGTACTTCCCGCTGGTCGTCCCGGAGGCGCTGATGATCGAGCCGACCGAGACCGAGGCGAAGGAGACGCTCGACGCGTTCTGCGACGCGATGCTCGAGATCGCGCGCGAGGCTGCCGCGGAGCCGGAGTTGTTGAAGAAGGCGCCGCACCACCGGCCAGTGCGGCGGCTCGACGAGGTGCGCGCCGCAAAGCAGCCGATCGTGAAGTACGGATTCGACTCGCATCCCGACCTCGCCGGTGAGCGGCGTCCCGTCGCGGCCGAGGCGCCGAAGGGCGTCTGACGTGACGACGCGGCGGCTGACCGCCGTCGCGATTGCGTTCACCGTGCTCGCCACCGTCGTCGTTCACGACGTGCTCGCGCCGACGCGGTTCCACCATCACCGCTCGCCCGCAACGCTGCTGTTCGCTGGCCTGCTCGCGACCGCGCTGCTGGCGCTCGCGCCACGCATCCGGTCGCGTGGCATCGTGCTCGGCGCCGGCATCGCAGCGGGCGGCGCGCTTGCGACGTTCGTCTCTGGGCTCGCGTGGGGCGGCGTCCCGGATCCGCTCGTGCACGGGGGGATCGCGTTCAACCTCGCAGATGTCGCGATTGCCGCCGGCGACGCGCTGCTGCTCGTCGCCGCCGTGGTGTACGCGTGGACGAACCGTGCGCGGCTGCGGGAGCCCGTCTGATGTGGTGGGAGAACGCGGTGCTGTATCAGGTGTACCCGCGCTCCTACGCCGATTCGAACGCGGACGGAATCGGCGACCTGCCGGGGCTCATCTCGAAGCTCGACCACCTCGAATGGCTTGGCGTCGATGCCGTGTGGCTCAGTCCGACGTTCCCGTCGCCGAACCATGATTGGGGCTACGACGTCTCCGACTACTACGACGTGCATCCGGATTTCGGCACGCTCGCCGACATGGAGCACCTGATCGTCGAGGCGGAGCGGCGTGATCTGCGCGTGCTGCTCGATCTCGTCCCGAACCACACGAGCGACGTGCACCCGTGGTTCCACGATTTGGAGAAGCGCGACTGGTACCTGTGGCGCGACCCGAAGCCGGACGGGTCGCCGCCGAACAACTGGAAGTCCGTGTTCGGCGGCGATGCGTGGACGCTCGATCCTGCGAGTGGTCAGTACTACTTGCACAACTTTCTGCCCGAGCAGCCCGACCTCGACTGGTGGAACGAGGACGTGCGTGTGGCCTTCGACGACATCTCTCGCTTTTGGTTCGAGCGTGGTGTCGCGGGGTTCCGGATCGATGTCGCGCACGCGCTCGTCAAGGACCGCGAGTTGCGGGACAATCCGTCGGCGCGGCCGAACGAGTCGCCGGCGTGGGCGCGCATCGGGCAGTGGCCGAAGTACAACATGGGGCGGCCCGAGGCCGTCGATGTGCACCGGCGCATGCGGCGCGTAGCGCGGGAGTTTGATCCCGAACGGCTGCTGGTCGGCGAGACGTACGTCCTGGAGCTCGAGGAGCTCATGACCTACATCGTCCCCGACGGCTTGCAGCTCAGTATGAATCTCGCGTTTCTGCACGCGCCTTTCGTGGCGGCGGAGCTCGCGGCCGTCGTTGCTCTGACCGAGGAGCTGATGCCGGACGGCGCGACGCCGCTCTGGCACGCGTCGAGCCACGACGATCCGCGCTTCGCGACGCGCTGGTGCGACGGTGACGAGCAAGCAATTCGCTGTGCGCTCGTGGCACTGCTCTCGCTGCGCGGCGCGTGCATTCTCTTTCAGGGCGACGAGATCGGGCTCGAGGCGCTCCCGGTGCCGCCCGAGCGGGAGCGGGACATGGTCGGTCGCGATGCGTGCCGCACGCCGATGGTGTGGCGCGACGAGGAAGGCGCGGGCTTCACGGAGCCGGGCGTCGAGCCGTGGCTCCCGATCGGCTCGCGCGATCGGAACGTCGCCGGCCAGCGCGACGACCCGGACTCGATCCTCACGCTCACGCGCGATCTGATCGCGGTGCGCAAACACTGCCGGATCCTCCACGGCGCCTACGAGCCGGTGGATGCGCCGCCGGACGTCTGGGCGTTTCGTCGCGAGAGCGGCGCGTTCATTGCGCTCAACCTCGGCGACGCCGCAGTGAGTCTCGAAGGTGTCGAAGGCGCGATCGTGATCGGTACTGACCGCACGCGAGACGGCGAGGGGCTGACCGGGACTCTTGAGCTACGTCCGCGCGAGGCGGTCGTCGCCTCGGTGTAGGCGCGCTTGCGGCGCGGGTGCGAATTGTCGGGTAAGAGGACGCTCGCACAGACGAGAGTCCCGTAGCGCCTGAGCAGTAGCTGAGCCCGCAGGCGACGGCCTGAGCGCCGCGTTTGAGTCATTCGCTACGAAATGTGTTAGGGTCGTTCGGCGAGGCAAGTGGCGTTACACGCCATGGAGGGCCTGGCTCGGTTGGGCCTCTGCGACGCCAGCGTTCTCTTTCCTCGCGTATTCCAGTCGTTCGCCTGGCAGGCGTCCCCGATTCTGTCCAATCGAGACAGAAGAATGGAGAAGGCATGCGTAGAACCCGGTTCGCGATACTCGCAGTGGTCGCGTTCGCCCTCGTCCTTGCCGTCCCGGCATTGGCGTCCGCGCCGCGAAGCGGAACGCTCCACGTGACTAAGGAATGCTCGGTGTACGCGGGCCAAGCGGGTGGGTTCTGCACCATCACGTCGTCAAACGTGAAGGCGATCCCCGTCGGGTCGAAGGTCATCTACAAGGATGCAGCCGGTACCTCTGTCCTCGATACCGACATCGTCCTCTATACGGGGCCGGGGAACAGCGCATTCGGTCACGTCGTCCTTGACCTTTCCACCGGCTATGGAACCGTCACGTTCGACGGCGGAACGGGCCAGTTCACCCATTTCCACGCCACCCAAGTCGATGTCACACCCCTGGGTTGGCCTAACTGAGCATGGGACGGTAGCTACAGCTTCAGCCCTCGCGGCTAAACCTTGCGGAAGCGAAGGCCCGCTCCGGCGGGCCTTCCTCCTTCTCAATGACCGGTCGGCGCTGCTGTTCATGTGACATTCGCGAACTGTGAGTGTGTTTGATGGTCCATGCCACCGTGATGACCTCGCTTGAGGAGGCGGTCTCAGCAGCCGCGCTCCGATAGATCGGAGTCTTCTGGTGTCCTACAGAGGAACGCGGGCGTGCACGTGCCGCGTACGCGTGATCGATCACGACTGCGAGAACGAGTGGCGCCGCGGCGAGAAACAGCACCCCAAGAACGCCGGGACCGCCGCGGTCTTGCGCCAGGTGAATCCCGAAGAAACTCGCCGACACTGCATCGCTCGCGTCGTGCTTCACGCGTTCCCGCAGGCGGTTCGCTCGGCACGTGGACAGGAGATGCTCGGCACGCTGCTCGACGCGAGCGCGAGCTCCCGCACACGGTTCGCTCGCGAGATCATCGATCTCATCCGGTCGGGATTGCGGACACGAGCGACCCATGCGACCGAGGCCGGTGCGCGGCGATTGACGAGCGACGACACGACCGCTGCTGTCGTCCTACTCGCGCTGATCTTTCTGGTGCCGCCCGCTTTTGCACTGCTCCGAACCAACCCGCGGCCGGCCATTGCCCGCACGGAAGTAGGATCCGTGGCCCGGAACCGGGCTACCCCGGGGATCTGTTTTCGCCGTGGACGCTAGCGTTGCTCGGAGCTGTGCTCGCGCTCGCGCATCATCGTGGCGCCACCCTTGCTGTCGCGCGAAGACGGCGAGCGACCGTCCGTCCCGCAGAGGAGAGCCGGTCGGCCTCAGCCTGCAAAGCGCTGCGACCGTTGTCTGTCAGCCGATAGTCGCGTCGCTGGCGCCCACCTTCGAGGTAGATCTCCCCGGCAACGACGAGCCCTTCGCTGATGGCCCGCTCAAGCAGGGCGTACAGCGTGCCTGTCGATAGATGCACGTCGCCGTCGGAGAGCTCAGCGGCACGCTGCACAATCGCGTACCCATGGAGCGGCCCGTCGATCAGCGTTGCCAAAGCGAAGTAACTCGGTCTCCGAAACTCCACGCGAGAGAACTATAAGTCGATCAGCGACATGTAGTCAACCGACAAGAGACATTCCCCGTAGTCGAGCGACCAGTGCTAGCGTGCCGACGATGGCGGATCCTGTCTCGTGGTTGCAGATTGAGCAGGGGTGGAACGTGGTCACCTCCGATGGCGTCATCGTCGGCACGGTCGCGCAGGTCGAAGGGGATAAGCAGGACGACATCTTCGACGGCCTGGCGGTCGGAGCGAAGCTACCTGCCCAGATTCTCTATGTGCCGGGTGAGCAGGTCGGGGCGATCTATCCCGGCGAGGTGACCCTGAAGATCGCGTCCGCGGACACCGGCACGCTCCAGCCGTTTCAAGCGCCGCCGCCCGAGACGAAGTGGGTTCCGGGAAAGGCACCGCTCGCGGCTCGGATGTCGAAGTGGCTGCGGGGAAAGCGCTAGAGGCGCCGTAGGCGATGGAAGCAACCGTTCGTGAGGGTCATGCGCCTGCCGTCGTCGTTTCGCTGCAGCCGGGCGAGCGGATGACCGCGGAGGCCGGCGCGATGATGTTCGTCTCCGGCGACATCTCGATGGAAGTCGAGATGCCAGGTGGTGTGATGGGCGGCCTCAAGCGGAAACTCCTGGCCGGCGAGAGCCTTTTCCTGACGCGCTATCGGGCAAACGGGGCGGGCGCTGTGGGAATCACCGGGCCGTTCCCCGGCTCGATCCGGCAACACGAGCTCGACGGGGAGATCATCTGCGAGAAGCACGCGTACCTTGGTCACCACGGTGAGGTCGAGATCGAGAGCGCGTTCGCGCAGAAGCTCGGTATGGGTATCGGAGGTGGCGGCGAAGGCTTCTTCCTGCAGCGCCTGAAGGGGAAAGGCACCGTTTGGCTGCACGGCGGTGGCGACTTCCTCGACTTCGATCTGGCAGCCGGGCAGCTGCTGATCATCGATACGGGTTGCATGGTGATGATCGAGCCGACCGTCAACTACGAAGTGAAGCTGCAGGGCGGCGTCGCCAAGAGCTTGTTCGGGGGCGAGGGGCTGTTCCTCGTTCACATGACAGGTCCCGGCCATGTGACCTTGCAGACGTTGCCCTTCTCTCGCACCGCGCGCCGCGTGCTTGCGTCTGCCGGGGGCGGACGCGATGAAGTCGGCGCCGGCGGTATTCTCGGCGGCATCCTCGGCGAATAGGAGAGATCGAATGGGATTCCTTGACAAGGCAAAGGCAGCGGCAGTGGAGGCCACGGCGAAGGCGAAGGAGGGCGTCGAAGACGTCCAGCTCAAACGCGAGCTCAGCCAGGCCTACAACGAACTCGGCAAGATCGCTTTCGAGCTCGTCGAAAGCAACGACATCACTCACCCGAAGCTTGCGACCGTGGCGGAGAAGATTCGGGCGCTCAACGAGCGCGAAAACGGCGGTGAGGCTTTCGCCGGCGCAGCGGCAGGCGGAACATCGGAGACCCACGATCCGAGTCAGCCGCCCGCGATGCCGACGTAAGCGGCAGTTTCGATTCGAGTAGCCTCCGCGTATGGACGAAGGCGTTGTCGTTACCACGGTCTCCGGCGAGCTGGAGGCCGACGTGGTGTGTGGGCTGCTTCGCTCCGCCGGGATCGAGTGCGGTCATCGCGTTACCGAGGCGACGGACTCCGCGCTCGAGGGAATCGCGTCCGATGGCCCCCGCGAGATCCTCGTGCCCGCGATTGAGCTGGAAGTCGCTCGCGCAGTGCTCGCCGACGCGCAGCGCTGAACGCTACGGAGCAAGCACTCGACGTAGCAACCGCGGGCGCGCGCGAGTTCGGCCAGCGCTCCGCGCGCGCGGGGAGCCGTCGTACATCCCGGTCGGGTCGGCCGAGGGGGCACGACGATCATCTGGGGGTTGTCGGCGCCTCGGTGAGTGCGATCCCGGCCTTGGGAAGGGCACGCCGGACCCGTCGGTCGAACGTTGCCAGCGTCGCGTCGTGTGCCTTGGCGGTCGCCATCGCGAAGCCATCGGCCACGCTGACATTGAGCGCGCGGTATCGCGCAGCGTCGCGGGCGATCGTCGGCGTGGGCGCGACCAGCTCGATCCCGAGGGTGGCGATCGCATCGATCGCGGTGCGGAGTGTCCGTTCGTCTTCAGCGGGCTTGACGAGAGTCTCGGCGTAATTGATGAGCGACAGCAGCAGCCGTACCTTGTGGCCGAGCAGCTCTTCGAGGCTCCGCGCAGCGGCTCGATGGTGGGCGTCGCGGCGGTCAAGCGCCGCGATCACGACGTCCGTGTCGAGGACGCACGCGCTCAAGCACGCTCGCCGGAACGAAGGCGCTCGAGGTACCCGGGCTCGTAGAGACCGTCGAATACGCCGAGTGCACGAGAGCGATCCGGCTCGGCGCGGACCACGACGATGCGGTCCGGGCCCTCGGCCTCGATCGTCACCTCGTCGCCGGGCTTCAGTCCGGCGCGCTCGAGGCTCGCGACCGGCAGTGTTACCTGGTGCTTCGAGGAGATCTTGGGCACGCCTTTACTCTAGCGTAAAGGCGGACGGCCGTCTATTCCGTCACACGGGGGAAGCCGCGCGCTTCGTCTTCCGCGCCGCGGCCAGCTGCCCGCACGCAGCCTCGATGTCGCGCCCGCGCGTCAGCCGCACCGTCGCCGGCACGTGCGCGCGGTCGAGCACAGCCTTGAAGACGGCGATGCGCTCGCGAGATGACCCCTGATAGACAGACCCGGTCGGGTTGTACGGGATGAGATTGACCTTGAAGTCGTCCGGCCCGAGCAGCTCTGCGAGCTCACGCGCGTGCTCGGGCGCGTCGTTCACGCCCGCGAGCATCACGTACTCGATGTAGACGCGCCGATTGACCGTGGCCGCGTAGCGCCGGCACTCCTCGACGACGTCGCGCAGCGGATAGCGATCGTTGACCGGCATGATCCGCGACCGCAGTTTCTCGTTGGCGGCGTGTACTGACAACGCGAGGCGGATCGGCTCGTCCACCTCCTCGACGAAGCGCTTGAGGCCGGGGAGCCACCCGACGGTCGAAATCGTCGTGCGGCGATGCGTGATGCCGAGGTCAGGCAGCCGGCGCGCGGCCGCGAGAACCTCGTCGAAGTTGAGCATTGGCTCGCCCATCCCCATGAAGACCGCGTGGTCGACGGGCTCGACACGCCGGAAGTGCAACGCCTGGTCGAGGATCTCCGAGGCGGTCAGGTTCCGGCCGAACGCCATCTGGCCCGTCGCGCAGAACGTGCACGTCAACGGGCAGCCCGACTGCGACGACAGGCAGAGCGTGCGGCGGCGATCGCGGTAGCGCATCAGCACCGCCTCGACGGGATGTCCGTCCGTCGTGCGGAAGAGCGTCTTCACCGTGCCGTCGCGCGATTGGCGCTCGGTCTCGACCGCGAGCGTCGAGAACGGCACGTTCGCCTCGAGCTCGTCACGGAGCCCGCGCGGCAGGTTCGTCATCGCGTCGTAGCCAGCCGCGCCGTGCGCGGTCCACTCCCATACCTGCCGAGCTCGGTAGGGCGGCTCGCCAAGCGCGCTCAGCGCCGATTCGAGAAGCGTAAGGTCCACGGCGTTACGGTAGCGTCCCCGTGATGGCCGTCCGCGAGGGGTTTCGATCGACGAGCGGCGGCCTGCGCGACTGTTTTCCGCTGCGCCTGTACGCGAAGGCGAAACGCCTCGGCACGTGGGATCCCGCGGCGATCGATTTCACGCGCGACCGTGAGGACTGGGCCGCGCTCGGCGAGCTCGAGCGCGAGACGATCCTCTCGCTCACCTCGCTCTTCGCGGCCGGCGAGGAGGCGGTCACGCTCGACCTGCTGCCGCTCGTGCTGGCGATCGCGCGCGATGGTCGCGTCGAGGAGGAGCTCTACCTCACGTCGTTTCTCTTCGAAGAGGGCAAGCACACCGAGCTCTTCGCGCGGTTCCTCTCGGAGGTTGCCGGCTCACCGCCGGAGCTCGAGCGCTACCACGTGCCGTCGTACCGCACGATCTTCTACGACGAGCTGCCGGCGGCGATGAACCGGCTCCTCACCGACACGTCAGCGGAAGCGCTCGCGCGCGCTTCGGTGACGTACAACGTCATCGTCGAAGGCGTACTTGCAGAAACCGGCTACGAGAGCTATCACGAGTCGCTGGCAGCAAACGGGCTCATGCCCGGACTCTGCGCCGCGCTCGTCGAGATCAAACGTGACGAGTCGCGTCACATCGCGTACGGCATCTACCTGCTCAGCCGGCTCGTCGCGAGCGACGCAGCGATCTGGGACGTGATTGAGGCGCGCATGAACGAGCTCTTTCCGTACGCGCTCGGCGTCGTCACCGAGACGTTCGAGCGCTACGAGGACGGCGTCACGCCGTTCGGGCTCGAGCAGTCGGCGTTCGTCGACTTCGCGACGAGCCAGTTCACGAAGCGCTACGAGCGGATCTCCAAGTCTCGCGGTAAGACGCTCGCCGAGATCGACGCACTGGCCGAAGCCGAAACCGACGCATGATCGACCTTCGCTCGGACACGCTGACGAAGCCGTCACCGGAGATGCTCGCCGCCATGGTGGCCGCCGAAATCGGCGACGAGCAGTACCTCGAAGATCCGACCGTCAACGAGCTGCAGCGTCGCATGGCCGAGCTGCTCGGACACGATGCGGCGCTCTTTTTCCCGACTGCGACGATGGCGAACCAGGCGGCGCTGCGCGCGCAGACGAAGCCGGGCTCGATGCTCCTCGCGGAGGAGCGCACGCACGTGCTCGTGTATGAGTGGGGTGGGCCGGCGATCCACTCCGGGCTCGTGATGAAGGGCGTCAAGGCGGAGGCCGGGCGCGTCACGCCGGATCACATTGCCGCCGAGGACCGGTTGGAGCTGGGGCCGGGCGGCATCGTCGTGCTCGAAAACACGCACCGCAGCTCCGGCGGGCGGATCTGGCCGCTCAACGAGTTCCAGGCGACCGTCGACGCTGCGCACGAACGAGGGGTCGCCGTCCACCTCGACGGCGCGCGGCTCTTCAATGCCGCGGTGGGCGCGGGCATCTTGCCGGCGGAGTGGGCACGCCACGCCGACTCGGTCACCATCTGCTTCTCGAAGGGCCTCGGCTGCCCGCTCGGCGCCGTGCTCGCAGGATCCGCCGCGTTCATCGAGCGGGCGTGGGAGAGCAAGTACCTCTTTGGCGGCGCGATGCGGCAGGCCGGCGTGATTGCCGCGGCGGCGCTCTACGCGCTCGACCACAACGTCGAGCGGCTTGCCGACGACCATGCACGAGCGCGGCGGCTCGCCGATGGGCTCGGCCTCGACATCAGCGTTGTCGATACGAATTTCGTCGCGATCGACGATCCGGGAGGAGACGGCGAAGCGCGCCTCGCCGCACGCGGTGTCCTCGTCAGCGACCTGCGTCCTGGCGTGCTGCGTGCGATCACGCACCTCGACGTCACGGATGACGATGTCGATCAGGCGATCGAGATCATCTCAGACGCGCTGACCGCTACTCGTACTGCAGCGCCTCGAGCACGTTGAGCCGACCGGCACGGCGCGCCGGGAAGATCGCCGCGAACAGGCCTGCGACGATGGCTCCCACAACGAACACGATCAGGGTCAGCCACGGGATCGTGAACGCCGGGTAGCTGATCGCCTTGCCGACCATGAGCGCGAGCACGATCCCGACGGGGATTCCGAGTGCCGCGCCGAGCAGGGCCGTGATGATGCTCTCGTGCCGGATCATGTTGCGCACCTGGCGACGTGTCATGCCGACAGCGCGCAGCATCCCGATCTCGCGGGTGCGTTCGAACACGGTCAGCACGAGGGTGTTCACGATCCCGAAGAGACTGATCAGGATCGAGAGCGACAGCAGCACGTAGAGCAGCTTCAGGAGGAACGTGATGCCGCCTTCCTCCAGCGTGATGAATTGCGACTTCGTCTGGATCTTCGCGTCGGGGAATCTCGCAAGCGCCTGTTTGAGGCGTGCAGTGTTTGCGGTGGTGACGCCGCCGCGCGTCGTCACGAACGAAAACAGGTCCTGCGGGTTCGCGTACTCGCGATCGAACCGCGTCGTCGAGATCGTGATGTCGCCAAACGGCGAGCCTCCCTTGGGCGGATCGAAGATCCCCAGCAGTTTCAGCTGCAGCACGCTTCCGGTCGGCGTCTTCAGGTTGATCGGCGAGCCGACGCTGAGCTTGTTGTCCTTCGCGTAGCTCTTCGCAACGAATGCGCCGTCTTGCCCGAGTTGCGCCGGTGTCGCGGCACTGCCTTCCGTCCACTTGAGGTCGATGACCTTGCTGACGTTCGGCTCGACCGCCGTGATCCCGATGCGGCTGCCGAATGCCTCCGCCTCGCCGGCGCGAACGCCGCTCACGACCTCGACGCCCGGAACGCCGTTGAGCGCCTTCTCCGAGGCGATCGAGGTCGGGGTGAAGCCGTTCTGCGACGTGAGTGCGTAGTCGGCGGTGAAGAGCTTGTTCACCGAGTCCGAGAAGGTCGACTTGATCCCGGCTGCGAGAACGGAGACGAGCGTCACGAGCGTCACGCCGATCATCAGCGCCGACGCCGTCGACGCGGTCCGCGAAGGATTGCGGATCGAGTTGCCACGCGCGAGCCTCCCCGACGCACCGCCCCAGCGCGCGGCCGGCCAGCCGAGCACGCGTGCAATCGGTGGAACGAGCGTGGGCGCGAGCATTGCGACACCGACGAACACTCCCAAGGCGCCGATGCCGAGCGAGAGCAGCCGAGCCTTCGTAGCGAGGCCACCAACGAAGAGGCCGACGAGCATGAGCCCGACTGAGGCGAGGATCACGACGATCGCGATGTACGGACCGAAGCGGGCCAGCCGCGACCGCGGCAGCACCGCGCCCTCACGCACCGCTGCGATCGGCTCAACGCGCGTCGCCCGCAAGGCGGGTCGGATCGCGGCGATCAACGTGACCACAACGCCGACGAGTAGCCCAACGACGACGGTGCGCTCCTTGAACACCGTTCCGACCTGCGGCAGGTCGATTCCAAACGAGACGAAGAGCGCGTTCAGCAGCTTGGCCAGCGCGAGACCGAGGAAGAGCCCGATCACCGACGCGATTACGCCGATGACGAACGCCTCGAGCACCACCGACCAGTAGACCTGTCGTCGCGTCGCACCGAGCGTGCGGAGCGTCGCGAGCTCACGCATGCGCTGCGCGATCGTGATTCCGAGTGTGTTTGCGATCACGAACGCTCCGACGAAGAGAGCGATGAACCCGAACGCGAGCAGGAAGTACTCGAGGAAGCTGAGGAAGCCATTCGTGTCCTTCGCGGCCTGCTTCGCCTCCTGCGCGCCGGTACGAACCTGGGCGGTCGCCGGCAGGAGCGGTTTGACCTGTGCGACGAGCTGATCGGGCGTGACGTTCTGCTTGGACGCGAGACCGATCGAGTCGAGCTTTCCGACCTTGTCGAAGATCCGCTGGGCGGTGGGGAGGTCGAAGATCGCGATCGTCGCGCCACCGAGCGAGCTCACGCCGCCAAGGCGGACGGTGCCGACGATGCGGAACCGCTCGACCGGGCCGTGCGTGAGCACCCCGATCGTGTCGCCGACCGCGAAGTGCTTCGTGTTCGCGGTCTTCGCGTCGATCGCGATCTCGTTCGGTCCCTGAGGCCAGCGGCCCGTTGTCAGGACGAGCGGGTTGAACCGCTGGTCCCCCTTCGGATTGACGCTGAAGGCGAGGCTCGGCGCGCCGCCCGCGCTCGTGAGGACTTTGTTGTTGTGGCCCACGAGCTTCGCCTCGTCCGTGATCCCACCCTCCGCCAGCGCCACGCCAGGAAGCGCACGAACCTTCTGGAGTAGCGATTCGGGCAGGGATGGCGGCGTGATGCCGTTATTCGCGCTTCCGCCGATCGCGCTCTTCCCGGTGATCACGGCGTCGGTGTTCTTGTAGACCTGGCTGAAGACGGTTCCGAACGCCGCCTTGATCGTGTCCGTGAGGACGAACGTGCCGCTGATCATCGCGACACCGAGCACGATCGAGACCGCCGTCAGCGCAGCGCGCAGCTTGCGGCCGAGCAGGCCCTTGAGCGCAACGGTGATCACGAATCGAGCGAGCTGATCACGTCGAGCACCTGGGCCTGGCTCGCGTCTTTCAGTTCCTGCACGATCAGCCCGTCCGCGAGGAACAGGATCCGATCCGCGATCACTGCGGCGCGGGATTCGTGCGTCACCATCACGGTCGTCTGTCCGTAGTTCGTCACCGACGCGCGCAGAAGCTCGAGGATCTCGCCACCGGTCTTCGAGTCGAGGTTGCCGGTTGGCTCGTCCGCGAAGAGGATCGTCGGCCGTGTGACGAGCGCGCGCGCGAGCGCGACACGCTGCTGCTGGCCGCCCGAGAGCTCTGACGGGCGGTGCGTGCGGCGGTCGGTGAGGCCCGTCTGCTTGAGCAGGTCTTCGAGCCACTGGCGCTCCGGCTTCTCGCCGGCGATCGTGAGCGGCAGCACGACGTTCTCCTCGGCCGTGAGCATCGGCAGCAGGTTGAAGAACTGGAAGACGAAACCGATGTGCTGCCTGCGCAAGCGCGTCAGCTTGCCGTCATCGAGCGAGGTGATCTCGGTGCCCGCGATCTCGACCGTGCCTTCGGTCGGCTTGTCGAGCCCCGCGAGGATGTGCATAAGCGTCGACTTACCGGAGCCCGATGGACCCATCACGGCAACGAGCTGGCCTGCCTCGACGCCGAGTGAGACGCCTCGCAGCGCGTCGACTGTCGTCGCGCCCTCGCCATAACGGCGCGTCACATCGGTCGCCTGTACGACGGTCCCCTGCTGTGCCGGCGCGGGAACGCCCTCCTCGATGACCGCCATCCCCGGCAGGCTAGCGATTCCCGGCGAAGAGGAATCCGACTACGACGAGCGCATACGCGGCCACGAGCAGAGCGCCCTCCCGCCGCGTCGAACGGCCGTTCCGTACAGCCAACACCGTCAGCACGACGGCCGCTCCCATCGCCACCGCTTCCTCCCAGCGGAAGGTCAGAGGGAGGTTGTGCGAAAAGAAGAGCGAGAGCAGCATCACGGCCGGCGTGACGAGCAACGCGACCTGCGCGCTCGACGAGATGGCGATCTCGCTTGCGAGCTTCATCTTGCCCGCGCGGGCGATCACGACGGCGCCGCCGTGCTCGGCTGCGTTGCCCACGACCGCGACGATCACCGCTGCGATGAAGAACTCGCTCGCGCCGACCGCTTTCGCGAACGCGTCGAGCGAGTGCACGAGGATCTCGCTCACGACGGCGGTCAGGGCCGTTGCGATTGCGAGGGCCAGGAGCGCGCGCGACAACGTCCAGGCGCCTTCAGCCGGTTCGCCGCGTTCGGCCTGCGAATGCCGACGCAAATTGCGAATCGTCACGACGAGATAGAGCGCGAGCAAGACGACCGCGATCGGAATCGAGACGACGACGGCGACATGACGCTCGGGCGAGCCCGTGTAGCCGAGCACGATCGCAGGCAGCGCGATCAGGACCGCTGCACCGCAGAGCCCCAGCTGAGTGAGCAGCGAGCGTCGGTCGATCGGCGCGTCGTCAGGGCCGACGAGCTGTGCGATGCCGAACACGAGCAACAGGTTCGAGATCACGGAACCCGCCAGCGAGCCTCGAACGACCTGCGGCAAGCCGGAGTGGATGGCGAAGAGCGCGATGATCAGCTCGGGCGCGTTGCCGAAGCTCGCGTTCAGGAACCCGCCGATGCCCGCCCCGGTGTGCTCGGCCGCATGCTCGGTCGCCTCGCCGATCAGCCACGCGAGCGGGATCAGCGCCGCGCACGAGAGCACGAAGAGCAGCACCTTGTCCGCATGCGTCACGTAGTTGACGAGGATCGTCACGGGCGCGAGCGCGAGCAGCGCCAAGAGGATCCTGCGAGTCAAAGCGCGGGTAGCGTATCCGGCGTGCTTGCAGCTGTCTTGTTCGATTGGGGCGACACGCTCATGCAGTGGGCGCCCGAACCGGACCTGCTCGAAGCGGGGCACGCCGCCGGCTTCGGCGCGCTCGGGCGCGATCCGGTGCCGGCGATGACCGAGCGGTTTCGTACGGCCTACCTGTCGACGTTCTTCGAGCCGGGGTTGATCGAAGAGGTCGAGTATCCGGCGCAGGTGCGGCGCCTCCTCGCCGAGTTCGAGATCGAGGTGAGCGACGAGGAGCTCGCGCGATTCCTCGAGGCGGAGCACGCGGCGTGGGCGCCCGCACGTCAGCTCGCCACGACGACCCATGCGCTGCTCGAGGCGTTGCGGGAGCGCGGTCTGAAGCTCGGGCTCGTCTCGAATGCGTTCGACCCGCCGGATCTGCTGCACCGAGATCTCGCCGAGTTCGGCATCGCGGAGCGCCTCGACGTCGCCCTCTTCTCCTCGGAGGTGGGGCGCCGCAAGCCCGACCCCGAGATCTTCCAGCGGGCCCTCGACGCCCTCGGTGTTGACGCGCCTGAGGCTTTGTTCGTCGGCGACACGCTTGCCAGCGATATCGCAGGCGCCGCGGCGATCGGCATGCACACCTGCCAGGCTCTGTGGTTCCGGGCGGACGACGACTCCGGCGCGCCGGAGCCCGACTTCCAGGCCTTCACCCAGATGGACGTGCTGACGATCGCCCGCCGGCTGCAGGGCTGAGTCGCGACTCCGCTTGCGCAAGCACCAACCGGGCCACCTGTCAAGTCTTGCGTGAGCCCGAAAGTGTCACCCACAATGTGTCGATGAGTGAGCTCGCCACCCCGCTGACCCTTCGGCCCCAGGACGAGGTCGAGTGCCGGCTTTGCGAGGTCCACTGCGACAAGGTTGTCTATCCAGCGGCGTGCACGGAACGCTCGTGCCCGTTCGTCTATGCGTACGAGGAGCACGGGCACACCTTCATGGGCTGCATGCAGAAGGTGTACGAGGTCGAGATCGACGTCGACATGGTGCGCGCGGCGGAGCGCAGGCGAGAAGGCTTCGGCGCCGTCCGCGCGACGAAGCGACCGCTGCCGATGTGCCAGTCGGAGATCGACCCGTGCTTCACGCATCGAGCGGGTGAGCTCGGCTGCGTCAACCCAGAGTTCAACGAGCTGCCGGCGGGATCGCCGACATTTCGGGTCTTCGCGCGCCTAACCTAGGCTCTGCGACAGCCCGCAGCGCGAGCACGCCGAGGAGCGGCCCGATCGCCGAGAGCGCGAACGCGAGGCGCCACGACCCCGAGGCGATTGCCGCGAACGCCGGCGGGGTGCCGGCCACGACCACGCCGAGCAGTGTCTGCTGGAACCCGAGCGCGGCACCGGCGCGCGACGCGCCCGCCGCCTCGGCTGCTGCCGCGAAGGCGAGGCCGTTCCACGACATGCTGAGAACGCCCGCCACGACGAGCGCGGGTATGAGCACGGCGAGCGGTGCGTCGACGAAGGCGGCGACTGCAGCGGTTGCGGCGGCGAGAAGCAGACCGATCTGCCGGACGGGGCGCAACCGGGCATGCAGCCGGTCCGACCACCGTCCGGCGCCGATCCGCGCGCCGATGCCGAGGACGTTGACGCCGGCGAGCACGCCCGCTGCGGCATGCGTCGAAACGCCGCGGTGCTCGTGCAGAAAGAGGACGATGAAGCCCGTCGTCGCGATCTGCGCGGTGAGGTAGAGCGCCGCGCCGCCGCCGAGCAGCCACATCCTGCGGTCGCCGAGCGGCCCCGTGACGTTTGCGATAACCGGCGCGGTGCGCTTCGGTGAGCCGCGCATCAGCGTGCCGGCAACGAGCGCGCCGCCGACGCAGCCGCAGCCGAGCACGAGGAACGCGAGGCGCGTGCCGCCCGACGACGCGAGCCACGGCAGTCCGGCAGCAGCGGCCGCGCCGCCTATCGGCACTGCGGTCTGCCGGATGCCGAGGGCGAGGCCGAGCTGATCGGAATGGAACCACGACATGATTGCGCGGCCGCTCGCGGCGTTGACGCTCGCTCCAAGCGCGCCCGCGGCGATCAGCACGCCGACGAGCGCCGGGTACGACCCGGTCCGACCGGCGGCCACGAGTGCAGCGCCGGCGCCCGCGAGTCCGACGACGATCACGATGCGCTCGTCGAGGCGGTCGGCGAGCAACCCCCACGGAAGCAGCGTGAAGAGCATGCCGATGCCGACGGCACCGAGTACGACGCCCGTCTCGCCGAGCGTCAACCGGTAGTGCGAGCGGAGTGCAGGCGCAAGCGCGGGCAGCCCCACGGAGACCGCGGAGAAGGTCGCCTGCGCGAACGTGCCCGCGCCGAGGATCACCCAGCGATAGCGCGTGCGTGCATCTCCTTCGCCTTTCGAACCTCGTTCGCATCCGGCCCCTGGCGCTCGGGGCCGGCCGTCTCGAGCACGGCGGGCAGGCCTTGCAGCCGCGGGTTGCCGAGGAAGACGCCGAGCTCCTCGCCGAGCAGCCCTTCGCCGATGTTCGCGTGGCGGTCGCGGTTCGAGCCGAGCTCCGCAGCCGAGTCGTTCACATGCAGCGCGCGCAAACGATCGAGACCGATCGAGGAGTCGACCTCGTCCAGCAGCGCGTCGAGCGCTACCGCGTCCGTGACGTCGACACCCGACACGTAGAGATGGCACGAGTCGAGGCAGACGCCGAGCCGCGGATGGCGGTCGAGCCGCTCGTAGATCGTCGCAAGCTCATCGATCGACCGGCCGATCGTTCCGCCGGCGCCGGCCGAGTTCTCCATCAGCAGCCACGTCTCGTCCGTGGACAGCTCGAGTACCTGCTCCATCGCCGGCAGCACACGCTCGAGTCCATGCTCGAAGCCGGAGCCGAGGTGCGAGCCGACATGGACGACCACGGCGTCGGCACCGATCGCGCCCGCGACCTGCATGGTGTTGCGCAGCGCCGCGACCGACTTCTCGTAGACCTCGTCGTTCGGCGCGGCGAAATTGCAGAGGTAGAGTGCGTGGCAGAGCACCCCGTGCAGCCCGACTTCGGCACGGCGGTCGCGGAAGCGGTCGAAGGTCGCCGGATCGTGGTTCGTCGGCCGCCAGGCGCGCGGGCTCTGCGTGAACACCTGCAGCGAGTCCGCGCCCACCGCCTCGGCGCGGTCGACGGCGGTATGGATGCCCCCGACGGAAGACAGATGCGCGCCGATGTACACCGGCCGACGCTAGCGGAGCCACGCCTCCAGGCGCGCCGCCTCCTCCTCGACCTCGCGGTGTGCGGCGCGGGGGAGAGGAGCGAACGGCGCCAGCGCGACCTTCCCGTTCTTGTCCGCCGTCTACGAGCCCGCGACGATGCCGTTGACGAGGAAGGTCTGCGTGACATCACCGTTCTTCGCGATCACGGCCTTGCGCAGCTCCTCAGGGAGGACGCGGCGCCGGTCGGCGTGCGCGAGCAGAAGGTTGTCCCATTTCGGCAGAAAGCGCACGGGCGCGGGCGTGTCGGCGGCAGGCAGCGCCGCGCGCTGGACGTCGAGGAGCTCGCGCCCGTTCTCGTCGCGGAAGCGCCGGAGCGGCTCGAGCGCCTCCACCGCGGAGGCGAAGTCGGCGACGCGGAGGCCCGACCAGTCGGCGATGTCAGCGCGCGTGGACGGTCCGAAGGCAGCGAGGTAACGGCGTACGAGCTCGGTGCGTGCAACGAGCGCGTCCAGCTCCGGTGGATCCGGATACGGGTGAAAGAGCCCGAGCGGCCGGCCTTTCCAGAGCGCGGACTGCGGCGCGTGCAAGAGGTGCGCGTGCCTACGGACGGCATGAAAGATCCGGCGTCGCGTGAGCTCGTCCGCGTGGCCGTGCGCTTCCTCAAGGTACGCGAGCCCTTCCTTGTGCGTGAGTGGCGCCTTCTCGGCGAGCCTGCGTGCACCCTTCACCGCATTGAGTGCGTGCGCGAGGTGCGTTTCGTCGTACCAGGTAGGCATGTCGCGGAGCGCCGCCTAGAAGACGGGGTAGTCGCGGATCGTCACCAGGTGCAGCGTTCCGCGCATCACGGTCGGCTTGATGACGTCGCCCCGGAGAATCGCGGCCTCGAGCGCCTCGCGCTTGAATCCGGTCACGCGCGACCAGAGCCCAACGTACGGCGAGGGGTGCCACTGGGCTTGCAGTCCGGCGAGTCGCTCGATCGCCGGCAGCACGCCGATCTTCTTGCGCTCGAGCAGCAGCTGCCGCGCAAGGGTCGCGCGGTTCAGCTCTTTCAGCGTCAGGACCCGTTCTGCCAAGGAGTCCTCCTGAACTCAACGGAACCGCCCGTGACGATCGCGAACGAGCCTTCGTCGCGAACCGAGCCGGGATTGACGAAGAGAGCACCGTCGACGTAGCGCGTCCACTGCATGTGCGTGTGGCCGCCGGCAAGGATGTCGACTCCCGAGCCGCCGAGCAGATGCTCGACCTGCGCGTCGGGCGTCTCGGGCAGCAAGACGTCGTCGTAGGAGCGCGGCGAGCCGTGGAAGGCGCGGAGCATCAGGCCGTCGTCGAGCTCGATGTCGAGCGTCGGTACGAATGACCGGATCTGGTCGAGCTGGCTCGGCTCGAGCTGCGCCAGCGTCCATTCGCGCTTCTCGAGCTGGCCCTGTGTGATCGGCTCCGGCGAGTCGGACGGCACCTCGAGCAGGAACGCGTCCGCGTTGCCAAGCACGACCGGCCAGCCAAGCTCAGCGAGCCGGTCGAGCACCTCCCGCGGCTCGTCGCCGCCCTGCACTGCGTCGCCGAGGCACACGACCCGCTCGACCCCGAGCCGTTCGAGCTCCACGACGACCGCGGCGAGCGCCGTGTCGGAGCCGTGGATGTCGGAGACGAGCGCGAGCGGCACCGCAACTACGATAGGCGCCCGATGTCAGTCCGCGCCCAACCGGTCAGAGTCAGGATGGCTCCGAGCCCTACCGGCTTCTTGCATATCGGCGGCGTGCGCACGTTCCTCTTCAACTGGCTCTTCGCGCGCCACTACGGCGGCGAGTTCCGGCTCCGCATCGAGAACACCGACACGAGCCGGGAGGTCGCGGAGGCGGTCGACCAGATCCAAGACTCGCTTCGCTGGCTCGGGCTCGATTGGGACGGCCCGGTGACCTTCCAGCTCGACCGGCTGGACGACTGCCGGCGGGTCGCGGAGCAGCTCGTCGCCGATGGGAAGGCGTACGAGGACGAGGGTGCCATTCGCTTCCGCATGCCCGACGATGGCGTGACAGCCTGGGATGACGTCGTGCGCGGCCGCGTCGAGTTCCCGAACGAGAAGCTCGAGGACGTCGTGCTCGTGCGCGGCGACGGGCGGCCCACCTACAACTTTGCGTCGCCGTTGGAGGACGTCTGGGACGAGATCACGCACGTGATCCGCGCAGAGGATCACATCTCGAACACGCCGAAGCAGATCAACATCATCCGAGCCGTTGGGGCAGACATCCCGGTGTATGCGCACGTGCCGAACGTGAACGGCGAGGATGGCAAGAAGCTCTCGAAGCGGCACGGCGCGACGGGCGTCGACGAGTTCCGCAAGGCGGGGTATCTGCCGGACGCGCTCGTGAACTTCCTCGCGCTGCTCGGGTGGGCGCCCGACGGCGAGACGACGATCATGAGCCGCGACGAGCTGATCGAGCGCTTCTCGCTCGAGCGCGTGACGCCGAGCCCCGCGCAGTTCGACTACGCGAAGCTCGATTGGCTGAACGGCATGTACATCCGCGCGCTCCCCGAGGAGGAGTTCGCGCATGCGCTCATCCTTTGGCTCGGCGAGCAGGGCTACGACTGGGACGCCGTGCTCGTGCGCAAGGCTGCACCGCTCGTCCAGGAGAAACTGGCAAGGCTCGAGGAGTTCCCGGCCTACGCCCGCTTCCTGTTTGAGGACGTGCACCCTGACCCCGCGGATCTCGACGGCGGCGCGCCGGTGCTTGCCGTGGCACGCGAGGCGCTCGCCGAGCTCGAGCCGTTCACGGCGGAGTCGATCGAAACGGCGCTACGAGATGTGCTCGAGCGGCTTGGACTAAAACCGCGACAAGGCTTTCAGCCGATCCGCGTGGCGGTGACAGGGTCGAAGGTGTCGCCGGGTCTCTTCGAGAGCATCGAGCTACTGGGACGCGAAACGACGCTTGCCCGTCTCAGCGCGGCCGTTTCATAGGCAGGGGTTTGGGCGGCCCGAGTGGGTCCAGCGCTCGCTGGAACGCAAGCCACGCTCGCCGCCGGAACTGCATCGACGGCAGCGGCAGCCCCTCGTTCTCGTTCGTGTCCCCCCGGCCCACGAGCGTGCTCGTGTCCGCGCTTCTCGTCATAGCTATGGGGTAAACGAGAGCGCCGCGGGTGGGGGTACGGCACCCGTAAGTACACTGCTGACTTGTGGCGACAGGGGAGGCCAGACAGGTCGTTCTCGTGGTCGACGATGAACCGGCGATTCGCCTGCTCTGCAGGGTGAATCTCGAGCTCGGCGGCTACGAGGTACGCGAAGCGGGCTCGCTCGACGAGGCTCGAAGGCAGGTGGCCGAGGGCGTCGACGTCGTGCTTCTCGACATGCACCTCGGGAATGAGCGCGGCGACGCACTGCTCGAAGAGCTCGTGGAGCTCGCGATCCCGGTCGCGGTCGTGACCGGCTCGACCGACCTCGAGGCGATCGCCGGCACAAGCGCGACTGCGGTGCTCGGCAAGCCGTTCACGATCGACGAGCTCGAGTCGACCGTTGCAAGGCTCGCTGCTCTCCGCGTGGCCCGCCTGTAGGCTCGACGAGATGTCGACAACCGCCGTTCGCGACGCCGCCGAGTACGAGTCGCGACTCCAGCAGTACTACTTCGAGCGCGCAGAAGAGGCGCGCGCGGTTCGTGTCGGAGAGAAAGACGTTTCCGAGCAGGCGGCGATCGTCGCGTCGTATCGCGATCTCTTCACGCGTCCGCAGATTGAGGCCCTACGGGAGGCCGAGGCAGCGGCGGACGCCGAGGAGCGCGAGCGGTTGTACCGGCTGCGCAAGACCTGCGAGGCCGGCGTCATCTCGGCGGAGATCGCCGAGCAGGAAGATGCGCTCGAAAACGCGATTCTCGGTGCGAGCGTGACGTTCCACGGAGAGGACATGCCGTTGCGCTCCGCACAGGCGAGGCTCGCCGTGCTCGATGCGTACACCGATCGCGAAGAGCTCGGCGAGCTCGAGCGCGCAGCATCGGCGGCGTTCAATCACGACCGGCGCACGCTGCTCGAAGCGCGCGAGCAACTCGAGGCCGAAGTCACCGGTGATCCCGATCCGGTCGCGCGCAACGAGGAGGAGAAGGCAATCTCCCTCCGCGAGCTCGAGCGCGTGCTCGTCGCCGCGTCAGACGCGACAACCGACGCGTTCGACACGCTCCGCAACACCTGGTTCGAGAAGCTGCTCGGCTCTAAGCGCGAAGCGCAGCCCTCGAACGCGCACGTCCATTACCTGCGGCGGTTGTCACCGCTCGAGTCGACGTACACGAAGGACGCCGCGGTTGACATCTGCCTCGCATCGACCCTCGCGCTCGGTTTCGACATGATGGCGATCCCCAACATCCGGCTCGATCTCGAGGACCGCCCGCAGAAGAATCCGCGCGCATGCGTCATCCCGTCGAATCCGCCCGAGGTCGTGCATCTGATCACGCGCGCGCAGGGTGGCCTCTCCGACTATCAGGCGTTCATGCACGAGGCCGGGCACGCGTTGCACTACGCCGGTGTCGACCCGCGCCTACCGTTCACGTTCCGCAGCATTTCGCGCGACCACGCGCTGACGGAGATCTACTCGTACATCTTCGAGGCCGTGACGCGCGAGCCGGGCTGGCACGCGCTGCATTTCGGGTTGTCGGATGCGCAGGCCGAGGAAAATGCGCAAGCGACTCTTTTCCTCGAGGCGCTGTTGTACCGGCGGTATACGGCGAAGCTCCGCTACGAGCTCGGCTTCTGGTCGGCGTTCGCCGAGGAGCGTGGGCGCTCGGAGCGCGACTACTCGTCAGCGTTGACGACCGCTACCGGCATTCGCTACGACCGGCGGAACTATCTCGCCGACATGGACGCGGGGTTCTACTCCGCG
This sequence comes from Actinomycetota bacterium, assembly GCA_003152275.1. Taxonomy (GTDB): domain Bacteria; phylum Actinomycetota; class Thermoleophilia; order Gaiellales; family Gaiellaceae; genus Palsa-739. The sequence goes on from PLZU01000098.1 coordinate 141,071, forward strand.
GACTATCTCCGTGCGTGGATCCGCTCGGCCCAGTTGCGCACGTTTCTTCTGCGCGAGGTCGGCGAAGACTGGTGGCGGAGCGAGGCGACAGGCGACATCCTGCGTGAGCTGTTCCTTGAGGGCACTCGCCCGACGAGCGAAGAGATGGCCGGGAGGCTCGGCTTCGACCCGCTCGACACGGGCCCGCTCGTCGAGGATCTGTCCGCGGCTTAAGCCGCGGTGCCGCGCTGCGAGAGCAGTGTGTGGATTTCTTTCGTCAGCTTCGCGACTTCTTCGGTCAACTGCTTGTCTTGCTGCGTGAGCTCCGTGTTCGACTGAAGCAACGTGACGAGCTTGTCGGTTTCGGTCTTTAGCGCCTGTTCGAGCGCTGTGTGGCGCTTGTCAACGCGATCGCCATGCGCCTTGTCCCGGTCCGCCTGACGCGTCTGTGCGAGGAGGATCAGCGGCGCGGCGTATGCCGCCTGCGTTGAGAAGGCAAGGTTCAAGAGGATGAACGGATAGGGGTCCCAGCGGTACGCGACGGCGATCGAGTTGACCGCGATCCAGAGGACGACCATGACGGACTGGCCGAGGATGTACCTCGGGGTTCCGAAGAACCGAGCAACTTGTTCTGCACGGCGGCCAAACGGATCGTCGCCAAACGTGCCGTGACTCGTCACGCGGTTGAGGCTAGAGCACGTCTCGGACGCTTACGCAGCCGTGCGCCACGCGGCGCGCAGCTGTTCGCGATAGCCGAGCCAGAGGATCGCCGCGACGATGAGCAGCACGATCTCGTCGACCGGGCCGGGAATCGGCGCGAGCCCGATCGCGGCCAGCCCCCGGAGCCAGCGCGGGAGCTTGCCGTCGCGGGCAAGCAGACGCACTGCGCGAGCGATTCGTCTCACGCGTTGCACGCTGTCTCATCATCGAGGATCGCGTTGGTTTTGGCGGCTCTCGCGCAAGGCGCGACCGGCCGTGTTGCCCGGCTTGTCCTAGAAAAGTTCAAAGACCTATTTACAACGGGATTCGATCGTGTAACGGTCGTGCCTTTGCTGGCCACGAAAAGAGAGGGGTCTCCCCGTGAGTTCAAGTAGAAAGACGGCCCGTATTGCGGGCTTCTGGTGGGTCGCTACTTTCGTCTTCTCGATCCCAGCGGTTCTTCTCTATCGCCCTCTTCTGAAGCACGCCGACTACATCATCGGCGGCGGCTCCGACAAGCGCATCTATTTTGGGGCGCTCTTGGAGGTCCTCCTCGCCATCGCCGGTATCGCCAGCGCTGTTGTGTTGTTTCCGATCCTCAAGCGGCAAAACGAGAGCATTGCCCTTGGCTATGTCGCCTGTCGTGTTCTTGAATCCACCGTCATCGTCGTCGGCCTCGTCAGCCTACTTTCGGTTGTGACCTTGCGGCAGGACGTCGGCGGAGCGGGCGCAGCGAATTCCGGCTCGCTGGTGATTGCGGGGAGGTCGCTGGTCGCGTTCCATGACTGGACGTTCCTCCTTGGACCGCAGTTCTGTGCTGGCTTCGGAAATGGGGTGTTGCTGGGCTACTTGATGTACAAGTCGGGGCTCGTGCCACGGCGGATGGCGCTATTGGGGCTGATCGGTGGCCCGTTGGCCTTCCTCGGGGGCATCCTGGTGCTTTTCGATGCCATCGAGCCAGGGAGCGGGCCGTTGTTCCTCCTCACCGCTCTGGAGATCGCTTGGGAAGCGTCGCTTGGGATCTATCTCATCGTCAAAGGATTCAAGCCGTCTCCGATTCTCTCGGGGGATGCCAGGCCCGCCCTGCAAACGGCCTGATCGCTGACCCGGATGTCAGGAAGAACAAGCAGAAGGCAATGGAGTTGTTCGGGGCCCCTCGTGGGGTGGTGCTGGTGGTTTCGTGTTTCCACCGCGAGAGGAAGCGGCGAGGAAAAAGCCCCCGCGGAGCAGGGGCTTCGGTGAAGAGGCGCATACGGGATTCGAACCTCCCTGCAAATGGGCATGTTTTTCGCGCGAGGTCTGCACCGGGGTCTGCACCGTTTGCATGCGACCGACGTATCCGGGCATCTCCTCGTGGTCGCGTAGCATGATTCGTGCTACGATTTGGAGGTGGCCCGTTCGCTCCATGTCCGGCTCGATGACGCCTCGGCAGCCGCACTCGAGATCGTGCGCGCCGGCGGCCTGAACGACTCTGAGGCCGTGCGGACCGCGCTGCGTGAAGCGGCTGCCCGCCGTCGAGTTCGCTCGGCGATCCGCGAGGAAGTACAGCTGCTGGCGGCGGACGAACGCGACCGAGAGGAGATGCGCGTCGTCCGCGAGCAGCTCGCCGAGCTCGCTCCTCCGCTCACGGACTAACGTGGTTCGCGGGGAGCTTTTCCGTCTGTCCGCGCCACGAGGCGCGCTCGGACACGAGCAGCGCGGTGCGCGCTACGCGGTGGTCGTCCAGGCAGACGAGTTCCTCGACCTGAGCACCGTGCTCGTCGCTCCTACGTCCGCGAGCGCGCGACCGGCGACCTTCCGGCCCGCAGTCACGCTCGAGGGCCAGGAGACGCGCGTCCTGGTCGAGCAGACGACCGTCGTCGACCCTCAGCGCCTTGGGCGCTCCGCCGGGCGTCTCGACGCAGACGAACTCCGCTCGGTCGACGAGGCGCTCGCGCTCGTTCTGGGCCTTTGAGCCAGCGTGCTGATCCGTCGGCGGGCAGACTGCGCTTTGGTATCGCGCGTGCACACCGGTCACATGACCAAAGTTGAGAAGCGCTGGGCCTTTCGCGTCGAAGCCGAGACGGATCGACTTGTGCGACGCGCGGTGGCGAGCTCGCCGAGCGGGCGCTGCGCTGAGCATTGAGGTTGCGTATCCGACCTCGGTGCGGTCGTCCGGAGGGGAACAGCCAGGTTTCGCATTCGCGGCGCTACTCGGTCGGGAGTTGACCGACTGAGCCCGAGACCTGGCTGCGCTGTGTGCTAGCTCACGCGGTTGATCTGGCCGCGGATCTCGCCACGTCTGTTCTTGGTTGTGTAGATGTTCACGTATGTCCGGCCGTGCAGCATTGCGTCGAGCTGCGATGCGGTCAGCGTCAATGTGCCGTGAGAAGGCGACCGGCACGTGCGACAGAGCACCTTGAACGCCACCCCGTTGGTGCCGCGGACGCCCTTGCGCAGGCGGGCGATGGTCGGGCGGCCGGTGAGGTGGGAGAACGTCAGCGTCCAGGTGAGCGTCTTGCCGATGACCCTCGCGGTGAAGTGCCCCACAGCACGGGTGGTTGTCCCCTTCGGGCGGCTGACTTCCTGGCCTGGGCGAAGCACGGCGGTGAAGCGGGCGGTCAGGACGGGCTTGGGCGCGATCAGGACAGCGGCAGACGTCGCACTGGTAGAGCCGGTCGGGTTCGTCGCCGTGACGGTTACCCGGAGTGCCAAGCGGAGGTCGGCCTGGCCGACACCGTAGCTCCGACCGGTCGCGCCGGAGATATTCGCGCAGGCGCTCCCGTTAGAGTTGCAACGACTCCACTGGTAGCTGAACGCGTTGGTAGCGACGCCCGACCAGACACCGGTCGAAGCCGTCAGCGTTTGCCCAACCGACGCAGTGCCGGAGATCACCGGCAGGCTCGTGTTGACGGGTGCGCTCGCCTTCGCCAGGACCACTGTCGTCACGTTCGAGAAGGCCGAGGTGCTCCCCACCGAGTTGGTAGCGGTAACCGTCGCGCGCAACCGCTTGCCGACCTGGCTCGCGCCGATTAGGTACTTCGACCCGGTCGCGCCGGCGATATTCGTGCAGACCCCCGTAGCAGGGATGCAGCTCTGCCACTGATAGCTGAACGTGATCGGCGTTGTACCCGACCAGCTGCCATTATCGACCGTGACCGTCCGCCCCTCCTGCGGCGTCCCGGAAGGATCCGGCTGCTTCGTGTTCGCCGGCGCATTGCCGAGAGCAGCGATCACAGCGGTCGCAGTGGACAGCGCCTGGCTCTTGCCGTCGGCGTTCGTGGCCGTAACTTCGACCCGGATCGTCCTGCCGACATCACCGGAGGACGCGACGTAGTTCTGGTTCGTCGCATGGTTGATCGACCCGCAGCTGCTCCCGGAGGAGTTACAGCGCTGCCACTGATACGTGTAGGCGATCGGCGTGACACCGCCCCACAAGCCGTTCGAGGCGGTCAGGGTGTGCCCCTGCTGAGCGGTGCCGCTGATGGTCGGCAGCGAGCTGTTGACCGGCGGGCTCGCGGCCGTTCGCACGGCCGCTGCGAAAGCCGAGCCGGCCAGCAGCGAAAGAGTGCCGGCGATGACGACCAGCAACAACGGAATACGTCTCATCGAGTGCCTCCTGTGGATGGATCGCTCGAAACCGTCGGGCCAGTTCGTCCCATTACTCGAGCATCGATGCACGACCCACTATACACGAATTATTGTTCGTGTTTGTAATGGCGTGTAAACTGTTTCGTGTATTGGTTTTCGTGTACTATATGTCGCGATACCAATGTCGACGACAACTTCGACAGAGAGGACCGAGACCGCGCAGGACGTGCCGGATTTCGCCTTCCTCACGAACCACGGCAAGACGCTGCTCCTGATCGCGCACGACCAGCGGATCCGCATGCGCGACATCGCCGGCCTGCTCCACATCACCGAACGGGCGACCCAGCGCATCGTCGCCGACCTGGCCAGAGCCGGATACATCGAGCGCGAACGGGACGGGCGACGCAACCTCTACAGCGTGAGAACCGACACACCCCTCGGGCTGCCCATCCAGCGCGACATCGACATCGGATCCCTACTGGCCATCCTCGTCGCCGAAGACGAGCCCGCCGGCAAGACACCGACGTAGAGCAAGTCCTCCGCAGCACGTCGAGTAGAGAGGAGGAGGTCATGGCCTCCACAAATGCACCGCCATCTGCGGGCGATCCCCGCACCGATGTGCCCACAGGCGAGTCTCACGGGGCACGAATCGCGCGGCACGGACGTCGTATCCGCCTGTACATGTGGGCGGGGTTGCTCGTCGCCGTGTTCGCCCTGCTCGTCGTCCTCGTCTCCGCAAACACGCACGCCGTGAAACTGGACTGGGCCGTCGGCTCGACGCAGGCGTCGCTCGACTGGATCATCCTCGCCGCCGCCGTTCTCGGGTGGCTGCTCGGGATCACAACCGCCGTCGTGTTTCGCCACCGAACTCGTCGGCCGCGTTGACGGCGGCATCCACCCTCGCGTAGAGGAAGCTGGCCTGCACGAGCGATGCTCTCGCCCGAAGTCGTGGCGCGCACCGCCGGGAAAAGGCAACTCCCGTTCGAGGTCTGCACCGGGGTCTGCACACGACGCACTTTGGGGGCACGTCTGTCACAAATGACCCGAGACAGTTCGGCTCCAAGGCAAAAACGATCCGCCAGCATGGTTGTGGGTCATCCCGCCGCCGCCTCGCACTCTCAGCCGCCCACCGGACAACGACGGCCAGCCAGCGACGCTACACAGCATGGTTGAGCCAAATGCGGGTCACTTTGTGAGACTAAAAGGCGCATACGGGATTCGAACCCGTGTCTCGGGAGACCGCTGTCCCTGAGCCGCTTCGCCGGAGGCTAGAGCAGCTTCGGGTCGAAACGGATCGGCGGACGCGGCGTGGAAGCCGCTGATCTCCTAAACGAGAAGGCGCGGGACTACGAGGTTCTCGCCGCGTCGCATGCTGAGAGGGCGCCGTTGGGAAAGAGGGGGTCATTCACGTCCGAGCCATCGCGCGATGGCGCATCGTGGCAATGCAAATCGAGCTCGGACCAACTCGCAAATAGAGAGAGGGTCGAACGGGGCTGAAACGACGGAACCGTCGTTCTCGGAGGCGTGGCAGAGTCCAGTTCGTGCGCGATCGGAGAAACCGTGTCCGTTAAGCAGGTCGACGAGTACCTGCGTGGGCTCGAGGAGCCGAAGCGCAGCACGCTTGAGGCGCTGCGTCGCAGCATTCTTGAAGTCGTCCCTGACGCCGAGCAGGTGATCTCGTACCGTGTGCCCGCGTTCCGTGTCGGTGGGAAGACGGTCGCCGGCTTCGCGGCGTTTCGCGATCACATGAGCTACCTGCCTTTCAGCGGCTCGGTGCTCTCGCAGCTTGCCGACGAACTCGAGGGCTACACAATGACGAAGAGCGCGCTGCACTTTCCCGTCGATCGATCACTATCGAAAGAGCTGGTGGAGAGACTGATTACGGTGCGTCTCGCAGAAGCCGGTCGCGGCTCGCGTTAGCGATGCGCCGCGCAGAAGGCGCTGTCGCGGCGCGACCGTGAGCAGCCCGGCTGCGGTCGGCGCTCATGCACGGGGACGATCGGCTCGATCGCTCGGCGCGTAGATGTGGAGCACGCTGCCAGTGTCGAATACGCGGACGGTCATCCATGAGCCTTCATCAAGATCGGCGTAGCGATTCCACGCTGCTTCAGCGACCGGACGAATGACTGAAGGAACGATGTTCCATCCGGCCACATTCGCCGAAAATCGTTCGGCTGCCGCTGCGACGCCGTAGCCTACAACCATCTCGACGGCTGCTTGCTCGCCCATTACGACAGCGAACTCGGCCTCGCTCGCCAGCAGCAACCATCTCTGCGACCGGGGAACTACCGCAACGTCGAAAATGCTCAGAGTGTCCCTGGCGCTCTCGATGACGTCAGGCGTCGGCTCGATTGCATAAGCGGCGACGGAGTCGCCCTCGCGCATCGGTTCGCGAAGCAGCAAGAGGTGAGAGTCGCCGCAAGCCGCCGCGTGGCGGAGACTCGCGTCCTGCTGTCTGTTACGGTCCGCTTGAGTTGGCCAGAATCAGCAACAGGTGCGTCGCCGGGGGACTCTTCGAGTGACGGGCCGTCGCGGCTTCCCTCGCCTAGCTGCTGCTCTGGTTGCCACGGCTTGCATTGCCCTGGCAGCGTCCGTTGTTGGCGCAGACGCCGGGCGATCCGTCGCTCGGGCCCGCGCGATCGAACCGCTCAGGATCGGCCCGATCACAGCGATATTCATTCCGGCGCTTCGGCAAACGGACTACGACGTTGACGTGTCCGGCCCGGTCAAAGATGGGGGGCACGGCATCAAAGTGGCCTGGACACTTGACCTCGAACTCGTCGATCCCGCTGGCGCACCAGCCCCGGGTGAACCCGGGTCGGCGGCGGCGGTCGACATTGGTTGCAACAACGCTGGCGACGGGTTGCCGAACACACCCTCGCACGGGTACTACGTCGGTACCCACTACGAGAACAAGAAGCCCACCGCGATCTTTGGATTCATTTGGCACCATCCCGATGCAGCCGAGAGCATCCCGCCCGGCAAGTACCACTGCAACCATCTCGACATGGGCCCGCGCGGCCACCAGGGAATCATCACGGTTGTCATTCGAGACAGCAACTGGAAGTGCAGCGCCAGTTACAAAGGAACGAACAGCACCTCGCGCAACCCACTCGAGCTGGCTCCCACCGCCGCGGATATCGAGGCAAGCGAGAGACATGGAACAGCGAGCACGCCAAAGTGCTCGCCGATCCACTGATGCCCATCGCTCCTTCGGGCACGGACGCTCGCGTCAGGGGTGAGCAAGTTCGGCTCCGCGAGTGTCCTGTCGCCGGACAGACTGTTGACGCCAACGTCTTAGCGAGCCATCGCTTCCGCACGGCGTCGTCGGTGCGCTGCTTGTCGAAGAGGTGGCTGTAGCGGCGCTCAGTGCTAGCGGACGCGAACCGAGAGCCGAGCCGAACGCGGGGCGGATAAGGTGATCATCTAGTGATGTCGGGGCGCTCCGAGATCATCGTCTGCGTTCCCGTCACCGTAGAGGGCCTGCTTGACCCGCGCTGGGGCCGGGCGGACCGGGTCGCGGTCGCGACTGTGAGACAGGACGGAATCGGCGACTGGAAGGAGTTCGACGTCGGCTGGGGCAGCCTCCACGACGCCGGGACCGAGGGCTCGCACCACGCCCGGGTCGCCCGGTTCCTGCGCGAGCACGGGGTCGAAGCAGTGGCCGCACATCACATGGGCGCCGGCATGACGCACATGCTCGAGAAGATGGGGCTCACCGTCCGGCTCGGTGAGACGGGCAACGCGAGAGAGGCCGCGGCCAGAGTGCTCGGCGGCGAGCTGGACACCGAGCGCCACTCGACACCGCACTAACCGCTGCCGCCGGAGTAAGGCGTCCGCCGTGCAGACGCCGCGGAGCGCCGCCGACCCGAGTCTGCGCCTCGTCCGGTCTTCAAAACCGGTACACCTGTCCCGTTCTGACCGAGGACGAGATAGTCGCGTTCTCGCACTCCACCATCGTCCGGCAGTCATACAGACGCGCTTGAGGCCGAAAGCGCGACTAGATACTTTTCAGCGGCGGATGTCGACGTAGCCGCGACGCTTCGCCTTTGTGCCAACTCGTAGGAGTCGGAGGCGTTCGACCAGCCGGAGCGTGAATGTCGAGATGCGCCGCAGCATCTACCTCAAACAATAAGGACAGAAGCCTTGGCCCACAAGCGACCGCACGAGTCAGGCATGTCAGAGAAGGCGTGATCGCGCTCAGTTCGAGAAGACACCACTGGTCTCTCCGCGGCGTTTCCGCGAAGAGCTGAGACGCGTCCACCGGCTCGGGGACACACGTTCCCGCAGCGGGAGGTCACCAGTTTGCGCAGCACTGGGTAGCCGACGCGGCTGACCGTCCACTTCGCTGCCGTCGAAGATCCGGAGGAGCGCTCCCAAGCCCAGGTCGTTTCCTGACATCACCGCGTTGTGCTCAGCGGAGGAGGAGCTCTTCGATCGGCTGGCCGTTTGCGAGCTTCGGTGGCGGCGGGAACGCGACGCGGCTGGGGAACAGGCCCGCGCGGACGAGTGTCTCGGCGACGCCGAGCGCGACCTTCGCTGGGTTGACGACGGGGACGCCCAGGCGTCGCCCGAGTTCCGCGTCGACGTCAAGGAAGGCCATCGACATGCAGCCGAGGACGATCGTTTCAGCTCCTTTGACGACGAGTTCTTCCCCCGCGGAGGTCATCGCCTCGAGCGTCGCGTCGACGTTGTCTCCGACTTCGAGCACCGAGAGTCGGACGAGCGCGATTGCGACCAGCCGGGCGTCGAGCCGCTCGGTGAGCACGAGTCTGCGCGTCGCTGTCGGGTTCGGCACGGTCACGATTCCGAATGAGCCGCCGAGCAGCCCGGCGAGATGCATCGCCGCGGCGCCGGGGCCGACGACGAGCGTTCCCTTCGCCAGCTCGCGCAGTGCGTCGACGCCTGGATCGTCGAAGCAGCCGACGATTAGCGCGTCCACGTCCTCGCGCTCGGCCTCGACTAGTGCCTGCACGAGCGCCGGGACGGCGAGGTACTCCTCGTAGGCGGACTCGATCGACGCGGGCCCGGAGGCGACCTCATGCACGCTCGCCTCGACGTCGGGCGCGGCCCACGCACGCAGGAGGGCCTCGCGTCGTTCCAGCTCCTGCCGGCCGAGCTTCGTGCTGCTCATCGGGCCTGGGATGACATAGCGGATCTGCACGGGTCGCCTCCTTGATTCAGCTTCCGGATAGGGGGGATCGTCGTTCGGCTAACGCGCCCGCGAGCACCTCTTCGACGCGGTGGCACGCCACGCGGCGCCCGCCACCGACGTCGTCGAGTAGCGGGACGTCGGTGCGGCAGCGCTCGATCGCGAGCGGACAGCGTGGGTGGAAGACACAGCCCGGCGGCGGGTTGGCGGGGTCCGGCGGCGCGCCGTGGAGCACGAGGCGACCGCGCCTGCCCGAGTTCTTCAGCTGCGGCACCGCCGACCGAAGCGCGACCGTGTACGGGTGACCCGGGTTCGCGAGCACCGATGACGTCGGGCCTGTCTCCACGACGCGCCCGTGGTAGAGGACGACGACCGACTCGCACAGCCGCTCGACGACCGCGAGGTTGTGTGAGATGAAGAGGTACGACACCTCGCGCTCCGCTCGCAGGCGCTCGAGCAGCGTCAGCACCTGGTCCTGCACCGTCACGTCGACGGCGCTCGTCGGCTCGTCGAGCAGGAGCAGACGCGGCTCGACGGCGAGCGCGCGAGCGATCACGACTCTCTGTCGTTGTCCGCCGGAGAGCTGGTGCGGTAGCCGCCGGCCGTGCTCCGGGAGCAGCCCGACGTCTGCGAGCAGCGCGTCAACGCGTGCACCGACGTCGCGTCGCGTTGCGAGCCGGTGGGTCCGCAGCACCTCGGCGATCGCCGTGCCGACGCGCATCCGCGGGCTGAGGCTCCCGTCCGCATCCTGTGGCACGAGCTGAACGCAGCGGCGGAAGCTGCTCAGCTGCCGGCCGCGCAACCGGCCGATCTGGAAGTCGTCGTACGTGATCGTTCCTTCGGCGTGCGGCGCGAGCTGGAGAATTGCACGCACAATCGTCGTCTTCCCTGAGCCGCTCTCGCCGACGAGCCCGACCGCGTGTGCGCCGTCGGGAACGGTGAGGTCGACGCCGGCGACCGATTGGACGTCGCCGAAGCGGACGTGGAGGTCAGCGACCCGCAGCATCTGCACCTCCTCCGCTGAGCGCGGGCACCGCGTCGAATAGCGCGCGCGTGTACGGGTGGCTCGGTGCGTTGACGACCGATCGCGTCGCGCCGGCTTCGACGACCTCACCGGCCCGCATGATCACGATGCGGTCGGTGATCTCGGCGACGGCGGCCAGGTCGTGGCTGATAAACAGGATCGCCATACCGTCGGTCGCGCGGATCCGCGAGACGATCTCGAAGATCTCGGCCTGCACCGTCACGTCGAGTGCGCTGGTGGGCTCGTCGGCGAGCAAGAGCTCTGCGCGCAATGCGAGCGCGATCGCGATCGCGACGCGCTGGAGCTCGCCGCCGGAAAGTTGGTGCGGATAGCGCTCGAGGACGCGCGGTGTCAGTCGTACCTCGGCGAGCGCGGCCTCGGCCGTCGCCCGGCGGAGGCGGCGATTGCCGCCGCCGTGCAGTGCGAGGATGTGCGCGAACGTGTAGCCGGTCCGCAGTACGGGGTTGAACGCCGTCGAGGGGCTCTGGAAGATCATTCCGATCCGGCGCCCGCGGATCTCGCGCAGCTCGCGCTGGGGTGCGCCGACGAGCTCGCGCCCGTCGAGGCGGACAGACCCCGCCGTCGACGCGCCGAGGTGCTCGGCCAGCCCGAGGATCGCCATCGCGGTCATCGACTTGCCTGAGCCCGACTCGCCGGCGATGCCGACACTCTCGCCGGACTCGATCGCGAGCTCGGGGATGTGCGCGACGACGCGGTCGCCGAACGAGACGCGGAGGTCGTCGATCTCCAGCCTCACCGTGCGACCGCCCGCCTTGGGTCGAGTCGGTCGCGCAGGCCGTCTCCGAGGAGGTTGAATGCGGCCGCGCTGAAGAGGATCGCCAGGCCGGGGAAGGTGACGACCCACCAGTACGTCTGGAAGAAGCTGCGTCCCTCGTTGACCATCAGTCCCCATTCCGGGGTGGGGTCCTGTGCGCCCAGGCCGAGGAACGAGAGTGCCGCTGCGGTGAGGATCACGCCGCCGAAGTCGAGCGACGCCTGGATGAGCACCGGCGTCGTCGCGTTGGGGAAGACGTGCCGCAGCAGCAGGCGCCGGCGTGTCAGCCCGAGCACGCGGCCGTTCTCGACATAGCGGCGCCGCGAGACCGACGCCGCCTCGCCGCGAGCGAGTCGCGCGTACCAGGGCCACCAGCTGATCGTGATCGCGAGGATCGTGCTGCTCGTGCTCGGCGGGAGCACCGCGGCGAAAGCGAGCGCGAGCAGCAGGGCGGGTACGGCGAGGAACACGTCCGTCACGCGCATGATCGCCTCGTCGACGATGCCGCCGGCGAAGCCTGCAACAAGCCCGAGCGTGACGCCAACGACGCTCGCGATCGCGACCACGGCCAACGCGATCAGCGGCGAGACGCGCGTGCCGTAGGCGACGCGGCTGAAGATGTCGCGGCCGACCTGATCCGTTCCGAACAGGTGCGCGGCCGACGGCGGCTTGAAGATCTCGAGCGGGTGGGTTGCCGATCCCGCGTCGGCGGGATAGGGCGCGATCAGCGGCGCGAAAACGGCGACCACCCCGACCACGAGCACCATCGACCCGCCGACGACGAGCAGCGGGTTGGCGCCCGCCCAGCTGAACAGGCTGCGCGCCAGGCCCCGGGGGCCGGGGGCGCCGATCGCCTCGACGGCGCTCAACGCAGCCTGATTCTTGGATCGAGGGCCGCTTGCACGAGGTCGACGGCGAGGTTTGCAAAGACGTACACGATCGCGACGAAGAGTGTGATGCCGACGATCGCCGGCGTGTCCAGCGAGATGATCGAGTCGCTGGCGTAGCTGCCGAGCCCAGACCAGTCGAAGATCGACTCGACGAGGAACGTGTTGACGAGCGAGTAGGCGAAGACGAGCGCGACGACCTGCGCGACGGGGTTCCAGGCAAGTCGCATCGCGAAGCGATTGAAGATCGTCCGCTCGCCGAAGCCGAACGCGCGCAGCATCTGGATGTGCGTTTCCCCCGAGACGTCGAGAACGCTCGCCCTCACCATCCGCGCTATGACGCCGGCCGGATACGCGGCGATCGCGCAGGCGGGTAGCACGAGGTGGGTGAGTGCGCTCCAGAGCATCGCCCAGTTTCCGTTCAGGATCGCGTCGAGGACGGCGGCGTGCGTGTACGCGTGGACGGGATTCTCCTGGAAGCGCAGGCCGTACTCACCGGCCACCGGCAGCAGGTGAAGATAGTTGAAGAACACGAGCTGGAGGATCAGCGCGAGCCAGAAGATCGGCATCGAGACGCCGACGACGGCGAAGCCGCGGATCGCATGGTCGGCAGGCCTGCCTCGGTGCCGGGCCGCAGCGAGTCCGAGGGGGACGCCGACCGCGAGCGCGATCAGGAGCGCAGCGATCACCAGCTCGAGCGACGTAGGCACCGCGCTCGCGAGGTCGGAGAGCACCGGCCGGTGCGTGTGAATCGATGTGCCCCAGTCGCCGACGAAGATGCCGCGGAAGTAGGTTGCGATCTGGTCGACGAACGGACGGTCGAGCCCGAGGTGGTGGCGCGCCTGCGCGATCTCAGCCGGCGTCGCGTGCGGCCCGGCCCAGCTCGTGGCAGGGTCGCCGGGCACGACGCGCGCGATCAGGAACGTCAGAAGCACGACTCCTGCAACCACCAGCGCCGACAGGCCGACGCGACGCACGAGGTATCTCGTCACGCCGTCGCTCGGGCCGACGCGTTACGCCTTCGGATGAATCTTGTATACGAACACAACGTCGACGTAGGCCGGATTGTCCTGGTATCCCTGGACGGAGTCGAGCACGATCCGCTGCTTCTCGACGGTGTACAGCGAGATGATCGGCACGTCGTTGAAGACCGTCATCTCCATCTGCCGGTAGATCGTCTTCGCCTGCGCGGGGTTCGAAGCTGTGATCCGCTCGATGCTGTCGATCTGCTTGTCGAGTGTCGTGTTCGAGTAATACGCGAAGTTGAAGCTCGGTGGGCTCTGCGTATGCAAGAGGCTGATGAACCAGGTCGCCGGGTCCGGATAGTCCGGGTACCAGTAGATGAACGTCATATCCTGTCGGTCGGCCGGGTTCGTCGAACGCGCCTTCGCGTACTTCGTCGACGTCGTCAGCGCCTGCACGTTCAGGTCGATGTTGAGGGGAGCGAGGTTCGACTTGATCAGCGTCGAGATGAGCTGCTCGTTCGAGTCGCCCTGGGTGTAGGTCATGCTGAGCGTGATCTTGTTCTTGCCGGGCCCAAAGCCGGCGCTTGCGAGCAGCTGCGTCGCGCGCGCCACGTCGTAGCTATGCAGCGGAACGGTAGGCGAGTGCCCGAACAATCCGGTAGGGATGATGCCCGGCTGCCGGATCGCCGCGCCCTTCAACGCGGTGACGATGCCGTTGTAGTCGATCGCGTCGCTGATTGCCTGGCGGACGGCTTTGCTCTGCAGCGGCCCGCTCGCCGTGTTCAGGTAGAGGAGGAGGTTCTCGAACGAGCTCGAGGTGGGCGTCCGGAGGCCGGGGCTGCCCTTGACGGTCGCCCAGAGCTGGGGGCTCATCTGCTGCACGAAGCTGACCTGTCCCGAACGGACGAGCTGGACCGCGGTCGAGTCCTGGCGGACGATGCGGTAGACGATGTTCGTGTAGTGCTTGCCGTGCCAGCCGCCCCAGTAGCCCGGGAACTGCTTGAGCGTCAACTCCACCTCCTGGCCCGGCGCTGCGGTCTTCACCTCGTACGGGCCGGTTCCGGCGTCGTGGCCGGCGCCGAACCACTTCGCGAGGTCTTCCGTGCCGGACGCCTTCACGTCGTACATGTACGCCGAATACTGGGCCGAGCTGATCAGGTCCATCGGCTGCGGATAGGCGAGATGGAGGGCGAGCGTGTACGGCGTCGGCGTCGTGATCGATTTGACAGCAGCCCAGGCGTAGGCGGCGGCTTGATTGAGCTTCTTCATCCGAAGGATCGCCGCCTTGGCGGCCTGGGCGTTGAACGGTCGGCCGGTGTGGAACCTGACGCCGCGGCGCAGCGTGAACGTCCAGAGCTTGCCGCCCTGGGACTTCTTCCACGACGTGGCGAGCAGCGGCTCGATCGTCTGCGTCTTCGTGTTGAAGCTCGTCAAAGTCTCGTACATGTTCTCGAGCGCGACCTGCTCCTGGTCATATGCGGTCGCGGGATCCCAGTTGATCATCACCTGCGTGTACGAGTCGTAGACGAACGTCTGGCCGGCCGCTGTGGCGCCCGCGCTCGACGGCGCGGCCGCCGAGCCGGTTGCGGCTGCCAACAGGCACGCTGCTGCAATCACCGAGACGCCGAACCACCGCACGCTGAAGCCCATGATCCCTCCCGCTTCTCGAACTGGCCGGATGATCGTGACAGTATCCAGCCTTTGCCGGAATCATGCAAGATCAACTCACTCAGCGGACGAAACCGGCAATAGAAGCGATTAAACTGGCGGCATCGTGCGCTCCACACCCCAGACAGCAAGGAAGGAGACATCGTGCTAGCTCCTGCAAAGCGCTACGACGGCTACAGGTCGTACAGCTACCTCGAGGAAGGCCGCGACTACGAGGCCTTCAAGCTTTGCGCGGAGCTCGGTCGGGTGCCGGCCTACGCGGGGCTGTCGCTTAGCGACGAGCAACAGCAGCGGGTCGAACGGCTGCTGAGCGGCGGGATCGTCATCTCGCTCCACGAGCATCCGACCGTGATGCCCGAACGAGTCCCAGAGCTCCTGCCGCTCACGCGCACGGGGCGGGAGCGCACGGGCTTCGAGGGTCTCGCGCGGTCTGGGCTCACAGCCGTCTTCGACAACTTCATGGACGGGACCTGCAACATCACGAGCAACGCGGGCTGGAAGTGGACCGACGTGATCGCCGACGTCGGCATGCGTCTCTGCGACATCGCCCACCAGGACTTCGTCGTGCGCGCGGAACGCGTCCGCGACATCCAAGCGGCGCACGAGAGCGGCCGCGTGGCGCTGATTCCCGCCGTCGAGGCATCGACGATGATCGAGAACGAGCTCGACCGGATCGAGATCCTCTACGGGATCGGCATCCGCCAGATGGGGATCGCCTACAGCGAAGCGAACGTGCTCGGCTGTGGGCTGAAGGAGCGACGGGACGGCGGCCTGACGGCGTTCGGCCGGGCCGCGGTCGAACGGATGAACAAGATCGGCATGTCGATCGACGTCTCGCACTCCGGCGACGTCACCTCGATGGACACGATCGTCCACTCGACGGAGCCGATCTTCATCACGCACGCGGGCGCGCGCGGGGTCTGGAACACGAACCGGATGAAGCCTGACGAGGTGATCAAGGCCTGCGCCGAGCGCGGCGGCGTGATCGGACTCGAAGCGGCGCCGCACACGACGCTCTCCAAGGCGCACCCGCGCCATTCACTCGAGTCGGTCATGGATCACTTCACGTACATCGTCGATCTCGTCGGGATCGAGCACCTCGCGTTCGGCCCCGACACGATGTGGGGCGATCACGTCGGCCTGCACCATCTCTTCGCCGACCAGATGTCGCTCGGCGAGGCACAGGGCGAGGAGGCATTCGAAGAGGTCGCGTATGTCGACGGGCTCGAGAACCCGACCGAATGCTTCTGGAACATCATCGGCTGGCTCGTGCAGCACGGGTACTCCGACGACGAGATCGACGCGGTTTCCGGCCGCAACATCCTGCGCGTGCTCGACCAGGTCTGGGTCTAGGGAATCGCGTAGCGTCAACGCGATGAGGGCGCTCGACGACATCGACCGGCGGATCCTCGAAACGCTGCAGGAAGACGGACGCGTTGCGTGGGCGACGCTCGCGCGCACGGTCGACGTCCCCGAGTCAACAGCCTACCGCCGGACGAGCGCGCTCTTCGAGGAGGGGCGTGTCCGTGTAGGAGTGCTGCCGACCGCGCCGTCCGAAGGCGTGCGGCTGTACGAGCTCCGTTTACGCTGCCGCCCCGGGCGGCAACGCGACGTGGCGCGCGCGCTCGCCGCCCGCAGCGACACGCGCTGGGTCGCCGTCGTCACCGGCGAGTACGGCGTCGCAGCCGAACTCGTCGTGCCGGTCGGGGCCGACGTAGCGGCGGTGATCTTCGACGACATCGAGCAGCGCGACGACAACATCCTCGGTTCGCAGCCGAGCATGCTGCTGCACACCTTCAAGCTGCCCAGCAACCTGATGCGCGGCTTCGTCTACGACCCAGACCTCGAGCTCAAGGAGCTGGCTGACGGCGAACGGGCGCTGCTTGGTGTCCTGGGTGAGGACGGCCGGAGGAGCTACGCCGCCGTCGCCGGTGAGGTTGGAATCAACGAAAGCACGATCCGGCGCCGGGTTCGCACGTTGCTCAAGACGGGCCGCGCCAGCGTCGTCACGGTCGTGCACCCGCCCTCGCTCGGCATCGAGCACGAGGCGATCATCAGGCTCGACGTCCTGCCGGAGCACCTCGGGTCCGTGGCTCGCCAGCTCGCGAAGCATCCCGGCGTCCACTACCTCGCCGCGACGTTCGGCGAGACGGCGCTCGTGTGCGAGATCCTGATGCGCACTCCGGGCGAGACGTACGAGCTGATCAGCGAGGTGATCGGCAAGGCGCGCGGGATCACGCGAATGACGGTCGAGGTGGAGCTGATCGTGATGAAGCGCGCATTCCTCACCACGCCCTGGACGCGGCAGGCGCCGCTCGAGCTGGCGAGCGCGGCCGGGGCCGCGGGCGGATGACGTTCGTCGTCCGCTGCGGAACGCTGTTCGACGGCACGGGCGCCGACCCGGTCAAGGGCGCCGAGCTCGTCGTCGCGAACGGGAAGATCGCCGCCGGACCACCTCCCGCGGACGCCGAGGTTGTCGACCTCGGCTCTGCGTTCGTGCTTCCCGGACTCGTCGACGCACACACGCATCTCTCGATCGTCCCTGGGCGTGGCGACCAGGGCGGTCAGATCCTCCAGGAGGCCGGCCGACAGGCACTGCGCGTGCCGGACAACCTGCGCGCCGACCTACGCGCCGGCACGACGACGATGAGGATCATGGGCGAGGAAGACTGGCTCGACGTCTACACGCGCGACGCGATCGCGGCAGGCGAAATCGCGGGCCCGAACCTCGTGATCTCGACGCGCGGGCTCGCGCCCGCGGACGGCCATGGCCGCGGCAAGGATGCGTTCGACGGCGTCGACGAGGTCCGCCGCGGCGCGCGCGAAAACCTCGCCCGCGGCGCCGACTTCATCAAGGTCTTCGCGACCGGCGGCGTCTCGAGCGGGACGGGCCTCGGCCATTCGTCCTACTCGCTCGCCGAGCTCCAGGCGACCGTCGAAGAAGCCGAGCGCGCCGGCACGTACGTCGCCGCGCATGCCCACGGCGGCCCCGGTCTACGCACCTCCGTCGAAGCGGGCGTGCGCACGATCGAGCACGGCGCCGTCGCAACCGACGAAGAAGTCGAGGCGATGCTCGCCGCAGATTGCTGGCTCATCGCCACATTCTCGATCCTCTTCCACCCCGACGGGATCGAGCGCGGCGACGGCGGCAACCCGCAGATCCTCGACAACCTGAAGCGCGCGCGTGAGCAGGTCTCCGAACGGATGGAGACGATTCTCTCCTCGGGTCTGCGGGTCGCACTCGGCACGGACAGCATGCACGGCGAGATGGCCTTCGAGGTGCAGACCGCCGTCCGCTTCGGGCTCACGCCGAAGGATGCCCTGCTCGCCGCCACCGCCTCTGGGGCCGAAGCCCTGCGGATCGAGTCGCGCAAGGGCACGCTCGAGCCAGGCAAGGACGCCGACATAATCGCGGTCGACGGCGACCCACTTCGCGACCCACGCGCGCTGGAGCGTGTCGTGTTCGTGATGAAGGGCGGGGTGCGGTACCCGCTCGCGCGTTGACTCCGACCGCACCTTTAGTCGACATTCACTGGGATGTGAAGCCACATGCTCACTACAGCATGGCAGAGCCCTTTCCGTAGCTTGTCCACGATGTGTTCGCGCGCGAAAACAGCACGTTCGCGCTCTGTTTGCGCCAACTGGCCCAACGGGGCATCGCCTGCCGCACAGCATCATCGGTGCGCTGCTTGTCGAAGAGGTGAATGCAGCGGCGCTCGGTGATCGCCGACGACTCGTGGCCCATCAGCCTGGCGAGCACGGTCGAGGAGATGCCGCGGTCGATCATCCGTGACGCGAACGCGTGCCGCATCGAGTGGAACGACACGTCCTCCAGCCGCGCTTCCTTCGCGGGATCATCAAAGCCGCGTCCGGTCGCGCCGCGGTGGCCGAGCGGCCGCCCGGACTTGGAGGCGAACACTCGGCATTGGCGTTGACGACCAATGAGCGACCACACGTCCACAACGACGCACACGACACCGGCAGTGCTCGCAACCGCCGCGCGCCCTCTCACTGCGGCGAGCCCGCTAGCCCGCTAGCCCGCAGCCCCGCGCTCGAACGCCGCTCGTTCGCTGGCCCGAGCGCCCTCCGCCTCCCGCTACGCTCACCGCAACGGCTCAGATGCGGGCGACGACCGGCCCGAACTGCTCGAACACCTTGGCGAAGGAGCGTTGCCGTGTGGCCTCAGCGCGCTCTCGCTTGCGGCGCACCGCACGCCCGCACTCCCGCACGGTCTAGCCGACATCTGGCTTCCCAAGCGGGATCGCGGGCAGGCAGCCGGCGCACGGAGGCGCCGCAATGGGTTGTAGTTAGAAACCCCGAGAGGATGGGATCGGGTTTAAAACTCAAGAGCGCCTGGGTCGTGGCTTAAAACTCTCGGCCTGGGTTTCTGGTTTAGAACTCGGCGGCGGGCATGGCCGAGGCCGCAACCGCGTGCTGGTGCTGCGTGCCAGTCCGAGCAGGCCTTCATGCGCAAACGAACAGGATTCGAGCCTGAGCCGCGTGCCCGTGTGCCCGCCTGCCGCGGCACGAGCGAGAGGCCGCGCGGCCATCCGCTTCGCGGGCGGCTCGGTCCGACAATGCTTCGGGACGCCACGGAGGCTCGCCGCGTCACACGCATCTGATCGTCGTTGCACAGTTGGCGACGGGCCAGCGTCCCATGCTGAAGTCGCTCGAACTTCTTTCCTTATCTATTGCATCCGCACTGGACGAGCAAACGACGTCCATGCAGCATGGTGAAGGCGCAACAGAGTCCTCGTGAAGCGTCGTAGAGGCGGTAGCGATACACGCGTCGAGCCTACGTCTTGACTCACCCGCAGCTGCTAGAGCACGTGGCCGCAGCGCTGACACGAGCGGACGTTCACGCCGAGCACTGTCACAGCCCGTCCCGGACGATGGCCAACGAGAAAGCACATGAGCCGCCGCATTGTTCACAACCTCTCAGATCGCAGCAGCAGCATCCGCGCGACCGCTAGGACCGGACTATCGCCGCCGCACGAGGCGCTTGCAGCCTGTCGAGCGCCTCACCGGCCGTCCCGGCGTCGGTCTCGTCCATGTACGCGGCCAAGGTGCGGGCGAAGCTTGCGGCCTGCTCGAGCCTGTACACGCGAGCGCCGAGTTGCCCGTAGCCGAGGCGCCGCCAGTCTGGGCCGAGTACGCGCGCGAGCTGCTCTTCGGCGGTCACCGCCGCGAGGTCCGGTTCCCGTTTCGCTTTCTGCCGCTGCCCAGCCTTGCGACGCTTGCGCTCCGCCTTGAGGAGCTTCGCAACAGCAGCGAGCACGGGGAACGAAGGGCCTACCTCGATCGGCTCGCAATGGCCGTCGAAGACGCATACATCGTTCGCTCGCCTTTCGAGTTCCGCGACGCCTGGCTCGTCGAGACGCTTTTTGATCTGCGGCAGCGTCTCGGCGTTCCATCGCTCCGCCTGTGCGGCAGCGGCGAGCCAAGGAGGCGGCCAGGCGGAGGACATGTTCAGCCGGACTCGCCGACGAACCCGGTGGCGACGTGGCCGCCCGGATCGGCCTGCACGAGCGCGGCGAGCAAACACGCGATCCCGTCCGGCAGCACGCTGACGCCTTCCCAGAACTCCAGCGCCACGCGCAGATGCCCCTGCTCGCCGTCCTCGAGCTCGACCGGCCTGCTCGCCCCAACCGCCTCGAACTTCGCAATGACCGCGTCCAACCCGGCGACGCCTCGGAGTTTCTCGAGCAGCTCGTCCCGCTCGTCCCAGGCGATCTCGACGATCTCTCCCGCTACATCGACCTGCACTCGATCGAGCCGGCTCGCTTCCATTCAGGACGAGCCTACAGCGGAGTTCTTTGCGCGAGCGAGTTAATTGCGCTGGCCTCTGGGCCGGCGGTGCAGTCGCCGCGGCTTTCTGCTGACGCTTCCAACGCTCCAACTCCGCGTTCTTGTGCTGCAGCCCGAAGTTTCGCTAGAGGCGACGCGCAGAAAGCGCGGGACGCGACGTGGGACGCGTTGCGGGCGCAGCGGATCAAAGCCGATCAGGCGAGGCAGGCGCGGAAGCCGCGCGCCATTCGGGTGGACGCCGCTCTATGGCGATCGGTGCGGGCTAGGTGTAGTTCCTGAGAGCGTTGCGACGAGGTGGCGATAGACGCCGAAGCCGGCCTTCGGCGTGTAGTCGTCGCGCAGCAGCCCGTACCGACTCTCGAAGCTAGGGTGCGACGAGTCGGCGTCACGCAGGTCGAACCACCGGTAGTCGGTGACGGCGTACGCCGCCCGGTGCGCGTTGACCGCCGCGATCGAGGCTCGCATCACCGTCACCTGCATCGCCTCGGTTCGCTTGGGGCCGGTTGGGTAGCCGTTCTCCGAGACGTGGAGCGGCACGCTCGACGGGAGGCCGGCAAGCATCATGTTGCTGCGCAGCGTCGTGAGGGAGTCGAGCATCGTCCTGGTCGCCTCCGCGGCGACGTCGCCGCCCTCTGCCTTTGGGCCCCACGTTCCGGGATAGACGTCGAGCCCGACCCAGTCGAGCGAGCCGCGGAACGCGGCACCGCCACGCTGGCCCAGGCTCCGCCAGAAGCCGGTCTCGGCGGGATCGAGCGAGTAGGCCCAGTTGAATCCGACGGCCACCTGGTCGAACCCGTTCCTACGGGCCTCCGCCTTGGCGGCGATCACGCCCTGGATCAGCGCGTCCCGCGCACCCGCGTAATAGCCGTCGGCAGCGTTGGGCGCGTTGCCGATGTTCGCCTCGTTGGTCACCTGGACCGCGACGAATGCGGGATTCGGCCCGAAGCTGCGGACGGCGCTGCGCACGAACGCGGCGAAGCCCGGCACGTCGCCCGCGGGCTTGTGGTCGCCGGGGCGGTAGGTGAGCACGAGCTCGGTCTGGAAGCCGGCGTCCGTGTACAGGGCGATCTCCTGGCTGACCTGCTCGGCCGGCGAGAGAGAGCCCGGGCCGGAGTAGCTCGCATAGAGGTGGAGGACGAAAGGGCGTCCGGCGGGGCGCAGCTGCCGGAGGGCGGCGAGCTGCTTCGTCGGAACCTCCGGCGCCGTCGGTCCGGCCGGACCGACGGTCCCGGCGCCGCCGCCGGGGTAGATGCCGAAGACCAGCGGGGGAGCCGGTGCGGCGGATTGCGTCCGCGCCGAGCCGGGCCGAACTCCAGTGCCGCCGACGGCCATGTCGAGCCGCGGTCCGGCCCTCGCCGCGAGGATTGTCGGGCTGGCGACCGCCGGCAGTGTCAGGGCTGCCGCGAGCGACCAAATGAGCGTGGCAAGACGAGCCAGGTCGGGGAAGCTAGCACACCGCCGCGCTGCCCATCTGCGCTTGCCGGGGTGATCCGGAGACCCGTTCGCCGAGCTTCTTGGACGCGGACAAAGGCCCGGATGAGACTGAACGCGACCAGCGGGTCCCATGCCTCATAGATCGGCTTACGACGGTCGCGGCTTGATCCCTGGACCGGCGATCGTGCCGCGCGCGGGCGCCCGGCACGATCCGTCAGCGGTCGAACGGACTTGCGACGGCGGTGGCGTAGGCTTCGGCCGCGCCCCGAGAGCTCTCGACTCGCCAGTCGGAGGCCTTCACGAGGTCGTACCAGACCAGCGACCTGATCGCCGGGTAGCGTCGCAGCGCCGCGAACATGCCGGTGATCCACGCGGCCTTGCTGCCACCTTGCTCCGCGCAGCCGATCTCGCTGATCTCGATCGGCTTCCCCGGCGCAATTGTGTGCAGTATCGCAACCGGGCGTGCGACCGCCGCGGCGAATGACCGCCAGCGAGCGTAGCGGAGCTGAGAGCCGCCGTTGAAGATCGACAGGGAGACCATCGTGACGTATGCGCTCCCGGGATATTGCTCGCGCCGGATGGTGATCGGGGCGGGGCTCCAGATCCACTGCACGTTCCTTGCGCCGGCAGCGACGAAGATGTCGTGGATGTGACGCCAGGCCTGTACGAATTCGTGCGAGCGGTTGCCGTTCGCCGACTCCGACCAGGGGTACCAGTTGCCGTTCATCTCCTGGGCGAAGCGCAGTCGGACAGGCTTGCGGTACGCGGCGAGCGTCTGCGCCCAGGCGCGGATGTACGAGTCGTAGCGTCCGGCGATGATCCATCGCAGTCTGTACCGCGGCTGCACGCGCACAGGCTTGGTGGAGTCCCAGGGCTCCCAGGTGATCTCAGGGATGCTGCCTCGTCGCGCGATAGCCTCGAGCTGTTGGAGCAGCGGCGCTTTGTGGGCCCAGTCGGCATACCACATGACAACGCTGACGTGTTTGCGAATCGTCTGCTCGAAGGCGTTGACGGTCTCGAGATCGGCCGGCTGCCATGCCCGCCACGAGTTGCGTGCCAGCGGCAGGGTCACGACGCCGATGTCGACCCTCGCCGAGGCGGGGGGCCGGATCGGCCAGGGGCGGACAGGCCCGCTGCCGTTCACGTGGTACTGGAGCAGGATGAGCGCGATGACCGCTCCGCCGAGCGCGATCATCGCCACCGCGGTGCCGCGCGACAACCGCAGCTTCGGCCGCTGCGGCCCGTCGGCGCGCGGATCGCGGACGGGATTCATCGCAACGCCTGCAGGACCGAGTCCCACGAGATGATCAGGCTGACCGCGAACACGCAGACCAGGGAGACGACGACGGCGAGGATCGCAGCCCGCGTACGCAGTGCGGCGACCCCGCGAACGCCGGACCTCCCAACGGCCCGGAACTCGATCAGCAACATCGTCACGAGCAGCGTCACCCCCCACACGCTGTTGAACAGCGCCAGGGCGTAGTAGCCGCGCAGCGGCGTCGAGCCGCTGAGCTCGTAGGCCCAGAGCGCGGCCAGCGGCACGACGGCCAGAGCAAGGTACGGCCCGTAGATGCTCGCCAGCCGCGGCCCTCCCGTCCGGCCGACCCCCTTGGGCGTGATCATGTATGGGCGCTTGACGCGAAGCAGAACGTTGATCAGCGCCCATAACACAACCGGCCAACGGGCGATCTCGAGGAGCACCCCGCGCCAGGAGAGCCGCAGGCCGGTCGGCTGCAACCACCGTCGAGACCAGCACCACATGATCGTCGACATCAGCGGCAGCGGCAGGAAGTAGAGGAGAAAGAGCGGGAGCGAAACCTCCGCGATCGGCCTCTGCAGGACCAGCGCGACCGTTGGCACTGCCCAGAGACTCGCCAGCGACAGCGACCAGAGCAGGTACCAGCTCTGGCAGATCAGGAACTGAAGCGCCTGCCTGACGCTGTAGTCGCGCAGCAGCTGCGGCGTGTGGTGCAGGAAGATCTGGATCATCGAGTAGGCCCACGCGAACTGCTGTCGCAGGTAGGTGGCGAAGTCGGTCGGGCCGGCACCGACGGCGATCACCTCCGGCACGAAGACGCCGCTGTACCCGTGCGCCGCGAGCAGCACCGTGTCTAGGTGGTCTTCGGCGCGGGTCGGCTGGAAGCCTCCGATCTCGCGGACTGCGTCCGTCCGGTAGGCGGTGTGGGAGCCGATGATGAACGGCGTGCGCGTGGCGCCGTAGAAGCCCATCTGTAAAGGTCCCTGGAAGATCATGTCCTGCTCGGCCTGGCCTCGTGCAGCCCAGTTGTCGAGGTTCCCGCTGACGCTTGGCGCCTGCACCCAGCCGACCTCGGGCCTGCGGAAGTAGCCGAGCACCCGATCGAGATAGTCCGGGGCCGGCCGGTGGTCGATGTCGAGCTGGACGAACACGTCGTAGTTGAGGCCGAGCCCGTCGATGTGGTCGAGCCAGGCGTTGACGTTGCCTGCCTTGGTCGCCCTCTGGAACGGCGGCTGTGGCTGGTTCCAGCGCGCGACTCCGCTGCGGGTGAAGTAGCGGACGCCGAGCTCCGCGGCTAGCTTCTGCACTTCCGGCGATGCGCCCTCGTCGAGGACCCAGCTGTCGTGCTCGTAGGTGACGCCGCGCAGGGCCTCGAGCTGCCCGCGGATCACCTCCAGGGACTCGTGACCAGGGACGCATAGCGTGATCATCGCGACGCGCGTCTCGGGGAGCGGCGCGACCTCGGTCGGCCGACGCATCCTGTAGACGTAGTAGAAGAAGAAGGTCGGCAGCGCAGTCGTCTGGTACAGCAAGGCCAAGGTCTGCGGCCAGAACAGCCACGGCGTCCCACCCGCCGTGTGACGGAGCCACCAGACCCAGAAGCTGGCCGTCACCCCCATCCAGGCGGCGGCGATCAGCCACCAGGTGAAGCGCTCCGACCCGTCCACGGCACGCTCGCTCGCCCCGGGATCGCCGCTGTCGCGCTCACCGTCGAGGACGAGGGTAGGCGACTGAACGCGGAGCCTCGTCGACTGTCGCTCCGTGTCCTTTGTCGGAACTTCGCTGACGAGCAAGACGACCCCGGTTTCGCGAGTAACCCCTCACCTCTTTGATGCCGCGCCACGACGGCCTGCGCATCGGGGTTGCGCAGGGGTCGAAGTTGCGGGTTTCCCGTCTAGGTGTGCGGGTTTACGCGGATGTCGCACCTGGATCGTCCGTAATAGAACCTCCGTTGGCTCCGACAACGCACCACTCCTCCAACCCAGGAGTCAGGAGCCTTACTGGCAGAGTGACCAGGCCCCGGAGGCGTTGACGCGAGCCTTCGGGGCCTTTTGCCGTACGCCCTCGGCTCGACGAAGGCATGAACGGCCTGTGGGGTGCGTTAACTCGGTTTCGCCTGCAAATTGGCCAACCCGAACACCTGAACGTCACACGGATCGAGTTTGCGCACCCCACAGGCTCGCGGGACTCGCCCTCCTGGGGCTCAGCGTCCTTTTCCTCGTCGAGCGAGTCGCGCAAATGAAAGGCGTGGATGCACGACGGTGCTGAGCTCGTGGCCGAGTAGACGAGCGGACGTGCAGATCGCAACGCGCCATTGCTCTCTGTGTAGCGCGTCCAGCAGACAGATCCTGCCGTGAATGCGCCCGAGTCTCCGCATCGCGACGCAGCCGTCGCCAAGCTGTCACGTGACTCGCTTGTGGCGCCGGTGACGGTGCGGTGACAGTCCGGCAAACGGGGTGGCGGCCGCACGCGCGGCAGGTGACAATCGCGCCGTGGATTCTCCCGACGACGAGCCGATCGCGGACAGACTCGCCGACCTCACCGACGAAGAGCTCGAGCGAGAGTTGACGATCGCTGCCTCAGGGCCGCACCGGGACGAGCGCTACAACGAACTCCTCGCCGAACGGGAACGCAGACGCGGCGACCCGCGCGACTAGAACGGATGAGAAGGGGGCCCGCCGAAGCGGGCCCCCTTCGTGGACTGCTAGCCGAGCGGGAGCGCGGCGGTGTGCTCGATCTGCACTGATTTCAGTGCGCTCGGATCGAGTCCGAGCAGGCCGAGGATGGTGGGCGCGATCTGCGTCGTCTCGACGCTCGAGTCGATGACTGTTCCCGCATCCTGGATCGCGTTGCCGCTGACGACGATCGGGACGTTGCGGTCTTGCGGGTTGTCGCCGCCGTGCTCGGCGATCTTGCCCTGCTTCCCGGTGTAGACGGAGCCGACCTGGGAGACGCCGATCAGATCGGGCACGCGAGCGTCACTTTGCGACACGTTCATGAAGGCCGCCGCATCTGCGCCGGCGTAGACGTGCGCAAGCCCGGAGCTCGTGAAGGGCTTGGGGGCACCGTTGATGTCGTTGCCGGTTCCGGAGTAGATGAGCAGGAAGTTCTTCGCGAACGACGTCGCCTGCGTGGAGCGGTTGCTCAGCCAGATCAGCATCCCATCGTCGTTGATCGAGAAGGAGACGAGCGGCGGGTCGGTCGGATGCTGCGCCGCCCAGGCCGTGTTCAACGCATTGATGATCGTGCCGTCGTTGATCCGAGTAAGCGCGGCCGGGTTCTGGGGTGATTGGCCGTGCTTGGCCGAGAGGATGATCACTGTGTTCTGCTGCAGGTGCCTCTGCTTGATCGCCTCGGTGATCGTTCCGACCTGGGTGTTGATGTAGTCGAGTGCCCGGGTAAGGAGTGGCCCGGGGGTGCGGCCGTCGGCGAGATAGCCGCCGGTGAGGCCGTTCGAGGTCGGCAGCTTCTCGGCGGTGGAGACGGTTTGGAAGTTCATGCCGAAGATCGCCGGCGTCCCGACCGCGTTGGTGCCGCTGTGGTCGTAGCCGTCGATCTCGTTGATCACGGCCTGCACCTTGTAGGAGTCGTACTGCATCGTCAGCGCGTTGTCGGTCGTCCAGTCGTTCGACGAGCCAACGGTTGGTGCGTTGCTGTTGATCTCGGGCGTGAATAGATCCTGGATGCCGGTACCGGAGGGCCCGTTCAGGATCTCGTAGGCCGCGTGCTTGTCAGACCACGCAGTTCGCAAGCCGGCGGATCGCGCGACTTCGAAGATCGTGTTCACCTTGATGTATTGGTGCGGATACACCGGTTTACATGTCGTAGGATCGACGGGCAGCTGCGCGGGATCGAGCAGCGTCGTCGGGTTGCCGGTCATTTGCAGAATGTCGCCGGGCAAGCTCGGCAGGCCCTGGCCGGCGTCGAGCCGTGCTGGATCCTTGTCGGCTTGCTCGAAGTACGTCACCTCTGCCCCAGGAGCGGGGCCCACGCACGAGGTCGTGCCCGCGGGGAAGAGCGCGCGGTTCCAGGAGTCGTCGTAGTAGACGCCTGTGCTCGACGGGTTGCCGCCGGTCACCTGGGCCACCATGCCCGGAAACGAGTCGGAGGGAAACGGCGTCTCCGCATGCGAAAACTCGACCCCGCGATGCGCGAGCTTCGCGAGCGCCGAGGATGGATGCTGGGTCACGTACCACGCGAGGTCCGACTGGTGGAGACCGTCGACCGAGAGCAGCAGCACGTGCTTCGCAGCCGGTGTGTCCTTCGACGCGGCCGACACACCTGTGCCGGCAACGAGAATGATTGCTGTCGCGGCCAGACCGCCGACGACGAGAAAGCGTTTCATGGAGTTCCCCCTTCTGTTGAGCCGTTTGCGCCCGCCGCCCCATCCTCTGATCCGCGCCGTGCGACCGGGGTAGATAGGTGGTGAAACCTCGGTAGCGATCTGCCATCTGCGGTGACGACTGCGTTCACGACACCGTTACCGCGTGTGACCAACGTCGACCCCATGGCAAGGGAGGGTGCGCGATACGGTCGTGACGCTTCATCCGACAGCGGGAAGCACGCGATGCGGCCCAAAAGGGGAGCGCAACATCGCGGGGTGTCCGGCGGCGGCGAGTGAGATCGACCCTCCTACTCGCCGCCGTCTGCGACACCGGAGATTCGCGCGTAGCTGTCGCGCTCTACGCGTAACTACGGCTAGGGGCGCGCCGCGGCTCTCCTCTCAGCGCGAGGGCCGGTCAAGTCGGCGCTTCCGGCCGAGCACGGCTCGACGCTGAAGCTGATCGAGGCGCTGCACGGGCTGCCGACGCTGGCCTCGCAGAATCACCTGTTCGACGCCGCGACTCCGACCGGTTCTGACTACCAGGCGAACGGGGCGTCGGCGCCGCTGCGCGACGGACGCTCCGACATCAGCAACTTGCTCGACCTCGTCTCGTTCTAGGACACGCCAGTGATCGACTCGGATGTGCAGGATCGTTACCGGATTGCCGCCGTCTCGACTCGCGGCTCGCCGTGGCCGTCGTTTAGTTTCCGCGGGTCAGCGTCGTGTTCTCCCGCGGTCGGGTGAATCGGCGAGAGAGGCGGTAGGCGAAGGGGAGGGAAGCGACCACTCATGAAGCTCAAGCGCATCTTGCTCGGAGCATTGGCGCTCGCGGCGATCACCTCGGTGTCGGCTGTGGGCGTGGGCTCGGCCAGCAACAGCAACTCGGCGATCCCGCACTATCAGCACATCGTCGAGATCATGATGGAGAACACGAGCTACGGGACCATCATCGGGAACCCGAGCGCACCGCACCTGAACGGGTTGGCAAACAAGTACGGCCTGGCCACCAACTACTTCGGCGTGACGCATCCGAGCGAGCCGAACTACATGGCCGCAATCGCCGGCGACTACTTCGGCGTCCAGGACGACAACCAGTTCTACTGCACGCCGTCGCTTGCCGCGACCGATTCGTTTTGCACGGGAACGACGGTCAACCACACGGTCGGCGCGCAGTCGATCGCCGATCAGCTGACTGCTGCCGGAATGACCTGGAAGGGCTACTTCCAGAGCCTTCCCCCGGTGCCGGCGACGGGGCTGATCAGCAGTGGCCACGACGCCAACGGGCCCTACACCTTCAAGTGGCCGAGCAGCAGCAACGCTCTCTACGCGTCCAAGCACAACCCGTTCGTGAACTTCACCGGCACTCAGAGCGCGGTCGGGAAAATGGTCGATGACAGCCAGCTCGCAACCGACCTGGCGAACAACGCCCTGCCCAACTACAGCCTGATCGTGCCGGATCAGTGCAACGACATGCACGGCACCGGCGGCTGCAGCCCGAACCTGGTCGCCGCAGGCGACAGCTACGTCGACAAAACCGTCAGCGAGATCATGGCGTCCAATCAGTGGCACGAGGGCCGCAACGCGATCGTGATCACCTGGGACGAGGACGACTTCTCCGACTCAGGGCAGCCCGGCACCGGCTGCTGCGGCTCCACCGTCGGCGGCGGCCATGTCGCCACGATCGTGATCACCAACAAGACCACCAGCCCGATCATCGACGCGACTCCCTACAACCACTACTCACTCCTTCGCTCGATGGAAGAGGCCTTCGGCCTGCCGTGCCTCGCGCACGCCTGCGACAGCGCCGTCACTCCGATGACGCCGCTGTTCCACCCGTAACCGGGCACGCTTCTCAAGGACCGCTACGTGGTCGGCGTCGTCTCGGTTGAGACGGCACCGACCTACGTGGCAGGTCGGCGTGCTCCATCCTGATGCGCTTCTGTGAAACTCATCCATAGACGAGGAACCCAGGAAGACGCCGCTAGCGTGCGCAAGCCCTAAGGCCGGCTCGACAAGCTTGGGGGTCACTGGTTCGAGCCCAGTACCGCCCACTCCCACGAAGCCCGCGCTCGCGCGGGTTTCGCGTTTCAGGGCGAGTGTCCGTGCCAATTTCGTGCCACTCGCCTCGGCGACGCGAAGCCGCCGGGTTGATCCTGGACTGGTCAGACGCCGCGGCCCGCGGCAGCGTTTCGCGTGGTGAACCCGCCAAATTCTTAGGGGAAGCATACCCAGTTCGCCTCTAGTTCGTCTATAGTTCGCCTCATGGGAATCCCGCCGAATACCCCGCCATACCTGAACGACACGCTCCGATACGTAGCGCTGGAAGTCCGCTATCCCGCGACAGAGGCTTGGGCTGCGGCAGCTCCGCCAGCCGTGATCCGCGACGACCTCCGACCGGTCTTCCCGGTGTATGAGCAGTCCACGGAACTGAACGTCAACCTCGTGGCAGGAGCGCCCGCGGCGCAGCAAACCGTCAGGCATCGGTTCTTCACGCGCGATCGCTTGGTCATGGTCACCATCGGCCGCGACTCGCTGACACTCGAAACCACGAGTTATCCGGGATGGACAGCGTTCAGCGGTACGTTTGCCGATCTCCTTCGATCGGTCGCGCAAAGCGCGCTACCGGATGGGATTCTGCGAGTCGGCGTGCGCTATATCGACGAGATCCGCGTGCCGGGGCTGACACGTGTGTCGGAATGGGAGCAATGGATCGATCCGCGTCTGACCTCACCGTTTACGCTGCACGAAGAACCGCCAGCCACGGCGCAGATCGCGCTGCAGTACGGTGAACCACCGGGATTCGTCACGGTGTTCCGGGCCGCGCCCGTTCGAGAAGGACGAACTGTTCAAGCCGAAGGCCCACTCCGCGTTCCGTTCGAGACTCCGGATGGACCGTATTTTCTTTTGGATACGGACAGCTCGTGGGTCGACCCCGAGCGCCAAGTTCCGGAGTTCGATGTGGACGCCGTGATGGCGACTGCGAACGAACTTCATCTGATGTGTGTGACGCTCTACGAAGCATCGATCGGTGAGCGCCTAAGAGCGGAAGTCTTGAACCGTGCTCGCGAGCCTGAAGGAGCAGGAGCATGACGCCGGCGGGAGTAGCCGTCGCGGATGATCCGTTCGTTGGTGCGCGTCGGCATGCAGAACTGGATCGCGGTGGCGTACTGCTCGAGTTTCCTCGGAAGTCAGCGCCGACTGCGAGCTCCTCGGGCACGGTTGTTGATGCACTCGCGTCGACCTTCGGGAGCGGCGGTTCAGAGTCGGCGCCGACCCTAAACGCGGCTGCTTACGAGGCGCTGTCGGCCTGGTCCAACGCGCTTACGTCTGATTCTCACAAGTGGGTCACGACTGCCAATGATTTCAACCGAGCGAACGTCGCTGGCATGCGCGTGTATGTCTCACCTGAGGCGGTCGCCAACGCAACCAACGACGTCCTTTGGTCAGGCTACTTCGGTTTCGGCGGGTCGAACGCTTCCGCTTGGCGCACGTCCGACGCCTGGTTCGAGCCGCTTGCGATCAGCCCGGTCAACGTCGACCGCGAAGTCTTGTATCGGCGCGCCGCGCTGTCGCTTGATCGTTCGAGAGAGAATCTCCTTGAGGGTTATCTCCGGCAACTCGATGCCTCGACAGCGCCGCATGCGCAGGCAGAGCCGGGAGATGTCGTGGACAGCCTCACCCGCGAGCATGGCGTCGGCCAGCTCGTGATCGCGCAGGCGCTCGGGGTGAGCCCAACTGCAGTGCGTAAATGGCGGCGTCGCGAAGCTGCCACACCCGGACACCGCGGACGGTTGGCCCGCTTCGCCGGTCTGATCGATCTTCTCGACGAGTCTGGTGTGCACGACCCCGGTGGTTGGTTGTGCATTCCTGTCTCAGATCGGGGGACATTGCGGCCGCTCGAGATGTTCTCGGCTGGCCGTGCAGATCTGGTGCTGCTCCTTGCGAGCCAGATCGATGAGCCGCACGATGTTCTTGATCTCTTCGATCCGAGATGGCGCGAGAACTTTGGCGTCGACGAGGAGTACGACGTGATCGAGCACGCCGATGGCTCCCGTTCAGCCGTACCCCGGCGGTAGAGCTCGAGGAGCTGCCGACCGTGGCCGAAACGTTTCCTGTGGAGTGAGGGGCTGGTGTCAGAGACCGAAGGGGAGGAGGATGTTGAGGGCGATGTCCTCCGCGAAGCAGGCGCTGACGCGGCTCTCGCGGAGCGCCTTGCGGTGCCGTCCTCGCCCCGCTCGATCTTCCTCGAAGAGGCGAGTGTCTACCGGCCTGTACTGACCGGAGATGTGTTCCGTGGCGTGCGGGTCCCCGGGTCTTCCGACGCGGAGGCGGCATACGACCTCACCATGATCGTCAGCCACCCGAGCGTGATGCGGGACGGACCGGCTCTCGCCGAACGAGCACAGGCAGCGCCTGTCTTTCCGATCGGTGGTGTGCGCAGGACTGCGTGGACGCCGGATCGGTTCGACATCTTCCCGCTGCCATTCCTTCGCGACGTCGCGGCATCAAACGGCTTCGACAATGTCGAGAAACGAGCCTGGGCTGCAGATCTCCGGCTCAGCGGTCCGATCGAGACGTCGGCGCTCGATGTACACAAGCGCGTCGCTTGCTTGTCGCCCGAGGGTGTTCTTCTCCTCTTGCAACGCCTTGTGCACACGGATACACGAGCCGCGGTGCGCCTAGACACCCTTGAGTTGGTCTTCCTTGCGAAACTCGAGGAGGTCGAACTTCTCGAGACCTGGACAGAGGAATACCTCACGGCGCATCCGCCAGGCGAGCTTTTCGACGGGCTTGCTCGATGTGCGGCCGATTTCAACACGTTCCTGGGCGGCACCGATCCCGAGTCGGGGATAGAGATCCGCGGAATGCTCGGCCGTCCGCTTCATCGGACGGTTGCGGAGCGCCTCGTTTGGGCTGAGATCGAGCGCCGCGCCTGATCGGCACGTCGGTGCGCCGGGCCGCACACCGATCGCGTTCGCCAAGAACCTAGCGCACGCCTTTGAGCAGAGCCGCAGGCTCGACCTTCAAAGCGCGAGCAACGCGAACGATCGTAGTGAGGCGAGGCTCGCGGACTGCTCGCTCCAGTAGAGAGATCTCGGTTCGATGGAGGCCAGCAGCTGACCCAAGCGCCTCCTGGGATAAACCGAGCTTCGTCCGCCTCTGGCGCACGTTCTGAGCGAACTGCTCCACTGGATCCACGCGAGCAGTGTCCAGAGCAGCAGACAAAAGGTCTACAGACAAAACCTCACGTCTCGTGGTATGTATATGAGGAGCCTGAACCCCGCTCCCATGAAGTCAGTCGTCCCTCGAAGTTCGCGAGAAGCGGTGGACCAGTCATCCGAGACATCCGGTGGCGCATCACCCGAGTGGGGCCGGCGTGTGCGCGCCGCCGCCGTCCTCAGAGGCTGGGAACTAGACGCACTGGCGGTGGAGCTCAACGTTTCGCGGCGGACGCTCAACCGCATGATCGACGGCACACGGAGGCCGCGCCCGTGGGAGGTGGCGCGGATCAACAAGCTGCTCGAGCTCCCGGAATGGTTTCTTTCAGAGGGGCTTGACGGCCGGCCAACGAGCGGTTCAGAAGTCACTGCTGAAGCTTCGGTACTCGCAACGCTCGACCGGATCGAGCGATCGTTGCGCGAAGTGCGAGCAGCGCTGGTCGCGACGGCAAGCTTGTGATCGAGAAGCACTACAAGACGAGGGAGGTCGCCGAGATGTTGCGCGTCGCCGAGGATACGGTTCGCCGCCTCGCCCAAAGAGGAGAGCTGAAGTCGGTGAAGATCGGAAACGATTACCGTTTTTCCGAAAGCGAGATCGCGGCGTTTCTGAAGCGCAACATGAATCCCCCCGCATGAGAGGGCGCCAACTGCTTGGGCGGGCACGATTCCGCAGACATACCGAACCTCGTCGACTCCCGTAGCGAACTCCCCAGCTGGTCGGTAGTCGCACTTTTTGGGAAGGGTTGTTGGTTCGAGTCCAACCCGGGAGTCGCACGAGGGCGCATGGTTGAGCCGTTTCCGGCGCTTGCGGCTGCCGCCATCCCAACTGCGTCCCAAGCCCGATTCCGGCGGCCGTCGGGACCGGGCCTCCGGTGAACGACGCCGCCAGCGCACAGCGCTGGACGTGCGACGCCTGCGGCGTCTACGGCGTCTGGACGAACGAGCACCAGTGGTACGGCTCGCTCGAGGACCTCAAGAGCTGGTACACGATCGTCGGCAAAGCCGTCCGCGTCACCCGCGTCGGCGGCCACGTCGCGATCTACCACGTCCGGCAGCCGCCCAGGCTCGCCGGCACGAGGCTCGTCCAGCGGATCGTCATAACCCGCGCCTGGCACACGCCGCGCGTCTGCTTCGTGTTCGAGAAGCCCCCGCCGGCATCCGAGACGCAGCTGTTCGAGGCCGTGTGAGCGAGCTGTCGCAGCTGTTGACGATCGCGGAGATGGCGGCGCTGTCGCGTGAGTCGCGCCGGACGATCGAGCGGCGTATCTCCGACGGCAAGATCGAGGTGGTGCGCCTGTCGCGTCGGGCGGTTCGGATCCCGCGGGAGAGCGCGGTGCGCTATCTGAACCAGCTTTCCGGCCCGGGGGATAGGGTGGCAGACGTCCACCAAATAGCGAGAGGACCAGCGTGACCGCTAACACGCTTCTACTTCCCGGGGTCGATCTTTGGGGTGCCGGCTACCGCGTTCGGATCAGCGTCGCCGGGCATCGTTTCAGCGAGACGGGGTTTGCGACGGCCGACGCCGCGAACGCGAGGGTTCTGGAGATGCGGAAGATGCGCGGTGCCGGCCTCACTCCGGCCGCCACGGTCGTGAGCGACCCGCTGCTCCGTGAGGCGGCCGAGGCGCTACTTGTGCGCAAGCGCAGCACGGTCAGCCGCAAGACGAAACAGCGACTGCGCCCGCGCGGCATCGAGTGGTGGGAGCGCGCGACGCGCCCGTGGCGAGAGGGTGAGTTCGCAGAGCTACCGCTCTCGGTGCTCCGTCGCGCGCACGTCGAGGACGTGATCCTCACGCGTGCGATGGAGGTTCCGAAGACGGCCCGCGACGAGCTGCACGGGCTGAAGGCGACGCTCCGCTACGCCGGGGGCCGCGGCGCCTCGTTCGACCAGGCGCTCCTTGGGATCGAGCCGCTGCCGGTGACTATCCGCCGCCGTAAGGCGGTGTCGGTCGACCAGCTCGAGCTGCTTGCCGAGCTCGCACCGGAGTACGCGCAACGGATGCTGCTGCTGATGGGGACGGCCGGCAACCGGATCGGGGAGCTCTTCACGCTCACCGACGATCGCGTCGACCTAAAAGAGCGCACGCTCTTCATCCCGGCCGAGCTCTGCAAGGAGGGCTCTGACAAGTGGATCGACCTGACGCTCGAGGAGGTCGCGCTCGTGCGCGAGCAGCTGCTTGTGCAGGCGCCGTCGACGCCGCTCGTCTTTCCGACCAAGACGGGGAGGCCGTGGCGGCACTACCAGTTCCTCCGCCTCGTCTGGTACAAAGCGACCGAGCGGGCGGCGGTCGCCTGGCGCGAGAAGAACAAACTGGCCGAGGACGCACCGACGCCGTTCGACGAGCTCAACCCGCACGACCTGCGGGCGACCGCGGCGACGCTGATGCGCGATGCCGGCTTCACGCGGGAGCAGGCGGCGTCTCGTCTCGGCCACGCCGACTCCGGCAAGCTGCTCGACCGCATCTACGACGTTGGCGACCGGCAGGCCCGGGTACGCAAGGCGATCGCCGAGCACGCGCCGCAGGGGCTACGAGCGGAGTCCAAGAAGCAGGCGCCGCCGTCGTCCGCTAAGCCGACAGCGACGCCTGCTGCAGGAGAAACGGTAGCCGGATGACCGGGCAGAACTCACCTGGTCAAATCCTGGTCAAGCGCTTCTCCGTCGGGTGCCCCGACCCTAGTGTTTATGCGGGTTTGGGGCTAAGGCGCATACGGGATTCGAACCCGTGCCGCCGCCGTGAGAGGGCGGTGTCCTAGGCCACTAGACGAATGCGCCCTCGGAACGGGGCGTAGTGTAGCGGCGCGCCACCTAGCGGCCCAACCGCGCTGCGAGCCCGACGACGAGCACCGCGGCGGCTGCGCCGAGCGCCGTCCAGGCGAGCCCGCCGCCGATCGGGGCGGCGGCAAGCGCGAGCACGAGGCCTGACGCGCCGAGCGCGGCGAGTACAAGCAGCGCGACGGCCGTTCCGCGCGCGACGACGACTGCGCGCTCGGCCGTGATCCTCCAGCGCTCGTCGAACGACCACGCGGCAAGCTCGCTGCACAGCAACAAGCCTGCGCCGACGAGCGGCGCGCCCTCGTCGATCCCGCTGCCGCGCACGAAGAGCGGGATCGCGTAGGCGATCCCGAGCAGCACGATCGGCCACGGCATGACGTCGTCGGCACGGAACAGCAGCCCATAGAGCAGCAAGACCCCGCCGCTGACGCCAATTGCAGCAGTGATCGGCGCGAGGCCCGGGTCGCGCGTCCACACGTATGCGAGCTCGCCCGCGTACACGGCCGTCGACAGCGACCCGAGGATTACGCGCGTGCGGGCCGGGCGTGGCGCCTGAATGCGGTCACCTCCTCCAGCACGACATTGAGCGGCTCGCCGTCCACCCATTCGACCACCGGAACGCCGGCCTGTTCGTAGCGCATGCGCAGCGACTCGCGCGACAGGCGCCACAGCCGGTACGCCAGCTTCGCGAGCTCGTCGCTGCCCGGACGTACGAACGGCACCGGCGACACCTCGATCACGACCAGATCGAAGCCGCGGGCGCGCAGATCGAGCAGCGCGCCCGCCGACCGCGCGTCGAGGAGCGGCGTTAGCGCGAGCACGAGCGCCTTCGGCGGCAGCGTCCGGGGCGGCAGGATGTCGATGCCTTTCCTTGCGAAGCTCAGCACGATGTCCATCTGCAGCAGCGAGTCGACAATCCGGTAGAGCTGCCGCGTTCCCGAAGCGGGGAGCAGCCACGACAGATAGCCCCCGAAGCTGACGACACCGACACGATCCTTGCGCTCCAGGTACCGATGGGCGAGCGAGGTCGCGGCTCGGACCGTCATGTCGAGCGTGCCGCGGCCTCCGGTGCGAACGTCGGTGAATGTATCGAGAAACAACACGACGTCGGTGTTCCGCTCGGGGTGTTGCTGATTGACGTGCAGTTCACCGCGTCGCGCCGTCGCGCGCCAGTTGATGCTGCGCACGCGATCACCGGGAACCCACCCGCGGATGTCCGCGAACTCGATCCCTTCGCTCTTCGCACGCGAGGTCTGGTTGCCGATAAACACCTGCGTTTCGAGCGGAGCGAGCATCGTCCGCACGGTCTCGACACTCGGATAGACGCGCAACGGCCGCGCCGCTCCGATCTGCGCCTCCCAAGAGTGGAAGCCGAGCCGGTCGCGGCTGCGCAGAAGGAGCGGCCCGATCGCGAATGCACCCCAACGTTCGCACTGCACCGCGACGTCGAGCGTGCGTGACTTCGAAAGCGCGACGGCGCGCGGATTGCCCTCGGGAACGCGCAGCTCCGACGGCAGCGGCAGGAACACCTCGACCCGATCGGCCCCCGCCGGCGCCGAAAGCTCCACCGACACGTGCACGTCCTCGCCTTCGAGCGCGCGGTCCCGGTCGAGGGCGATCGCCGCCGAGATCTCGGGGTCGCGGACGAGCGCTGCACCGACGACTGCAGCGAGCGCAAACGGCGCCGCCAGTGCAACGAGCTCCACCCGCCCGACGACGAGCCCTGCGATCAGGCCGAACGCGGCGAGCCCTGCATATGCGACGACACGCGGCGAGTCGAGCCGCGTCATCCCGCTGCGCGCAGCGAGTCTTCCGCGGGCGGTGTCGGCACGCTCGCGAGCGCTTCCGCCACGACGTCCTCGCCGCGAATGCGCTGCACCCAGAGCTCGGGTCTCAGCGTCAATCGGTGCGCGAGCGCGGGAATCGCGACGGTCTTCACGTCCTCAGGCACGACGAAGTCGCGTCCGGCGAGTGCCGCCTTGGCGCGCGACAGCTTCAGGAGAGCCAGACTGCCGCGCGGACTCGCGCCGACCGCGAGCCGCTTGGAGTCCCGAGTGGCGGTGACGAGGTCGACGATGTACCCGCTGATCGAATCGGAGACGTGCACCTGCTCGAGCGCCTGCTGCATCGCGATGAGCGTCGGCGCATCGACGACGGAGTGCAGCTCCACCTCGTCCTCGCCGCGTTTAAGCCGCCGCGCCAGCAGCTCGAGCTCGTGTTCGCGACTCGGGTACCCGATGCCGATCCGAATCAGGAAGCGGTCGAGCTGCGCCTCGGGAAGCGGATACGTCCCCTCGTATTCGATCGGGTTCTGCGTCGCGAGCACGATGAACGGCGCCTCGAGCATCCGCGTCTGACCTTCGGTCGTCACCTGCTGCTCCTGCATCGCTTCGAGTAGTGCGGCCTGCGTCTTCGGCGGGGCGCGGTTGATCTCGTCGGCGAGGAGAAGGTTGGTGAAGATCGGGCCCGGCAAGAACTGGAACTCGGCGTTCCGCTGATCGAACACCGAGGAGCCCGTCACGTCGGAGGGCATCAGGTCGGGCGTGAACTGAATGCGCGAAAAGCGAAGAGACGTCGACTGCGCGAACGAGCGCGCGGCCAGCGTCTTCGCGAGACCGGGGTAGTCCTCGAGGAGTACATGCCCGTCGCAGAGCATCGCGACGAGGATCAGCTCGAGCGCTTCGCGCTTGCCGACGATCGCGCGCTCGATCTCGTCGAGCACCGCAGTGCCGCGATCGCGCACCTCTTGCAGATCCATCAGAGCCGCTCCAACGAGTCGACGACCGCGCGGATGCTCCGGAGCGGCAAGCCCGGAGCGTTGCGGTCCGCGGGCTCGGGCCGGTCCGGACGCAAGAGTTTCCACGTCTCCTCACCGAGCACAGCGCGGGCGCGCTCGGGGTGCAGATCGAAGTCGATGCCGAGCCGCGCCGCCGCTGCCTCGCGCAGCAACGGCAGCAATCGCGTGTGCAGATGGCCGGCGCTCGTCGTGCCAAACGTGATCTCCCGCTCAATCCGCACGAGATCCGACGGCCGCGTCGGCTCGGGCTGCTTCCGCGAGAGCACGTGTTCGAACTGCGAGCGGCGCTCGTGCCACGAGTCCGCGCCGAGGATGCGCGTGACGGCGCCGAGTCCGATCGCGGCGAGCGCGAGCACGTAGCCGGCCGCGATTCGCTCCGTCGATACCGGGTGCAGGCCGAGCACCACGATGAGCACGACGGTCGTCATGCCGACGAGCTTGGCGACGCGGCGCCGCTCGGCGATCACGCCACCGCCTCCTCGACCGGGCGGGCCAGCTCGTCCCGCACGGCCACGAGCGCGTCGATCGCCTCGTCTCTCATCGCCGGCTCCGGCTCATGCTGGCTGAACTTTGCCCGTTCGAAGAGCGCCGTGAGGCGCCGAATGGCGTCGGTGCTCGTGTCGAGACTCCGGAGCGCTCGATCGACGTACTCGAACGGCGCCTCTGCAGGGTGGCGCGGCAGCCCCGCGCGACCGAGTGCGCGCTCCATCCGCGCGTACGCGGCGACGATCGCACGGCGGAGGTCGGGATCGTTGCGCAAATCGTCGATCGACTCATCGATCGCGAGCGACAGCTCTTCCTTGCGCCCGAGCCGCCACGCCCGTGGCACACGTCTCGTCCTGCGGCTTGCGACGAGCACGACCGCCGTGCCGGCGATCAGCACGATGAAGAGGCCGATCTCGTCCCAGCGCAGCTGCGGGTTGCGCACGTTGCGGGGCGTCGCTGCGCCGGGCTGCTGGCCCTGCCTCAGATGCTGCTGCCGGGCCAGCGACTGCTCGAACTTCTGCAACCGTTGCACGAAGCCGGTGTGAATGAGGACATACGCGAGCACGAGGGCGCCCGCAAACGAGATGAACGCGCTGAGGAGGTGCCAGCGGCTTCGGCGCGGGGGCCCGCCGGCGAAGCGTTGACCGAAGAGCGAGTACACGACGACTGCGAGCATCACGATCGCAAAGATGACGAGCGTCGTCGCGACGTAGTCGAAGAACGTCGCGGTCGGCCCTCGGCCGCGGCTGCCGGAGAGCGGCCGGCCGTGACTCGCGATACCCGCAAGCGCGAGCAGCACCACGACAGCGAGGCCGAGCGGCAGCAGCCGCCGCATGTTCACGCGTCCAGCTCGAGCTCGATCGCGTCGAGCACCTCGTCCGGCGTGCCGGGGCGCTCCTCGATGTCGCCCCAGTGCCATTGCTCGAGGTACGCGCCGCTCCCGATCAGCCCCTGCGTCATCGCGCGCTTGTCGATCTCCTGCTGGTACCAGTCAGGGAGTTGCCGAGAGACCTGCCCGCCGTCGTCGTCGAACGCCTTCAGCACCGATGGCACGTCCTGCCAGTACAGGATCTGGTAGCGGGCCATTACTTGCGGTTCTGGACGAACTCGTACCCGAAGCGGCCCTTGACGCACAGATTGCCGCGGGTCACGTCGTGGTCGTCCGGCGAGGTGACCTTCACGATCTTGTCGTCCTGGACGTGGAGCGTGAGGTTGCAGCCGACGCCGCAGTACGGACACACGGTGTCGACCTCTGATTGCGCGGACTCGTCCCACGTGCCCGCCCGGCGCAGATTGAACTCGCTCGTCGGCATGAGCGCGCCTGTAGGGCAAACCGCGATGCAGTTACCGCAGTAGACGCACGCCGACTCCGGGAGCGTCACATCGAACTCGGTGGAGATGCGCGCCTCGAAGCCGCGTCCGGCGACCGCGATCGCAAACGTGTTCTGGTGGTCCACGCCGCAGGCCTCCACGCACTTGTAGCAGAGGATGCATTTCGAGTAGTCGCGCATATACAGGTCGTTGTCGATCTTCGCGGGCTGCGCGACCGTCGCAACGTCGCCGAACCGCTCGGGCTGCGCGCCGTATTCGGCGCTGTAGCGTTGCGCGTCGGGCGCCGTCGAGAGATCGACCGACGAGCCGAGCAGCTCAAGCACCATGCGCCGGCTCGTGCGAACGCGCGGTGAGTCCGTGTGCACGACCATGCCCGCCTCGACCTTGCGCGAGCACGACGGCACGAGCACGCGCGCGCCCTCGACCTCGACGACGCACACCCGGCAGACGTTCACCGGCGTGAGCGTGTCGGCGTAGCAGAGAGTCGGCGTCTCGACGTCTAGACGGCGGCAGGCATCGAGGATCGTCGAACCTTCGGTGACGCTCACCGTCTGCCCGTCAATCGTGAGCTCGATCATCAAGGTGCGAGCACTCCGAGGTTCATCATCGCGGATTCGACGGCGTTCGCGGCAGTCTGACCGAGGCCGCAGATGGAAGCGTCTCGCATGACCGCCGTGAGATCTGCGAGCACCTCTCGCTCGTTGCCGTTCGCTTTCCCGGCGACGAGCCGGTGCAGCGCCTCCTCCTGACGGACCGTGCCGACACGGCACGGAACGCACTGGCCGCACGACTCGTCGCGGAAGAACTCGGCGATCCGCAACACGGCGGCGACGAGATCCGCAGACTCGTCGTAGACCAACACGACCCCGGAGCCAAGTGTTGCGCCGGCGGCGCGTGCGTCCTCGAAGGTCAACGGCAGGTCGAGCTGGTCGGCGCGAAGGAACGAGCCCGCGGCGCCGCCGAGCAGGACGGCCTTCGGCGGCCGAGCGCCGGCGCGCTCGAGCAGGTCGCTGAGGTTCGTCCCGAACGGCACCTCGTAGAGGCCGGGCCGCGCGACGTGCCCGGAGACACAGAAGAGTCGCGTCCCCGTCGACCCTTCGGTACCCGTCTGCGCGTACACCGTCCCGGTGTCAGACACGACCTCGAGAACGTTGAAAAGCGTTTCGACGTTGTTCACGACCGTCGGCTTGCCGAAGAGGCCGACCTCGACGGGGAACGGTGGCTTGTTGCGGGGCTCGCCACGGTAGCCCTCGATCGACTGGAAGAGCGCAGTCTCTTCGCCGCAGACATACGCGCCGGCACCGATGCGCAGCCCCATGTCGAACGAGAAACCGGTGTCCATCACGTCGTCGCCGAGCAGGCCGTGCGTGCGGGCAAGCGCGAACGCGGTCTCGAGGCGCGCGTGTGCGACCGGGTATTCCGCTCGCACGTAGACGTACGCGTGCTCGCAACCGGTCGCATAGGCGGCGATCGTCATCGCCTCGACGAGTGCGAACGGGTCGCTCTCCATCAGGATGCGGTCCTTGAACGTTCCCGGCTCGGACTCGTCGGCGTTGCAGACGAGGTAGTGCGGCTGCACTTTCTGTCGCGCGACGGCCTCCCACTTCGCGCCCGTGGGGAAGGCGGCGCCGCCGCGGCCGAGCAGCCGCGACTCGGACACCTCGCGCAGCACGCCCTCTTGGCCGAGCTCGAACGCGCGACGAAGCGCTTCGTAGCCGCCGTGCGCGCGGTAGGCGTCGAGCGATTCCGGATCGACGTCGGCCGCAATGCGTCGGAGCAGGCGCAGACCGGGCTCGCCGCGCTGCGGCAGCGGCGGGCCCGCCTCCGGCAGCGGCACCTCGCGGGGCTCGGGCCCGGCGATCGTGCGCAGGAACGCCGGCGCGCGCTCGCACAAGCCGAGGCACGGAGACGCGTGCGCACCCGGCGGAACCTCCGCGCCGGCGAGTTGGCACGCAAGATCGGTGCAGGCGTGCAGAACATCCGCCGGGCGTTCCTCGAGCGAGAGCAATGCGTAGAAACTCGCGACGCCGTACGCATCGGCCGGAGGCACGTCGAGGCGCCGTGACGCGTACCCGAGCGCTCCCTCGCTCACCCAGCCGACCCGTCGCTGAGCAGCGCGGAGCGCGGGGAGGAGCAGGTGCCGTCGCGTGCGATCCGCGCGCGCGACGCGGCCGTCGTCTGCGCGTGCCTCGCCCGCGACGGTATCGATCGCCTCGCGCTCGGCGTCGCTGGGCTCGGCGCTGAGCAGGCGGAGGTCCACGCTAGACCGCCTCCACACGAATCGCCGTCGCCTTGAACTCGGCCGTGCCCGACTTCGGATCGGTGGCGTCGATCGTCAGTACGTTCGTCGCCACCTCGTCGGGGAAATGGAGGTTCATGAACGCGAGGCCCGGCCGCAGCGTGTTGTCGTAGCGCACGGGCGCCTCCACCGACCCGCGTCGCGAGACGACGCGTGCGCGGCCTCCGTCGATGACGCCGTAGCGGGCACCGTCCTCGGGCGCGAGCAGGATCGCTTCGCCGCCGCGATGGAGCGGCGACGCGTAGCCGCCTGACTGCACACCGGTGTTGTACGACTCAAGGCGGCGGCCGGTGGTGAGGCGGAGCGGAAAGTCGTCGTCGAGCAGGTCGACCGGCGGTGAGTGCTCGACCACGTTGAAGGGCGCGGGGTGCTCGACGACCGGTTCCTCCCAGAGGCGCGCGTGCAGGAACAGCGTGCCCGGATGCGTTTCGTCGGGGCACGGCCATTGGATACCGCCTTCGGCTTCAAGCCGGTCGTAGCGCATGCCGCCATGCATCGGCGAGAGCGACCGCAGCTCGTCCCAGACGTCTTCCGCGCGCGGGCTGCCGAGATCGTGGCCGAGCCGGCGTGCGAGCTCGTAGACAATCTCGATGTCGTCGCGGGCCTCGCCCGGCGGGTCGAACGCCTTGCGTACGCGCTGCACGCGCCGTTCGCTCGACGTCACTGTTCCCTCGGCCTCTCCGAGCGTCGATGCCGCCGGCAGCACGACGTCGGCGAGTTGCGCCGTCTTCGTCAGGAAGAGATCCTGGACGACGAGGTGGTCGAGCCCTTCGAGCAGCCGGATGGCGCGCTGCTGGTCGGCTTCTCCCTGGGCCGGATTCTCGCCGATCACGTAGACCGCGGAGAGCGTTCCGTGTTCCATCGCCTCGAACATGCCGGTGAGGTGCAGACCGTCCTTCGGTTGCACTGGCGCGTTCCACGCCGCCTCGAAGCGCGCGCGAACAGCGTCGTCAGTGAGGAGCTGGAAGCCCGGCAGCCGGTTCGGGATCGCACCCATGTCACCGCCGCCCTGCACGTTGTTCTGTCCGCGCAGCGGNNTTGTCGACCGCGTTGTGATGCTCGGTGATGCCAAGCGTCCAGCAGATCTGCGCGCGGTCCGCGTGCCCGATCAGATGCGCCGCTTCGCGGATCGCGTCGGCGGGAAGTCCTGTCACGCGCTCGGTCTCCTCGAGCGTCCACGGCTCCACCGATTCGCGGAACGCGTCGTAGCCGCTCGTTGCGCGCTCGATGAACTCCGTGTTCACGAGCTCCGCGTGGATCAGCTCGCGCGCGATCGCGTTCGCGAGCGGGATGTCGGTGCCCACGTCGAGACCGAGCCACAGATCGGCCCATTGCGCCGAGGCGGTGCGGCGCGGGTCGACGACGATCAGCTTCGCCCCGCGCTTGATCCCCTTCAGCACGTGATGGAAGAAGATCGGGTGCGCCTCGCGCGCGTTCGAACCCCAGAGGATGATCAGGTCCGCGTTTCGGACCTCCTCGTAGGAGCTCGTACCGCCACCTGCACCGAACACCGTCGCCAGACCGACGACGCTGGGCGCGTGTCAGGTTCGGTTACAGCTGTCGACGTTGTTGGAGTGCAGGACGACGCGGGAGAACTTTTGCGCGGCGTAGTTGAGCTCGTTCGTCGCCTTCGAGCAGCTGAAGAGGCCCGTCATCGACCCCTGCTCTGCTGCCTTCCGGAAGCCGGCCGCGGCGCGGTCGAGCGCCTCGTCCCAGCTCGCTTCCCTGAGCTCTCCGCCGTCGCGCACAAGCGGCTGCGTCAGCCTGGCGTAGCGCGGTGACATGCCTCCGAGTCTAGACCGGGATGCCTGAGGCGGCGAGCCACGCGGTCGTGCGGCGGCGAAAGATGTCCTCGTTCGAGCGCGCCCACTCGTGGGTGCGCGCATAGAGCTCTTGTGCACGCAGGTCGGGGCGGCCCGGAACGAGGGGCTCGAGGAGCGATGGATCGTCCGTGGCGGGGGCGAGCATTTCGAGTGCGAGCGAGCCGTAGAGGTGCAGGAGATGGTTGCGAGTCGCGGTGTCGAGGTCGTCCGGCCACGCGATCCGGTCGAGGCCGGTGGCGCCGGGGAGCGGGCGGGGCCGCTTCGAGAGCCCGCGGACGCCGAGATGATCGAGGGCATCGAGCGCGATCCGACGGTAGGTCGTCAGCTTGCCGCCTGCGACGCTGACCATGCCGGTCGGCCCAGTCGAGAACACCGTTTCGCGCTTTGCGCTCGCCGTGCCGCCCTCGCCGCCCGGCAGCACGCGCAGCCCGACGAAGCTCGCCCGCGGTGGGCCGAGCCCTTCGACCGCCACGGACGCTTCGTCGAGCACCTGCGCAACGTCGGTGTCTGACA
The DNA here is from genome assembly GCA_003152275.1 of Actinomycetota bacterium. Taxonomy (GTDB): domain Bacteria; phylum Actinomycetota; class Thermoleophilia; order Gaiellales; family Gaiellaceae; genus Palsa-739. Next base: position 185,855 of record PLZU01000098.1, read on the forward strand.
CCGAGACAGTGTCCGGTTCGCCGTCATGCTCCGTGTCGGTCGTGCCCAGCAGCAGCATGCCCTCCCAGGGGACGGCGAAGCTGACGCGGATCTTGTCGTGCGGGATGGTGAGCGCCGCGCCCCAGTTCTCGCCGCCATCGACGACCACGTGCACGCCCTTGCTCAGCCGCATCGACGGCTTCGCGCGCGGATCCTCGAGCCGCCGCACGCGGTCGACCCACGGCCCCGCGGCGTTCACGACCGCCTTCGCGCGCACCTGGATCGTCCGTCCGTCGACAGCCACCTCCACCGGGTCGAGCCCGACGACTTCGGCGTAGTTGAGGACGGTCGCGCCGCGATCGGCTGCGGCGCGGATGTTCGCGAGCGTCAACCGTCCGTCGTTCGTCCACGCGTCCTCGTAGAGCGCGCAGGCGCGGAGGCGGGTGTCCCGAAGTTGTGGCACGAGTTTTTCCGCGCGTTCTGCGCCGACGAGGCCGTTCAGCTTCGCGCGCGCGAGCGTCGAATAGACGACGATCCCGCTCTGTACGAACCACGGCCGGTACGGACCGTCTTCGTACAGCGGAAACAAGAACGGCAACCGCCGCACGAGATGGGGTGCGACGACGTTCATCAGGACGCGCCGCTCGTGATGGGCCTCGCGCACGAGCCCGACGTCGCCGAGGCGCAGATAGCGCAGCCCGCCGTGGATGAGCTTCGACGACGCGCTCGACGTTTCGCCGGCGAAGTCGCCCTTGTCGACGAGCGCAATGTGGAGGCCGTGGGCCGATGCGGCTTCGGCGATGCCGGCACCGACGATCCCGCCGCCGATCACGAGCAGATCGAACTCCGTCGCTTCGAGCCGCTCGAGGGCCGCAGTACGGTTTATTGGGCGCTGGTCCACAGAGGATTCGTCCAGGCCCGGCATGCCCTGGTGTCTGACACCACGACACGTCCGAAGGGGGCAAGGGGCGGCTTCTCGAGCCGGCAGGCGGTGATGAGGCCGGCGGAGTCGCGCTCGAGGATCGTCGACCCGTTCGGATAGCCCAGCCGGCCGGCGTTCGCGCGGGCGCCGCGATGGCGCGCACTGACGAGCGTGACGCTCTGGGCTGGCGACGAGCGCACGACGACGGCGTTGCCGTCGACCTCGACGCTCTCGATCGACGGACCTGTCGATCCGTAGAAACGGCCCGTGCGCAGCGCCTCGAGTACTGCCTCCTGCGTGCGATCGGCGGCGCGCACCATCGTCCACGCGAAACCGCTGTCGTAGCCGGGGTGATGCGAGTCGTCCGTTACGAGACCCTGGAGGGCGGAGCCGCGCTCGAGTGCCTCGTCCCAGTGGATCGACGAGTCGCCGCGGCCGATCTCGAGCTCGCAACCCGTGTTCCACACCTCGATCCCGAGCAGGCCCTCGCAGGTGTCCCACTGCTCGGTGCGGAGGCCACTCCAGTACGTGTGGGCGAGATAGGGGAGGCCATCGTTCGAGCGGATCCAGTCCACGACTTCCTGCAGCGGCGCGAACGAGTCGGGCGGAACCGGGTCTGCCATCACGCCGAGCGCGAGCACATGAGCGTCGTCCTCCGAGGGGCCGCAAGTCGCGTTCAGCTCGGTCGAGGGGATCACGAGGAGCTTCCGCGTCGACCGCTCCTCCGTTCGAACCCAGTGATCGGTGATCGCAAGCACGTCGTAGCCGGCCCATTCGTAATGGCGCACGAGCAGGTCCGGCGACAGCTCGCCGTCGGAGTTGGTCGTATGCGCATGCAGGGCACAGCGGAGCCAGACGCCCCCATCCCCAGACGCCTCCTCGAACGGGGTCACGCATCGAGCCTATCGCTACCAACTCGCTCTGGTGAACGTCAGGTGACAGGCCGGTGGATCCCCATTGAAACTCGGACCCGGACGTGCTTCGATCACCATTCGTTCACATTTCCGGACCCTGGAGGGTTTGCATGGAGGACTACGAGGCGCAAGAACACGAGTTCTGGCGCAAGTTGGCGGAAATTGACATGAGCCGCTCGCAGATGCTGAAGCGAAGCTTCGCTGCTGCGGCAGGCCTGACCGTTCTCTCGAGCCCCGGCATCGCCTTGGCCGGCCGTCGGTCCCGCGACGTAGCCCCGCCACTCAAGGGCAAGGGGTTCTCGCTCAAGGAGATGGTCGCCGAGGCGAAGAAGGAAGGCCAGCTCAACACGATTGCGTTGCCGCCGGACTGGGCCAACTACGGCCAGATCCTGACGGCGTTCAAGTCGAAGTACGGCATCCCGATTACGAACGACAACCCGGACGGAAGCTCCGCTCAGGAGAACCAGGCGATCGTCTCGCTCAAGGGCGACTCCCGTGCGCCTGATGTCGTTGACGTCGGCCCGGCGTTCGCCGTCGCCGGCGCCGCGCAGGGCCTCTACGGCAGGTACTTCCCCTCGGAATTCTCGACGGTCCCGCGCTCGATGAAGGACACGCGCGGCTACTGGTACGGCGACTACTGGGGTGCCATCTCGATCGGCTACAACCAGAACCTCATCAGTGATCCACCCACGACGTGGAAGGATCTGATGAAGGCGGAGTACAAGGGCAAGGTCGCCATGAACGGCAGCCCGCTCACGTCCAACTCCGCAGTGGCGGGCGTGCTCGCGGCGTCGCTCGGAAACGGCGGCTCCGTGGGGAACGTCGGACCGGGCATCGACTTCTTCGCGGCATTGAAGAAGTCGGGCAACTTCATCCCGGTGCAGACCACGTCGGCGACCGTCGCGTCCGGTCAGACGCCGATCTCGATCGACTGGGACTACAACAACCTCGCGTACGTGACCGAGTTCCCGGCGGCACGCTGGAAGGTCACCATCCCGGCCGACGGCGTCTACGGTGGCTACTACGCACAGGCGATCAACGCCACGGCGCCGCATCCGTGGTCGGCACGGCTCTGGGAGGAGCTCATCTACTCCGACCAGGGACAGCTCCTGTACCTGAAGGGCTTCGCGCATCCCGCCCGGTTCAACGACCTGGCAAAGCGCAAGAAGATCCCGAAGGCGCTGCTGGCCGCGCTCCCGTCGCCGGCGCTCTATGCGAAGGCGAAGTTCGCGAGCCTGGGACAGCAGACGAAAGCAAAGAACACAATCGCGACGGACTGGCCGGCGAAGGTCGGGGCGTAGGCCATAGCGGTTGAAGTAGCACCGGAGGCGCTCCGGCCGGGCATGCGGTCCGGCCGGAGGCGCCTCTCTTTTGCGTGGATCGCGACGCTTCCGTTCTTCGCGTACACGATTCTCTTCCTGTTCCTGCCTGCGGCGTCGGTCCTTATCGGGGCTTTCCAGAACGATAAGAGCGGCTATTCGCTGAGCAACATCCGCACGCTCTTTCATCACCCGTACATCGATGCCTACGAGGGAAGCATCAAGCTCAGCCTGGTCACAGCCGCCATCGGCGGCATCGCGGGGCTCTTCATCGCGTATGCCGCGCTTCGCGAAGGAACGCCCAAATGGATCCGCAGCACGCTGACAACCTTCTCGGGCGTCGCTGCGAACTTCGGCGGCATCCCACTCGCGTTCGCGTTCATCGCCTCGCTCGGGCCGCTGGGAGTGTTGACGCTCTTCTTCAAGAATCAGTTGCACTTCGACATCACGGCGCACGGCTTCAGCCTCTTCAGCATGACCGGCATCGGTCTCGCGTACATGTACTTCCAGCTGCCGCTCATGATCCTCGTCATCGCGCCGGCCATCGACGGTGTGCGCAAGGAGTGGCGTGAGGCGTCGGCGAACCTCGGCGCGTCTCAGTTCCAGTTCTGGCGGTACGTCGGTATACCGGTCCTGATGCCGTCGATCCTCGGGGCGATCATCTTGCTCTTCGGTAATGCGTTCGCCGCTTACGCGACCGCCTACGGGATCAATTCCGGCGCGAACCTCATCACGATCTTTATCGGCGCGTACTACAGCGGCAACGTGCTCAACAACCCGCATCTTGCACAGGCAATGGCGTTCGGGATGTTCGTCGTGCTCGCGGTGATGATGATCGTCTACATCCCGCTTCAGCGCCGCGCTGCACGGTGGGCCAAATGAGGCGGACACTGTGAAGCCGCGTCGGTTCATGGCCCCTTCGGCGGTCTTTTGGTTGCTGCTCGGAGGCCTCTATTTCTTCATTCCGCTGCTCACCACGTTCCTCTTCAGTCTCAAGAGCAACCAGACCGGCAAGTGCTGCACGGCGGCGAACTACAGCTGGGTGATCCACAACGGCGAGTTCTGGCACACGTTGAAGATCTCGTTCCTGCTCGCCCTCGAGACGATCGTGATCAGCCTCGCGATCTTCGTGCCGACGATCTACTGGGTGCACCTGAAAGTCCCGAAGCTCCGGCCGGTGCTCGCGTTCCTCGCGCTGATCCCGTTTGTCGTGCCGCCGATCGTGATGGTGGTCGGGCTCCTCAAGTTCTACCAGGGGTCGCCGAACTGGTTCTACGCTCAGCCCTGGGGCTTCTTGGCCGGGGCGTACGTCATCCTCGCGTTCCCCTATATGTACTTCTCGCTCGACGCGGGATTCCGCTCGATCGACGTGCACACGTTGACCGAGGCGTCGCAAAGCCTCGGCGCGCGCTGGACGACGACGCTCTTCAAAGTGATCCTCCCGAACATCCGCGCTGCAGCGCTCGCCGGCTCGTTCCTCGCGCTCGCCATCGTGATGGGCGAGTACACGATTGCGAATCTCTCGGCCTTCCACACCTTCCCGATCTTCATCCAGTACGTGAACGAGACGCAGGGCTTCCCCGCGGGCGCGCTCACGCTCATGAGCTTCGGCATCACCTGGGCGGCGATGGGATCGCTGCTGCTCGTCGGACGCAAACGCGGCACCCGTGCCGCCGTCGTAGCAGGAGCTCGCTAATGGCCTACCTCGAGTTGCAGAACCTCCACCGCGACTTCGGCACCGTCAAAGCCTTGGACGGGATCGAGATCGAGCTCGGCGAGGGCGAGTTCCTCTCGCTGCTCGGCCCGTCCGGCTGCGGGAAGACGACCGCTTTGCGGCTCGTGGCCGGCTTTGACCGCCCGGATGCAGGCGCGATCGTCGTCGACGGCAAAAACTTGACCAACGTCGCGCCCAACAAGCGCGACATGGGCATGGTCTTCCAGGCGTACTCGCTGTTCCCTAACATGACGGCGCGCCAGAACGTCGAGTACGGCCTCCGAATCCGCGGCAAGGACAGAGCCGATCGCCGGAAGCGCGTCTCGGATTTGCTCGAGCTCGTCGGCTTGGGTCATGCGGCGGATCGCTATCCGCACCAGCTTTCCGGCGGCATGCAGCAGCGCGTCGCGCTCGCCCGCGCGCTCGCGATCGAGCCGCGCGTTCTGCTCCTCGACGAGCCGCTGTCGGCGCTCGACGCGAAAGTCCGCGTGCAGCTGCGCGAGGAGATCCGCCGCATCCAACTCGACCTCGGGATCACGACCCTGTATGTCACGCACGACCAGGAGGAAGCGCTGTCGGTCTCGGATCACGTCGCGGTGATGTACGGCGGACGGATCGAGCAGATGGGGTCGCCGGCGGAGATGTACAGCGCCCCCGCGACGCCGTTCGTGGCGGAGTTCATCGGCACGATGAACCGCCTGGAAGGCACGGTCGTCGACGGTGGGGTGGAGCATGCCGGCACGACGCTTCGAATCGAGGCGGCGCAGGAGCGACCGCGCGGTGAGCGCGTGCTCGTGCTCGTCCGGCCGGAGACGGTCGAGGTTGGGCCGGCGAACGGAGGCAGCGGCGTCAACACGCTCGTTGGCAACGTCGTGACCCAGACGTTCCTTGGCCCGGTGACGCGCCTGAAGATCCTCGGGGAAGGCGTCGACGTGATCGCCGACGTGCCGACTCAGAAGGCGCTGTCGCTGCCGGTGGGCACGCGTGTCGCAGCCGTGCTTCCGGCTGAAGGTGCGCGCTTGCTCGTGCTCAAAGAGGATCTGCCCCAAATACCCGAAGAGCCCGCTTCGGCCAGTCGGTGAAGATGCCGGCAACGCCGGCGGCTGCGAGCTCGCGCATGCGGCGCTCGTCGTTCACCGTGTAGACGAGCGGTAGCAGGCCGAGCCGCGTGGCGGCATGGATGCCACGAACCGTGACGCGCGCATCGCTGAAGCCTGCCGCCCAGGCATTGTGCGCGGCACGGATCGAGACGGCGAAGCCCACATGTTGCACCGTGCGCAGACCGGGGCGGAGTGCCCGGGCCTCTTCGAGCGGTGTGCGCTGGAAGCAGACGAGAGCGTCGTCGTCCGACAGGAGGCGCACCGTCCGCGCCACGACGTCGTGACGGCGGTAGCGGCTCGGGGTCTTCAGCTCGACCATCACACCGATGCGCCCGCTCATGAGATCGAGCGCCTCTTCGAGCGTCGGGTAGTCGCGGCGGGTGCGCGGTCGCTCGTGCGTGACGACGAGGCGCCCCTTGGCATCGGCGTGCACGTCGAGTTCGACATAGTCGGCGCCGATCTCGATCGCGCGCTCGAATGCGGGCAGCGTGTTCTCGGCCAGCTCGCCCGAGGCGCCGCGGTGGGCTATGACAAGCATCGGCGCATGAGCTCGACGTCGATGCGGTCGACAAGCTCGTCGGCGGCGCGTAGCCGCTGAGGGTCGAGTGTTCCGAGCTTCGCGATCACGCGCAGTCCGGCCGCCTTCGCCGACGCGATGCCGGCCTCGGTGTCCTCGACGACGAGCGCATCCGCAGGATCTCCGAGCAGTGCGAGGGCTTTCCGGTAGCCCTCCGGGTCGGGCTTGCCGTGCACGACGTCGTCGGAGGAGACGATCGCCTGAAAGCACTCGGCGAGGCCGGCCGCCGCGACGACGGGCTCGATCTCTGCGCGGGCAGCGCCGGAGCAGATCGCGAGCGGCACGCGCGCGGCCGCATAGCGCACCGCCTCGCGCACGTGCTCGTGGATCGAGGAGCCGTCTCCGACGGTCGCGCGGTATCGGTTCACGCGCTCCGCGATCACCGCGTCGACGTCGGGGTGATCCTCGCCGAGCCACGTGCGCACGATCTCCGGATCGGAGAAGCCCGCGAGCTTGTCGAAGTACTCCTGGGCCGAGAGCGGCTTTCCGTGCTCTGCGAACAGCTGGATGAAGATCTCGCACATGATCGGCTCGTCATCGGAGAGCGTGCCGTTGAAGTCGAAGACGATCCCGCTCGTCATCCGATCTCCGACTCCCACACGATTCGGACGCGGTCGCCGCGAAAGACGTCGCGCGAGATCTCGACGGGCCGGCCGTTTGCTGCGTACGCCGTGCGCTCGACGAGCATCACCGGAGCGCCGGCGGTGACGCCGAGCGCCTCCGCGTCGTTCGGCTGCGCGAGTGCCGGCTCGAGCCGCTCCTCCGCGCGCACGGGGACGTCGTCGTATCGCGCGCGGATCAACTCGTACAACGATCCGTCGAGTGGCTCGTCGATAAGCCCCGGATAGAGGTCGAATGAGTACGCGCCACGCTCCAGCGCGACGGGCTCCCCGTTGGCCAGGCGCACGCGCTCGATCGCGTAGACGCTCTTGCCGAGCCCGCGCTCGTGCGGTTTCGCGGCGCGCTCGAGCGCGCTGAGCACGCGCGCGCCGGCGGCGAGGCCGAGCTCGCGCAACTGATCGGAGAGGGCCGAGGTGCCTGCCAGCTCGAGCTTTCGCTCAGCCACGAATGTGCCGCCATAACGGCCTTTGTTCCGGATGAGCAGACCCTGCCGTTCGAGCTCGCCGAGCGCTTGGCGGAGCGTCATCCGGCTGACGCCGAAGCGCTGCGCGAGCACGCGCTCGGCCGGTAGGCGATCGCCGGGCGCGAGCCGGCGACGCTCGATCGCATGTTCGAGTGCGACCTCGATCTGGGTATGGGCGGGGCCTTGCCCAGGCTTGACAGGAGCTTTCGGCAGTGCCACTATGGTCTAGACTTTAGCATGATCGAGCTCGGAGACCACCGATTCCATCCGCTGTGGTTGCGTGACAACTGCGCGTGCCCGCAGTGTCGCCACGAGAGCGGACAACGGCTGCTCGACACGCGCTCGCTGCCGGACGATCTCTCGGTGCTTGCGGTGAACGGCTACGAGGTCGCGTTCTCCGACGGGCACACGAGCGTCTTCGACCCGGACTGGCTGCAGGCGCATGCGGGCGTTACGCGGCCGCGCGCGCGACGGGTGTGGGGCGCCGAGATCCAGGACGATCTGCCGAGCGCTCCGTACGACGAGGTGGCCGCGGGCGGCGGGGCGCTCCGCCGCTGGCTCGCGTGGGTCGACGAACTCGGTTTCGCGATTCTCACCGGCGGGCCGACCGAGCCGGAGACGGTGACACGCACGGCCGAGCTGTTCGGGTTCGTGCGCGAAACGAACTACGGCCGTCTCTTCGACGTGAAGACGGTCGTCAATCCGACGAACCTCGCGTACACGGGACTCGGCCTCGGCGCGCACACTGACAATCCGTATCGCGAACCGACGCCGACGTTGCAGCTCTTGCACTGTCTAGCCTCGAGCACGGATGGAGGTGAGAACACGCTCGTCGACGCGTTCCGCGTCGCGCGGGACCTGCCGCCCCACGACTTTGACCTGCTGGTCCAGCTCCCGATCCGATTCCGCTACGCCGACGCCGACGCCGAGCTCGAAGCCGAGACGCCTGTGCTCTCGGTCGACGCACGCGGCGACGTGCAGGCCGTGCATTACAACACGCGCTCGGTGCAGCCGTTCCGCTTGCCGGCTGACGCTGTCGGCCGCTACTACGAGGCGTACCAACGCTTCGGGCGGATGCTCGAGGCACCCGAGTACCGCATCCAGTTCAAGCTCGGCGCCGGCGATCTCTTCATCGTCGACAACCTGCGCGTCATGCACGGGCGTACTGGATATGCGGCGACCGGAGGCGAGCGTCACCTGCAGGGCTGCTACGCGGACCGGGACGGTCTGCGTAGCACGCTGGCGGTGCTGTCGAGATGAACGACCTGATCGACGAGATCTTCCGCGTCTTCAGTGAGTACGGCTCCGAGGAGTACCTCGGCGAGCGCGTCTCGATGACCGAGCACATGCTCCAATCTGCGTCAGCCGCCGAGCAGGACAGCGCGCCGCCGCAGCTCGTGGCGGCTGCGCTCCTGCACGACTACGGTCATTTCATTCACGAGTTCCCGGCAGACGCCGCCGAACACGGCATCGATACCCAGCACGAGGAAGCCGCGCACGCGTTCCTGTCTGAGCACTTCGGGCCGGAGATCGCTGAGCCGATCCGCATGCACGTCGCGGCGAAGCGGTACCTCTGCGCGACCGACCCCTCGTACCTGGGCGAGCTCTCGCCCGCGTCGGTGCACTCCCTGCACCTGCAGGGCGGCCCGTACTCGGCCGAGGAGGTCGTCGAGTTCGAGATGTCCCCGTACGCGCGGGACGCGGTTCGCCTGCGGCGCTACGACGACATGGGCAAGGTCGAGGGGCTCGAGACGCCGGACCTCGAGCACTACCGCCCGGTGCTCGAAGCGGCCATGCGGTCCTAACCTGCCCACCGAGGCTCTCGTCCTCGCGCTCAGCGCGGCCGTGATCCACGCGGTGTGGAACCTGCTGCTCGCCGGAGCCCGCGACTCCCAGGCCTTCGCGGCGGTCGTGCTGCTCGTCGGCGCGGTCGTCGGCGCTCCGGCCGCGGTGTTCTTCTGGGACTTCCACTCCGCTGTGTGGCCGTTTCTCATCGCCACCTCGGTGCTCGAGCTGACGTACTTCATCTTGCTCGCGTACGCGTATACGCGGTTGGAGCTGTCCGTCGTCTATCCGCTCGCGCGCGGGCTCGCGCCGGTACTCGTGCTCGGGGTGGCTGTGGTGTTCACGGGTGCGGGGACGTCAGCGCGCCAGGTCGGCGGCGTCCTCCTCGTGGGCGCGGGCATCCTGCTCGTGCGTGGCTTCCGTGGAGGTCGCGGCGCGCTGCTTGCAGTGCTGATCGCCTGCGTGATCGCGTCGTACACCGTCGTCGACAAACACGGCGTCGCGCACGCCTCGCCGGTTGCCTACCTCGAGCTGATGAGTATTTTCACCGGTCTCGCGTACGCGATGTTCATCGTCGCGTCGCGCGGTCCGGGCGCCTTGCGGGCCGAGGTCGGGTGGAAATCCGTCGGCGCGGGGATCGGCACCTTCACGGCGTACGCCTGCGTGCTGGCCGCGCTGCAGCTCGCTTCGGCCGCCTCGGTCGCCGCGGTACGGGAGAGCGGCGTGCTCGTGGCGACGGCGCTCGCGGCGATCGTCCTGCACGAGCGGGTGACGCTCTGGCGAGCCGCCGGCGCGATGCTCGTCGTCGCCGGTGTCGTCCTCCTGAGCCTTTAGGAGGGGTAGGCATTGACATGACCCTGAGGAACGTGCGATCAATGCGGGCCTAGCAACCTAGGAGGGCAATCGATGGTCGACCACTCCCGTGACGAGCACGATCTCGCGCGGTTCGGGTACAAGCAGGAACTGAAGCGCAGTCTCGGCGGCTTCAGCTCGTTCGCCGTCGCCTTCAGCTACATCTCGCCGTCGACGGGCATCTTCGCCCTGTTCTTCCTGGGCCTCACGACCGTGGGTGGCATCTTCATCTGGAGCTGGCCGATCGTGGCAATCGGGCAGCTGCTCGTTGCGCTCGGCTTCGCGGAGCTCTCGAGCCATTACCCGGTCGCTGGCTCGGTTTTCCAGTGGACGAAGTACCTCGCGGGGAAGACGTACGCGTGGTTCACCGGTTGGATCTACTTGTTCGCGGGCATCCTCACGGTCGCCTCCGTCTGCGCGACGCTGCCGTTCGCGCTGATTCCGGCCTTCAACAACATGGGCTGGAACCTGGCGAACAACCACTCGAACCAGCGCTGGATCGCGGTGGTCACGCTGGTCTTGATCACGGTCATGAACATCTTCGGAGTCCGGCTCGTCGCGATCGTAAACAACACCGGCGTCCTGTTCGAGATCCTCGGCATGGTCGTCTTCGCGTTCATCGTCGCGCTCTTCCACCATCACCAGAGCGCGGGTGTGATCTTCCACACAGGCGGCACGTCGCTCACGACAGGGACGTTCCTTGTGGCGATGTTCATGTCGCTCTACGTGATCTATGGGTTTGACACGGCCTCGACGCTGTCCGAGGAGACGAAGGATCCGCGACGTGCGGCGCCGAAGGCCGTGATCGCATCGGTAATCGGCGCGTTCGTGATCGGCGGCGTGTTCCTCTACGCGATGCTGCTCGGAATCCCAAACATGAGCACCGCGATCAAGCAAGGTTGGGGACCGGCGCAGATCATCGACGCGAACTTCGGCAACGCGTTCTCGACGGTGTTCCTGCTGGTCGTCGCGGCCGCGATCTTCGTCTGCTGCCTCGCGATCATGACCTCGACGATCCGCCTGTGCTTCGGGATGGCGCGTGACGACGCACTCCCCGGGTCGAAGGCCCTGGCCAAGGTGAACACGCAACTGCACACGCCTGTCTGGTCGTGCATTGTCGTCGGGATCCTGGCCGGTATCCCGTTCATCCAGTTCGCCGGCGTCGCCATCATCGCGATCGCAGCGACGGGGATGATCTACCTCAGCTACCTGATCGGGAACCTCGCGCTGCTGCGAGCGAGGCTTGGCGGTTGGCCTCGGACGAAGGCTCCGTTCTCGCTCGGCAAGTGGGGCATGCCGATCAGCGTCCTCGCGATCGCGTGGGGCGGCGGGATGCTCGTCAACATGATGTGGCCGCGCGCGGCGACGAACCCGCGGCCGAAAGAGGTTCCCGGCACGCTCAACTTCCACTGGCATTGGCTGAACGGCCAACCGGTGCTGTGGACGGTGCTCGTCGTGATCCTCATCGTCGGCGGGATCTACTACGGGCTCGTCCAGCGGACGAAGCCGGCGCACCTGCAGGCGCCCGAGGGCGAAGTGCCCGACGCGGCGCCGGCTCCGGCGTCGTAGCGACATCGTGAGCGGGGCGGCTTCGGCCGCCCCGCTCTTTCCAACGGAGGGGACAGATGAGCGACTTCAAGGCATTCCTCCTGCGCGGCAATCTCGTCGATACCGCCGTCGGCATCGTGATCGGGCTCGCCTTCGCGGCCGTGATCACCGCGTTCGTCGGCGATCTGATCACGCCGCTCATCGCCGCCATCGGTGGCACCGCCGATTTCTCGGCTCTGTCCTTCACGATCAACAAGAGCCACTTTCTCTATGGGGCGTTTCTCAATGCCCTGATCTCGTTCGTCGTGATCGCGGCTGTGCTCTTCTACTTCATCGTCAAGCCGGTCAATGCGCTCATGTCACGGAGGAAGACCGGGCCGCCGGAAGCTGCGACAACGCGGGAGTGTCCGGAGTGTTTGAGCGAGATTCCGGTGGCGGCGCGCCTGTGCGCGTTCTGCACGGTAGAGGTCGCCTAGTCTTCTTGCTGAACGTCCTCGATCAGGCGCTCGAAGTCGGGCCCGTCGAACTCGGCGACCGCGCGGTCGTACTTCTCCATCGCCCAGCCCCAGAAGTCGAAGTCGAGGTCGGAGATCCCGTCCTGGATCGAGCCCCAGAGCGTCCAGCCGTACTTCGACATTAGGCCCCACACACGCGCGCGGGCGACCTTGTTCCGTAGCGGGCGACCGAAATAGTCGGCGATGAGCTGTTCGAGCTGCTCGAGTGAGAGATTCGATTCGCTCCAGATGTTGCCGAGCTCGAAGCACGGCTCGTTGTTGCCCGAATACTCGTAGTCGATCAGCCGGAGCTCGCCACCGACGTCGATGAAGTTCTCCGCCAGCAGATCGTTGTTGCAGGGGACGGTCGCTTCCGTGCGCACGCGCATCGCCTGCTCGAGCGCCCGCACCTGCGGCTCGAAATCGAGGTAGCGGTCGGGGAGGCGGAAGCCGCGCTCCTGCACGACGTGGATGTAGCCGCGCTGGATCTCGAACATGTCGAAGTCCTGAAGGAAGCGGCGCCCGCCGTGCAGGCGGCGGCAGGCGTCGGCGACTCGCGCGATCCGGTCGCCTCGCTGCAGCTTCTCCGGGCTCATCACCTCGCCCTCGAGGAATCCGAGCACGAGCGCGTCGTGGTCGGGCACAGCCGCGACGAATGGCGCGCCGACGCCGGTCTCGGCGGCCGCAAGGGTGTTGTGCGCCTCGTTGGCGCGGTCGATCGCGAGGAGCCCGGTGTCCTTGCCAGAGATGCGGACGACGTAGCTGCCGCCCGGCGTCGTGATCTTGTAGTTCGTGTTCGTCAGGCCACCGGCGAGCGGCTCGACCTCGGTCGCGCCGTGCAGTTGCGGAACCGCCTCCAGGACGTCTTCGAGCGCCACGCGGCGATCCTACAATTGGACTAGACCGAATCCAAGCGTTTGTGATGGAATCGGCGGTGTGATCCCGGAACGCGCGCGGGCGGTGGTGATCGGGGGCGGCGTGATCGGCTGCTCCGTCCTCTACCACCTCGCGAAGCAGGGCTGGACAGACTCGCTTCTGCTCGAGCAGTACCAGCTGACGCACGGCTCGACGTGGCACTCGGCCGGACTCGTCGGCCAGCTGCGCTCCTCGCTCTCGCTGACGCGAATGATGCAGTACTCGGTTGGGCTCTACGCCGAGCTGGAAGAACTGACGGGCAACGATCCCGGGTGGCACCAGCTCGGCGGGCTGCGTCTCGCGTCGTCGGAGGCGCGGCACGAAGAGCTGCGCCGCCAGGCGTCGTGGGCGAAGACGTTCGGGTTGCCGATGGAGATCGTCTCGGCACAGGAGGCGCAGGCGCTCTTCCCGCCCATGTCGACCGAGGGCGTCGTCGCGGCGGCGTTCATCCCCGGCGACGGCTACCTCGACCCGAGCCAGCTGACGTTCTCGCTCGCGGACGCGGCGCGCCGGCTCGGCGCGCAGCTCGAGCTGCGCACGACCGTGACGGGGATCGAGATGCGCGACGGCCGGGTCACCGCTGTGGAGACCGACAAGGGCCGCGTCGAATGCGAGGTCGTCGTCAACGCGGCCGGCATGTACGCGCCAGAAGTCGCGCGGCTCGTCGGCGTCGACTTGCCGATCATTCCGTTCGGGCACCAGTACCTGATCACCGAGCCGCTCGACCCACCGCTCGAGCCGCTACCGACGCTGCGCGACCCCGACAACCTCATCTACTTCCGCACGGAAGTCGGCGGCCTCGTGATGGGCGGCTACGAGCGCAAGCCGGCGCCGTGGGCGCTCGATGGCATCCCCGACGGCTTCGAGGCGAAGCTCCTGCCCGAGGAGTGGGACCGCATGGAGGAGCTCTTCTCGAATGCGATCACGCGCGTTCCCGCGATGGAGAACGCTGAGGTGAAGATGTTCTTCAACGGGCCGGAGGCGTTCACACCCGATGCGGATTTTCTGCTCGGTGAGACCGACGTGCCCGGCTTCTGGGTCGCCGCGGGCGGCTGCGCGCACGGGCTCGCAGGCGCGGGCGGCGTCGGGAAAGTGATGGCGGAGTGGATCGTCGACGGTCGCCCCGAGTGGGACGTCTGGCCGCTCGACGTCCGCCGCTTTGGCCGCCAGTACCGCAGTCAGGCCTACACGCTCGCCCGTTCGTACGAGGCGCTATCGCAGTACTACGACATCAAGTACCCGGGCGAGGAGAAGCTGGCGGGCCGTCCGCTGCGCGTCTCGCCGGCGTACGCACGGCATCAGGGGCTCGGTGCCGTGTTCGGCGAAAAGGGCGGCTGGGAGCGCGTCAACTGGTACGAGTCGAACGCTGCAGGCGGCGACGAGTCGCTGCGGCCGCGGGGATGGGCAGGCGAGAACTGGTCGCCGGCGATCGAGGTGGAGGCGCGTGCCGCACGCGAGGCGGTCGCGCTCTTTGACCAGTCGTCCTTCTCGAAGCTCGAGGTGCTCGGGCCGGGCGCGCTCGCGTTTCTCGAGCGGATGTGCGCGAACCGGATCGACCGTCCCGTCGGCACGATCGTCTACACGCAGCTGCTGAACGCCGGGGGCGGGATCGAGGCCGACCTTTCGGTCACGCGGCGCGCCGAAGATCGTTTTCTGCTCGTCACCGGTACGGCGTTCGGGACGCATGACCGCGCATGGCTTGAGAAGCACGCGCCTCGTGACGGCTCGGTGTATGTCAATGACCTGACCTCAGCGTACGCGTGCCTTTGTCTGTGGGGCCCGAACGCGCGCGACGTGCTCGATCTCCAGTTTCCGTACATGACCTCGCGCGAGATCTCGGTCGGCGACATTCCGGTGATTGCGTCGCGGGTGACGTACGTCGGTGAGCTCGGGTGGGAGCTCTATTGCCCTACGGAGTACGGGTTGCGCCTGTGGGACACGCTGCATGTCGACGGCGTGACGGCCGGCGGCTATCGCGCGATCGACGCGCTACGGCTTGAGAAGGGCTACCGAGCGTGGGCGAGCGACCTGAACTCGGAGACGACGCCGGACGAAGCGGGCTTGTCGTTCGCAGTGAAGCGTGACAAGGGCGATTTCATTGGGCGTGCGGCTCTGAACGGCGATCCGCCGCAGAAGCTCGTGTGCCTGGTGCTCGAGGATCCGCGTGCGATCGCGCTCGGGTCCGAGCCGGTGCGCACCGCGGACGGTGCGATCGTCGGCCGCGTGACGAGCGGAGGCTTCGGCTACGCCGTCGGTTCGAGCATCGCGCTCGCCTACGTGCCGCGCGAGTCGGCGGAGCCGGGAACGCAGCTTGCGGTCGACATCTTCGGCGAGTGGGTGCCTGCCGAGGTCCGCGCCGAACCGCTGTACGACCCGAAAGGTGAACGGGTGCGCGCGTGAAGTACGCGCAGATCATCGCCCAGATCGAGCAGGCGATCGCCGACGGCGACCTCGCGCCCGGCGACCGACTGCCGCCGGAGCGCGCGCTCGCGGAGGAGCACGGCGTCAGCCGTATGACGGTCCGCCAGGCGCTGCAGTCGCTCGAGGCGCGTGGGCTGCTGCGTCGCTCGATCGGCCGGAACGGCGGCTCCTTCGTCGCCCGGCCGAAGGTCGAGCGCGATCTCGGCACGTTCAGCGGACTGTCCGAGCAGCTTGCGCGCCAGGGAGTCGTCGCCGGCGCGCGGGTGGTGTCGGCGGGCGAGGTGGACGGTGCCGTCGAGATCGTGCGCGTGCGGCTCGCAGACGGCGAGCCGTTTGCGGTCGAGCGTTCGAGTTTTCCCGCGGACCGCTTTCGCGCGCTCCTCGACCTCGATCTCTCCGGCTCTCTGTACGACCTGCTCGAGGAGCACTTCGACGCGGCTCCGGTGCGTGCAGTCGAGCGAATCGAGCCCGTGCTGGCGGACGCCGATGACGCGGCCGCGCTCGGCCTGCGCGCCGGCGCGCCGTTGATGCTCGTCGACCGCGTGGCGTACGACAGCGCCGAACTCGTGGTCGAGACTGCGCGCGACGTCTTCCGCGGCGACCGGACGCGCATCGTCGCGTGGACGTCGGAGCTCGTGCGGGTGTGAGTACGGTCGTGATTGGCGGCGGCATCGCCGGTGTGAGCTGCGCGTACCACCTGGCAAAGGCGGGAGTGAAGGACGTCGTGCTCGTCGAGAAGGGCGAGCTGACAAGTGGATCGACCCATCACGCGGCCGGGCTCGTCACGCAGTTCAACCCGTCGCCGACGATGATGCGCTTCCGCCGCTACAGCGTCGAGCTCTACAACGAGCTGGGCGTCTTCGAGACGGTCGGCAGCCTCCGCATCGCGTCGAGCCCTGAGAGCTATCTCGAGCTACGGCGCGGCATCAGCCGCGCGCACGGGATCGGGCTCGACGCGGAACTCGTCGACGCCGAGGAGGTGGCGCGGCTGCTGCCGGAGGCTTCGCCGGATGCGCTGTACGGCGCGGTGTGGATGCCGGGCGACGGGTACGTCGATCCGCACATTGCGACGTACGCCGTCGCGGCTGCCGCGCGCGAGCTCGGTGCGGAGATCCGCATCCACACCCTCGTCACGGGAATCGAGACGCGCGACGGCGCTGTCACTGCGGTGGAGACCGACGGCGGGCGCATCGAGGCGGAGACGGTTGTGAACGCCGCCGGCATGTGGGCGCCGCGGATCGCAGCGATGGTCGGAACCTTCGCGTGCTCGATCCCGGTCGACCACCAGCACATCGCGCTGCACGCGGTCGAAGGTCATGAGCTCTCGCGCGACACGCCCTGCTTTCGCGACACCGACAACCTCATCTACGGCAAAGCGGAGAGCGGAGGCGTGATGTTTGGCGGCTACGAGCCGAACCCGGTCTCGCGCTGGCACGACGGCGTGCCGTGGGAGCACGGCGCGAAGATGCTCCCGTCCGACCCTGCGCGTTTCAAGCAGCTGATGGACGGCGCGGCGCGGCGGTTCCCGTTCCTCGGCGAGGCGGGCGTGACGGCGCTCGTCTGCCATCCGGATGCGATGACGCCCGACGGCAACCCGCTGCTCGGCCCGATGCCCGGCGTGCGCGGCTTCTGGCTCGCGGCCGGCCTTTCACTGAACGGATTTGGCGGCGCGGGCGGGCTTGGCAAGGCGCTGGCGGAACTTGTGACCGAGGGGCAGGCGGAGGTCGACGTGCAGCCGTACCGTCCGTGGCGGTTCGGCGGCCCGTATCTCGACTCCGGCTTCGCGGCCGCGGGCGCACGCGAGGTCTACAAGTACTACTACCGCCTCCGCTATCCGTACGACGTGCCGGAAGCAGGGCGGCCGAAGCGGCTGAGCCCGCTCCACGAACGGTTGCAGGAGCTCGGCGCCGTGTTCGGTACGAAGAACGGCTGGGAGCGCGCGGACTACTTCCGCTCGGGCGAGCGGTCGCGCCGCGCCGGCGAGGACCAGCGTGCGTTCGGCTGGGCGCGTCCGCCGTGGCACGAACGCGTCGCCGTCGAGCATGCAGCGATGCGCGAGCGGCTTGGAATCATCGACATGACGTCGTTCGGCAAGCTCGAGGTCTCGGGTGCGGATGCGCTCGCGCTGCTCGAGCGCGTGTGCGACAACCGGATCGATAAGCCGGTTGGATCGGTCGTGTACACACAGCTGCTCGACGAGCGCGGACGGATCGTCGGCGACGTGACGGTGACCCGGCTGGGGGACGACCGCTTCCGGGTCGTCACAGGCGCGGGGGCGGTGGACAGCGATCGCGGGTTCCTCGAGCTGCATGTGTCCGGCGATGTGGAAATCGTCGACCGGAGCGACGAGCTTGCGGTGATCGGCATCTGGGGCCCGCAGGTCCGGGAAGCGCTAGTAACAGTCTGTTACGAGGACGTGTCGAACGAGGCGTTCCCGTTCCGCACCGCGAAGCCGCTCGCGATCGCAGGCGCATCCGTGCTCGCACAACGGATCACGTATGTCGGCGAGCTCGGCTATGAGCTGTACGTCGACCGCGAGTCGGCCGTTGCGGTCTGGGACGCGTTCTTCGCAGCCGCGTCGCCGGAGCCCGTCGGCTACCAGGCGCTCGATTCGCTCCGGATCGAGAAGGGCTACCGCTACTTCGGCACCGACATGACCGCCTCGGATACGCCGTTCGAGAGCGGCGTCGGCTTCTGCGTCGCGAAGGGCAAGCATCCCGAGCTCGACCGCAACCCACCGACGCGGCTACGCACGCTGCTCGTCGGCGGCGAGGACTATCTGACGATCTACGGTGGCGAGGCCGTGCACGCGAACGGCGAGGTGATCGGGCGCGTGCGGAGCGCGGCGTACGGCTTCACGGTACTGCGGAACGTCGCGCTCGCGAAGATTCCGTCGGCACTGGACGAAGGAGCAGAGGTGCAGGTCGACGTGCTCGGCGAGCTCGTGCCCGCGGTCGTCGCGACGGATGTGCTGTACGACCCCGGTAATGAACGGGTGCGCGCCTGATCCTCGCGATCGACCAGGGCACCACCGGTACGACGTGCCTGCTCGTCGACGAGGACCTGAACGTGCGCAGCCGTGGCTACGCGACGCTGCCGCAGCACTACCCGAGGCCGGGCTGGGTCGAGCACGACCCCGAGGAGATCTGGCAGAGCGTGCTCGCGGCGGCGGAGCAGGCGCTGACGGAGACGCCGACGGCGATCGGGATCACGAACCAGCGCGAGACGACGCTGCTCTGGAACCGGAGTACCGGCGAGCCCGTGCACAATGCGATCGTCTGGCAGGACCGGCGCACGGCTGAGCGCTGCGCGGAGCTGCCGGCAGATCTGATCCGAGAGCGCACCGGGCTCGTGCCCGATCCGTACTTCTCTGCGACGAAGCTCGAATGGCTCCTGCGCGAGCACGACGCGTCCGGGCTCGCGTTCGGCACTGTTGACACCTGGCTCATCTGGAAGCTCACAGGCGGCCGCGTTCACGCGACCGACGAGACGAACGCAGCGCGCACGCTGCTCTGCTCGCTCGAGACGCTCGACTGGGACGACGAGCTGCTCGACCTCTTTTGCGTCCCGCGCGAGCTGCTGCCCGAGATCAAGCCGTCGGGCTCACATTTCGGCGAGGGGGAGCTGCTCGGGCACGCCGTGCCGATCCAGGGCATCGCCGGCGACCAGCAGGCCGCGCTCTTCGCCTCGGACGGCGCGAAGGCCACGTACGGCACCGGCTCGTTCGTCCTCGTCGAGACCGAAGAGCCTGCGCGCGAGGGTGTGTTGCGCACCGCGGCGGCGCGACTGGAGAACGAGTCGCCGAAGCATGCGCTCGAGGGCGCCGTCTTCGTCTCCGGTGCGGCGATCCAGTGGCTGCGCGACGGTCTCGGGCTGCTCAACGACGCGGCGGAGAGCGAAGCGCTCGCGGCATCGCTCGACGACAACGGCGGCGTCTACTTCGTGCCGGCGCTCACGGGGCTCGGCTCGCCGCACTGGCGCGCAACGGCACGCGGGACGATCACCGGGCTCACACGCGGCACGACACGGGCGCATCTTGTGCGTGCCGCCCTGGAAGCTGCCGCGTATCAGACGGCTGACGTGCTCGAGGTAATGCCGAAGCTCGAGCACCTTCGCGCTGACGGCGGCATGACGCGCAACCGGTGGCTCATGCAGTTCCAAGCGGATCTGCTCGGAATACCGGTCGAGACGGCGCGCGAGCCGGAGCAGACCGCGCTGGGCGCGGCACTGCTCGCACTCGGGGAGCGCCGCCCTTCGCCGGTCGGTGAGCGCTTCGAGCCGCGCATCGAGCGCGACCGTTCTGGCTGGCGAGAAGCAGTGCAACGCACGCTGCTCTGACGTTCACATACAACTCTCACGCCGGCCATACCCGCGCCTTAGGCGCGACGGCGACCCTCTTTGTACCCAACGAAAGGAGCAACGTGATGACCGCTCCAAAAGCTTTCATCGCCCCTCTGTGAGCGACGCCTTCCATGCCGCTGGCGCAGAGACGCGGCCCGGAACGAGAGGAAGCGGCCTGGTCGCCGTGAGGTGACCAGGCCGCTCTTCGTTCGCCTACTACTCGACGGGGATCTCGTTGTAGACCATGCCGAGATCCATGCCTTGCCGCTTGCGCACGATGCGCGACACGACGTAGATCGCGAGCGCGACGCCGTACAGGCAGCCCATGTAGATGAGCGAGCCGTGGTTGTTCGACCCGTACACGCCGTCCTGCAGCCACTTGTAGATGCAGTACCCGAGGTACGCGAGGAACAGGATCGCTGCCGCCGTGATCAGCGGCAGGCCACCGATCTTGTACTTCGCGATCGGCGACGCGTTGTAGATCTCCGGCTTGCGGTAGGGCAGGACACCCGCCGCGACCGTCGAGCCGACGAACGTCACCGCGATCACGAGCGTGGCGTCGAGCGTCCAACTCGTGAACGTCGAGTTGTACGCGTAGAAGTACGAAATCACTAACGATGGCCCGAGCATGATCAGGATGGCGTAGTACGGCACGCCCCGCTTGTTTACGCGGGCCGCCCACTCGGGGAGGATGCGGTCGAACGCCGTCGCGAAGATCACGCGGCTTGCCGTGAGGAACACCGTGCCGACCCAGCCGAAGAACCAGAGCGACATGAGCAGAATCACGATGAACTGCAGCCACGGACTGACAAAGAACGTGGCGAGCGTGACCGGGTACGGCCACACGCCGCCGAGGGAGTCCTTGCCCGCCCACCAGGCGCCGTTGGACGAGTTGTAGAAGTTCCAGCCCATCGTGTGCGCGATCAGCAGCAGGAAGATGACCGCCCCGATTGTCGTGACGACGAGCGCACCGGCCATCGCGGTGATGTTCTTCCTGAAGTCGGATGCGCCGCGGACCTCGCCGTAGAGCGTCGCGCCCCAGTTCGACCAGAGGTTGAAGAACGCGATCATCGGGACGAGCAGGATCGTCGACCCGAACGCGAGACCGCCGAGCGAGCTCGCGCCGGGATACGTGCCGTTCTTGATCGTCGCCGCATACGCGTCCGGCGTGGTCGCGCCGTACGTCTTGACGGCGTAGTGGTTGAACGCGCCCTCGAACGCGCTCTTCGAGTGGAAGATCAGGAGCCCAAAGATGATCGCGAGGCCGAGCACGCCGCCGTAGAAGCAAAACTTCTGCAGCTTGGCGTAGCCGCGCATCCCGATCGAGATGAACCCTGCCGCCAGGAAGGCCGTAATGACGGAGGCTGTGAAGATGCCCTTCGGCTTGTTGAAGAAGTCGACGAAGCCGTGCCAGCCGAGGATTGCGCCGAGCGGCTGGAAGAACTCCTTGCTGAGGATGTTCGCGTAGATCGGTACCCAATGCCAGTTGATGAACCACCAGCCGCACACGGCGAGCACGAATCCGATGCCGCCACCGAGCACACGGCTGACCCACACGTAGTCGCCGCCGGCCCGCGGCATCACCGCAATGAGTGCCGCGTAGACGATCGTCTGGAAGCACAGGTACGCCCCCGAGAGGCCGATCGCCAAAAGCAGGCTGCCCTTCGGGATGAATGGGGCGTCGGCGAAGATGTACAGGCCGAGTGTGATCAGGTTGATCGAGAACGTCGCGTAGATGAACGCGTCGTGCACCGACCAGCCACGCACGAGTCCGGTCGCCTTCCGGACAAAGAGCGAGCGCTCCTCGTATGGAGCGTTACCGGCAATGGTCGCCATGCAGATGCCCTCCTATCCGCTTGTGAGCAGGAACTTCTTGACCTTCTTCTTGCCGTCCAGGTCGATCACCGCGCCGAGCAGATCTCCCTGCTCGTATTGGCTGCCCGGATTAATGCAGAGCGTTCGGCCGATGCGGCAGGTGCCGCGGGCCTCGTGGATGTGGCCGTGCACCGAAAGCGCCGGCTGATGCTCTTCGATCGCCTCGCGCACGGCGGTCGAGCCGACCGGCTTCACTGCACGGCCGGCGTCCTTCAGCATCATGTCGGCCGTCAGCTCCGGCGCGTCGTCGAGCCCTGAGCGGTACGGCGGGCAGTGGAAGCTGAAGATCGTCTTCTCGGCCGGAGCCGTCACCTGCGCGATCACCTTGTCGAGCCGTATCTTCAGATCCGGCTCGTCTTCCTCGCGATACGTGTCCCACGGCGTCCGGTTTGTCCAGCCGGTCGAGGCCATCTGGAAGCCGTCGATGTCGACGACACGCCCCTCGCCGAGCTCGACGTGCTTTGCCTGAGCGATCACGTCGTCGACCTCGAACTGGTCGTCGTTGCCGGGGCAGCAGAAGCACCGCATGCCGGTGCCGGCGAGCCGCTCGTCGGCGATCGCCATCCAGTTCGCGACCGTCTCGAGCATCTTCTCGTTGAAGAGGGTGTGCCAGCGCGGCTCGTCCTGCTCAAGCTCGCGGAGCTCGTCGGGGTCGGTGCGGAACGGGTAGTAGCCGCGCCGGACCACCGCCTCCTCGAACGCGACGACCTCCTCCTCCGTCGACATCTCGGCGCGGTTCTCGAGCAGTGTCGCGTGCCAGTGTCCGCCACCATCGCTGATCACGGGGACGAGCGCTTTGCCTGTCATGTCGCCGCCCAGCACGATCACGTCGGCGTCGTAGTGCTTGCCGGCGTTCAGGAACTTTCGCCAGCACTTCTCCGACCCATGGACGTCAGTTGCGAAGTAGAGCCTCATTCAACCTCCATCTAACAACGTCTCCTACACACCGCCAACCTCTTCCGGCAACTCGTACCAGCGCTTGCGCTCCCCGATCTTGTCCCGGAGCTTCCAGCCGCGCGATTTCGGGGCCGTCTCGATCCGTTCCTGGAGGCTGGCCAGGCGCGTTGACACGAGGTCGCGGTCGACGTCGTAGCTGGCGAGGTGCCCACCGACTGATTCGAGGTTTCGCGTGATCGTGCGCCAGAGGCCCCAGTCGTCTGCGCAGAGCTCCGCGACCCGCGCGCCGTTGATGCCCGCGTCGTCATCGGTGATGTCGTGCTCGACGAGGAGCGCGACCGCATCTCGCACGTCCTTCTCGTTCAGCTGGACGATTTGCAGCTTCGTGAGCACGAGCTCCGCGAGCGGGACGGTGTCGTCATGCGCCGCGAGCCGGCGCTCGAGCGGGATCTCGTGGCACATGCGGAACGAGCCGACGAACACGTCGACCTGCCGTCCGTGCGCGTCGTCGAAGAAGAGGAGCCGCTCTTTCGAGTTCATCGTGTTGAACGCGGTGTGCGGCTCGTAGCCGAGGCCGCGCAGAAGCTGCTGCGTCTCCCCCGAGGCCTTCCGCGTCGTTGCGAAGTCGAGGTCCTTGTACTCGCGCTGCAGGGCCGGCGGCAGCCCGGCAGAGCGCAGCCGGACCGCGACGCCTCCGAGGAGGCGCAGAGCGACGTTCTCGCGCGTCGCTGCAGCGAGGACGCGGCGGCCTTCCTCGACGATGTCGGCGAGGATCTCAGAAGAGTCCGACAGTGCGTCCCTCCTCGTCGATGTCGACATTGATCGCGGCCGGGTTCGCGCCGTAGCCCGGCATCGTCTGCATATCGCCGCACAGTGCAACGATCCAGCCCGCGCCGGTATAGGCGCGCAGGTCGCGGACTGTGACCGTGAAGCCGGTCGGCGCGTTCTTCAGGTTCAGGTCGTGGGAGAGCGAAAGGTGCGTCTTCGCCATGCAGATCGGCAGCTTGTCGATCCCCGTTCCTTCGAACTGCGCAATCTTGTCCTTCGCGGTCTTCAACAAGAAGATGCCGTCCGCGCCGTAGACGCGTTTCGCGATTGCCTCGATCTTCTGGGCGATCGGGGCGTCGAGCGGGTAGACGAAGTCGAAGCTCGAAGGTGCCTCGGCTGCAGCGACAACCGCCTCGGCCAGCGCCGCACCGCCCGCACCGCCCTGCGAGTAGCCCTCGTTGACCTCCGCCGCGAACGCACCGTGCTCGAGTGCGAGGTCACGCAGCCGCTCGACCTCCTCGGCGGTGTCGCCAGGGAACCGGTTGACCGCCACCACC
The DNA here is from genome assembly GCA_003152275.1 of Actinomycetota bacterium. Taxonomy (GTDB): domain Bacteria; phylum Actinomycetota; class Thermoleophilia; order Gaiellales; family Gaiellaceae; genus Palsa-739. The sequence continues at coordinate 209,917 of PLZU01000098.1, forward strand.
GGGTTCATCCCAAATTCGCGCACGATGCCGAGATGGCGTGCAAGGTTCGGGATGCCCGCCTCCATGGCCTCCATGCCTCCGTCCGGGTCGCCGCCGTGGTGCTTCAGCGCCTTCACGGTCGCGACAAGGACCGTCGCGCTCGGCTGCAGTCCGCCGGCACGGCAGACGATGTCGAAGAACTTCTCCATGCCCATGTCTGAGCCGAAGCCGGACTCGGTCACGACGTAGTCGCCGAGCTTCAGCGCCACGCGGTCCGCGACGAGCGAGTTGTTGCCGTGCGCGATGTTCGCGAAGGGGCCACAGTGGATGAGCGCAGGCTGGCCCTCGAGCGTCTGCACGAGGTTCGGCTTGAGCGTGTCCTTGAGCAGGACGGTCATCGCACCGGCCGCGCGCAGCTGCTCCGCCGTCACCGGCTCGCCTTCGAACGTCCGAGCGACGGTGATCGCGCCGAGGCGCCGCCGCAGATCCTGGAGGTCTGAGGCGACGGCGACGATCGCCATCACTTCGGAAGCGGCGGTGATGTCGAAGCCCGTCTGGCGCGTGTAGCCGTTCGCGCGGCCGCCGAGGCCGATCACCATGTCGCGCAGTGCGCGGTCGTTGATGTCGATGCAGCGCCGCCAGGAGATCGAAAGCGCGTCGATGCCGAGCTTGTTGCCGTGCAGAATGCTCGCGTCGAGCATCGCAGCGAGCAGGTTGTTCGCGGCGCCGATCGCGTGGATGTCACCGGTGAAATGGAGGTTCATGTCCTCCATCGGGACAACCTGCGTGTAGCCGGCGCCGGCCGCACCGCCCTTGATCCCGAACACCGGGCCGAGCGACGCCTCGCGCAGGCAGAGCACGGGCGAGCGGCCGATGTAGCCGAGCCCCTGCGTCAGCGCGACCGCGGTCGTCGTCTTGCCCTCGCCGGCCTTTGTCGGCGTGATCGCGGTGACGTTGATCAGCTTCGCGTCGGGGCGGCCGGCGAGGCGCTCGAGCACGCCGAGGTCGATCTTCGCCTTGTAGCGCCCGTACGGCTCGATCTCGTCGGCGAGGAGACCGGCGGCCTCGGCGATCTCGGTGATGGGGCGGAGCTGCGCCTCCTGGGCGATCTCGAGCGACGACGGCATGTGCGTGGCCAATTCAGGGCTCCTCTCGTCTGATAGACGCAGAGAATATGACTAAAATATCTCCCCGTGACGTCCCTGGCGGACAAGGCCTATCACGAGATCCGGGGTCTGATCGTCTCACTCACGCTCGCTCCCGGGGCCGTGATCGACGAGCGGGGGCTGATCGAGCGGCTTGGAATCGGCCGGACGCCCGTGCGGGAAGCGCTGCGGCGACTCGCGCACGAACGGCTCGTGGAGGTCTATCCGCGTCGCGGGATGTTCGTGACGGGCGTCGATGTGCGAGAGCTCGCGCGGCTCTCGGAGGTGCGGGAGGTGCTCGAGCCCGAGGCTGCGCGGCTCGCGGCCGAGCGTGCGACCGATGTAGACAGGGAGGAGCTCGCCGCGCTCCTGGTCGAACTCGCTGCCGGCGGCAGCGAGCTGATCGACCTCGACGAACGGATCCACCGTGCCGTGTACCGGGCTGCGCACAACGATCTCCTGGAGGCGACCCTCGAGCAGTACTACGTGCTCGCGCTGCGGATCTGGTCGATCGCGCTTGATCGGGCTCACGAGCTCGAGGAGGCGGTCGAGGAGCACCGAGCGCTCCTCGAGGCGATCCAGGCCGGAGACGGCGACCGCGCGGCTGAGACGATGCGCGCGCATGTCCAGAAC
>PLZU01000060.1 GCA_003152275.1 Actinomycetota bacterium
AGCTCGAGATCTGGGCGCAGCGCGCCGGTGCTGACTTCGTCGGCTCCGAGCGCGGCGGCGACCCCGCCGCGGTGGCGTTCGACGCGATCGAAGCGGCGCAGGCGCGCGGGCGCGACGTCGTGATCGTCGACACCGCCGGCCGACTGCACACGCAGACGAATCTGATGGAGGAGCTCGCAAAGGTGCGCCGCGTCATCGCCGGCAAGCTCGACGGCGCGCCGCACGAAACGCTGCTCGTCGTCGATTCGACCACCGGCCAGAACGGCGTGCAGCAGGCGAAGCTCTTCGGCGAGACCGCAGGCGTCACCGGAGTCGTGCTGACGAAGCTCGACGGCTCGGCGAAGGGCGGCGTCGCGATCCCGATCGCGTACGAGCTCGGGCTACCGGTTAAGCTGATCGGCGTGGGGGAGCAGCTCGACGATCTGCGCCCGTTCGACGCGCACGATTTCGCGCGCGCGCTCGTTGCCGGCTAGCCCCTCGGCGTCAGCGTCACCCCGTACTGCTGGATCTGCCCGGGGTTCGTGACCTTGATCGTCGCCCAGAACTCGACGTTGACGTCGTATAGGCCCGTCCCGAGCTTGCCCGCGGCGGCGTCCAGCGCCTTGTCGAGCGCGGCGTCGAACCCTGCCGAGTGGGAAGCGTTCACCTTCGCAGCAGCCACTTTCACATTCACGTTCTTCGCCATCTCGTCCTCCCTCGTCGTCGACCCCGGTTGACCTTACAACCGCTAGCTGACCGCTGCGAGGACCTTCGTTAGGCGCTCCGCGGCTGCGACGTTGCCCTTCTGCTCGTAGAGGAAGAGCGCCCGGCGCGTGGCGTCTGCGGCCGCATCCTCCCGCGCGACGCGCAAAACAACCGCGAGGTCCGCGAGCGCGTCGGCGAGCAGGTTCGTCGCGTCCGTCGACTCGGCGAGCGAGATGGCTTCGACAGCGAGCGCTCGCGCCCGCTCCGGCGCCTCCGCGGCTTCGAGCTTTGCGCGCACGCCACGCCACGCGACTTGGGCCTGAACGTTGCCGGCGGGTGCGTGCGCCTCCGCTGTGCGGGCGTGCCGGGCTGCCTCGTCGAGGCGTCCCTGCCCGTATAGCGCTTCGGCGAGGAGGGCCTCCTGATAGCCGTCGGGGCCGCGCGGCTGGAGGATGTCGAGGCCTCGCTTCAGCTCCCGCTCGGCTGCGGCAGGGTCGCCTGCGAGCAGCTCCATCGGCCCTGTGACCTGCGTCAGCCCGGCGAACGCGAGCTGGAGATCGAGCTCGAGATAGATCTCCTCCGCGAACCGCGCGCGCTCGCGGGCAGCGTCGAAGGCGCCGCGCATGCCGAGGAGGCCGACGAGCGCGGCCGCGATGTTCGCCCCCAACACCTGGTTGCCGTGCGCCTCTAACAGCATCCCCTCGCAGCGCCGCACCGCCGCGTCGGCCGGAGCGGGGCCGTACAGCAGGCTCGTACACAGGAGGTCGACGATCCGCGCCTCCTCGAACCGCTCGCCGCCCGCGCGTGCGTGCGCGAGTGCGCGTTCGCTCGCCTCGCCCGAGTCCGCGTAGCGCCCTTTCGCCATGTATGCGTGCGCGACTCTTCTCCAGGCGCGCGCGAGGCCGGCGTCGTCGCCCGGGTCGAAGACGCGAATCGCCTCCTCTGCGACTTCGAGCAGCCCGTCTGCGTCGATATCGCCGGTGACGAGGTTACCGGCGGCGAGATCGAGGCGACCCGACCATTCCTCTGCGGCGTTCCCAAGCGTGGCGGCGAGCGCGATGTGCTCGTTGAGCAGGCGGCGCGCGTCCTCGACGTTGCCGGACCACCAGAGTGCAAGGCTTGCGCGCCGAAGCGGCTCCAGGCGCGCAGCGTCGTCGCTTCGCAGGAGCTCGCAGGCGCGGAGGAAAAGGCTGGCAGCGGCGCGTGCGTCGTCGCGCGCGAATGCGCGCCGCCCGGCGGCGGCGAGCATTGCAGCCGCACGCTCCGACAGTGCCTCATCGGGAGTACCGAGCTCGGCGCGGTACTGCGAGGTCTGCTCGAGGTGGTAGCCGACGAGCTCCTCATCGCCCTCGTGGCGCTCGAGCCACGCCGCAAACTGCTCGTGTAGCTCGCCGCGAGTGCGCTTCGGCATCGCGGAATACGCCGCGTCGCGGATGAGCGCGTGGCGGAAGCGGAAACCGTCGTCGCCCACGAACGCGGATCGCTCCGGGCGCACGAGCTCCTTGCGCACGAGCGCCAGGAGCGCTGGTGAGACGCCTGCTCGGTCGTCGGGCGGGGAGAGCTCGAGCACGGCGCCGCGCCAGAACTCCTTTCCGACCACCGCGGCGCGCTCGAGCACGGACCGTTCGAGCGGCTTCAGCTGGTCGAGCCGCGCGGCGAGGAGCGCCTGGATCGTCGGGGGCACCTCGCGCGGCGCCGCTCCGCGCTCGGAGAGCATCGCGATCATCTGCTCGAGGAACAGCGGATTCCCCTCGGCCCGGTCAGCGATCTCTGCGCGCGCGTCCGGAGTGATCGGCCACTCCATCGCAAGCTCGTCGAGCAGGCGCTCCGACTCCGCCTCCGTCAGCGGCTCGAGCGTCAGCGCCGCGCCGCCCCAGCGCGGGCGAGCGTCGAGCAGCTCCGGTCGCGCGAGGCAGAGGAGGACGATCGGCGCGTCCCGGCTCCAACCCGTGACGTACTCGAGGAGGTCGAGGAACATCGGCTGCGCCCAGTGCACGTCTTCGAGGGAGACGACGAGCGGACGCTCGCGCGCGAGCGTCTCCAGAAACCGACGAACGGCCCAGAACGTTTCCTCGCTCGAGCTGGGCTGCGCATCCGATCCGAGTGCGCCGCAGACCCGCTCGACGATCAGCGCACCGTCGGGCTCCGCTTCGACGGCACTGATCATTGCGCGCTCGCCGCCGATCGAGCGCACGAGCTCCGCGAGCGGTAGAAACGTGATCCCGTCGCCATAAGGGAGGCAGCGCGCCGTCAGCACGCCGGCACGACCGCGCGCGTCGGCGAGGAACTCCGCGGCGAGCCGCGACTTGCCGATCCCTGCGGCGCCGTACACGGTGACAAGGCGGCACGTCCGCGCACGCTCCGCTGCCGCAAGCTCGTCGCGCAGGAACGCGAGCTCGCGCGTGCGCCCGACGAGCGGCGCATCGAGCCGCCGCGCGAACGGCGCCGCACCTGGGATCGTGCCGAGCACACGCCACGCTTCGACCGGCTCCTTCTTGCCCTTCGCCAGAACGGCACCGGCCTGCTCCAGCTCGGTCGCGTTCTCGACGAGCCGTCGCGTCGCGGCGCTGATCAAGATCTCGCCCGAGGCAGCTGCCTCCTCGAGCCGCTTCGCGGTATTCACGGCGTCGCCGGTCACGAGCGTCGCGCTGCCCTCGCCGGCGACGACCTCGCCGCTGTTCACGCCGATCCGGATTTGCAGGGCGGAGCCGATCTCGGCGTTCAGCGCGGCGAGTGCACGGCGCATCTCGACGGCGGCGAGAACGGCGCGGAGCGCATCGTCCTCGTGCACCTGCGGCACGCCGAAGACCGCCATCACCGCGTCGCCGATGAACTTCTCGACCGTGCCGCCGTGCCCCTCGAGCGGCTCGCGCATCGCGCCGTACCAGCGCGCCATCAGTGCCCGCAGAGACTCGGGGTCGAGGCGCTCGCCGAGCTCGGTCGAGTCGGCGAGGTCGCAGAAGACCACCGTGACCGTCTTCCGCACCTCGCCGAGCCTCGCCGGCAGTGGGCCGTGCGAAGGCGCGGCCGCCGCCTCTACGCGCTGCGCGTGTTTCCGGGCGGGAAGGTCGAGAGCCGGATCCTGCCGGAGGATCTGCTGGTGGAGCTCGCGGAGCGGACGGCCCGGCTCGATGCCGAGCTCGTCGACGAGGGCGCTGCGCGCGGCCTGATAGGCCTCGAGCGCCTCGGCCTGGCGCCCGGCGCGGTAGAACGCGAGCAGCAGTTGGGCGCGGAGGTGCTCGCGGAGCGGATGCTCCCGAGTGAGAGCGTCGAGCTCGCCGACGAGCTCCGCGTGTCGTCCTTGCGCGAGGTCACGCTCGATCCGCTGCTCGAGGCACGAGAGCCGGAGCTCCTGCAGTCGGGCGATCTCTGCTTGGGCAAAGCGCTGCTCGGCGAAGTCGGCGAGCGGGTCTCCGCGAAAGAGCGACAGCGCCTCGTCCGGCCGCCCGCTCTCGTGGAGGCGCTGGAAGCGGGCGAGGTCGAGCTCGTCCGGCTCGAGGCGCAGCAGGTATCCCCGCGACTTCGTCTCCAGCCGCTCCCGCCCGAGCAGTTTGCGCAGCTGCGAGACGTACACCTGGAGCGCCTTCCCGGCCGTCTCGGGCGGCTCCTCGTCCCAGAGCGCCTCGATCAGTTGGTCCCGGGCGACGACGCGGTTTGCGTGAATCGCCAGCAGAGCTAGTAGGGCACGCTGCTTGGCGCCGCCGAGGTCGAGCGCCCGACCGTCTTCGACGACCTCGAGCGGGCCGAGGATGCGGAAATCCATCGAGTTACCTCGTGGCGACGCTAGCACCGGCTGCTGGAGAGGCCAAATTAACCGGCGCTTTACCGGCGATTAGGCGCCGCTCGGTCTTGTGGGCAAGAGATCGCAGACGGCGATCGCCAATGGAGGAGGAGTTCAATGTTCTGCAAGCGCCACACGCTCAAGCAGCTGTCCGTAGGAATTGCGGTTGCGGCCTCGCTCGCCGTCGTCGCAGTGCCGTCCGCACTCGGAGCTCACGACTCGTGGTACCGGAACGCGGTGTCCCAGACCGCAAGCCGGCAATCGGTCCCGTTCATCACCGACACGCTCGGCGGCAACGGCAACTCCGAGCAGGCGACCGTGCGGGGATACCGCTTCATCACCGACACGCTCGGCGGCAACGGCCACGTCGCGACCGGTCCGAGCGGCACCAGCTTCAGCTGGGGCGACGCCGGCGTCGGTGCTGGAATCGCCGCCGGTCTGATGCTGCTCCTGCTGGGCGGCACACGGCTCCGCATGAACAACCGCAGTGTCCTCACCGCCTGATGCTGCACGCTGAACCGTCGATCATGCCCACTGGCTTGCCGAGCCGGTGGGCGTTTTCGTGCCGCCTCTACCCCTGCTCTCTACACTGGGCAGCCGATGTTCGACGCCCTTGCGGACAAGCTGCAGAGCGCGCTTGGCGACCTCAAGGGCCGCGGCACGCTCGACGAGGAGACCATCACCCGCGCGATGCGTGAGGTGCGACTTGCTCTGCTGGAGGCCGACGTCAACTTCGACGTCGTCAAGCAGTTCGTCGCGCAGGTGCGCGAGCGAGCGCTCGGGCAGGACGTGCAGAAGAGCCTGACCCCCGGCCAGCAGGTCGTGAAGATCGTGCACGAGGAGCTGACCGAGCTGATGGGCTCCGGCTCGTCGCAGATCGCCTTCTCGCAACGACCGCCGACGACGATCCTGCTCGCCGGGCTGCAAGGCTCGGGCAAGACGACCGCCGCCGGCAAGCTCGCTCTGCTGCTGAAGAAGGACGGCCGCAAGCCCGCACTCGTCGCTGCTGACCTGCAGCGTCCTGCTGCAATCGACCAGCTGGTCCAGCTCGGTGCGCAGGTCGACGTTCCCGTTTACGCAGACGAGCGGCGCGACCCGGTCAAGGCGGTGCGCGAAGGCATCGACCGCGCGCGCGCCGACGGCCGCGACGTCGTCATTCTGGATACTGCCGGGCGCTTACAGATCGACGAGCCGCTGATGGAAGAGCTCGCAGCAGTCCGTCGCGAAGCGAAGCCGACAAATGTGCTGCTCGTGCTCGACGCGATGACCGGCCAGGAGGCCGTAAACGTCGCGCTCGCGTTTCAGGAGCGCATCGATTTCGACGGCGTCGTGCTGACGAAACTCGACGGCGACGCGCGCGGCGGCGCTGCGCTCTCGGTGAAGGCTGTCACCGGCAAGCCGATCAAGCTCGCGTCGGTCGGCGAGAAGCTCGACGCACTCGAGTGGTTCCACCCCGACCGCATGGCCGGCCGCATCCTTGGCATGGGCGACGTGCTCACACTGATCGAGCGCGCCGAGTCGGCAGTCGGCGACGACGAGAAGGAAGAGCTCGAGCGCCGCATGCTGCAGGGCGAGTTCTCCTTCGACGACTTCCTGAAGAGCTACAAGATGCTGCGCCGCATGGGGCCGCTGCAGGGCGTGCTGAAAATGATCCCGGGTCTCGGCAAGCAGCTCGAGGGCCTCGACCAGGTGGACGAACGGCAGCTCGCGCAGGTGGAGGCGATCATCCTCTCGATGACGCCGCACGAGCGGCGCGTCCCGCACGTGATCGACGCCTCTCGCCGCCGGCGAATCGCGGCCGGGAGCGGCACCACGCTCCAGCAGGTGAATCAGCTGATCGAGGGCCGAAAGCAGATGGCGAAGATGATGAAGTCGATCGGATCCGGCAAGATGCCCTCCCTGCCAGGCACCATGCCTCCTGCAGCGAGCGGGAAACCCCGCCCGAGCGCAACACGCAAGTCGGCAAGTAAGCGAAAGAAGAGAGCAAAGAGGTAATGAAATGGCTGTGAGACTCAGGCTGACGCGAGTCGGCTCGAAGAAGAACCCGATCTATCGCGTCGTCGCCGCCGACTCGCACTCGCCGCGCGACGGCAAGTTCATCGAGATCGTCGGGCGCTACAACCCGCAGCACGAGCCGTCGCTCATCGAGTTCGACGAGGAGAAGGTGCGCGCCTGGCTGCAGAAGGGTGCGCTTCCGACCGAGCCGGTCGCCCGGCTTCTGAAAGTCAAGGGCATCAAATAGCGATGGGTGACCTGCTCGTCGAGCTCGCACGCCGGCTCGTGGATGAGCCGGATGCGGTGCGCGTCGAGCAGGTCGAGGGCGACGACGGAGCCCTCGTCTTTCGGCTGCACGTCGCTGAGAGCGACGTCGGCAAGGTGATTGGACGGCAGGGACGCATCGCGCGCGCCCTGCGCACGGTCGTGCGCGCGGGCGGGCCGAACGCGGGCCGCCGCTTGCAGCTCGAAATCGTCGGCTGATGCCCGTCGCGACGCTCTACGACGTGCACGGGAACATCCGTGCCCTCGAAGCCGTGCTGCAGGAGATTCCGGACGACGCGACGATCGTCGTCGGCGGCGACGTCGCAGCCGGGCCGTTTCCGCAAGAGACCGTGGACCGGTTGCGAGCACTTGGGGACCGGGTGCGTTGGATTCGAGGCAACGCGGATCGCGAGCTCGTGGCCGGCGAGGAAGGACTTGCGCCGCCGGATCTGATCGAGTGGGTGCGTTCGAAGCTGGATACCGGCACGATCGAGTGGTTGGGCCGGCTGCCGCCGACCCTTGTGTGTGGGCAGGTGCTCTACTGTCATGCGAGCCCGCGGAACGATGTCGACATCTTCACCGAGCGGACTCCGGTGGAGCGAATCGCATTTCTCTTCGAGGACGTTGCTGCCGACGCCATCGTCTGTGGGCATACGCACATGCAGTTTGACCGCACCATCGCCGGCAAGCGCGTCATCAACTCGGGGAGTGTCGGGATGTCGTACGACGAGCCGCGCGGCGCGTACTGGATGCTCGATCTCGAGCCGCAGTACACGCTGTACGAGCTCGACCTCGGCGACTATCCGTTCGAGTGGCCGTCGCTCTCGCGCGAGGAGGCGGTCGCACTGTTCGAGACTCGTGCCGTCTGACCTTGTTCCGATCGGCCGCGTCGGCCGGCCGCACGGACTCGACGGGTCGTTCTTCGTCGAAGGCCCGAGCGATCGCATCGACGCGTTCGCGGCCGGAGCGACCGTGTACGTCGACGGCGCGCCCGTGAAGATCGTCGCGTCGAAGCGCGGGTCGCAGAGCCGCCCCGTGATCCGGCTCGAGCGGCGCGTCGAGCGTGGCGCGACCCTCACCGTGCCACGGGAGTCGCTGCCGGCCCTCGAAGCCGACGAGTACTACGCGTTCCAGCTCGTCGGCCTCGTGGTCGAAGAGGAGGGAGGACGGGTCCTCGGGCAGGTCCGCGACGTGCTCGACTACCCTGCGAACGACGTGCTCGAGCTCGACTCGGGCTTGTCCCTGCCGCTCGTGGAAGCCTGCGTGCGGAAGGTGGATCTCGAGGGTGGGCGAATCGTGATCGCGGCAGGCTTCGCAAACCCTGAATGAGAATCGACGTCTTCACCCTCGTCCCGCATGCCTTCGCCTGGCTGACCGAGCAACAGCCGATCGCGGGCGTGCTCGGCACGGAGCTCGAGCTTCGGCTCATCAACTATCGCGAGACGACGCCGCTCCGCGCCGGGCAGGTCGACGATGAGCCGTACGGCGGCGGTGCGGGCATGGTGCTGCGCGTCGATGTCGTGGCTGCGGCGCTCGAGGCGGTGTACGGCGAAGATCGTCCCGAGCGCGTGATCGCGTTAACGCCGCAGGGACGACCGCTCACGCAGCAGATCGTCGAGGAGCTCGCCGAGCAGACGCAGCTGACGCTTCTGTCCTCTCGGTTCGAGGGCTTCGACGAACGCATCGTCCAGCACCTGTCGACCGAAGCGATCTCTGTCGGCCCTTACGTGCTCTCGAACGGCGACCTGCCCGCGATGATCCTGCTCGACGCCGTTGCGCGGCGGCTCCCTGGCGCGCTTGCCGAAGGGTCGGGCGAGCTCGAGAGCTTCTCGGAGGAGCTCGGTGGCGGCCTCGAGTACCCGCATTACACGCGGCCCGCGGAGTTCCGCGGCTGGAAGGTGCCGGACGTGCTGCTCTCGGGCGACCACGCGAAGATCGAAGCCTGGCGCCGGGAGCGCGTGCGATGAGAGACCCACTCGGACGTCTCTTCCCCGGCCTGCCGCGCGGCGTTCGCGTTGTGCTCGACTGGGTACTGACGATCGTCGGCGCGATCGTAATCGTGTTCGGGCTGAAGATGTGGGTCGTCAATCCGTACCGCATCCCGTCCTCGTCGATGGAACCGACGCTCCACTGCGCGAGGCCCGCACCGGGTTGCGAGGCGGGCTTCAGCGACCGTGTGCTGGCGAACCGATTCATCTACCACTTCCGCAATCCGAAACGCGGCGAGATCATCGTCTTCAATACCCCACCGGAGGCGAAGATCCGCTGCGGCGCCGGCGGGACGTTCGTGAAGCGGCTGATCGGGCTGCCCGGCGAAACCGTGAGCGAGCGCGACGGCTTCGTGTACATCAACGGCGTAGAGCTCAACGAGCCGTACATCGCCGCCGATCGCCGCGACCACGAGCCGCCGCGCACCTGGAACAAGATCCCGAAGGGCTACTACTTCTTCATGGGCGACAACCGGGCGCAGTCCTGCGACTCGCGCGTCTGGGGGCCGGTGCCGCGGAAGAACCTCATCGGCGAGGTGTTCTTCGTCTACTGGCCGCCGAACCGGATCGGTTTTCGCTAACCTTGCCCCTCGGCCCGCCGGGCCCCTTTCGATATGAGCAACGTCATCGAGTCGATCGAACGCGCCCAGCTGCGCAAGGTGCCGAGGTTCAAGGCCGGTGACACGGTGCGCGTCCACTTTCAGGTGATCGAGGGCCAGCGCCGCCGCGTGCAGGTCTACGAGGGCATCGTGATCAAGCGCCAGGGCTCGGGCGCCCGGGAGACCTTCACCGTGCGGAAGCAGTCGTTCGGCGTCGGGGTCGAGCGGTCGTTCCCGCTGCACTCGCCGAAGATCGAGAAGATCGAGGTCACGGCGGTCGGCGACGTCAACCGCGCGAAGCTCTACTACCTGCGCGGCCGCGTCGGCAAGAAGGCCCGCGTGCGTGAGCGGCGCTACGGCCACGGCGGCACCCTCGACCAGGCGGCCGAGGCGAGGCTCGAGGACGCGGAGGCCGCGGAACTCGCGGAGGCAGCGCAGGCTGAGGAGCTCGCAGCGAAGGCCGCAGCGGAGGCTGCAGCGGCCGCGGAGGCGCTCGCAGCCGAGCCTGAAGCAGCCGGGGCCGAAGCAGAGCCCGTCCCCGCAGGCGAATAGTCGCCGGCTGACCCGTGCGCTAGTCTCGGCCGCGGTGAAGGCGACCGGGCAAAAGCTCCTGAGATTCGATCGGACGCTCGGAGCGCGCTTCGTTGCAGGCACCGACGAGGCAGGGCGCGGTTCGCTCGCAGGCCCACTCGTCGTCGCCGGCGTCCTGCTCGACTACGCGTGCCTGAAGGATCACAGGGTCCGTCCGTTGACGTACCTCAACGACTCGAAGCAGTGCACGGCAGAGCAGCGCGAAGAGCTTTTCCACGCGGTACTCGGCTGCGCGTCGAAGGTCGCGGTGCGTGTGATTCCGCCGGGCGACATCGACCGGAACGGACTGCACAAGTCGAATCTGGCGGGGCTCCGCGCGATGCTGCACGCCCTCGCGCCGCCGGCCGAAGCGTGCCTCGTCGACGGCTTCCGGCTCGGGCCGTCCGCGCCCGAGCACACTGCGGTTATCGACGGAGACACCAAGAGCGCAGCGATCGCCGCGGCGTCGATTATCGCGAAGGTCACGCGAGACCGGTTGATGCGCAGGCTCGATGCCCTGTATCCGGCTTACGGGTTCGCGCAGCACGTTGGTTACATCACGCCGGCGCACTCCGCCGTCGTGCGCGAACGCGGTCCGTGCGCCGTGCACCGTTTGTCGTTCCAGGCACTCTGCTATCAGTGAATCGTGCGGAGCGCCGTGCGGCATGGTGGTACCGAGTGCGAGGCTGGCGGATTCTCGGCAGGAACTTGCTTCAAAGCAGTAGAAGATAGCGATGAAGCACGGATTGGGGCTGCGGGACTCTCCCATACCGTCGACGCCATCTCAGTGTTGCGGTTCAGTGGCGGCCTGCAAATCGTGCCAGCGGGTTCAGCTCCCGTTGGTAGGGTCGGCCGGGTGGAGCGGGTGCTGACGGTCGAGTTTGGGCCCTCGCGGTCGAAACGGTTCGCGAAGGCGGTGGTGGAGGCTCAAAGCGGTGCCGGCGAGTGCGGCGAGCTGGGGTCCGGCAGCTACCGGGTGCGCTTTGTGTTGGGCGGCGGCGGCCGCGTCTACAGCAGCCTAGCCCGCCTCCTCGAGCGGGTGCGCGACTGGCAGGCAACCGAGGTCTACGAGTGCGACCAGCTCGTCTCCTCCTATCACGCTCGCGAGATGGGCTGGTGCGCCGCCTTTTATCTCAGCAGCTTCGGAGAGTGCCGCGAGCGGTTCGTGTTTGGCGTCTTACCTCGCTGCGGGCTCTGTCCGCTATTCGACTCCGAGCGGGCGATCCGAGCCGGAATCCGGGAAGAGCCAGCGCCTGGCGTGCGCATCGGGGCGGCCTCCCGCCGAGACGACATCGAGCTCCTCTCCGAACCGGACTTCACGATCGTGACCGACCTCGACTTCCTCTTCAATCCCGACTTGTTGAGGATGCTGAACTGGAACATTCCAGACTGGATGGACCTGAGCCCGCTCGTCCCCGACTCCCCGCCCGACGAGTGGCCAGAGACCACTGGTGATCAACCAGCGAGCTGAAGGCCCACGGCCGTTTTCGGAAACACTCCCATCGCCCAAGCGGTCGTGGTTCCCGCAAAAGGCGACGCTCCTTTTGGGCACGCGACTCCGGCCAGCGGAGTTTTAAACGAGAACCCGCTCGAGGGTTTTAAACCAGATCCCCCGGACCGCCCCTGCAGGGCACGGGGTGCGCCCCGAGCGTGAGGCCGCTGAGCTCACACGCAAACGAACACGCTTTGGCTGAGAGACGCGGGCGAGTGTGCAGAACGTGCCACGACCCGCGGCTGAGCGCGTGCTGCCCGGGCGAACGCTGACGCCATGTGATGGCACCGTTGATGGCATGCGAATCGGGCTCAATCCCGCATCAGAACAGGCCTTCGGTCGCGCACGCGATGGTGTGATGGTGTGATGGTGTGCCATCAGAGAGAGGACACAGAGTCCTGGTCCGCTCATGCGACCAGCTCCTCTTCGTCGGGCGCGTTCTCGGTGGCGGGGGTGCGTGCTGGCATGTCGATGCGGAAGGTCGTGCCGGCGCCGTCGCGGCTCGAGGCCGATATGTGGCCGCCGTGCGCCTCCGCGATCGCCTTCGTGATGAACAGCCCCAGGCCCGTGCCCGGGATCTGGTTACTCACCGCCAGGCTGGAACGGAAGAAGCGCTCGAACACGAGCTCGAGGTCACCCGGCGGCAGCCCGATCCCCGTATCGCTCACCTCGAGCATGGCGCCGTCCGGCGTAGGCAACGCGCGCACGTCGACTCGTCCGCCTTCTGGCGTGAACTTGATCGCGTTCGAGATGAGATTGTCGAGCAGCTGGAAGATCCGGCCCCGGTCGGCCTCGACAGGCACCTGACCGTCGCCGCTGAACGAGAGCGCGAGGCCCTTCCGCTCGGCGCGCGGCCGCGCCTCCTCG
>PLZU01000012.1 GCA_003152275.1 Actinomycetota bacterium
AGGGGGCGCCGGCGGGCGCCCCCTCCCCTCCCGCCGTTTCGAATCGTGCTCGTGCTCGTGCTCGCGCTTGTCTCGTCGAGCGGTGCGCCGCGCCGACTCGGCGCGCCGGCCAGCCTCGGTCTTCCGTACGTGCGCGAGGAACGGTGAACTCACCGCCGCGTTCGGATGCGGGATGCCGGGGACGGGACTCGAACCCGTATGGCCCAAAGGCCACCCGATTTTAAGTCGGGCGCGTCTGACCAGTTTCGCCACCCCGGCGCGCCGAGCGTAGCGCCCTTGTGGCAATGTCCGTCCATGACGCACGACGTGATCGTGGTTCTCGCCGTGCTCGGTGTCGTCGGCCAGGTGCTCGGGGGCTTGCTCATCCTCGTCGCGCTCGCCGCGCTCGCCGGGGCGCGGGGCCCGCTGCGCGCGCTCAGGCGGCTGCTCTGGGGCTACGAGCTCTGGGCCGGGTTCGTCGTCGCGGCGATCGCAACCGGTGGCAGTCTCTTCTTCTCCGAGGTCGCGCACTTCGTCCCGTGCGAGCTCTGCTGGTACCAGCGAATCTGCATGTACCCGCTCTCGATCCTGACGCTCTTCCTCGCCTACCACGGCGACCACCGCGCGGCGCGCTACTTGCTGCCCCTCCCCGTCGTGGGCGCCGGCGTCTCGGTCTACCACCTGTTGATCGAGAACAGGGTGATCACGGAGCCCAACCAGTGCCTGATCTCGGCACCCGGCGGCTGCGCAACGAAGTGGATCAACGAGTTCGGCTACATGACGATCCCGACCCTCGCGCTTACCGGCTTCGTCCTCCTTATCGGATTCTTAGCCCTTGCCGCGGCCGGTGGCGACAACGACGCCGCTACCCTTCCGCTCGATGCCTAGCGGCAAGAAGAGCAAACAGATGCGGCGCGCCGCCTCTGCGCCCCCGCCCGTGCAGTCGAAAGGCGGCGTGCGCCGGCGGCAGGCCAACCCGAGAGTGCTCGCGATCGTGGGCGGCGTCGTCGTGCTCGCCGCGATCGGGATCGGGCTCGCGCTCGCTCTCAGCGGCGGCAAGAATTCGGCCGCGAACGGCTATCCCGCGATCGGCACGCTCACGAACGCGCTGCCCGCCGCCGCTGACGTCAACACGCTCCTCAAGGGAATCCCGCAGACGGGCCTGACACTCGGCTACCCGCTGGCGCCCGTCACCATGGTCGAGTACATCGACCTGCAATGCCCGTTCTGCCAGCAGTTCGAGACCCAGGTGATGCCGGACATCATCAAGAAGTACGTGCGGACGAAGAAGCTGAAGGTCGAGGCGCGCATTCTCGACTTCATCGGCGCCGACTCGAGCCGCGGCCGCAACGCGATGATCGCGATGGCGACCCAGAACAAGGCGTTCAATTTCGCCGAGCTCCTCTACTACAACCAGGGCACAGAGAACACCGGCTGGCTGTCGAGCGCGATGGTCGGGGAGGCGGTGTCGAGCATTCCACCCGTCCGGGTACAGGACGTTCTGAATCTCCAGTCCGCAGGATCGGTTACGAAGCAGGCCAAGGGCTTCGACGCCGCAGCGGTCGTCGACAAGGTCTCGGGCACGCCGACGCTCTTCGTCGGCAAGAGCGGAACGAAGGGCAAGCAGGTCCCGCTCACGAGCCCGACCGACGAGCAGAGCCTCGTCACCGCGCTCGACACCGCGCTCAACAGCTAGTACACCCGGCACTAGAGCCGGGTAGCCGCTATTTGCGGCTTTTTCCTCCTTGACCCTCTGCGCAGCGGCGGGCTACTGTGGCCGAGCCAGATCCGATGGACTCACGGGTTCGTTGGATCTGGCGTTTTCGTGGTCCCGTAGCGATGCCGTCCGATGCGCCCTCTAGCGTTCGCAGACCCGATGGTCATTGTTGCTCTCATTGTCGTCGCCCTCGCGATTCTCGCGGCGGCTTTCCTCGTTCCGCGCCTGCTTCGACCGGAGCTGGAATCGCGGAACAACGACGTCGATCGCCAACTGCGAGCCGTGGTCGAGACGATGGATCGCCGTCTGGGCGAGCTCGACACGAAGGTCGACCGGCGCCTGGACACGGCGGGGAAGACCGAGACGCAGATCCACGAGCGCCTCGGCGAGGTCACGAAGGCGACAGCCGAGATGATCGATCGGGCCAAGGATCTCGGCCGCCTCGAGCAGGCGCTGCGCCCACCGAAGGCGCGCGGCGGCTTTGGCGAGCTGTTGCTCGAAAACCTCCTGCGCGACCGGCTACCGCCCGATGCCTACGACCTGCAGTACACGTTCTCGAGCGGCGAGCGCGTCGACGCCGTCATCTACACGGAGCAACTCGTGCCGGTCGATGCGAAGTTCCCGCTCGACAACTTCGAGCGCATGACGAGCGCCGACAACGAGGCCGAGGCGGAGTTGCACGCGAAGGCGTTCGCGCGCGACGTGAAGGGCCACATCGACGCGATCGCAATGAAATACATCCGCCCAGGCGAGGGAACCTACGACTGGGCGCTCATGTATCTGCCTGCGGAGGCGATCTACTACGAGCTCGTCTGCGGAAAGACCGGAGCCCTGCTGCAGTACGCGCACGACAAGCGCGTGTTCCCGGTGTCGGCCACGACTTTCACCGCCTACCTGCAGGTGATCGCCTTCGGGCTCAAAGGAATGCAGATCGAGCGCAATGCGCAGGTGGTCATGGAGTACTGCGCGGCGTTGCAGACGGACTTCATCCGCTTCCGCGACGATTTCGAGCTCGTCGGCAAGCACCTCACGAACGCGCAGGGCAAGTACGCAGCCGCGGAGAAGCGGCTCGACAAGTTCGAGACGAAGCTCGATCGCGCGAGCGAGGAGCAGCTGGAGATCGTTGCGGCCGAGCCGCCGCCGCCGGCGCTACCGCGCGCACTCGACGCCGCCTAGGTGTCCTCTTCGATCCGCGCCCGTCCTAGAACCTGAGCAGCGCCGCGACGCCGCCGACCGGCTCGAGATCCTGCCGGTCGCGGAGTACGTGGACGGTGCCGCCGTGCGCGAGCGTCTTGTGCACGGCAACGTCGACGCCGTTCTCACGGCTCACCATTGTCGTGCCGTCGAGCGGACAGCTGCCGTTCGTCGTCTGCGCCCGCCCGCATTTCGGACATTCATACGCCGTCTGATCGACGCCGTTCTGGACAAGGAGCAACTCGACACGTCCGTCTGAGGCAGCCTCGAGCGTCTGCGCCCAGCCGGCGGCCGCGCGACCGTTCTTGCCGGCCTCCTCGCGCCACCGCTCGAGCAGCGCTTCTTCACGCTTGCGCCACCACTCGTCGAGCAAAGGACGCACGGCCTCAAGTAGCTGCGGGCCCTCGGCATGCGCCTCGGCCGACGCCCAGCCGGCGAGGCAGTCCTTCACATCCTTCGAGAGCAGCTCCTCGAAATCGGAGCGGATGTCTTCCGCGCCGACGAGCGCAACGGCGACGCCGCGCAGCTTCCGCACGCGTGTGTCGAGTGTGTCTGCGACCTCGCGCAGATGCTGCCCGACGAGGTTCTCTATGTGGCGCTCGTAGCGTCCCTGCGACTGGCCACCCTGGTCGTGCCGGCCCGGCACCTCCTGACTGTCGTCGGCGATCTCGACGAGTCCGGCGCCGCGCAACCGGAAGACCTGCCCGCGCTCTCGCCCGATAGCCGCGACGAGTGCCGCGTCACGACCGACGTGAAGCGTCAGCGGCACCACGTAGAGCTCGATCGCGATCTTCACCTCGTCGGGAACGGCGCTCGGCAGGGCGAGGGTGCTCCAAAAATTGTCGAGCGACGCCGCAAAGACGGCGACGCCGCGCACGCCCTGGCGGTCGAAGTCGTCGTCGAACCACCGCCGGATCCGGTCGAGGTCGGCCTTCAGCCCCTCCCGCTGCGCGTGGGAGGTGGAGGCCTTCCGCTCACCCGCGAGCCGCTCTGCCTCCGCGAGCTGGGAGCTGACCCGCGCCTCGACAGCCGCCGCCGTAGGCGCCTCGCTGGGATCGAGGTTCGCATAGAGGCTGACCGCACAACCGTTCTCCGCGCGGAACGCGGCCAGCTCGCGCAACTGTTCCCACGTGATCCCCGGCACGACTCGTCTTTCTTTGCCCAGGGCGGGCGTTCTTACTCCTAGGCTTCGGGAGGGGAACGTCCTTCCGGCCTGGATCGTTTAATACAGCAGAAGAGTTTTTCAGAAAGGAACCACATGACTGACGACCGTGACCTGATCATCATCGGCGGCGGCCCCGCCGGGTACACCGCGGCCCTCTACGCGGCGCGGGCGAACCTCGCCCCGCTCGTGATCGAGGGCTTCAATTGGGGCGGCCAGCTGATGATCACGAGCGACGTCGAGAACTACCCCGGCTACCCCGACGGCGTGATGGGGCCCGAGATGATGGCCGAGTTCCGCCGCCAGGCGGAGCGCTTCGGCGCCGAGTTCGTCACGGACGACGTCACGCGGGTCGACTTCGCCGAGCGCCCCTTCCGCATCTGGGTCGAGGGCGAGGAGCACAAGGCCCGCACGGTGATCATCGCGACCGGCGCGAGCGCCCGCTGGCTCGGCCTGCCGGGCGAGACGCAATACCAGGGACGCGGCGTGTCGGCGTGCGCGACCTGTGACGGCTCGTTCTTCCGCGACAAGGAATTGATCGTGGTCGGCGGCGGTGACACCGCGATGGAGGAGGCGGCCTTCCTCACGCGCTTCGCGACGAAGGTCACGGTCGTCCATCGCCGCGACGACTTCCGAGCGTCGCAGATCATGCTCGACCGCGCCCGCTCGAACGACAAGATCGAGTTCCTGACGAACACCGTGATCGACGAGATCCTCGGCGACGGCAAGGTGCAGAGCGTCCGGCTGCGCGACGTGCAGACCGACGAGACCTGGGAGATGAGCGTGGACGGCGTCTTCGTCGCGATTGGCCACGACCCGAACACGAAGTTGTTCGTCGACCAGCTCGACCACGACGACGCCGGCTACCTCGTCACGGCACACGGCACAACGGAGACGAACGTCCTCGGCGTCTTCGCCGCCGGCGACGTGCAGGACCACACGTACCGCCAGGCGGTGACGGCGGCCGGTTCCGGTTGCATGGCCGCACTCGACGCGGAGCGCCTGCTTGCGGAGGAGGAAGGGCACGCGGCGTCGGCGTCGACCGCGCCCCGCCCTGAGGCAGCGGAGGTCTAGGCCTGCGCACGTCGAATCGCGGCCCGATGGCCGCCAACTGGATCGACCTGCTTGATCCGAGCGCCGGCGAGCTGCGCAAGCAATGCCCGCGCGAGCTCGAGGAGTCGGCGATCGAGCTCCTGCTCAAGGACCCGCAGCACGACGACGAGCCGCGCCCCACCTTGCGGGGGCACGGCGACTACATCTTCGGAATCTTCCTCCTC
Source organism: Actinomycetota bacterium (assembly GCA_003152275.1). Taxonomy (GTDB): domain Bacteria; phylum Actinomycetota; class Thermoleophilia; order Gaiellales; family Gaiellaceae; genus Palsa-739. Next base: position 5,330 of record PLZU01000012.1, read on the forward strand.
GCGCGGACGGCCCCCGACGATGACTGCATCTACTACCAGCAGGTCGGACTCGTGCTCACACACGACACGCTGCTGACCGCGCGCAAGACGCCGCCCGGCGGGTGGCAGCCGTACGACCTCGAGCCGCCGCGCGCCGCGATGCGCAAGACGGACTCGGCCGGGATGCTCGCCTACCGAATCGTGGACGACATCGCCGAGCAGTACCTCGATCTCGTCGACGATGTCGACGCCGAGATCGACGAGCTCGAGGACAGGGTCGAGGCACAGCCGGCCTCGACGACGCGAGACCGGATCTCCGAGCTTCGCCACGATCTCCTGCACATTCGCCGCACGCTCGCGCCGATGCGCGACGCTGTCCGCCGTGTCGTCGACAACGTCGTCGAAGTCGACGAGGGCGAGGAGATCTTCCCGCACGACGTCGAGGTCGCGTTCGCGAGCGCATACGACAAGCTCCTGCGCGCGCTCGACGGGCTCGAGCTGTCCCGAGACCTGCTCGCGAGCGTGCGTGACTTCCACCAGTCGAAGATCGCGAACGACCAGAACGAGGTGATGAAGCGGCTGACGGTGATCGCGTCGCTGCTCCTCGTCCCCACCTTCATTGTCGGCGTGTACGGCCAGAACTTCGTGGACATCCCCGAGTTACGCCGGCACCTGGGTTACGCGTTTTCGTGGGGTGTGATCCTCGCCACCACGATCGGCCAACTCTGGTTCTTCAAGCGGAAGAACTGGATCTGATCCGCGTCTACCGGATTCCGTTCTCGACGAATGTCGAGCGGGTCGCGCTCGCTGCCGGGCACAAGGCCATCGCCATCGAGTGGATCGACGTCGATCCGAACGACCGCTCGCCCGTCGAGGACGTCAGCGGCCAGCCGCTCGTCCCGGTACTCGTCGACGGCATCGAGGTCGTCAGCGACTCGCCGGCGATCATCGAGTGGCTCGAGCGGCGCGTTCCCGATCCGCCGCTTCTTCCGCGCGACCCGTCGCGCCGCGCAGAGGTGCGCATCTTCATCGAGTGGTTCAACAACGTCTGGAAGCGGCCGCCGAACCTGATCGCCGCCGAAGAGCAGAAGTCGCGCCCCGACGCTGCACGTATCGTCGAGCTCGCCGTACGGATGCGCGGCTCGATCCCGCTCTTCGAGGATCTGCTCGATGGGCGCGACTATCTCTTCGGCGAGTTCGGAGCCGCAGACGTGTTTGCATTCCCGTTCCTCAAGTACGCGGTATTCGGCACTCCGGCCGAGGACGACGAGCGCTTTCACCACATCCTCGTCGAGCACCAGCCCCTTGCCGCGGGCTCGCCGCTCCACGCGTGGGCAAAGCGCGTCGAGGCCCACCCTCGTAGTTAGTGTGGCCAAATGCCGTACTTCATCTGCCCGAACTGCAAGCAGCGGTCAGTCGACATCGATCGCAAGGAAGGGCTCTACGACGAGGCAGTCGCCTGCCACCACTGCGGCTTCGGCTTCCTCTTCGAGCTGATGGACGACTACTACCCGGCGCCCGACGCGGGTTTCGTCGTCTGCGACAAGGAGGGGCGCATCCTTGCGATCGGGCGCGGCGTGTTCGAGCTGACCGGCTGGAACGAGGGCGATCTGATCGGCGTCGACGTCGTCCAGGGACTCGGCCTAGCCGGCTTCGACGAGGAAAAGAATCCGGCGAAGCTCGCGCTCGAATGGGGCGTGCGGCGGCTGAACGAGCCGCTCGAGCTCAAAACGCGGTCGGGCCGCACGAAGCCGGTGAAAGCCGACTTCTTCCCCGCCTACGACGACGACGGCGGCCTGCTAGTGGCACTCACACCCCAACGGGCATAGGAGATGCCGTGGACACGCTCGAAGGCCAGCTGCTGATCGCGTCGCCGGCGCTGCTCGACCCGAACTTTCGCCGCACCGTCGTGCTTATCACCGAGCACTCGGACGACGGCGCCGCCGGGCTCGTGCTCAACCGGCCCTCGCCCGCTTCTGTGTCGGAGCTCGTGCCGCTGCTCGAGCCGCTCGTCGAGGACGAGGAGCAGGTGTGGCTCGGCGGCCCGGTAGAACCGAACGCAGTGCTCGTTCTCGGCGAGTTTGTCGATCCGGACGATGCGGCCGTGCCACTCTTCGGCTCGCTCGGGTTCCCGGCCCTCGACGATCCCGAAGAGGTCGTGCCTGCCACGACGCGGCGGCGTGTGTTCGCCGGCTACGCCGGCTGGGGTGCGGGACAGCTCGAGAACGAGCTCGGACGCGAGGACTGGATCATCGAGGAGGCGCTGAACGACGACGCGTTCACGGAGAGCCCGGAGAACCTGTGGTCGGACGTGCTGCGCCGCAAGGGCGGCATCTACGAGCTCGTCGCGCGTATTCCCGAAGACCCGTCGGTCAACTAGCAAAACCCAGGTAGAGCTCGGTCATGTAGGGCAGCCGGATCGGCTGCTGCGCAGCACGCGCGAGTTCCCGCACGCGCTCCTCGACATCCGCACGCACCTTCTCCGGCGCCGATGCGATGAAGCTGATCGACACGACCCGCTCCACCAGCCGTTGCTCGTCGACCGGCTGCGCGTGCTCGAAGAGGACGCGCTCGCTCCGTTCGAACAATCCGCTCTCTGCGAGCAGCGTCTTCCAGCCGCCCTGCTTGCGCCGCGGTGTGTTGCCCTCGAGCGGATCGATGATCTCCGAGAGCGCCGCCTGCAGCGGATCCCGCTCGTCGCGCGCATTCCAGATCAGCGCGAGCCCACCGGCAGGTCGCAGGACGCGATGGATCTCGCGTAACGCCGCGTCGGCATCGAACCAGTGGAATGCCTGTGCAACCGTCACCGCATCGACATAGCCGTCGTTCAGCGGGATTCGCTCGGCTGTGCCAACGAGTGTCGCGACGCCGGGCACCCGTCGCTCGAGCTCGGCACGCATCTCGCGCACGGGCTCGACCGCGATGACGTTCGCACCGCTCGGCACGAGCAGGCGCGTGAGCTTGCCCGTCCCTGCGGCAAGGTCGAGCACGGTTCGGCCCGGGCGCAGGTCGAGCCGCTCGACGATCCGCGCGATCGCCGCGGCGGGATAGTCCGGCCGTCCGCGCTCGTAGACGTCGGCGGCGGCAAACCCGCGCGTGGCGGGATGCAGGTCAGACACGGCTCGCGGGACAGAGGTCGTGGACGACGCAGTCCTCGCAGAGCGGACGCCGCGCATTGCAGACGCGGCGGCCGTGCCAGATCAGAAGATGCGGGAACCTTGCCCAGTCCTCCCGCGGCACGAGCTTCACGAGGTCGCGCTCGATCTTCACCGGATCCTCCTCCTTCGTGAAGCCGAGCCGTTGCGAAAGACGGCGCACGTGCGTGTCGACGACGACGCCTTCCGGATTCCCGAGCTCCGAGGAGACGACGTTCGCCGTCTTGCGCGCGACGCCGGGCAGGCGGACGAGCTCGACGAGCGTGCGCGGCACTTCACCGTCGAACTCCTCGAGCAGCATCCGCATGGTGCCGCGCAGAGATTTCGCCTTCTGCCGGTAGAAGCCGGTCGCGAAGATGTCGCGCTCGAGCTCCTCCTGCGGCACGGCGAGATAGTCCTCCGGCTTTCTGTACTTCTGGAAGAGCGTCGTCGTTACGCGGTTGACGTTCACATCGGTCGTTTGCGCGGACAGCATCACGGAGACGAGCAGCTCGAGCTCGCTCGCGAATTTCAGCGCGATCGTCGCATCGGCGTGCTCGACGGCGAGCCGTTCGATCACCGGCTTGATCCGGAGTTTCTTCGGGCCTACGCGCTTTCGCGCCTCTCGGACGAAGCTACGCGGCACTGGTGCTCAGAAAAGCGGGGTCAGACACCCTGTAGGTGTCAGACCCCATGCCTGCGCAAACGAGATCGAGCGCCGGGCAGCCGGAGCATGCGAAGTCGCTCGGCGTCGGCCGGAACTCTCCCGCGTGGATGCGCGCTATTCCCGCCGAGAGCTCGGCCTCGAGCGCAGGCAACTGGTCGCGCGTGAACGTCGTCGAAACGACCGCGTCCGAGCGCTCGAGGAAGTGGTAGACGACTTCGACGTCGTCTGCGCCTGCCCGGAAACACGCGAGCGCGTATACGAGACGCTGAAGGCTGTAGTCGCCCTCGACGATCTCCTCCGGTGACGATTCGCCGATCTGGTTCGTCTTGTAGTCGACTACAAGCGCTCGCGAACCGTCGAGGTGCATCGCGTCGACGAAACCGTGCAGCAGCACGCCGTCGTGCTCGAATGTGAAGTGCCGCTCCTTCTGGACTCCTTCGAGCGCAGCCACGCGCCGCGCGAGCTCGGAGTCGCAGTACGCGGCGACGAACGCACGGATCCGTTCGAGCTCCTCGTCGTTGACGGTCGGGTACCAGACCCGAACCTGCTCGACGTCCGGCAGGGCCGGCGAGGCGAGGTCGACCCGCTCGAGGAGGCGATGCACCGCGTCGCCGACCTCCGTCGCGCGCAGGCCGCCGTCGCCGAAGCCGACCGGCTTTCGCTCCGGCATCCCGACGACGTACCGGGCGTAGTAACGGTACGAGCATTGTTCGAAGGTCGAGAGCGCGGTGAACGAGAGGCGGCGCAGGCGATGCAGGGGCGGCTCAGCGGGCGCAACGAGCGGCGGCAGCACCGGCGCGGCCACACGCGGCTCGCCCTCTTCGCCGGCAGAGAAGAGCGCGAGCTGCGCTTCCGCCTCCGACTGCTCAGGCTCGACTGCAGGTTGCACCTCCCAGTTCTCTGCACGATGGCGGTCGATGCGTACGACGAGGCGCGCACCGTTGCGCTCGATCTCGACAGGATCCGTGCCTGCAGCTTCGAGCTCCTCGTCCGCGTCGAGGCGCCTGAGCACCCAGCCGATCGGCGTCGACTCGTCTGCCTTCCGCTCGCGGTCGATTGATCCGGAGACGATCAGACGCTCCTTCGCGCGCGTCATCGCGACGTAGTAGAGCCGCAGCTTCTCAGCCTCCTCCTCGAGCCGGCGCGCTTCGCGTACGTCGTCGTAGTCGAACGCGCCGCGCCGCTTCGTCGTCAGCGGATCGGCAACACGGAAGCCGAAACGCCCGTCGGAGAGCGCAAGAATCTCGTCGGGCGACGGCGGCGCCCTGTCGCGGCCCGCGTCGGCCACGATCACGACCTTGAACTCGAGGCCCTTTGCCGCATGGATCGTCAGGAGGCGGACCGCGTCCCCTCCCTCCTCCTCCGCGACCGCCTCGAGCTCGCGCGCGCCGACGGCCTCTCGCTCGTTCACGAAGCGGACGAAGCCTTCGACGTCGGGGCCGCGCAACTCCTCGTAAGACCGCGCGAGCCGCGCGAGCTTGCGCATGTTCGCGTACCTGCGGCGGCCGTCCCACTGCGCGAGCACGGCGAGGTCGTAGTCGTGTTCGCTGACGATGCGCTCGCAGAGCCGCTCGAGCGACAGCCGCGTCATCGCTTCCGCGAGGCGATCGAAGCGCTGCCGGAACGCACGCAGCAGCCGTGTGTCGCGTTCGTCGAGCGCGGGCGGCAGCGAGTGCTCGATCCCCGAGAAGAGCGGCCGCTTCGACGCGCTGCGCCGGACAAGCGCAAGCGCGTCGTTCGAGAGCCCGACGAAGGGCGATGCGAGCACCGTCAGCAGCGCCTCGTCGTCGTAGCGGTTGTGCAAGAGGCGCAGATACGCCAGAAGGTCGACCACCTGCTGTTGCCCAAAGTATCCCCGGCCGGTTGCACGGTACGTCTTCAACCCCGCTCGACGCAGCTCTTCCTCGTACCACTCTGCATCGGTGCCGGCGGCGAAGAGGAGCACGATCTCATCCGCCGTCGCGGCGCCCGCGTCGACGAGCTCGCGGACGCGCCGCGCCACGGCGCGCGCCTCGGCGCGGCGCCAGTGCACGCCGGTGTCGGCATAGCTGGGCTTGTCCGTCACGAGCAGCTCGACCGGTTGGCCGAAGACAGGGTCGGGGAACTCAGCGGCCGCTGCAAGCGGCTGAAATTCGTCGCCGAAGTCCGAACCGAAGAGTTCGTTGACGGCCGCGAGCACCTCGGCGCGCGAGCGGTAGTTCAGCGTGAGCGGCAGCAGCCGGGCCGACTGGGCTCGCCGTTCTCGGAAGACGCCGACGTCGGCGTGGCGGAATCCGTAGATCGACTGGAATTCGTCGCCGACGAAGAACACCTCCGCGTCCGGCCCGCGCAACAGATCGACGAGGTCGCATTGCAGGCGGTTCGTGTCCTGGAACTCGTCGACCATGATCGAGCGGAAGCGCAAACCCTCGCGCTCGCGGATCTCCGGGTTGTCGCGCAGCAGGTTGCGGGCGAGGAGCTGAAGGTCTTCGAAGTCGAGGGCGGACTCTCGCGCTTTCGCGTCGCTGTATGCGGTGGCGAAGCGCTCGAGCAGCTCCTGCAGGAGTGCACGGTCGCGTGACGCTGCTTCGTCGAGAGCGGCATGCTCGGTGGCTTTGCGCGCCTCCTCGTACGACGCAGCCCGCTCGCCCGAGGCCCGGAAGCCCGAGAGCTCCATGAGCCGGTCGGGACGCGTGTCGCGCTCGAGCAGCGCGAGGAGCTGTGTCGCCGCCGAACGTTGGTTGTCGGTCGCCGCCGCATCCTCGACGAGGCACCGCGCAGCCTCGCGCAGCTCGTCCACGGACTGGGATAGATCGGTGCGTTCACCGATCTCGAGGGAGAGCTCGCGCCCCGCTGAGCGCAGCGTCTCGTACACCCCCGTGAGCATCTTGCGCAGTCCGTCGCCGCCGTACGTGGCGAGGAGGCGCAGCCGGTCGGGGTGGCCGTCGGCACAGAACTCGTCGAGTGCCTGCCGGAACGCTTCGCTCCGCAGCACCGAACCCTGCGCGTCGTCGAGCTCACGGAAGCGCGGGTCGAGCCCCGCGGCGAACGGATAGGACTTGAGCAGCCGCAGGCAGAAGCCGTGGATGGTCGAGATCCAGGCGCCGTCGAGCTCGCGGGCGAGGTCATTGCGCCCTCGCTGGGCGAACGCTGCCCGGATGCGCGTGCGCAGCTCGCCGGCCGCGCGCCGCGTGTAGGTGATCACGAGGATAGAGTCGACGTCGAGCCCGCGATCGCAGACGGCGCGCACGAAGCGCTCGACGAGCACCGCCGTCTTGCCGGTGCCCGCGCCGGCAGAGACGAAGACTTCGCCGGTTGCCTCGACCGCTGCGCGCTGCTGCTCGTTCACGGCCGCGGCACCCGGCACATCGGCCAGAGGTCGCACCACGTCGGACACTCGCCGCCCTTCGGATCGTGCACGACGTCGCCGCCGCGGATCCGCTGCCCGAGCGTGCGAGCGGTCTCGCGGGCGCGATCGACGGCGCCCCAGAACGCCTCTTCTTCGTAGTAGTCGTTGCGCGAGTAGCCCTTGAGCGTCTCGCCCTCGCTCGCGCGCAGCAGGCCGCGTGCCTTGCGCTCCCCCGCAAGCGGCCGGTAGAGCCCGCCGAGCGGCTCGAGCCCGACGAGATCGCGCAGCACGAGCATGTAGAGCGGGATCTGGAGGCGGAGCTCGCTCTCGATCTCGCGCGCGGAGTGCGCGTGCTTGCCGGACTTGTAGTCCTGGACGATCCCGCGCGCACCGAACGGATCCTGATCGATGCGGTCGATCTTTCCGGAGAGTGTCAACCCGTCGCCGAGATCGAGCCCTCGCTGCAGTTCCGGCGCCGCACGCTCGCCGCCGAAGAGCACCTCGAAACGCCGCGGGACGAGCGTGAGCTCCGACTCGCACTCTGCGCGCACGACAGCCTCGAGATCGCGCCACAGCGTCGAGTCAAGCTCCCGTGCCTGCATCTCCGTCATGTCCATGCGTACGCCTTGCACGGCTTCGTCGAGACACGCGCGCATCAGGCGCACCGCGTCCTCGACGACGCTTTCGTCGGGCCGCTCGACGCCGAGCTCTTTTGGCAGCCGCGTGAAGAACTTGTAGAGCGCGTTGTGCGCAACGGACCCGCGCAGTTTCGCATCCACCTCCGCGTCGATCGTGCGCGGGCCGAGGAACCGCTCGACGAACCAGGCGGACGAGCAGTCGGCGAAACGCTCGAGCTCAGTCACGTTGAATGTCGTCTTCGCCTCGAGCTGCTCGAGCACGAGCGGATGCGTCAACCGCGTCGGACGCTCGAACGCCTTGACCGCGCGCTCCAGACGCCGTTCCCAGGCGTTGGCGCGTGCGAGTGCATCGGCGCTTTCGCGGTCGTGCGCTGCGAGCTCCGCGAGCGCGCGCAGCCGCTCGCGGTCTGTGGGCGCGTCGTCGAGCGACCATGTGAGCGCCGACAGCGGCCGCCGGCGTGTCCAGCGACGAACGTCTTCCGGGTCGAACGCCGACTGCACCTCGTCCCAGAACGGGCTCGGCTCACGCGGATTGCCGTCGTCGGTCGCAGCCTCGCGCACCAGATAGAGCCGCTCGAGCGGGCGCGTGCATGCGGTGTAGAAGAGGTAGCGGTCGCGGCTCACGGGGTCGGGCCGCTGCAACCGGGCGCCACGCTCGTCGAGGAGGCGCCGCGCGTCGTCATCGAGGAAGGGCGACGACGAGCCGCGCCGCGGCAGGCTCCCCTCCTCCAGGCCGAGCACGAAGACGACGTCGAACCGACGCGTACGTGCACGCGCGAGGTCGAGCACAGCGACGCGGCCCGGCTCGTCGCCGCGGAACGGGCGCAGGGTGTGGCGCTCGAGCACCGTCGCAACGTCCTCCCGCGACAGCTCCCCCGCGATCGTGCGCCAGCGGTCGAGCTCGGTGAGGAGCCGCGAGATCGTCTCGTAGGTCTTGAGGTCGAGCCGCGACGTCTCACCGACCGGAGGCTGCTCGAGCCCGTAGGCGTTGCGGAGCATGCGCCGTGCAAGCGCGCGCACCGCCTCGACCGGATCAGCGGCGTCGCCAAGCTCGGCGAGTGCGGGGAACGCGCGGCCGTGCAACTTCTCCCCCTCCTCGACGACGCGCTCGGGCGCCTGGACAGCGCGGCCGCGCAGCCGCCCTTCGACAAAGTCGACATTGCGACGCTCGACCCCGGAGAACGGCGAGCGCAGGAAGGTGAAGAGCTCGCGGCGCGGCCCACCCAGCCACGCGAAGCGCAGGATCGAGGTCAGCGCCTGGCCGAACGCCGTCTGGGTGACGCGAATCTCGCCGTCGACGGCGTACGGGATGCCGAGCGTGCCGAGCGCGGTCTCGAGCGGTGCGCGAACGCGTTCGACGCTCGGGCAGACGATGCCGATCTTCTCCGCCGGCGTTTCGCCACGGAGAAGCGCGAGCAGCTCCTCGCCGACGAGCTCGAGCGCGCCGCGCGCGCCCGCGCCCTCGAAGAACCGAATCGCGCCGTCGATCGCAACGTGACCGTGCGACTCGTCCGTGAAGAGCGCGCGCTCGAGATGTGCCAGTGCGGGCGCCGCGACATCGCCGTAGCTCGGTTCGAGCTCCTCGATGTCGCCGGCCGACACGCGCTGGAGATCCTCTGCGGTGCGGCGAAGCGATGCGAACACCGGCCGGCCCGGCTCGTACGGGAGCGACACGCTCACGTCGGTTCGCCCCGCGAGCGCCTCGAGCAGTGCCCACTGGGCCCCGGTCAGATCCTCGAAACCGTACGCATAGACCGGCTCGTCGTTCCACGCCGCGAAGTCCGACTGCAGCCGCTCTGCCGCATGGCGGCGCAGGAGGTCGCGATCCCAGAGGCCGAGCCGGTCGAGCTCTGCGCGGTAGGCCATGTAGAGCGGTGCGAGATCGCCTTCCACGTCCTCCGGGTCGAGCATTCCCGACTCGAGCTCGCCGATCGTGCGCAGGAGCTCGTCAGCGAACCCGCCGAACCGCGCCGACGCGGAGAGACCGTTGAGCGCTGCGGTGGAGAGGACACGCCGGACGAGGAGGGCGCGTTGCGTCGCCGAGACGACCGGACGCGAGTCGGGACCGTCGAAGGCGATGCGCTCGAAGACGTCGTCGAACGTACCGATCGTGCCGCCGAGGAGCGCAGGCCGTCGTGCAACGAGCTCGCGCTCGACGCGGTCGACGTCCGACCGGTTCGGCACGATGAGAACCGGCTCCCGATCGAGGGTGGCCAGATAACGGTCGAGCAGGCGCTCGACCTTCCCCGCGTTTGCAGGGCCCGCAATGAGACGAAGCGGCACCGCCCCATCGTAGAGCGGGCTGCTGACGGCTCCAGACAGCCTTCAGAGGCACGTCCGCAAAGAGCGGAAATCGCGGTGGGCTCCTTGTGGGCTCGGACGATCCCGGGCAGAGTGATCGTCACGCCGATCGCTCTCGCCGTCGTTTGGGTCGGCGACCGGGAGCTCTTCCGGCGTTACGCGCGGCAGCTGACCTTGCTCGCGTTCGCCGCGGTCGCCTTCTTCACGGTGTCACCGACGATCCCGCCGTGGCTCGCCACGCAGAAGGGAATGCTCAACGGGGTTACCCGCATCGTCGGCGAGGTCAGCATCCGCGTCCATCCGTTCGACACGACGCCGCTCTGGGAACGCGGCGTCCGCCTCGCCAACGATCTGGCGGCGTTCCCCTCGCTGCACGAGGCGATGACCGTGCTGTTCGCGTTCATCCTCTGGCGGCGCGTTCGGTGGTGGCTGCGGATCCCCCTTGTCTTGTATCCGCTCGCGATGGCGTTCGCGCTCGTCTACAGCGGCGAGCATTACGTGATCGATCTCGTCGGAGGCGTGGCGCTCGCGGTCGCGGTGAGGATCGCCGAGCCCAAGCTGACGCGGCGAGTCATGGAAGCGTGGGCGCGCCGGCGGAAACCCGCCGACGCAGACGTGGTGCTCGAGACGCCTTAGGCGGTTGCAGCGGACTTCGGCTTGCGGCCGCGCCGGGCTGCCGGCTGGCCGGGGCTCTTGTCAGCGCATTCGCCGCAGAGATCCGCCTGTTTTGCGCCGCGGCGCGCATCGGAATACGTGATGCGCAGCACCGCTCCACGGGCTTCTTCGACCTCTTTGCCACAGTTGTCGCAAACGAGAATTGTTCTGCGTGCCATGCCCGAAAAGCTAGCGGAAATGCCGAGGGAAATCACGCAGCAGCGTGCGCGTGCCGAATACGCCACGATTCGAGCCACGTCTACACTGCGCGCCGAAATGCACGACGAGCACACAATCGTCGTCCTCGAAGGCGACCAGACAGGCCAAGAGCTGCTGGAGGAAGCACTCCGCGTGCTCGCGTCGGACGTGATCGGAGTTGAGCTCGAGTTCCTGCGTTTCGACCTCTCCCTCGAGAACCGCCGCGCGACAAGGAACGGGGTCGTCCACGAGGCCGCGGTGGCTATCCGAGAGCACGGGCTCGGCCTGAAGGCGGCGACGGTCACGCCCGAGGGGCGCGGCGACGTCGGCTCGCCAAACCGGATCCTCCGCGAGGAGATCGGCGGCAAGGTGATCGTCCGCACCGGGCGGCGCATTCCCGGCGTCGTGCCGATCGGAGGTGTCTACGCGCCGATCTCGATCGTCCGCATGGCGGTCGGCGACGCATACGGCGCGACGGAGTGGCGCGAGGGCGAGGGCGACGACGAGGTTGCCTTCCGCACCGAGCGGATCGAGCGGCGCGTTTGCCACGCGGTTTCCGAGTTCGCGTTCCGGCAGGCGGAGCGCACCGGCGCAAAGGTCTTCGGCGGGCCGAAGTACACCGTCAGCCCCACGTACGAGGGGATGCTCAAGGAGGNNGCGCTGAACCGCGACGGCGACATCCTGTCCGACCTCGTGCTACCGCTCTTCGGCTCGATCGCGGGCTCCGAGTCGCTCGTCGTTGCGTTCGAGGACGACTTCGAGCCGGCCGCGATTCTGGCGGAGGCTGCGCACGGCACCGCGCCGTCGCTCGAAGGCAAGAACGTCGCGAACCCGATGGCGATGATCCTCGCGGCTGCGGCGCTGCTCTCGCATGGTGGCGACACCGCGCAGCACGAAGGCCGCGCGATCCGCGAAGCGTGCATCGAAGCGGTCGCCGCCGGCTCCCGCACATCCGACCTCGGCGGTCATCTCGGCACGAGCGAGTTCGTTGACGAGGTGATCACCCGGACGAAGGCGAAGCTCGAAGTCTGGGCTGCTCTTTAGGAAGCGACCGCGGCGGGCCACGGCTCAGCCTCGACGCTCCACACCTCGAGGAAGAGATCCGCGACCTCGGGGTCGAACTGCGACCCGGCGCATGAGCACAGCTCCAGGAGCGCGCTTTCATGTGTGAGCGCGTTCCGGTACGGCCGCGGTGAGGTCATCGCGTCGAACGCGTCGGCGACTGAGAGCAGCCGGGCCTCGAGCGGGATCGCGCGACCGCGCAGCCGTGAGGGGTAGCCCGTGCCGTCCCAGCGCTCGTGGTGGAAGAGGACGTAGGGCAGCGCGTGGCGCGCCGCGCGAAGCGGTTGCACAAGCTCCGCACCCGCGCTCGGATGCGTGCGGATCTCAGCCAGCTCGTCGAGGGTCAGCGGGCCGGATTTGCGCAGCAGGTCGCGGCGAACGGCGACCTTGCCGATGTCGTGGTGCACCGCCCCGAAGCGCAGCGTAGTGATGCGGTCGGCCGCCCAGCCCAGCCGGTGCGCGACGGGCTCGGCGAGGGCCGCAACCCGCGCTCCGTGCCCCTGTGTCTGGTCGCGCTCCTCGAGCGCACGGGAGATCGCCGCCAACATGCCCGAGGTAGGTTCCGCATCGCTGCGGCGATTCCTCCGTGTTACTTCGCCTTGAGCCCGCGCTTGCCGAGGCGCAGGACGAACCAGCCGCCGACGGCAAGCACTGCGATCGCCGCGACCGCGTAGAGCCCGTACTGCTGCACCGCGTTTGCCGCTGCCTTGCCGCCGTAGAACGCAAGGAGACCGATCGCGATGCCCCAGACAACCGCTCCGGCGACGTTCCACAAGGCGAACGGCAGCCGGCCCATCCTCCCGACACCGGCCATCCAGCCGAGCGTGGCGCGAAGCACCGGCAGGAAACGCCCGAGGAAGACCGCCTTCGAGCCGTGATCGTCGAAGAAGCGCTCCGAGCGGTCGACGCCGGGCCGGCTCACCCGCTCGAACCACGGCCACGCAGCGAGCAGCTCGCGACCCCACTTGTGTCCGATCACGTAAGCAATCCCGGCGCCGAGCACGGCCGCTGCGATTGCCAGCGCGATCGTGGCGACGATCGATCCGTGCCCCTGTGATGCAAGCACGGCGGCAGTGATCAGCGCCGTCTCGCCGGGGATGAACGGCAACCCGGCGACTTCGAGGAACACGACGATGAAGACGACCCAGAGCCCGTAGTGCTCGACGAAGTGCGTCACCCCAACCATCCTATGGAGGGTTGAATAGAGTCTTCGACGATGAGGGTCGGAGTAACGCGTGAAACGGCGCCGGGCGAGCGCAGGGTCGCCCTTGTGCCCGAGACCGTCGGGAAGCTCGCCGCGGCGGGCTTCGAGGTGGTCGTAGAGCCCGGCGCGGGCACGGCGGCATCGTTCCCCGACGACACGTACGCGGCCGCGGGCGCGACCCTCGGTTCGCCCTGGGAGGCGGACGCCGTCGTGAAAGTGCGCAAGCCGGACGAAGCCGAGGCGGCGCGGCTGCGCGACGGCCAGCTGCTCATCGGCTTCCTCGATCCGCTCGCCGACCGCGAGGGCGTCGAACAGCTCGCCGTGCGAGGCGTGATCGCGTTCGCCATGGAGTCGATCCCACGCACCACGCGCGCGCAGCCGATGGACGCGTTGTCGTCGCAGGCGACCGTCGGCGGCTACAGGGCAGCGCTGCTCGCCGCCGAGCATCTCCCTCGCTTCTTCCCGATGCTGATGACAGCGGCAGGCACGGTGCCACCAGCGAAGGTGCTCGTGATCGGCGCGGGAGTCGCAGGTCTGCAAGCGATCGCGACCGCGCGCCGGCTCGGCGCCGTCGTCACGGGCTTCGACGTCCGCCCTGTGGTGCAGGAGCAGATCGAAAGCCTTGGCGCGAACTGGCTCGACCTCGGCGTCGTAAGCGCCGAAGCTGAGGGCGGCTACGCGCGCGAGCTGACACCCGAGGAGATGCAAGCGCAGCAGCAGGCGCTCGAGGCGCGCATCGCCGAGTTCGACGTCGTGATCACGACNNCCGGCTCGGTGATCGTCGACCTTGCCGCCGACACCGGCGGTAACTGCGAGTTGACGCAGCCGGGCGAGATCGTGACGAGTGACGGAGTCACGCTCGTCGGGTTGACAAACATCGCGAGCACGATGCCTTACCACGCATCGACGCTCTATTCGCGCAACGTGCAGGCTCTGCTCCTACACCTCGCGCCGGGCGGCGAGCTCGCGCTCGACTGGTCGGACGAGATCACGGCCGGTGCCTGCGTCACGAAGAAGGAAGGAGTGGCGGCTTGAGTCACAACACACTGCTCGTGTTCGAGGTGACGATTCTCGTTCTGACAGTCTTCCTCGGCGTCGAGGTGATCTC
>PLZU01000033.1 GCA_003152275.1 Actinomycetota bacterium
AGGAAGTGCATCTCGATCTTGATCTGCCCGTCGCCCTTGCACGTCTCGCACCGCCCGCCGCGCACATTGAACGAGAAGCGGCCCGGCTTGTAGCCGCGCACCTTCGCCTCCGGCGTCAGCGAGTAGAGCTCGCGAATGTGCGTGAAGAGATCGGTGTACGTCGCGGGGTTCGAGCGCGGCGTACGCCCAATCGGTCTCTGGTCGATGTCGATCACCTTGTCGAAGGCATCAATGCCTTCGACGCTGCGGTGCGCGCCCGGCTTTGTCCGCGCGCGGTTGAGCCGGTTCGCGAGCGCCTTGAAGACGATGTCGTTCACGAGCGTCGACTTGCCGGAGCCGGACACCCCCGTGACGCAGATGAACTTACCAACCGGGAACTCGACGTCGATCTTCTTGAGGTTGTGCTGCGACGCCTTGAGCACGCGGAACGAGCCGCGGTCGTCGTCGCGCCGCGCCGGGATCGGGATCGAGCGCAAGCCGGAGAGATACTGCCCCGTCACCGACTTGCGGTTGCGCGCGACCTTCGCCGCAGGGCCCTCGGCGACGACCTCGCCGCCGTGCAGGCCTGCACCCGGGCCCATGTCGACGAGCCAGTCGGAGCGCCGCATCATCTCCTCGTCGTGCTCGACGACGACGACCGTGTTGCCGATGTCGCGCAGCCGCTCGAGCGTCCCGATCAGCCGCGCGTTGTCGCGCTGGTGCAGGCCGATTGACGGCTCGTCGAGGATGTAGAGCACGCCGACGAGTTGCGAGCCGATCTGCGTCGCGAGCCGCAGGCGCTGCGCTTCGCCGCCCGAGAGCGTCGCCGCTGCACGATCGAGCGTGAGGTAGCCCACCCCCACGTCGTCAAGGAACGTCAGCCGCTCGCGGATCTCCTTCACGATCCGGTGGCCGATCAGCTCCTCGGTCGCGGTAAGGCCTAGCTCGTCGAGGAACTGCAGCGCGGCATTGACGGACAGCTGCGAGAAATCGTTGATCGAGCGCTTCGCGATGGTCACCGCAAGCACCTCGGGCTTGAGCCGTGCGCCTTTGCAGACGGGGCACGGGCGAAGCGACATGTACTCCTCGATTCGTTCGCGCTGCTGCGACGAGTCCGTCTCGCGGTAGCGCCGCTCGAGGCTCGAGACAATGCCGTCGAAGGCGAGCGTGTACTGGCGCCGCCGCCCCATCCGGTTCCGGTACTGGACGTAGACCTTCTCGCCCTCGGTTCCGTAGAGGAAGAGATCCTGATCCTCCGTCGTCATGTCCTGCCACGGCACCGAGGTGTCGATCTCGTAGCGGTCGGCGACGGCCTGGATCACGGCCTCGTAGAAGCCGGACGAGCCGCCGAGCGACCACGGTACGAGTGCACCATCGTCCACGGAGAGTGACGGATCCGGCACGACGAGATCGGGGTCGATCTCCTGCTGCGACCCGAGCCCCGTGCAGCGTGGGCAGGCGCCGTGCGGCGCGTTGAACGAGAAGACGCGCGGCTGCAACTCCGCGAGAGACACACCGTGGTCGGGACAAGCGAAGTTCTGCGAGAAGAGCATCGGCTCGCCGTCGAGGACGTCGACCGCGACGAGCCCTTCCGCGAGCGCCGCGGCCGACTCGATCGACTGCGTGAGCCGCGCGCGCAGGTCCGCCTTCATCACGAGCCGGTCGACGACGACCTCGATCGTGTGCTTGAACTTCTTGTCGAGGTCGGGGATGCCCTCCTCGAGCACGATCTCCTGGCCGTCGACCTTCATGCGCGTGAAGCCTTCGCGCACGATCTCCTCGAAGAGATCCTTGTACTCACCCTTGCGGTCGCGCACGACCGGCGCGTTGACCGTGAAGCGCTTGCCGTCCTCGAGCCGGAGCACCTGGTCGACGATCGCGTCGATCGACTGTCCCGTGATCGGCTTGCCGCAGACGGGACAGTGCGGCCGGCCGACCCGCGCGTAGAGCAGCCGGAGGTAGTCGTAGATCTCCGTGACCGTCCCAACCGTCGAGCGCGGGTTGCGCGAGGTCGACTTCTGGTCGATCGAGATGGCCGGGCTGAGCCCGTCGATGTGGTCGACGTCCGGCTTCTCCATCATCTGGAGGAACTGCCGCGCGTAGGCGGAGAGCGACTCGACGTAGCGGCGCTGCCCCTCGGCGTAGATCGTGTCGAAGGCAAGGCTCGACTTCCCGGACCCGGAGAGTCCGGTGATGCAGATCAGGCGATTCCGCGGCAGCCGGACGGTGATGTCCTTGAGGTTGTGCTCGCGGGCGCCGTGGACAACGAGCTCGTCGGCAGCCATCTAACACCGGCATTGTACCGGGCGAACACGTGTTCGTAAAGGCCTAGCGGGCGAGAAATTGGACGAGCCCGACGAGCTCGCGCGGCCGGGGCACGCCGGCGATCTCGAGGTCGCCGGCGACGATCGTTCCGTAGCCGAGCAGACGGCCGAGCAGGGACTGGTCGACCTCGACGGCGCCGAGGCGCGCGAGGTGCACGGCCGCGGCCTGCCTGCGCACGACACCGTGGACGATGAAGAGCTTCTCGGTCGTCAGCACGACGCGCGTGCGATCCCATTTCCACACGGCCGCGACCGCAAGGAGCGCCGCGACGAGG
Source organism: Actinomycetota bacterium (assembly GCA_003152275.1). Taxonomy (GTDB): domain Bacteria; phylum Actinomycetota; class Thermoleophilia; order Gaiellales; family Gaiellaceae; genus Palsa-739. The sequence continues at coordinate 2,579 of PLZU01000033.1, forward strand.
AGCAGCCCGGCTCCTGCGAGCGAGAGCGGCCAGCCCAGCGCAAATGCCGTCACGCCGAGCACTGCGATCGCGAGCGCGCGCGACAACGGCTTGACGAGCACGACGCCGTGGCGCCGCGCATCGAGGTAAATCCGTTCGTCGGGCTGCGCGAGCATCGGGGTTGCAGCTTCGACAAACGGGGGAAGAACCCTCGGACAATGGGCCTGACAGCGAAACGCGCGGCGGTCGTCACGCTGGTCGTGGGCTCGATTGTCGTGCTCGCGCTGGCGCTCTGGAAGATCAAGGTCGTTATCGCCCTCCTCTTCCTGGGCTTCATCCTCGCGGCCGCGATGCGCCCCGGCGTGGACTGGCTGCATCGCCGGACACGCGTTCCGCGCGGGCTCGGCGTCCTCATCCATTACCTCGTGCTCGCAGGCGTGATCGCGCTCTTCCTCTGGCTCGTCGTGCCGCGGGCGACCAACCAGGTCCAGCAGGCGATCGGGTCGACCAATCTTCACCACGAGGCCACCCACTCGAGCGGGATCAAGCACCTGATCCTCACGGACGTCGACAAACGACTGCGCCGGCTGCCGTCGGGTGCGCAGCTTCTGCACCCTGCACTGTCGATCACGAAGACGGCGTTCGAGGTCCTCGTCGGAATCTTCTTCATGTTCGCGGTCGCGGCGTACTGGATCTTCGAACGCGACAAGACAATCGCCCTCGTGCAGTCGATGGTGCCGCTCCGGCATCGGCGCGTGACGCGCGACACGTGGGTCTTGATCGACCAGAAGCTCGGTGCCTTCGTGCGCGGCCAGCTGATCCTGATCGTGTTCGTCGCCGTCGTCCTGTCGGCCGCCTTCTACGCGATCGACCTCCACTTCTGGCTACTTATCGGCTTCTTCGCCGGCGTCATCGAGATCGTGCCCGTGATCGGGCCCCTCGCCGCGGGGGCGCTCGCCGTCGGTGTCGGCGCCACCCAAAGCTGGCACATCGCGCTCTTCGCCGGGCTGGTCGTCCTCGGCATCCGGCAGCTGGAGGACTACGTGATCGTGCCGCGCGTGCTCGGGCACGCCGTCGGGCTCTCGCCGCTGATCGTCCTCTTCTCCGTGGCCGCCGTCGGCATCCTGTTCGGCGGTTTCTACGTCCTGCTCGCGATCCCGATCGCCGCGGTCCTCGTGACGCTCGTCGACGTCGTGGTGCGCGACGTCGATCCCTCGGAGCAGGATGTCCCAGCCGTGATCTTCACGGGCGCCCGCGAAGAAGCCTGAGGAGAACTACGCCTTGCGCCAGCGGCCGAAGACGAGGCCGCCGAGCGTGAAGCCGAGCCCGAAGGTGCCGACGGCGAAGCCGCCGATCGCAACCGCCTTGCGGCCGGCGGACAGGCGCTGCCAGCGGCCCAGCGCCTCATGCTCCTCGGGCGTCAGCTCCTCACCGCGGCGCTGCTTGCGGAGCGCGCCCCCGGCACGGAGCCCGAGGTAGAGGTCGTCGAAGATCTCGGACGAGTCGTCTGCCATCGCGTTCATGAATCTATAGCCTCATTCGGTCGTGGCGGCATGCCTCCTCCATGTATCCGACCTTCACACGGGTACACGCGAGGATCCGGAGGTCGAGCAGGCGCTCCACGCCCTTGTCCAGCGGGTCGGGCCTGAGGTGATCGTCGCCTCGGGCGACCTCACCAACCGAGGCACGCGTGACCAGCACGAGCAGGCGGCCCGCTTCCTCCGTTCGTTCGGGACGCCGGTGCTCGCTGTGCCGGGAAACCACGACCTGCCGTACACGTTTCCGGCCCGCCTCACGCGGCCGTGGGCCGAGTTCGAGCGGCAGTGGCAGACGACCGAGCCGACCCATTCCTCGGAGGCCTTGCACGTCGTCGGCCTGAACTCGGCCCGCCCCTACCGGCACCAGGGCGGTGCGCTTCGAGACGACCAGCTACGCGACGCCGCGGAACGCCTGCATGCAGCGCCCGACGGGGCGTATCGCGTCGCTGTGCTCCACCATCACCTGCTCGGGGCACCGTGGCGCGCCGCGCGCAAGCGGCCGGTCTCCCATCGAGGGACGGTGCTGCGTACGCTCGCCGCCGCCGGCGCAGACCTGATCCTCTCGGGCCACATCCACCAGGCGGCCCTGAGCGAACGGCACGAGTTCGAGGTGGTCGGAGGGACGGTGCGTGCGGCGGTCGTCTCGATCGCGCCCGGGCTCGGCCGGCCGCGACCCAACCGGCTCGGCGAGGCACGCGGCCTCCACGTGTACGAGCTCGGCGAGCGAACGCTCGCGGTGCATACGTACATCTGGCGGGGTGACGACTGGGGTCTCACCGCTCAGCGGACGTTCCCGCGCGGCCCCGGCCCGCTCGCGACGGGTTAGCTGCGGGCGCCCGGGCCGGTCAGCGGCCGGTGCTGCACGAAGCGGCGATACAGGTAGAGGATCAGGATCGCGCCGAGCACCGCGAAGATCAGTCCGCCGGCTGTGCCGAGAAAGACGCGGGCGACGATCCCACCGAGGAACGATCCGCCGAGGCCCAGAGCGATCGTCTCGGGGATTCCCATCGGATCCGGGCCGGGCAGGGCGAGCCGCGCGAGGGCTCCGACGATGAGACCGGAGACCGCGAGAACGACGATGAAGACGATGATGCCCATGCTGAATCCTACGCGCGCAAGCGTTCGAGTAGACGCGTTCGCGCCGTCTGGTATTCGTCTGACTCGAGCACGCCGTTGTCGTGGAGCTCGTCGAGCAGACGCAGGTAGTGGGCCGGATTCTCGGTCGGATCGTCGCCTCCGGCGTGCGCAGGGGCTCCGGCTCCGGCAGGGACTGGCGCAGTCCGCGGCGACAGCGCGGCGGCGATCTCCGCACCGATCGTGTCAGGGTCGATGCCGGCGCGGTGCAGCCGCTCTCGGTAGTTCTCAACGCCGATGCCCCGTTGGGGGAACCGGTAGGCCTCCGGACCCCAGATCGCCCGCTTTTGCACGAACCTGCGGTAGGCCAACACGAGCGCGATCGCGCACAAGAAGCCGGCGATGCCCATCCACGCGGGATCTGCTCCGGCGATGGCGAAGACGATTCCGGCGCCGATCAGCGTCCCGACGAGCCCGATCAGCACCGTCAGCCACGCGGGCATCGGATCCGGGCCGGGCACCGCGAAGCGAGCGAGCGCGCCCGTGACGAAGGCCGTGATGATCACCGAGATGACGCTCGACATGGCGGTCAGGGTAGCTAGACGCGCTCGCGCGGCGGTGCCGCTGATCAGACACCCGCAGGGTGTCTGACGCTTAGGCGGCCGACTGCTCCAGCGCTTGCAGCTCTCTGCGTAAATCCTTGATCTCGTCGCGCAGCTTCGCCGCATACTCGAACCGCAGCTCCTCCGCTGCGACGTACATCTCTTCCTCGAGTGTGACGACGAGCTTCTCCAGATCCTCCCGCGACATGCCTTCGACCTTCTTCGAGCCGCGGCGACGGCGCCCAGGCACGTGCGGCGATTCGAATGAGAGGAACTCGGCGATGTCCGACACGCCCTTCGTGATCGACAGGGGCGTGATGTTGTGCTCCTCGTTGTACGCCAGCTGGATCGCGCGGCGGCGGTCGGTCTCGCCGAGGGCGTCCTTGATCGCCTCGGTCTGCTTGTCGGCGTACATGAGCACCCGCCCGTTGATGTGGCGCGCCGCGCGTCCGATCGTCTGGATGAGCGAGGTGCGCCCGCGAAGGAAGCCCTCCTTGTCGGCGTCGAGAATCGCGACGAGCGAGACCTCCGGCAGGTCGAGCCCCTCGCGGAGCA
>PLZU01000037.1 GCA_003152275.1 Actinomycetota bacterium
GCGCGGCACGTTCGCGAACGTCCGGCTGCGAAACCAGCTCGTGGAGGGCAGCGAGGGAACGTGGACGGTGCATCTCCCCGACGGCGAGGAAGGCCCGATCTTCGACATCGCCGGCCGCTACCGCGACGAGGGCGTGCCGACGATCGTGCTGGCGGGCAAGGAGTACGGCTCGGGCTCCTCGCGCGACTGGGCTGCGAAAGGGCCGAACCTCCTCGGAGTCCGGGCGGTGATTGCAGAGTCGTACGAGCGGATCCACCGCTCGAACCTCTTGATGATGGGCATCCTGCCGCTCCAGTTCCTCGACGGGGACACACCGGCGTCGCTCGGCCTCACCGGCCGGGAGGAGTTTTCGATCTCGGGCGTCAAGGCCGGTGAAGCGCGCGAGGTCACGGTGCGGGCCGACGACCGAGAGTTCAAAGCGCTCGTCCGCCTCGACACGCCGCGTGAGCGGGAGTACTTTCGGCACGGTGGCATCCTCCCGTTCGTCCTCCGGCGCCTCCTTACCTGATCCGTACGCGGACGGCTGGGAGCGCGTAGCCGAAGCCGTCCTCGAGTCGGAAGGCTCGTTGCAAGCCTACGTGCGGCGCGCGATCGCGCGCGGCGAGGATCCGCCGGAACTGGCGCCACTTCTCGCCAAGGTGCGCGCGCACGCGTACCGGATCGTCGACGGCGACGTCGAAGGGCTCGATACCGACGTCGTCCTCGAGGCGGTGCTCGCAGCGGCACTCGGTTCGGGCGAGGAGCGACGCCGCGCGGCGCTGACGGCGATCGGATGAGGCTCGAGCTGTATCACGACGCGGAGACGGCGGAGCAGATCCGCGAGCTCCAGGAGCGGGACGGCTATGTCTCGGATATCTCCGTTGCGCTGCGCTACCGGCCGGACCTCTTCGGACGGCCGTTCTCCGAGCTCCTGCAGGAGGTGATGAAAGGGCCGTCGGAGTGGACGGAAGCCGAACGCGAGCTCTTTGCCGCATTCGTGTCGCTTCGCGAACAGTGCCCTTTCTGAACGGAAGCCCACGGCGCGGTCGCGTCGTACGCCTTCGGTAGCCAGGAACTCGTCGACGCGGTGCTCGACGACTACGAGTCTGCGCCGATCGACGCGCGGCTGCGCGAGACGCTGCGCTTCCTCGAGACGATGACGCTCGAGCCGGCATCACTCAACGCATCGCGGGCGCTCGACGCCGGCGTGTCGCGCGAAGCCCTCCGCGACGCCGCGTACGTGGCGGCTGCGTTCAGCGTGATCACGCGGTTTGCCGACGCAATCGGCGCGCGGGCGCACTCGGAGATGGGGCTGACGCGCGAGCAGGCGATCGCGCACGAAGGCCGCTTCTTCGACCTCGGCTACGCCTAGAGTTCCCGATCGATGACGGAACGGACGCCGGCCTGGGGCATCGAGCCCGTCCCCGAGCGACTGCGCGTCCTCGGCGCGTTCGATTCGTTTCTCCTCTGGACGAACCTCGGCATCTCGCTGCTCGTGCTCGTCGCCGCGGCATACCTCGGGTTGTCGCTCAAGCAGGCGCTGCTCGCGACGATGGTCGGCGGTTTGATCGGGAGCACGATGCTCGGCATCGCTGCGTTGATCGGCGCCGACGCGGGTGTGCCGACGATGGCGTTGCACCGCGCGCCGCTCGGGCAGCGCGGCTCCTACCTCGCGACCGGACTGAACGTGCTGCAGTGCCTCGGCTGGTCGGTCTTCGAGATCACCGTGATCGCGATCGCCGCCGGCGCGCTGTCGCAGCGCCTGCTCGGCGTGCACCTGATCTGGATGTGGAAGCTCGTGTTCGGCGCGCTCGGACTCGGGCTCGCGCTGCTCGGCCCCGTCGGCTTCGTCCGCCGGTACGTCCGCAAGATCGGCATCTGGGCGGTGGCTGCGTCGATCGTCTATCTCGCAGTGTGGATCCTGCAGCACGGCCATGTGGGCAAGCTGTGGAACGCAGGCGGGCACGGCGGCTCGTTCTGGCTCGGCGTCGATCTCATCATCGCGCTCACCGTGTCGTGGGTGCCGCTCGTCGCCGACTACACCCGCTTCTCACGCGGGCGGGGTTCGGCATTCGTCGGAGCGGGTCTCGGGTACTTCCTGCCGACGCTCTTCCAGTTCGGGTTCGGCGCGATCCTCGTGCTCTCGCACCCGTTGATCTCGGGGCCGGCCGACGTCCTCACCACGGTCGCAGCCGGCGGAGTCGGCTCCGTCCTCGCACTGCTCGCGCTCACCGTCGACGAGACCGACGAGGCGTTTGCAAACATCTACTCAACCGCCGTTTCGCTGCAGAACTATCTCCCACGCGCATCGCAACGTTTGCTCATCGTCGGCGTTGCGGTCGTGGCGACTGCGATCTCGCTCGGGATCGACTTGACGCAGTATCAGCAGTTCCTGCTCCTGCTCGGCGCGTTCTTTGTGCCGCTCTTCGGCGTTCTTCTCGCGGACTGGCTCGTCGCGGGCCGTCACTACACCCGCGATCACGTTTTCGGCGGACCCGCGTGGCGGCCGGGGATGATCGGATCGTGGATCGTTGGCTTCTGCCTCTACGAATGGATCGCACAGACCCAGGGCCTCGGCTTCTGGTCGCGCTTCCTGGCGGACCTGCATCCGCCCCACGGCGGCATCGGTGCGTCGCTGCCGAGCTTCGGTGTTGCATTCGCGCTTGCGGTCGGCGTTACCCTTCCCGGCCGTGCGGCCGCTCGGCGTAATCGGACATCTCTCGCGTGACGTTGTTGCGGGCGCTGCGCCGCGCATAGGCGGCGCCCCCTGGTACGCCGGAAGGGCCTTGCGCATGCTCGGAGACGATGCCGTGCTCTTTGCGAAATGCGGCGCCACCGACCGAGCACAGTGGCAGCGGAGCCTCGCGGCGATCGGTCTGCCCGCGTCGCTTTCGACCGGTGGCGAGACGACGGCGTTCTCCTTCTCCTATGACACCAACGGCGCGCGCGTGATGAACGTCGATGTCGTCGGCGAGCCGTGGCACCTCGACGAGCCGCCGCCGGGCCTGCTGCGCCGCGTGGAGTCGCTGCACGTCGCACCGCTTTTGCGCAGCGACTTCGATGCGGCGGCGCTCGAGCGCCTCGGTTCCGGGCGCCGGCTGCTGCTCGACGCGCAGGGGCTTGTGCGCGTGCCGAAGACGGGGCCGCTTACACTCGACGCGGACTTCGACCCGGAGGTCCTGCGGCACGTCTCGATCTTGAAGGTCTCACAAGAGGAGGCCGACGTTCTCGCCGGCGGCGACCGGGAGGCGCTCGTCGATCTGGGCGTTCCCGAGATCGTGCTCACGCTCGGGGAGCGCGGCTCGGTCGTGATCGTGCACGGCCGTGCCGAGGAGATTCCCGCTCGGTCCGTCGAGGACGTGGTCGATCCGACGGGGGCCGGCGACGCGTTCGCGAGCGCCTACCTTTCAGCGCGTGCGAGTGGGCACGCACCTTCGTCGGCGGCGCGGCGCGCAACGGCGCTCGTGGCAGCGTTGCTCCTGGGGCGCGACCGGTGATTGCCGCCGTGCAGACCGTCGAAGGCGTCCTGCTCGTCGACGTGGACGACGAGCAAGTGCTCGGCGACGGCAGCGACCTACCCGATGTCGATGCGCCGGGTGTCGAGCTGCCGCGCGTCGTCGCGACTGCCCGCTCCGGTGCCACGATCGTCGCGGTCGTCGACCGGCGGCCGCCACTCGCGATCTCGCGCGACAACGGGTCGACGTGGACCGAATTCGGCGGCGGCCTTCCCGCGGGCTTCGCTGTCGCGGTCGCCGAGGACGATCCAGACCGGATGCTCTATGCGGCGCGCAACCGGCTCTATGTGTCGGTCAACGGCGGCGTGTTCTGGCGCGCGCTGACGCCCGAGCTGCCGGATGTGCTCGCGGTCGCCTGGATCGACTGAACGAAGGCGCGCACGTCGGCATCTGAGCGGAGACGGTGCACGCGGACGTCTGCGAAGCGCGACGGAAACTCGCGCCGGTTCTTGAAAGAGGTTTTCAGCGCCGGCCAGATGAGGTAGCCCCAGGATTCGCGCCAACCGGGCTCAGGCGCCACATGACGAGTGGAATCGGAAGATCAAGCCAGACCAGTAGCTCTGCCCGCTTCTCGACGAGATCGCCGAGCATCCGGTGATAGGTCGAGTCGGTCACCCAGTCGTCGCCCTCGGTGGCGGCGACCACCCGCTCCTTGAGCACCTCCGCACCGCACGATTCCCAGTTCGACCCGTGATGCAGCGCGTCGATCTCCACGTGCCGGATGCCCAGCGTACGCGCGAGCTCGGCGGCGAGCGTCGTCTTGCCGCTGCCACTCGGACCGGTGATCGCGATACGGGTCAGAGCCGAAACTCGCCGCGCGCGACGACGACCGCGCAGCCGCCGACCTCGACCCGCTCGACCACGTCAGCGCTGCCCTCGACGCGCGCGAAGAGCGTCGAGGGCCGGCCGATCTCGACGCCCTGCGCGATCTCGATCTCGTCGCCGAACGCGATGCGACCGTGGCGAGCGAGATGGAATGCAAGCGGTCCGGCCGCGGAGCCGGTTGCCGGATCCTCCGATATTCCGAGACCGGGGCCGAACATGCGTGTCTTCCAGCGCAGGCCATCGCCGGCAAAGCAGTTGATGCCGACGGCGCCGAACTCGGAGAGCTGCTGGGAATCCGGCCGCAACGCCGCAACCTCGTCTTCCGACCCGAGAGCGACAAAGATGTGCGGCACGCCGTTGTCATAGATCTCGACGGGCAGCTGCGACTCGACGCCGAGCACGGCGAGCAGCTCAGCTGCACGTGCAAAGGACGAGACGGACGGCAGCGGCTGCGCCATGCGCCCGAAGACGATGCGCGCGCCCTCGCGTTCGAGCTGGACCGGAATCGTGCCGCGCCCGGTCTCGATCTTGATCTCGATGAGCTGCAGCGGCGGCGCGAGCACGAAGGCGGTTCCGAGCGTCGGGTGGCCCGCGAACGGCAGCTCGACCGCGGGCGTGAAGATCCGCATGTAGACGTGCCCGTCGGCCCGCGGCGGATAGATGAAGGTTGTCTCGGCGAGATTCATCTCCTTTGCGAGCCGCTGGAGCTGCTCCTCCGGGATCTCGCGGGCGTCGGTGAAGACGGCGACCTGGTTTCCAGCGAGCGGTTCGGAGGTGAAAACGTCGCAGACGACGTAGCGGAAGGCGGCCACGCGGCCAGCCTAACGACGCATATCCTGGGCGCGCGATGCGACTACTGATCGTCCGTCATGCCGAGGCCGCACCCGGTAACCCCGACGAGCTTCGGCCGCTGACGCCCGAGGGACGCGAGCATGCTCGCGCCGTCGGCCTGCGGCTGCGCGACGAGGGGTTCGCTCCCGACGCGGTCGTGGCGAGCCCGCTGCTCCGCGCCCGCGAAACCGCGGAGGCACTCGGGTTCGGGGAGCCCGAGGTCGACGAGCGGCTCGCGCCCGGCGCGACGCCGCTCGAGGTGCGCCAGGCTGCCGCCGGTCGCGGCGAGACGGTCGTCGTTGTCGGGCACCAACCGGACTGCAGCAAGGCTGTTGCCGCCCTTTCGGGCGGCAACGAGCCGGCATTCCCGCCCTGCGCCCATGCGCTCGTGGAGCTCGAGTGAAGGCAATCTCCGTCCGCGGCTTGCGGAAGGCCTACGGTGAGCTCGAGGCGGTGCGCGGCGTCGACTTCGACATCGAGGAAGGCGAAGTCTTCGGCCTGCTCGGCCCGAACGGCGCCGGCAAGACGACGACGGTCGAGATCCTCGAGGGCTATCGCACACACGATGCGGGAGAGGTGACCGTGCTCGGGCACGATCCGCAGCATCCTGGCCCGGACTTCCGCCAGCGCATCGGCGTCGTGCTCCAGCAGTCTGAGCTCTGGCCGAACCTCTCCGTCCTCGAGACGCACCGTGTGTTCGCGGGCTACTACAAACACCCACGCGACGTCGACGAGGTGATCGAGCTTGTCGGGCTCGCAGAGAAGCGGGATGCCCGGGTGAAGACGCTGTCCGGCGGGCAAAAGCGCCGCCTCGATCTCGGCGTCGCGCTCGTCGGCGATCCCGACCTCGTCTTCCTCGACGAGCCGACGACGGGATTCGACCCCGCTGCGCGCCGTGCCGCGTGGGAGATGATCCGTTCGCTGCGCTCCCTCGGAAAGACGGTGTTGCTGACCACCCATTACCTCGACGAGGCCGAGCAGCTTGCGGACCGCGTCGCGGTTATGCGCGAAGGGCGCATCGTCACGATCGGGACACCGCGCGAGCTGACGAGCGCCGACCGCGAGGTCGAGATCCGCTATCGCCGCAATGGCGAAGAAGTTCTGCTGCGCACGACGGAGCCGACGCGTGTGCTGAACGAGCTCACGGGTGAGGCTCTCGCGCACGGCGAGGAGCTCGAGCGGCTCGAGGTGCGGCGGCCAACGCTCGAAGAGGTCTACCTCGCACTCGTCAGCGAGGACGATTCCGCGTGAGGCTCTTCCTCCACGAGCTCCGTAATCAGCAGCTCGTTTTTTGGCGCAGCAAGGAAGCGGCCCTCTTCATCTTCCTGTTCCCGCTGCTCCTCTTCGTGCTGCTCGGCTCGGTCTACACCGGAAAGATCTACGGCGTACCGGCGCCGGAAGCTCTGCTCGCGGGGCTGCTCGGCTACGGGTGCGCGAACACCGCGTTCGCGGGCCTTGCCATCCAGCTCGTCGTGCGCCGCGAGCTCGGGATCCTGAAGCGGCTGCGCGCGACACCGCTGTCCGCGACGACGTACATCGCGGCGATGCTCGCATCGACGCTGGTCGTATTCGTGCTGCAGGTCGTGGCACTGTTCGTGCTCGGCCGCATCTTCTATGGAACGCCCTTCCCGCACGCTATCGGCTCGCTCGCACTCGCGATCGTGATTGGCGCAGCCGTGTTCGCCGCACTGGGTGTTGCCTCCGCGTCCCTGATCCATTCCGCAGAGGGCTCCTCCGCGGTCGTCAACTTCATCTTGCTGCCGATGGCGTTCCTCACCGGCTCGTTCGGTCCGACCCGCCATTACCCGTCGTTCCTGCGCGCAATCGGCGACGTATTGCCGCTCAAGTACTTCGTCGACATCATGAATGCCGTCTATTTGCACAGGCAGGCGCTGTGGACGAAGCCTGGCGCCCTGGGGGTGCTGGGCGCTTGGGGCGCAACCGGATTGCTCGTTGCGGCGTTGAAGTTTCGATGGCAACCTCACGAGAGCTGATGAAGGAGGCAATCGCGTTCCGCGGAGGCGACCGCGAGGCGCTTGCCTTCGAAGTGCGCATTAACTTCGGCGTGTTCGCCGGGCGCAACGCCACCCAGGCGGAGATCGACGACCTCGCCGGGGGGTTGCAAGAGGTAGTCGCCTCGTTCGCGATCGTCGCCGAGGAGCGGCACGAGTTCGCCAACGACGTGGAGGCATCGGCACGGCAGATCGTGATCGAAGTTGCGCCCGAGTACGCCGGCTCCGACATCGACGGTCTGTGTAAACGGGTGGTCGCGCGTGCCGAGCAGTGGGCGAAGTCGTGCATCCGCAAACGCACGGAGCTCGGCGAGCTCGACAGCGAGCTGTAGCCCTACCGGATTCCGGCCGCAGTCAGCGCAAAGCGCGTCAACGACGTCGGCATGCGTTGCGCTTGTTTGATCGTTGCGCTCAAGGCATCGACGAAGTAGTCGACGTCTTCGTCGCTCAAGACGAGCGGCGGCAACGCTTTCAGCACGGCCATCCGGTGCCCCGCGACTTGGCTGAGGATCTTGTGCTTCGCGAAGAGCGGCGCGGCGACCAGCTGGGCGAAGAGACCCGGCTGCATCTTCTCGATCATCCGCCAGGACAGACGTCCCGACTTTTCCGGTTCGCCGAACTCGATCGCCCACATCAGGCCGAGGCCGCGGACTTCGCGCACGACGTCAAACTCCTCGACGAGCGGACGGGTGAGCTCGAGCAGTCTCTCACCGAGCCGAGCGCTCTGCGCGACGAGGTTGCGCTCGTCGAGCTCGTGCAGCGTTGCGAGACCTGCCGCCATCGCGAGCTCGTTCGGCGCGAACGTCGACCCGTGCGAGACCGCGTTCTCCATCGAGTCGTAGACGGCCGAGTGCACGGCGCGCGACATCATGAGCGCGCCGACCGGGACGTACCCGCCGGAGAGCGACTTCGCAACCGGAACGAGATCCGGCTCGAGACCCCAGTGCTCGAACGCGAACATCGTCCCCGTACGGCCAAAGCCCGTCTGCACCTCGTCGACGCAGAAGAGCGTCCCGTACTTCCGGCAGAGCGCCTGCGCACCCTCGAGGTAGCCGGCCGGCGGCAGGTGCACGCCTTTCCCCTGGATCGGCTCAACAAGGAAGAGGGCGACGTCCTCGCTCCGCAGTTCCTGTTCAAGCGCGTCGAGGTCGCCAAACGGCACGCGATCGAAACCGGGGAGCAGCGGCCCGAACCGCGCGGTGAACTCGGGGTTGCCGTTCGCCGAAAGCGCCCCGAGCGTGAGGCCGTGGAAGCCGTGGTCGACAGAGAGCACGCGCGTGCGTTTTGTCGCGGCACGACCGAGCTTGAGCGCGGCTTCGATCGCTTCGGTGCCGGTGCTCGTGAAGAGAACGCGTTCGAGACGCGAGGGCGCGCGTGCCAGTAGCGCCTCGGCCAGGAGGCCGGGCAGCGCCGTGACGCCGAGCTGCACGGAGCCTGGCGTCTCGAGCTCGAGCGCCTCGATCAGCGCCGCTCGGATGCGCGGGTTGTTGCGCCCGACGTTGTACATCCCGAACCCGCCGAGCATGTCGAGGTAGCGGTTGCCGTCGGTGTCGTAGAGGTACGCGCCGTCTGCGCTCGCCCAAGTGCGGTCGAAGCCGATCGTGCGCAGGACGCGGACGAACTGCGGATTGATCGTGCGCGCCCAGCGCTCGTGCTCGTCCCCGGCGCCGGCGAGCAGGCCCTTGAGGTCAACCGCGCTCACGTGTCTGAATTTACGCGATAGCAGCGCGAATCGAGAGCTCGGGGCCCTCGAAGTGCACGTCGAGCACATCGGCCGAGCGGCGGAGAAGCGCGAGTATGGCCGGGTTGTCGCTGGAGGCGAGCGCAGTGATCTCGGTGATGCCGGCGGCGCGGGCGTCAGCGATCAGCTCGGCCGCGAGGGCGGATCCGATGCCACGGTGCTGATGCGAGTCGGCGACCGCGAACGCGATCTCGGCGCTCGCGTGATCGTTGCGCGCGAGCTGTGCGATCGCGACCGGCTGCGGATCGCCTTCGACGTAGGCGACGAGCGCGTGCTGGGAGGGGCCAACCGCGGCGAATTGCTCGAACTCGGCACGGGTCAGGCACGGCTTCGGGCCGTTGAAGTGCGCGCGGCGGGACTCGTCGCCGAGGCGCTCGAACACCGCAAGGACAGTGGCGACATCGCCGCGCTCTAGCGGTCTCACGAGGAGCGTCGGGCCGTGCCGAGGTTTGATCAGGCGGGTATGCATGAGTTAGTTGGGAAAACCTACCCTAGTGGGTTGGAAAAGTCAACCCACATCTGGCACACTGTGCCTATGGTCCCGCGCCCCTGCTCTGTCCAAGCCGCGCTGGCCGTGATCGGCGAGAAATGGTCGCTCCTCGCCGTCCGCGAGCTGGCCTTCGGCGTGCACCGGTTCGACTCGATCGTGCGGAACACGGGTGCGCCGCGCGACATCCTCACGAACCGCCTCCGGCGCCTCGAGAGCGCGGGAGTCGTCGAGAAGCGGCAGTACAGCGAGCACCCTCCCCGGTTCGAGTACCACCTCACGGAGGCAGGCAGCGAGCTCCGGCCCGTGCTTCTCAGCCTCGGCCAGTGGGGCGACCGCTGGGCCGTCGACGTGCCGACCGTACGCTTCGAGCACACGTGCGGCGAGGCGCTCGAGCTCGTGCATACGTGCAAGGCATGCGGCGGCGAGGTCACCGGCCGCGACCTGAAAGCGGAGCAGCTCACGTCGGACTGGACGTCGGCGGCATAGCGCCGCCGGACGGCGTGACCGCACCCAAGGGGAGGTTCTCAATGTTCATTCGAGTCACGCGCAAGCGCGTCGTCTTCTTGGCGGTGCTCGCGGCTCTGGTGACCGCCGGCGGAGGGAGTCGCGTACGCGACCATTCCGGCGAGTGACGGCACGATCAACGGCTGCTGCCGCACGGCGGCGGGCGCAATCAGGGTCAGCTTCGAATCGTCGACAACGCGTCAAGCTGCCGGAGCAACGAGACCGCGATCCAGTTCAGCCAACAGGGCGTCGCGGGACCCGCCGGTCCGATCGGGGCCACCAGGCCCGTCGGCCCTGCCTGTCCGCAAGGCCCGCAGGACGGCAAGGGCGACACGGGCGCCACCGGCGCGACCGGTCCGCAGGGCCCGCAAGGCGATCAGGGTGGCAAGGGCGACCGGTGCGACAGGCGCAACCGGTCCGCAGGGCCCGCAAGGCACTCCGGGCGGCAAGGGCGATACCGGCGCGGCCGGAACGCCAGGTCTGAGCGGCACCCAATTCGTCACGCAGTCGGTACAACTGTCGAATCAGAGCTTCCCGACGGTGACCGCGCTCTGTACGGGCGGGAGGAAGGTCATCGCGGGTGGGTTCCAGCAACCTGCCGGCGAGATCGACATTCACCAGAGCTACGCAGATCCCGCTCTCAACAGCTGGTCGGTTGAGGGCTTCGACCACGTGATCGGCCCGGGCTCGTCCAGCTTCAGCGCGTTCGCCGTCTGCGCGTTCGTGAGCTGAACGTTCCACGACAGAACCGGCGGCGGGGGCGAAAGCTCCCGCCGCCGCCTCATGCTCCGTGAAGACCCGTCGACCGCTCGGCCTAGACTGAGGCGGTTCCGCCCCCGTAGCTCAGTGGATAGAGCAGCGGTTTCCTAAACCGCGTGCACTGGTTCGATTCCGGTCGGGGGCATCCCGCTGTTCACGCGGAATCTGCGACGTGTGCAGGCCGTTATCGCCAACGACGCGGAGGCCGGCCTTCCGCTCGTAACCGCCTGAGACCGCTGCAGAGAGACGCCGACTGGCGCACAGCTCTGCGACTCGTAAGCGTTCTCTAGACTGACTACACCGACGACACCGGGCGCAAGCGCAGCGAAGGCGATTCTCTGCTACCGGGAGGGTAGGAGTGCGGGCTTCCTCTCCCGCACTCCTTGGCTTCTTAGCTGACGGCGGGCAAGCGTATTAGCCGACGAACGATTCGATTTGTTTGGCGAGCTTGTTCTCGATCTCGAGGTTCCACGCCATCTCCGCGACATCGACGACGAGGAACAACGTGGACAGAAGCAGTGTCTCGACAGCTGCGACGCCGAGATGCTCCAACCACTTCCCGATCCCGATCCGAACCGTGAAGTTGCCCGAGTCACCGGAGATCAGGATCGTCAGGGCACGGTCTGCGGCGATGACCCCGCTCAGAAACCCACCCTTCTTCGCCTGAATCACCGTGCCGTCAGGACCGGGCGGCGACGTTTGAACCGTAAAGCCCTCTGACTTCAGATAGCTCTCGATCTTTCCCTGCAGGTCGTTGAGGTCGGTGCCCTTGCCCTGGAACTGCTGGACTTTCTCACCAATCATGATGTCTCCTCGGGCCTGCCGGGTTGACGTGAACCTGAGGCTACCGGCTCACTGAGTCGCGCCCAAATGACTCCCCGAGCCCGGCTTCGGTCATGCCGGCGCTGAATCCGACCATCCATAAACGCTGATGCCGGGTCCCGACGGCGGTCTGACGTGTCGGCATCAGGGGTTCACGCCCCTGCAACCTCGCCTGGGCGAGTGTTCACGAATGCCCCCCGAGCTTTCGCTAAGGAGCGGCGGCAGGTAGCGGGCTTGATGGAGTACCGGTAGGCAACTCGTACGATGCGACGATGTTGCCTGCCGTGTCGAATGCGCGTCCGCTGACCGGCCGCAGCGCGGGGTCGATCTGGAGGAAGTAGAAGCTTGCGTTGATCGGCTCCGAGACCGCATCAGTGCTGGTCGTACGGTGTGGCCGTTGCTGAGCGTGATCTCGATGCGGACCGCGTTCGGGCTGAGCACGCTTCCGGTGATGATCGCGGGACCGGTTGGTAGCGCCTTGGCTCGAGCAGGAAGCGTCCAGCCATCGCGGTAGCCGTTTCGGCGGGATCGCCGCCGTCCCTGCCTCCTGACGCCGCCGCCTACAAACGGATCGAAGAGGGGGTCAGATCGCGGGGCGGCTCGCGCCGACGAAGCCCATCTCGCTCGCTGCGGTCGAGAGTTGCACGAGCTTCACGACATCGCCGGTGTGGGGTGCCTCGATCAATAGGTTGTTTCCCACGTACATCCCGACATGGCCGGGCCCGTCGGCGCGCGGTTCGAAAAAGACGAGATCTCCCGGCTGAAGCTGTGATGCATCGACGTGCATCGTCGTCGCATACTGGGAAGCGGCGTAGTGCGGCAGCTGGATGCCCAGCTGCGCGTACACGTACTTCACGAACCCGGAGCAGTCGAAGCCTGAGCTTGGGTCGCTGCCTCCCCACACGTAGCGGACCCCGAGGTAACGCTCGGCAATCGAGGCGGCATATGTGCCGATTGCCGACGAAGATTGCGGCGAGAACCCGGCCGGCAACGCAACGGGCCGGAGCGCCAGCTCGAGCCCTCTGATCGCACGCTGCGCACGACTGACCCGCCCCGCGTCCTCAATCACCGTCCGCTGCAGACCGGCTGCTCGGTCCTCGGCCGGGAACGGATCGGAGGCTCGGGCGACCTTTGCCTGCGTCCGACGCAACAGCGCGGAATCAACGCTCACCGTTCGACGAGAGCCGATGAGCGCACGACGATCTGCCGCAAGCTGGGAGCGAATCGCCTGGCTCAGCGTCTCGTGATGACCGCCACCGTTCGAGACGACGACGAATACCGGGCCATGCGCAAACGCGCCGCCGGCGAAGGCTAGCGTGCAGAGAACAACGAGGGCATAGAGGACAGGCCGCAGCACTTCCGTTTCATCGGCAAACCGAAGCTTCCCCTGGACCACCGAGCCGGTGCCCGCCGGGTGCCGTCAGTGGACGCTGCCGGTCTGGTTCTGCTTTCGCCGGACGATCCGGATCACCGTCAGAAGCGACGCCGGCCCGAGGAGCGCCAACAACAGTGCGAGCAGCCACGGCAAGGCTCGCCGCGGCTTCGTGTTGGTGGCTGCAGCCGCGTTTGCAGCCGCCGCGATGGAGTGCGGGAACGCTCTAGCGGCGTTGCGATCGGTTCCGGGGACCGCAATCCGTGGCCGCGCGCGCTCAGGCGATGAGTGGCGAATCAGATGGCGTGCGACGAGCAGCTCGCGCCAGATGAACCGGGCTTCTTGGCGAACGCGGCCGGGCGGGTAGGGCGGGTGGACCGGTCTTGGCAACGCGGAAGGCACGACGTGCCGCCAGTGATTGAGGTAGGTCGTGGGGTCGACGGCGCCGTTGTATCCGAGGCGCAGGAGCGATCGCGGGTGGATCTCGAAGTGCACGTGGGGTGATGTGGTGAAGGCGTCGCCACTGTTGCCGACGAAGCCGATCACGTCGCCTGCGCGCACGCGCTTCGAATGGAGGGCGAGCGGCGAGTAGCCGGAGAGGTGGGCGTAGTAGAACTCGTCGCCGGCGCCGTCGCGTACCCAGACACGCCAGCCGCCGAGCCGTTCCCAGCCGACGCGGTTCAGCGTCCCGCTCGCGACTGCAACGACAGGCGTGCCAAGCGACGCGAAGATGTCGTCTCCGTGATGCCAGTTGCCCGGCACATCGCTGCGGAACGCACCATAGGTGTCGATGTATTCGCTCGATCCTGCGACGGGGAAGATGTAGTGGCGAAGCCCGAGGGGCGGGGTCTGCTTCAAAGGCTCGCCAAGCTGCAACGCATGGGCGCGTTGGCGCCGCCGGTTGGCCGCGCGCGCGCGCGTCGCAGCAGGACTGATCGGCGACAGCCGTGCGAAGGAGACAAGCAGCACGGCGCCGGCGGGCAGTCCGCCGTGCGGTTCGAGCAAATGCACCGCCAGCGCACCGTCCTCGAAGTGCGCCCCCTGCGGCGATGGTCGCGCAAGCGCGACGAGATAGCCCCAGTTCTCTATCGGCAGCCGCCTCCGGGGGCGCACCGTGACAGTCTTGCCATCGATCGTCAGTCCCTCGATCCGGCTCACCCGAGCCAGCTTGCCGTTCCGAATGACGAGCGTGACGCTCTTCGCCTTGATCACGCCGAGAAACAGGGTGAGCGATCGAGCCGTCACGGTTCCGCTCCCGCTCGCGTGCCTCCTACAGCCGCTCGCCTGCAGCACTACCGACCCCGCCTGGGCGATCGATCCGTCAGCGGGATAGGTGAGGCCTCCGCCCCGAAGCGCGCGACCCGGCGCGTCGACCATGGGCCCGATGACCCGCAGCGAGCGCCCCCTGCTGAGCAGCCCGAGCCCACCGACGAGCAGGCATCCGCCACCCAGCGACGGGGTGATACGCACACGCGCCGGCGTCGCGGTCGGCGGCGCAGCACTTGTCTCGCCGACGGTCTGCGTCGAACCAGTCGGCGTGCTGGTCATCGGAGTCGTCGTCGAAGCCGGCTCAGTTGTGACGTCGGTCGTCGTTGGTGGAACCGCGGTCGTCGCAGTCGACGTCGCGGTCGTCGCTCCGGTCGAAGTCGGCACGACCGTCGCAGCGGGATCGGCTTGTCCTGTCGCTGCGGCAAAACCCGCCGCGAGAAGCGCAGCAAACAACGTCAGAACCCCTACCCGGCTCTGCAGCAAACCGGCTCGAGCAGACCCCGGCAACCTCACCGTTCACAGTATCCAGGCCGGACCGTCACGCCAACAGCCCAAGGGCCCGCTCCTCCCGAATCTCGATGGGCTGTCTAAACGAGTCTCTCTGCAACACGCCGGACGCCACCATCCCCGAGAGTGGCAGTGAGTCGAATATCTTCAAGCCGTAAGGGATCTCGGGTCGGTATGCACCCCCTGGGCACCCGCCATTTGGAGCAGCACCAACCGAACGCCGCCGCGACGCGCTTTCGGCAAACCTCCTAGGACTCTCGCCAATCGCTCCGAGCTAGGGTTGTTCTGCACGAGCTGGCATCACAAGCAGGCTTCACTCGAGGAAGCGTTCATGGAACCAATTCGGAACGAGGTCGAGTTCACGTCACGGGTCGAGGAGGAGGTGGCGGCGTGAGCAACGTCGACGGCGCCGTCAGCATCCCGCCGCTTGCCTTTAGGGGACGCGTCACGCAGGCCCGGGTCGTCCTCTCCGAATGGACGAAGCTCTGGTCTCTCCGCTCGACGCGCTGGTCGCTCTTCGCGGCCGTGCTGATGACGATCGCCTTCCCACTTCTCTTCGCGGTAGTGACCTCGTCGCGCTGGGGCTCGATGCGACCAGAGGAACGCGCCCACCGCCACCCGCTCGACATCGCGCTCGCCGGCGTCAATGTTTCGCAGCTCGCGATCGCCGTACTTGGCGTCCTCGTCATCACCGGCGAGTACTCGACCGGGATGATCCGGGCGACGATGATCGCCGTCCCGAAGCGCCTCCCTGTCCTGTGGGCAAAGCTCAGCGTCTACGCCGTCGTCTCGTTTCTCCTGATGGTGCCCTCCGTACTGATCGCGTTCTTCGCGAGCCAGGCCATCCTCTCCCGCCACCACATCCTCCAGATCTCGCTCTCCCACGCGGGAGTCACCCGCTCCGTACTCGGCAGCGCCGTCTACCTAATGCTGATCGGTATCTTCGCGCTCGCGATCGGAGCGATCCTCCGCAACACCGCCGGCGGAATCGCAACCTTCGCAGGCATCTTCTTCGTCATCCCACCGCTCATGAACATCCTCCCGACAAACTGGAACAACGCCATCACCCCATACCTGCCAAGCGAAGCCGGACGCCAACTCTTCTCGCTCACTCGCGGATCGCACGCACTCTCACCCGCCGCCGGCGGCGCCCTCTTCGCCGGCTACTGCGTCCTCGCAATCGCGATCGCCGCAGTCCTACTCGTTTTGCGCGACACCTAGCCCCGACGCCCCAGCCGCGTACACCGAGCACTTCCAGGGCAGGCCGGAAGGAATCTGTTCGCCTGCTGGCCTCCGGCGTATCATCGGCGGATGCGCAAGGTCTGGTTGATCCTGGGCGCGCTCGCGCTGGCATTGCCAGCAGCGACAGCGGCCGCGCCGCCAAAGCTGCCGGTGTTCAACGTGACCATCCGCGCGACGATGGACGAAACGCGCAACTGGGAGGATGATGTCCAGGGCTGTCTTGAGAGCGTGACCAGGCACATCGAGATCGAGAACGCCAAGCCGTTCACACTCTCCGCGAGCCAACTCGGTCACGCCAAGGGCAACCTCTTCGCGCTCGTCGCGACCGAGACGCGTTCGATCACCTTTACTGCAAGCAAGGCAAACGCCTGCGTCGGCTGGCCCAACGGCGGCCAGTCGGCCGACTGCGGCACCGTCACGTACTCGATCGCCGCAAGCGGCACCGGCCTGGGCTTCCTGAGCCTCAAGACGGACAAGTTCGGCTTCGGCTACGCGCGCATCGGAGCCGACCCCTATCACGGAAACTGTGGCCTGATCGCCAACCCAGGGCAAACCACGATCATCGACCACTATCCGGCCGGGCTAGGCCTGCCAACACCGACGACAGTCGCGGTCAATCGCAACAAGCTGACAACCCACAAAGCATTTGTGGTCACGTACAGCGGCAGCGGTCAATGGTCAGACGGCGGGCTGTCCAACGGCTCGCCCCAGCCACTGTCACAAGTAGCGGTCTCGTGGCAGGTAAAGCTCATCCCCGTCCCGTTGTTTCGCGCAGTGCGGCAGTTGCGTTAAGACGCCGCTGGGGGAATGCCACCTGTGCGAGCGTGCTCTCGCCTGAAGTCTTCTCTAGTCCCCTATCTACAAGCCGTCTACCAGGACAAACGGGACGCCAGGTCACGCAGCGGACTCAGACGTACACCGCGCGCACTCAAGCCCGGACACCATGGGACTCAGCGAACACAGACGCACACTAGCGAACTGATGCGCGCGACTTCCTAAACCGCGTGCACTGGTTCGATTCCGGTCGGGGGCATTGCCGGGTCGTGCTGGCGGCGGTGCCGAGGAGTTTCGCCGCTTCCTCAACCTGATCGACGCCTCCGTGCCGGCCACCTCGACGTACACGTCGTGCTCGACTGCTCCTCGACCCACAAAAACACCGTCGATCCGGCGCTGGCTCCTCCGGCACCCGCGCTTCACGCTCCACTTCACGCCGACCTACAGCTCCTGGCTGAACCTGGTCGAACGCTGGTTCGCGGAGCTGACCACGAAGTGGATCAAGCGCGCGGCCCACCGCTCGGTCCGCGACCTCGTCGCCTCGATCCGCACCTGGATCGCCAACTGGAACGACGATCCCAAACCCTACGTCTGGCACAAGACCGCAGACGAAATCCTCGACAGCCTCGCCTCCTACTGCCAGCGGATCAACGACTCAGGTCACTAGGCGGACGGAGCCACGACCGGGGCCTCGGCCTCGATCGCAGCAGCAGCTGCGGCCGCCAGCTTCTTCTGGTCTTTCCGCTCCTGCTTCAGCGCGCGCTTCTCTCTGAGTTCGCGCTCGCGGTTCATCTTGCTCATCGTCTGGCGCTTCGCTGTCGACATTCGGGACATTCTCTCTCTCGTCGATGCGCTGCCGAAGGGAGCGGCGGTGCGCCCACCCACCGTAGCGGCGGCCCAGACGGGACCAGGACACACTCACAGTCCTCGCCTGACGGGGTTGGACGTAGGGACCACGCTCGGACGACCTTGCAGAGGTCTGGCGCGTACGCCGCGGTAATAAAGGACAGAGTTGCGGTGGCGTTCTGCGACGTTTCCGAGCTCAAGCGGCTTCCGCCTTCCGATCACGCACGTGACGGTTGCCGAAGACGAGTTGTTCACGAGCCCAAGCAGCTAGCGACGGTTGAGATACCGGCACGCGCGTCTGGCGGTAAGACCAGGACGCGACGGCGCTGTGGTGTAAGAACAGGCTTGGGTTTGTCAACTTCCTGTAGGAAGGCAAAGAACGATGATTAGACGCGTTGTCGCCTTTGACCTGGACAACACGTTGGCCAACAGCAAATCGCCGATCACCGGTGAGATGGCGGGGCTGCTGGATCGCTTGCTGGCGAGGTTCCAGGTGTGCGTCATCTCGGGCGGGAAGTTCGAACAGTTCGAAGCGCAACTGATCGATCACCTGAACGTTGCTTCCGACAAGCTGGGAGCCCTGCACGTCATGCCGACCTGTGGGACGCGGTACTACCGGTTCGATGTCGCAGCGGGGGCGTGGCAGCAGGTGTATGCGGAGGATCTCCCGGCCGACAAGAGAGCGATGATCGTCGCCGCTCTCAACAAGGGGGCGGACGCACTCGGTTTCCGCGAAACGAGGCTCTGGGGCGAGCAGATCGAGGATCGAGGCAGTCAGGTGACCTTTTCGGCGCTCGGCCAGGAAGCTCCGGTCGCCAGCAAGGAAGCCTGGGATCCGGAAGGTGCGAAGAAGCGCAAGCTCCGCGACTTCGTCGCCGAGGAGATTCCCGAGTTCGAAGTTCGGGTCGGCGGGTCCACGTCGATCGACGTGACCAAGCGCGGTATCGATAAGGCTTACGGCATAAAGAAGCTGATCGCGCTGCTCGGGGTGAAGAAGGAGGAACTGATCTTCGTGGGCGACCGGCTCGACGAGGGAGGCAACGACTATCCGGTCAAAGCGATGGGCGTCGACTGCCTGAAGGTCTCGCGATGGCAGGACACGGCACTCGTGATCGAGACGATCCTCGAGGTGACCTAGATGCGGCGGGAGCTTAAGCGATGACGTTGGAGCACGATGAGCGGCCGTGGGGGTACACGGTGCTCGACGAAGGAGCCGACTACAAGGTCAAGCGCATCACCGTGCACGCCGGCAAGCGACTCAGCTACCAACGCCATGCCCCCGATTTCGGCGCCCTACACGGGTAAGGCGATACAACCAGTGATCTTCCGCCGCCGGTTTGGCGCGGTGATCGCAGCGTGCGCGGTCGGTCTCAGTGTTGGCGGCGCCGCGATCTATCTTTTCTCCGGCGGTACTCCGCCACCGCCACCGGTCGGAGTGACCGGAAACGTCTGGGTGTCACCGTCCGGCAGCGACACGGGCTCCGCCTGCGTGTGGTCAGCGACACCTGTCACCGCACCGACGGCAGCAGACGCCTGCCTCACGATCGACAAAGCCGCCTCGCTCGATCCGTGTACCGGCGCCGCCACGGCGCGCATCTTCGACTCGACGGCGTTCGTCACGCAGACGATCACCGAAACGAACACTGACGCATGTTCGAGCTCGACCCGGCTGATCATCCGACCGCGCACCAACGTCTACACAAATAACGAAGTTGCCGGCATCAGCGTCGATGGCTCCAAACACCTCGAGTTCCGCTACATCAACGCCGACGCGGCCAGCATCGGCAACAACTGCTCTGGCGGCTGCACGAGTCAGTCGGTCGCAAACGGCGGCGCGACGCGCGTTAGCGATGACGTCCACTTCACCTACGGCCATTGCGGCGCTCAGTTCGGCGGTTGCGGCATCTTTGGCGCTACCAACTCGACCTTCGACCACGAAGACATCAAGACCGGGGGATGCCCCTACCGTCAGGACACCCTCGTTTCCGGGGCCGGCAACTGCGGCGCCGCCAACTCGACGCCGATCGTCCAGATCAAGACGCTCGACTGCGCCTCCTCAGGCGCACCCGGCTGCCCAGCACGCGCACTCATCAGCGACGGCACCGGATCCGGCTTCACCAACGACGCCATCTTCGACATCAACAGGACCAACACCGCCGACCACCTGCAGTGCATCTTCATCGGCGGCGCCCAAGACATCGCCATCACCGCCAACAAGATGTGGGACTGCGGCGGCAACCAGGGCATCCTGCTCACAGGCAACGGCGACGGTCTATTCCCGTCCGGGACGATCGAGAACAACTACATCGGCACCATCTGCGACTCCGACGGCGCCGGCGACTGCGGCGCCGGCAACGCGATCAACTACAACAACGACAACGGTACCGATGTGCTGAGAGCACCGCTCCTAATCGCGTTCAACTCGGCCGCCGGCAACTTCGTCACCGGCAACAGCGCTACACCGCAGACCTTCAGCGGCACCGGCGTCATCACCTGGGAAGACAACGTCATCTCGAAGATGGTCCAAAACAACAGCAGCTGCGTGACCACCTCCGCGACGATCGTCATCACCAACAACTGGCTCCTAAACCCGTCCTGCAGCTACGACAAAACGCTCGGGCTCGCCTCGGACCACGCCTACACCAACTGGGCACACGCAACGCTGCCCGCTCACTCGGACGCGGCGCCAGATATGTCGCTGCTCCCGGCTGCAACAACGAAGATTGGCACCGCCGGGTCAAGGTGCGCCGCGACCGATATCAATGGCAAGCCCCGGCTTCGCACCGGCTGCACCGTCGGAGCGTGGCAGAAGCCCTAAGCGGATTAGCTGGCTTGCGCGGACGACGAGCGCGTACCGCGTTCACGCGACAACCAGCGCGTGTCGCTTCTGAGGTCTCGCGTGCTCCACAAACCATCGGATGTTCCGACCGAGGAGAGCGAGCTGTTCCGCACCTCAACTGATCGTCACCGTTTGTCCGTGGTGGTGAATCGAGACCGGTCCCGAGGTGAACTGCGTGACGAGCCTGCGCAGAGACCCATCCCAGAGTTCTCTGCCACCCGAGGGTGCCCTGCCGAGGCTTAGAAACCCGGAGTCGCCACGCCAGCGTCTGGAGGCTTACCCGGCCGGCGTCACCGCCAGGAATAGGCACGGCTCTCCGTCGCGCGGCCAGCGATAACCGCGGAAGCGGCGACCGGCGGGAATGACGAAGCACTCGCCGCGCGTCAGGTCGCGGGGTGGTTCACCCTCGAGTTCGAGGCGGAGCGTGCCCTCGATCACGTAGAGGAGATCCTCGCGCTCCAACGCGTTCCAATCCGGGTCGATCGCCTCGTCGTCTTTCCAGATCCACCATGCCTGGAGGTCTGCGCCGTCGTGGACGACACCAACCGAGCCGTAAGGCGTCTCCCGCCTCTCCAGCGCCTCGCGCGTGCTCACCTTCATAGGCTCATTGTGGTGAGGCTCGGCGAACGGATCAATGGCCTGCGCGAGTGTGCGGGCAGTCCCCCAGTGGGATGAGAAAGGGGAGTACGAGCCCGCCAGCTAGGGCGCGAAGCGAGCGGTGACGGCTTGCGCGCTGTTGAGTGTGATCGTGCAGCGGGCGACGCCGGAGCACCCGTGCTGCCAGCCAAGGAATCGCGACCCTCTGTCCGGCTTCGCGGTGAGCGTGATGGTGGTGTTTGGGTCGAAGCGGGCGCTGCATGCGGTTCCGCAAGTGATGCCTGCCGGGCTGCTCGTAACGGTACCGCTGCCGCCGAGCTGCTCGGCGGTCACTGTGAGCACTGGACGGGGCACGGCGCCGAACTCGTACGCGCCGATGTCGGGCGTCGAGTCGCGCGGGGCTCCGTCGAGGTCGTCGCCGGGTGCGCCGGTCGTGGTGCCCGCGTTGATCAGGGGGCTGCCGGCCGCAAGGTGGTAGTCGCCGCCAGATTCGTCGACGAAATGCGGATCGCCGCTGATGTTGCCGTTCGTGCCGGCCCAGCCGGGGCCGCTGATCAGTGAGTTCGTGACGACGTCCGGAGGTTGGCTGATGAACGGCTGGGTCAGCTGAGCGATCGGCGTGCCGGACGGCCAGTCGAGGATCGAGTTGCGGACGATGACGTCGGTGATCCGATTCCCGCTCGCGCCAGGCCCTGCTGTGAACAGATTCCCAGGTTGGATCGTGGCGGGTTGGTCCTTGACGAAGGTGTCGTTCTCGATCGTGACCGCGGTGACGCGACTGGCGCAGGTGGTTGTGTTGCCGCCTGCCAGGCGGATGCCCGTGTCGGGATCGCGTATGTCGTTGTTGACGATCTGCGTGTTCGAGATCGCGTCGCCGAAGGCGTCCTTCGCCAACCTCGGGTCGAAAGCGCAGGCGTCGAGATTGATCGCGAGGGACGTGTCCGAGATCGAGTTGCCCTCGATCAACGTGCCGTCGATCGTTCCGTTCTCGGCGTTTCCGTCAATCGTGACGCCATTGCCACTGCGAGTAATCGTGTTCCCGACGATCCGCGTCCCCGAAAGACGCGGACCCCGCTTGGTGTCGGCCAGCTCGACCGCGTTTGCGTCTTGGTCGAACGTGTTGCCGTCGACCACGACACTCTTGATGCGCGCGCCCGAGGAGCTGGCCCACACACCGACGGAGTCGCTGCTGCCGGTCTCGTGCAGGAACGTGTTGCGTGCGATCGTGATCCCGCTCATCTGCGCATTCGGACCAGCGAACACGATCACCCCAGAGGGGCCAACGAGGCTTGTGTTGGGGAAGGTGATGCCGCGGCTGTCGAAGACGTCGTCCACGATCTGGACGTTGGCGAGCCGTTGCCGAGTAGGCCCCGGAGTCAGGGCGAACCCCTGTCCCCCGATCACGTAGATCGCTGGCTCCTGATAGCTGTGGTTCCCCGTGGGATTCATGCCGGTGAAGCGGAGCCAGCGAACGACGATCTCGGATCTCTGGACCATCAGCAGCTCGTCGAGCGTATTGAGCGGCGCGCGTCCACCGTCGATCGTGACCCGCGCCGGCGACCCGTCCGGCGCGATCCCTTCGAGCACGAGGTGGTCGCGACGGAGCGGCGGCAGCGGCGTCCGGGGCGCGATCGTCTTGCCGTTCAGAACGGCGCTGAACATGATGTACAGGGTCGCCGATCCGGCGGTCTTGTCAGCAGCCGCTAGCGCCTCACGGAGCGAGATCCCGTCTCGTCCTGGTCTGGCCTTTAGCGCAGACAGCGAGGACACGTCGCCGTTCAGCGCGTCAGCCGTGGTCGTCACGACCACCATGTTGGCCGACACCGCAGCGGTGCTCGAGCCCGCGACACGGGCAGCCGACCCCGCTACGCAGGCCAAGCCGAGCACGACGGCGATGCCGGTCGCGATCTTCCGCATGGCATGAGCCTCGCACCCCGCCAGCCCAAGCACGTACGCAGTGATCCGCACATCGTTGAGGAGAAGTACGACCCCGGGCTGACCCCGGTCTCGCCTAGGGTGAACGCTTTCGGCTGCGCCAGCATTGAGTTCAGGAATGTCCTCAGAATCTGTTGACAGATTGAGCGGCGCGCTTTCGCACGTGCGATGATTGGTGGGTGGCCGATCGGCTTGGCCCCCCCGCTTGATCAATGGATGCGTGAAGGGTTTGCTCCGTATCGGCGTCGCAGGGCGACATACCTACCTTCTTGGAGTGCGTGGCCGAAGAAGCGGCCGGATATATTCGACGCCGGTCATCCTGGTTGAGAACGGCGAGCGCTGGCTGGTTGCGCCCTACGGCGAGGTGAGCTGGGTTCGGAATGCTCGTGCGGCGGGTCAGGCGACGCTCAGCCGGGGGCGACGCCGCGAAGAGATCAAGCTCAGCGAAGTCGGCCCGCAGGAGAGCGCCCCCGTTCTTCGCCAGTACCTCCGCCAGGCCAAAGCCGTTCGCTCTAGCTTCGATGCGTCGCCTGACTCGCCCCTCGACGCATTCGTGGCGGAAGCTGGTCGGCACCCGGTCTTCCGCATCGAGTCAGGGTCACCATAAGCCGAGCTCGACGTTCGACCCCTCGATTCTCGCTTCCCGACGCATGCTGGCGAGGCCGACTCAGGCGGTAGCGACCTGGGCTGCGCCATTGAGTCCCGTCACCCGAGTCCCCCCGCTTCATCGCGCCGTTGCCGCGTCGCCAGGGTGGCTGGCCGTCAGACCTGCGAGGCCGAGCGCAGGCTGGGCAATGCGACCGCAATCCGGTCGGCCCACGCGTCGATCGTCGGCCAGTCGCGGTGGTCGCCGAAGCGGCCGCCAAAGGCGTGGAAGAACACGCGCGACCAGAACGGCCACTGGTGCTTGTGGATGACGCCTTGGAAGACGCGATACTCGCGCGCGCGGATCTCGGCACGAATCTCCCCGATCCCCTTGGGCTCCTTGTGGGTCAGCGGGCCGATCAGGCGCTTCGTATCGCCGAACGCTCCCACGCTGAAGAGCCAGAGCGGGCGAGCGGCTAGAGCATCGCGGTTTCTGGCAACGAACGCGTTCGCCTCGGGCGGCCACGACTGGTCATACACCGGTGCGCCGAGCACGACCGCGTCGTAGGCGTCGAGCGTCCCGACCTCGTCGACCAGGCGCAGGTCGACGGAGGCTCCGGAATCGACGAGGCGCGTGGCGATGCGAGCCGCGATCCCCGCGGTCGCTCCATGACGGCTGGCGTAGACGACCAGGAGAGCCATGATCCGAGGATCGCCGCCGCGCAGCGCGGTTGCATCGGGAATAGCCCGAAGCACGGATCGGGGCTTTCTGCTCTCTCGCCTACTCAGGACGTGGGAGGGTGCCTCAGCGGTCGCCTGCGCGAGCGGGCGCGCAGTCACCAGAGAAAGAGCGGTCCGGCCGAACGTTCGGGTTGATTTGTCGGGTGTAGGATCGCGTCGTGCGCCGTGGCGGGCTGATACGGGAGTGCGGAAAGTCTGCATCTGTGGTCGTCGCCGCTGGTTTTCGGTGTGCGCCGGTTGTGGGGTGCGTGTGATCGCTGGGCGTTTCAACGCCGGCCGTGTGCTGGCTCTGTTGGCGGTGGTCGTCGGAGTGGGGTGCTGGGCGGGCCAGGCGAGTGGGACTGGGCAGGCGAGCGGCTACGTCTACTGGGCGAACGCGATCCCCGGCGTCAAAACGGGGGGGATCGGGCGGGCGAATCTCGATGGCACCGGCCCCGAGCAGAGCTTCATCACCGGTGTGGACGGACCGGCTGGGGTCGCGGTCGGAGGCGGGTACATCTACTGGGCGAACTACAGCCACGGCACAATCGGGCGGGCGAACCTCGACGGTACCGGCGCGGATCAGAGCCTGATCACCGGTGTGCACAACCCGTACGGGGTCGCGGTCGCGGGTGGGTACATCTACTGGGCCGACGAGCTCGACGGCACGATCGGGCGGGCGAACCTCGACGGCAGCAAGCCTGACTCGAGCCTGATCAGCGGCGCGGACGCACCGACCGGGCTCGCGGTCGCAGGCGGCTACATCTACTGGGCCAACAACAACAGCGGCACGATCGGGCGGGCGAAGCTCGACGGCACCGATGCCGAGCAGAGCTTGATCACCGGTGCGCACACACCGACCGGGCTCGCGGTCGCAGGCGGGTACATCTACTGGGCCAACCAGGAGTTCGGCACGATCGGGCGGGCGAACCTCGACGGCATCGGCGCCGAGCAGAGCTTCATCACCGGCGCGACAGAGCCCGACGGTATTGCCGTCGGAGGTGGGCACATCTACTGGACTAATTTCAACGGCGCGATCGGGCGGGCAAACCTCGACGGAACCGGCACCGACCAAGGCTTCATCACCGGCGCGCACTATCCCAGCGGGCTGGCGGTCAACGTCAGCGCGACTCCAGGTACGACGGGAACGGTCGTCACCGTCAGGGCGAATACGCCGACTGCGTTCAGTTTCACGCTCTCGACCGCGGGCCAGACCGTGGTTTCCCACTCAGCCCCAAGACTGAAGCTCCCAACCGGGAAGGTGACCTTTCACGTCACCAACCCGATATCGAGCATCCTCTCTCACAACTTCAAGGTCTGCGACCTCGGCACCAAAGGGAAGAAGTGTCCCGGATGGCACACCAAAGTGCTCGCCCCCGGCGCGGCCAGCGCGACACTGACCATCGATTTCACCACGCCTGGAACCTACGAGTACCTCAGCTCGTACTCCGACGACCTGCTCGGTGGAATGAGGGGCTATCTGATCGTCAAGTAGTCCGGCCCGGCGTTATCCTCCGGTCCACAGGCGGTCAAGGCACAGCCCGCTTGGCTGCGCCAGTGTTCAGCAATGTCACCTGACGGCGGCGACGAGAAAAGCCGTCGCCACGACGGCAGCGATGATCGCTCCACCGCCGCCGATCACGGCGCGAAAACGCCCGAGAGTTAGGGCTGGGTACTTCGGCCACAGCGACTGTCCCCAGACGTGCGAAGCGACCCCGTGCCAGTTTGCGCCAATCGCCAGGCAGAACGTGCAGATCAGAAGAGACCCTGCGACCGAGAATGCATCGTTGTTTGTGAGCCAGGCTGCCACGAAGAGGCCGATGAAGATCATGTATCCGACTCGTAGTGACCCGCTCATCAGCAACGACTGTAAATGTCTTCGGCCGCGAAGTGAGTCATCGGTCGTCTGGGCGAGTGTTCGCGAATGCCCCCTGAGCCGAGGGCGTCTACGGCGGGGGTTGGTTGCTCTCGGCGGGTTCGATGATCTCGACGATGTCGGCCGCACGCTGGCGGACGAGGAATGCTGCAGTCTCCTCCGTGACGACGACTTCGTCTCCTGCGCCCGCCGAGATTCCCGGTTCGCGCTCAGGATCGGAACTGCCCGTGAGCATGGCCCGCCCGTGGCGCATCCTCAACCTGAACATGCGCTTTGTGCGTGACATCGCCCTCGAATCGTAGATCGGGGGCAAATGACAATCCGCGGGCCAGCGTTCAGCAATGACGCCCCAGCGTCAGTGTCTATCTGAGTCGAGCTCGCGCCGCGGTTCTCGATGTAGCGCGCCGTGATCGAGTAGATCGAGCGCTACTACCTCCGCGCGGCGAACGCGCCTGAGCGCGGCCCTGGGCGGTTCTGCATGATCCGCTCATGCAGCGCACCCTCCCGGCCGGGACGGTCACGTTCCTCTTCACCGACGTCGAGGGCTCGACCAACCTCCTGCATGAACTGGGCGAGGAGGCCTACGCGGCAGCGCTCGCCGAACACCGACGCGTCCTGCGCACCGCGTTCGGCGCGCGCGGCGGCGTCGAGGTCGACACACAGGGGGACGCGTTCTTCATCTCCTTTCCGACGGCACCCGCCGCGCTCGAGGCAGCCACCGCCGCGAACGAGGAGCTCGCCCGCGGGCCGATACGCGTGCGCATGGGGATCCATAGCGGCACCCCGCTCCTCACCGACGAGGGCTACGTCGGCGTCGACGTCCACCGCGCCGCCCGCATCGCCGCTTGCGGCCACGGCGGACAGATCCTCCTCTCCTCGGCCGCCGCCGGGCTCGTCGAGGCCGACGCGCTCCACGACCTCGGCGAACATCGGCTCAAGGACCTCTCCGCGCCCGAGCGGATCTACCAGCTCGGGAGCGGCGAATTCGCACCGCTGCGCAGCCTCTACCGCACCAACCTGCCCGTGCCGGCGACGCCGTTCGTCGGCCGCGCCGACGATCTCGAGCAGACCGCCGCGCTGCTCCGCGCCGACGAGCCCCGCTTGCTGACGCTGACCGGGCCTGGCGGCGTCGGTAAGACGCGGCTCGCGCTGCAGTCGGCTGCCGCGGCGTCCGATCGCTTCGAGGACGGCGTCTACTGGGTGCCGCTCGCGCCGCTGAACGACGCGCGACTCGTCCTGCCGACGATCGCCCGGGAGCTCGGCGCCGCGCAGGGCCTCGCCGAGCACATCGCCGGCCGCGCGCTCCTGCTCGTCCTCGACAACTTCGAGCACCTCACCGACGCCGCCGACGAGCTGCCGGCGCTGCTTGCGACCTGCCCAAACCTGCATCTGCTCGTGACGAGCCGCGAGCTCCTGAGGCTGCCGGGCGAGCAGGCCTATCCGCTCTCCGAGCTGAGCGCCGCAGACGGCACCGCCCTTTTCCTCGCCCAGGCTCACGCCGCCGATCCGTCGTTCGCGGCGACCGAAGGCGTGGCTGAGCTGTGCGCGCGGCTCGAGCAGCTGCCGCTTGCGCTCGAGCTCGCCGCCGCACGCGTGCGTGTGCTCTCCCCCGCGCAGCTCCTCGAACGGCTCGGCGGCAGGCTCGACCTCCTCAAGGCGGGCCGCGGCGTCGATGCGCGCCAGCAGACGCTGCGCGCGACGATCGAATGGAGTCACGAGCTGCTCGGCGCCGACGAAAGGCGGCTCTTCGCACGTCTCGCGGTGTTCGCTGGCGGTTGGACGCTTGACGCGGCGGAGGACGTCTGCGACGCAGGCCTCGATCTCATCCAGTCGCTCGTCGACAAGAGCCTCATCCGCTTGCGTGAGCGCAGCCGCTTCTTCATGCTCGAGACGATCCGCGCATTCGCGCTCGAACGGCTCGAGGAGTCCGCCGACGCGAGCGAATTGCGACGGCGCCACGCCGCGCATTTCGTTGCGCTCGCGGAGACCGCGGCGCCCGCGCTGGAGGACGAGCACCAGAACGAGTGGTTCGAGCGCCTCGAGCACGAGCTGCCGAACTTCCGCGCCGCGCTCGCCTGGAGCATCGACAATCACCCCGCTGACGCTCTCCGCATCGTCAACTCGCTGCGGGAACTCTGGATCGTGCGCGGGCATCTGATCGAAGGCCGTCGCTGGCTCGCCGCCGTCCTCGACCGGTATGACGAGCAAGATCACGTGCGCACCCGCGCACTAAACACAGCGTCGCTGCTCGCGTCGATCCAGGGCGACTGGCCGGAGTCGAAGCGCTTCGCCGAAGAAAGCCGTGGCCTGAGCAAGCAGCTCGGCGATCCGAGCCTTGCCCGCGAGTCGCTGCTCACGCTCGGGCGGGTCCGCATCGCAGACGGCGATCCAGACGGCGCGATCGCGCTCTTCGACGAAGCCGAGGCGGCCGCGGACGCCGTCGGAAATCTGCCGCTCCTGGGCATGGCGCGGTTCAACGCCGGCTACCTCGAACTGACCCGCGGCAACTACGAGCAGGCGGAACTGCGGCTCGAAGCAGCGCGCGAGACGCTCGTCGCCGCAGGCCACCCCCACGGCGCCGCGCGCTCGCTCGCCGCGCTCGGCTCGGTAGCTCTGCACGAGCAGCGCACGGCCGACGCCGAGCGCCACCTACGCCAGAGCATCGAGCTTGCGCGGACGGTCGGTGACCTCGGGATCCTCGCCTGGGCCCTCGAACTGCTCGGCGCCAACCGTGCAGCCACGGATCCCGAGATAGCAACGCGACTGCTCGGTGCCGCCGAGGCGCTGCGCGAGTCGCTCGGCAGCGACTTGGAAGGCATCGAACTCGCCCTGCACGAGCGCGCGCTCGAGACGCTCACGCCGGTGGACATCGCCGCGTACTGGGCGGCCGGGCGCGAACTCGCGCCCGACGACGCCGCCGCGCTCGCCCTGGCCTAGCTCGCCAACAACCAGCCCTACCCCGAGAAGCATGTTCGCATGCGCCATGTTCGGCAATGTCCCTTAAGTGAACGACCAAAGAAAGTGCAAGAACGATCAGGTGGCCGCGTGTCGGGCTGTGGAGATGCTGACGCGTAGTCGTACCCAGGACAGCGGCTACATCACTCGTCTGCGCCAGTGTTGCTGAATGTCACCCGGGCCACGCGCAGTGGTGAAATTCGATGGGCTCCGCCCGCGAGGGACCCTACAAAGCGCTAAGCCCCACGCGAGACGCGGATTACCTACGGCGTGTGCACGCTGTGGAGCTCGATGACCTCCTGCTCCACATCGCCTGAGAGGTTCGGTTTGACGTTCTCGTCGAACCAGCGGTCGTGCTGCTCCTGGCTGTCCCAGATCTCGGAGACGGTGAACCCGCTGCTCGGATCCTCAAAGGAGACGTGGAGCACGAAGCCCGGCTGGGTCTTGAGCTTCTCGACAAGCCGAGGTGAGATCTCGTCGTATTGCGATGGGTCCATCCCCGCGATACGGTGCCGGATGAGTACGGCCACTGCTGCTCCCTCTGTTGGATTGTCGAGACCACCCTGACAGGTAAGCGCGACTGGTGCAGCCACAAGCCGGCGCGACCCAGTGACCTTGCCGTGCTCCGCCACCCTCTGGATTCCCAGACGGGACACCGACACACTCACAGTGCGGGAATGACGCCAGAGCGCGCGACCATCCTTCTACTTGTGGAACAACCAGCGCGGCTCGGCAGCACAGCCCCCAGGAGGCATCCCGATGAACGCACCTAACGACAACACCGCGCGGAAAGGCCTGCGCGGGTGGTGGCTATCTCCCCCGCGATCCGGGATGCAGNNCCGCCGCGGGCATCGTGTGCCTCTCGTACGGGGTCTACGGATGGGCAGCCTTCTTCCTGGTCGTTGGGGCGCTGAATCTCGCGGCGGGCTACTGGTTCCTCACCATCGCTCGCTCCCCATCTTCCCGCACGTAACCCCCGCGCGGGTATTCACCGCTCGCCGAGGAAGATGTAGCCGCGGAGGCCTTCACTAACCCCCCAATGTGAGCCGGAACCTTAGATAGAACGCTGCAAACACAAGGACGATGCCGACGTTCGCTATCAGCCGCTCCCAGAAGTGGTGCCTGAAGAAGAGGACATCCACGCCCACCACAACGGCTATCAGAGTAAGCACGTAAAGAGCGACGGTGGCCTGTCTTCCCACCGTTTCATCCTACGTTTTGGCGGTTCTCCCGACGTGGGCCGCGCCGTGGCGGTCGTCGGGCGGGAGAGTGCTTCGATGCGCCAGCATCCTCTCGCCTGAAACGGGTTGTGTTAGGTCGGCGTAGCGACAAGGACATAGTTGTGGCGGTGCGGCGCGCTGGTAGTCGGCCTTGCCGGGTTCTCAGACCGGCCATCCGTCGCCTGCGTGCACGAGAAGGCGTGACTGCGTTAAGGGCCGACGGAGCCGCCGGTTCATGCGATGGTTCCCCGTTGAACGCGCTAGGCCGGTGCTCGCTGGTCTGTCGCAGGTTCATGGCCTGTTTGAGTAGGTCGAGTGCTTCGTGTTCGCGGCCGGCTTCTTCGAGCAGTGCTGCGAGTCCTGCGTAGACGCGGATGAGGTCGTTTTCGACCCCCGGGCAGCAAACTGGCACTACGGACAACCAGGCCCGCATCCCGCGGCGGAGATGGAATGAGCCCCGCGGCGGGACGCGGCCGTGAGGCGCCTGCGACGCGGCACACTTGGGTCCCAATGAGACCACCGCCGTGCGGTCAGGGCAAACAATTATGAGGCTGCGGAGTCGGGCAGGGCGGTGGGCGCTTGCGGCGGTCGTCTGCGCCGTCGGCGTGAGTGCTGCGTCGCCGCCGCCCTCACGGGCGTCGTCACGCGCACTCGTGTTCCGAGTTCGCCTCTTTCGATTCGTCGACCGCTCGCGCACGATCCGGCTGCCGGGCGGAAGGCGCGTGCCGCGATCGCTTGAGACCGTAGTCCGCTATCCCGCGGCGGGGAACGCGTATCCGCTGATCGTGTTCGGGCACGGGTACACACTCACGCCGGCGCGCTATGCGCGTTTGCTGCGCGCATGGACGGAGGCGGGGTACGTCGTCGCGGCGCCAGTGTTCCCGCTCGAGAACGCGGCTGCGCCGGGCGGCCCCAACGAGTCCGACCTCATCAATCAACCGGAGGACATGAGCTTCGTCATCACCAGGCTGCTCGCCTTGAATGCGAGCACGAACAGCGCGCTCTACGGGAAGATCGATCCGTCTCGCATCGCGGTCGCGGGTCATTCGGACGGCGCGGAAACCGCGCTCGCCGTCGCCTACGACCATCGGTTCCGTGACCCGCGCGTGCGTGCTGCGATCGTGCTTTCGGGCGCCGCGTTGCCCGGCATGGGCCCCTTTCCTCGGAGCGGCCCGCCACTCCTCGCCGTCCAGGGCACGGCTGACACGATCAACGCCCCCGCCGCCAGCGCCGGCTTCTTTGGGCTTGCACGACGCCCGAAGTTCCTGTTGTGGCTACTCGGAGCTGCGCACCTCCCGCCCTACACCGACCAGCAACCGCAACTCGGGATCGTCGAACAGGCCACGACTGCGTTTCTCGACCACTACTTGAAGGGGCGTCCGCTCCGCGCGCTCGATCAAGCAGCGCAGCGCCCAGGCCTCACCCGGCTCACCGCCGACCCGTAGTCCTCGCCCGCATGCCGGGAACGGACGATCGGCAGCCTGACGATCATCGTTCTTTCATGCCTGTTCGGTGAAGCTTGAGGCGGTGATCGAATGGACAGGCGGCGGCAGGCCGCTGCGCGACCCGGTATGAGCGCTCCGCCGGACGCGCCCGAGATGCCGTCTGACTCTGCCCCGCAGGCAAGGCTCGCGGAACGGCGGCAACAGCGCCAGGAGGCAGCGCTTCGGCGTCGGCGGCGGCGGCGGCGTCGGTTGTTCGGCGTGGCCCTTCTGATACTCCTGTCGCCGGCCGTCTACTCGTATACGACGACGATGCTCCAGCCTTCGAGCCTGCCGCTGGGCGTGCGGAGCGTCGAGTGGCTGAGAAACCATGACGGCAACTGGCTCGTCGACGGGGTCGAGCACGTCTACTACAGCTGGAAGGCGCCGAAGAAAGGCGGCCCGCAGCTGAAGGCCCTGCCGGCGGTCGGCCTGACCGCGACCACCGCTACCCATACCGGACGACCCGCGAAGCCGCTTGCCCGCGTTGGGGCCTGGCCGCCCCGGATCAAGCCTGTGTTCGCCGATCCCTTGCCCGGCGAGGGGATCTGGAAGCGGACAGGGCCGCTGGTGGACGGACGAGCGCCGGTCCTTGTCACCACGTTCCGTAGCGAGCTCGAGTATCCCCGCATCGTCGCCTACGTCGCCTGGTTCGACCACACGCGGACGGCGCTCGGCTTCTATCCCGGCCGGTACGAGCCGCCAAACGCGCCCGTGCGCGGGCCGATGTCGGTCCCGTACGGCCAGCGCTGGCGTCTGCTCGCCACCTTCAACGGCGGCTTCACGTACATCGACGGTCACAACGGCTCGTCGATCGACGGTCTCAGCTACGAGCCGCTCAAGGACGGTCTTGCGACGCTGATCGGCTACCGCGACGGTCGCGTCGACATCAAGACGTGGACTGGGGGACCCAATGCCGGGCCGAACGTTGCCTTCACCCGTCAGAGCCTGCCGCTGATCATCGACGGCGGCAAGCTGAGCCCCGCTCTCAACGACAGCACGCAGTGGGGTTTCACGCTGGGGAACGCCGTCCGCGTCTGGCGCACGGGCGTCGGTATCGACCGCCGTGGAAACGTCATCTACGCCGCCGCGAACGATCAGACGGTGGAGACACTGGCGCGGATCCTCCAGCGCGCAGGTGCGGTCCGGGCGATGCAGTTCGACATCAACCCCGAATGGCCGACGCTGATCACCTACACGCACCACCACGGCCTCGATCCGAACAAGGTCGTGCCGAACGTCCAGCAGCCGGCGACGCGCTACCTCGTCGCCGACGACCGCGACTTCTTCACCGTCTACAGACGACTGCCCGGCCCTGTCACCGTGCCGTTCAAGTAGGTCTTGGCCGTCTGCGGTCGTGCAACAGTGGATGCCCCGGCATGCATCGTTCAATAATCGTGCGGCGGCGATGAGTTTTCGCCGCCTCGCCGTCTAAGGCGAAGACCCCGACGAGCAGGAGGCTCCAAGGTCCAAGTTGAACCTCGCGCGGGTCGGCCGGCAGCCCGAGCGTGCGAACCGGCGAGGTCTGGCCTGTTAGTCAGTTGCTACGCAGCTACCTTGGCGGCCGAAATGGACATCTCCGCAGTTGACGTGGCCCATATCGCTGACGTTCGATCGCTGTTGCTCGAGTACGCGGGGACACTCCCGTTTCCACTCGACTTCCAGGAATTCGACACCGAACTCGCCCAACTCCCTGGCGACTACGCGCCGCCAGGCGGTGCACTGCTCATCGCACGCGATTCCGGAGGCGCGGTCGGCTGCGTCGCTCTGCGTCCGCTCGACCCGCAAACGTGCGAAATGAAGAGGCTCTACGTCCGAGCAGGCCACCGGGGCGGCGGATTCGGACGTGCCCTCGCGACGGCAATCGTGGCCGAAGGGAAACGACTTGGCTACCGATCGATGCGACTCGACACCGTTCCGGGCATGGACGCCGCGCAGACGCTCTACGAACAGCTCGGCTTCCGCGAGATCGCCCCGTACACGCTGAATCCGGTGCCCGGCGTGCGCTTCCTTGAACTCGGACTCTGATGGAAGCGACCCCATCGCACGTCGCCAATTGCTCAGACGGAGCGCGCTGCCGCTACGAGCGGGCCCGCCGAGGCGCTAGGCCGCGTCTCGATGCCCGCCGCCGCATACGCGTCGGGTTGGTCGAGCGTCTCGTGCTCGAGCAGCGCCTGCGCGAGCGAGTCGAGCTTGGCGCGGTTCTCCCTCAACAGCGCAATGACCTCGTCATGCGCGGCGCCGACGATGCGGCGCACCTCCTCGTCGATGAGCCGCTGCGTCTCCTCCGACACTCCGTCCACGCCCGGCAGCAGCGGCCCCTGGCCGTCCGCCGGGATGACCGCGACGGTGCCGATCGCCTTGCTCATTCCCCAGCGGCCGACCATGTGCCGCGCAATCTGGGTGAGCTGCTGGAAGTCCGACTCCGCCCCGGTCGTGAGGTCGCCGAAGACGACCTCCTCGGCGGAACGTCCGCCGAGCGCGACCTTGATCTTCGCGTGCAGCTCCTGCTCGGTGTAGTTGAAGCGGTCGGCATCGGGCGCGGAGAAGGTGACGCCGAGCGCGAGCCCGCGCGGGATGATCGAGATCTTGCGGACGGGGTCGGCGCCCTCGGTCAGCATCCCGACGATGGCGTGCCCGCCCTCGTGGTACGCAGTGCGTCGCCTGTCGGCGTCGGTCATCATCACCTTGCGCTCGGCGCCCAGCACGATCTTCTCGAGCGAGTCGGTGAAGTCGGATTCCTCCGCCTGCGTGTGCCCGCGGCGCGCGGCGAGCAGTGCCGCCTCGTTGACGAGGTTCGCGAGATCGGCGCCGACCATGCCCGGCGTCGTCGACGCAAGCCCACCCAGATCGACGTCGGGCGAGAGCGGAACGCTGCGCGTGTGCACCCGCAGGATCGCTTCGCGGCCGTTGCGGTCGGGCGGCTGTACGGCAACACGTCGGTCGAATCTCCCCGGTCGCAGCAGCGCCTGGTCGAGCACGTCTGGCCTGTTCGTGGCCGCGATCACGATCACGCCCGTCGAGGAGTCGAAGCCGTCCATCTCGGTGAGGATCTGGTTCAGCGTCTGCTCGCG
>PLZU01000063.1 GCA_003152275.1 Actinomycetota bacterium
GGGATTCGTACCACTTTGCTGCGCATTGCGTCAATGGACTTGACTTTTCGGGTCGAAATGCGCGATCTTCCGGCAGTCCGGCTTCGGGGAGAGGGAGGGTCAGATGGCACGTAAGCCTTTGCTTCGCGCGTTTGAACGGCTAGCGGAGGAACATCGCACCGCCGGAGAGCTCGGTATCTCACCCGCGGAGCTGCGCGGGCAGCGCGAGGAGGCCGCGTACTCGCGCGGCGATTTCCTCAAGCGCGCCGGCATCGCCGGAGCGGGCTTCGCGGTCGTTCCCAGTGCTCGCCGGATGGTCCGGCAACCTGCCGCGACCGCGCCGCGCATCGCGATCGTCGGCGGCGGGATCGCCGGCCTAAACGCGGCCCTCGTGCTCGCGGACAAGAACGTCTCCGCGACGATCTACGAGGCCGGAACGCGGATCGGCGGCCGAATGCATTCCGACACGTCCGGCTATTGGTCGAACGGGCAGGTGTCCGAATTCTGCGGCGAGCTGATCGACACGAGTCACCAGACGATCCGGGCGCTCGCAAAGCGGTTCAAGCTGCGGACGGTCGACCTGATCGCCGCGCAGCCTGCGGGCACGACCGACACGTACCACTTCCTCGGAGCCGACTATCCGGTGGCACAGGCGGACGCCGACTTTCAGCCAATCGCCCAAACGCTGAAGGCTCAGCTCAAGGCGACGGGCTATCCAACGCTGTACAACAGCTCGACTGCGGCAGGCCAGCAGTTCGACCACATGTCCGTCTACGACTGGATCGAGGCCTACGTCCCCGGCGGCCACTCCGCCAAGATGGGAGCGCTCCTCGACGCCGCCTACAACGAGGAGTACGGCGCCGAGACGAGGGACCAGGCGTCGCTCAATCTCATCTATCTGCTCGCATATCAGACCGGGCCTCGCTTCTCGATCTTCGGACAGTCCGACGAGCGTTTCCACATCAGCGGAGGCAACGAGCAGCTGCCGCAAGCGATCGGAAGCTACCTCGGCGGACAGAACATCAAGCTCGGCTGGGCGATGAAGTCGATCAGGGCCAACGCCGACGGCTCGATCTCGATGACGTTCTCGACGCCCGGCACGACACAGACGGTGACCGCGGACCACGTCATCCTCTGCATGAGCTTCGCCGTCTTGCGCACGCTCGACTACAGCGGAGCCGGCTTCGACAACCGGAAGCAAACGGCGATCACCCAGCTCGGCGCCGGGCGGAACGCGAAGCTCAACATGCAGTTCGCGAGCCGCTACTGGAACGCGCAAGGCTCGAACGGCAACGTCTACAGCGATCTCGGCATCCAGAACAGCTGGGATGTCACTCGCGGCCAGTCCGGCGCGACCGGCATCCTCATCGACTATTCGGGCGGAAACGTCGCCGCCGGCTTCTCGCCGTCGACCCCGTACTCGAATGCCGCGACGAATCCTCAGGTCAAGAACTACGCGAAGCAGGTCCTCGCGAAGCTCGAGGTCGTCTTTCCGGGGATCACCCAGCAGTGGAACGGGAAGGCGTCACTGTCGACGCCGTTCCTCGATCCGCTGCTCAACTGCTCGTACTCGTACTGGCGGATCGGTCAGTACACGGCATTCTCCGGCTACGAGGGCGCACAGCAGGGGAACATCCACTTCGCCGGCGAGCACTGCTCGATCAACTTCCAGGGTTACATGGAAGGCGGGGCCGAGGAAGGAGCTCGTGCGGCGAAAGAAGTGCTGACGCAGATCTAGCTAGCTGTCGAGGCCCGACGTCGTGATGTGCTCCGGCGTGATCCGCACCGTCACGCGCTGCTCGGCTTCGTTGCGGTACGGATACTCGTCGACGCCCATGTACTTCTTCGCGAGCTTGTCGATCTGCGCGTCTGCACCGTCGGTCGTCAGCTCGGCGTGACCGTCGACCGAAACCCACTTGAAGGGGTCGCTCGGGTCGACGACGAGCACGCCTGCGCGCGGATCCTTCAGCAGATGATTCGGCTTCGCGCGGCCGTACGCCGTGTTGAAGGAGACGACACCGTCATCGACGTCGACCCACACGATCGTCGAATGGGGCGAGCCGTCTTCGCGTAGCGTCGTGACGGTGCCCACGAAGGGCTGCTCCAGGAACCGCTTGTGCTTCTCGTTCAGCTTCGTCATTGGTCTCTCCTCGGGATTATCGAGTGGTAGCGTCTTCCCCATGACCGCCGCGCTACTCGTGGGAACGCGCAAGGGGCTTTTCGTCGTTCGGGATAACGACGTCGAGGGTCCACTCCTTCCCGGCTGGGAGATCTTCCACGCCATCGCGCGGAACGGGACGCTCTATGCCGCGGCGAACAATTGGGTCTACGGCGCGACCGTCCAGCGCTCCACCGACGGCGGGCAGACCTGGGAGCGTTCGGAGCCGATCGAAGGGCTCGCGAAGGCCTGGCACATCGAGCCGGAGCCTGAGGGGGCACTCTGGCTCGGCGGCGATCCTGCATGCCTCTACCGCTCGGAGGATGGCGGGGTGACCTGGGAGCCCAACCTGGGCATCCTCGAGCACCCTACGCGCGACCGCTGGAATCCCGGCGCGGGCGGGCTCACCTGCCATTCGATCCAGCTCACCCCGGAGGCGTTCTACGTTGCGATCTCGGCGGCCGGCGCATTCCGCTCCGACGATGCCGGCGAGACCTGGACACCGATCAACAAGGACGTGGCGGCGGACTTCATGCCCGACAAGTACCCGGAGGTTGGCCAGTGCGTGCACAAGCTGCTCGCGCACCCGGCCAAGCCGGGCCGGCTGTGGCAGCAGAACCACTGCGGCGTCTACCGATCGGACGACCGCGGCGACACCTGGGAGCGGCTGGACGGCAACGGGCTCCCGAGCGATTTCGGCTTCGGCATCGCGCTCGACCCGGCCGACCCCGACGTCGCGTACGTGATCCCGGAGCAGTCCGGCGAAGTTCGCGTCACGACAGAGGGCCAGTTACGCGTGTTCCGCACGGAAGACGGCGGGGCGAGCTGGGAGTCGTGGAGCGACGGTCTTCCCGCGCAGGCGTGGACAGGCGTGCTGCGCGAGGCGACGTCGTTCGACGCGGACGGCGTCTACTTCGGCACGCAGAGCGGCTCGGTCTTCTCGTCGCGAGGCGGCTGGCGTGAGCTCGCGTCGCAGCTCCCGACCATCTGCTCGGTCGAAGTCACCGAGCTGTGATCGCGGTCGTGCTGCCGTCGCTGCTGGCGACGCAAGCAGGCGGACGAAAGCGTTTCGAAGTGGACGAGCCGACAGTCGAGGCGGCGCTGCATGCGCTGCCGGTCGCAGACCTGATCTTCGACAACAGCGGCAACCTGCGTCCGCTCGTGAACGTCTACGTCGACGGAACCGATGTCCGCGAGGCTGATGGCGTGCACACCGCGCTGCGGGACGGCCAGACGGTTCGCGTCGTCGCGGCGGTCGCGGGAGGCTAAACAACCGGCCGCCTGTTGCCGATCTTGGTGACATGCGGGTCAAGCTCGCCATCGCTGCGCTGCTCGTCTGCGGCGTCGGATTCGTCCTGCACGAACGCAAGTCGGCGCTCGAGAACCATCTGAGCCAGATCGCGACGGAGCTCGGCAGCCGGCACGTGCATGTTCACTGCCAGAGCTTCGCGGGCAATCTGGTCGACGTGAGCGGTGAGGCCGGCACCGTCCAGTTCGACGCCTCCGGCATCCCTTCGAGCACGACCGACCTCAAGCGGCCGATTTGCGATGCGCTCGCGCGATTCCCGCACGACGTGACGAGCGCCGATTACGCCTGCGTCTACACGAACGCGGACTGCCCACAGAAGATCTGGGAGGACGTGCTCGCCGTGCACACGCTCGCGCACGAGGTCTGGCATCTGCACGGGATCAGGGACGAGGCGCAGACGGAGTGCTACGCGCTCCAGACGACGGCGCGGGCGGCGGAGCTCTTCGGTGCCGATCCCGCGGCTGCGCAGGCGACCGCCGACTACGCTTATGCGCGCTTCTATCCGAACTTGCCGGACGAGTACCGCGACGCAGATTGCGGGAACGGCGGGCCGTTCGATCTCCGGCCCACCGATCCACGCTGGCCTTAGGAAGCTTTGACCTCCGTCGGGAGGTCGGTGATCTTCCCGTCGGCGATCTGCTTCGCGATCTGCTGCACCTTCAGCACGTCCGCCTTCGGCACCTTCGGGCTGATCTTGCCGAGACCGACGCCGTTGTTTGCGAGGCTGAAGACGGCGTTCGTCCCGCCCGCGAACTTGTGGTTCAGTACCTGCTGGATCGTCGAGTAGACGGAGGTGTCGACGCGCTTCATCGCGCTCGTCAGCACCTGCGGGCCTAGATACGACTGGTCGGCGTCGACGCCGATTCCCCACACCTGGCGCTCCTTGGCCGCGTCGAGCACGCCCAGCCCGCAGCCGCCGGCGACCTGGAAGACGACGTTCGCGCCGGCCGCGATCTGGTTCAGTGCGGCCGTCTTGCACTTGGCCTGATCGACCCAGTCCTGCGAGTACGCGTTGAGG
Source organism: Actinomycetota bacterium (assembly GCA_003152275.1). Lineage (GTDB taxonomy): Bacteria > Actinomycetota > Thermoleophilia > Gaiellales > Gaiellaceae > Palsa-739. The sequence continues at coordinate 4,465 of PLZU01000063.1, forward strand.
AGCTTCACGGTCGGATCGGCCTGGCGCGCTCCGGCCTCATAGCCGGCGATGTAGCGGTCGACCGGCGGCTGCTTCTCGCCGCCGACCGAGCCGATCGTGTTCTGCTTGCCGTCGCGGCGCTCCATGAGCCCGGCGAGATAGCCGGCGAGGTAACCGACCTCCTGCTCACGGAAGATCAGGCCTTCGACGTTCTTCGGCCTCCCGGCGAGGTCGCGCTGGTCGACGTCGATGATCGCGAAGTGCGTGTTCGGAAACTGCTTCGCGACCTTCGCGACCGCGGCCGCCTGGTCGAACCCGACCGCGACGACAAGGTCGGCGTTCTTGCGCGCGGCGGTCGAGAGGTTCGGGATGTAGGCCTGCGCCGAGGCCGACTGATAGACGTCGCCCTGGATGCCGAGTTCTCTCTCGGCCCGTTGCAGCCCCTGATAGGCGAGCTGATTGAAGCCGTGGTCGTTCAGCTGGTTGATGTCCGTGACGAGGACGACGAAGGGTTTTGAGCTGCTTGGGGCGCTCGACCCGCCGCAGCCGGCGAGGGCCGCAACCCCGATGAGGAGCACGATCGCTAGGGCGGTTCTCACGCGTCGGAGTGTACGGACCTCCCTGTGACCTGCGAACGTACTGCGTGTAGGTGCGACTCCTTGCTCTTCTCCTGGCCGCGCTCCCGATCGGATCGAGCGTTGACGGTCGCGCGATCCGGCCCGTCGTCCTCGGCGATCCGGCGGCGGCCCACCGCGTGCTCGTCGTGGGCTGCATCCACGGCAGCGAGCCGGCGGGGATGGCGATCACACGCCGACTCATCGCAGCTGGAGCGCCGGCGGGAACGGAGATCGTCGTCGTGCCGGCCGTGAATCCCGACGGCTGCGCGCGCGGAACGCGCGGCAACGCGCACGGCGTCGATCTCAATCGCAACTTTCCGTCCAACTGGTCCGCGATCGGACATCCGGGTGACCTGCAGTACTCCGGCCCGCATCCGCTGTCGGAACCTGAATCCCGGTATGCGGTGGCGCTGATCGAGCGGCTCCGGCCGCAGATCACGATCTGGTTCCACCAGCCGCAGGGAATCGTGCGCGCGTGGGGCCAGAGCGTGGCCACCGCACGACGGTTCGCCGCCCTCGCGCGCTATCCGTACCGAAGCATCGAGTGGCCCTACGGCACCGCTTCGAACTGGCAGAACCACCGCTTCCCCGGGACAGCGTCTTTCGTCGTCGAGCTGCCGCCGGGACCGGTGCCGACGGCCCGGATCGGCGTCTGGGTTCGCGCCGTGCGCGAGATCGCAGTCGAAGGAGTGCGCCGTTAGCGCGCTCGTGGGAACGGCTGCCCTTGTCCGACCCGAGGTGGATCGGCGTGAAATCGCGCTGATACGCGACGCACAACGTGGATCGGTCCGCGCGCTCGAGCAGCTCTTCCGGCTGCACTGGCCGCGCGCGTATCGTGCCGCACTGCTCGTCGTCGACGACGCCGCGGCGGCCGAAGACATCGCGCAGGAATCGTTTCTCGCAGCAGTGCGTGCGCTCGATCGCTTCGACCGGCGTCGGCCGTTCGGTCCGTGGCTGCACCGTATCGTGGTCAACCGCGCAATCGACTGGTCGCGTGCGCGCACGCTGCGCCGCGAAATAGGCGACGCTGCGGTGTCGGAGCCGGCAGCGCCCGCGCGCGAGAGCGGGGACCGTGCCGAGGACATCGTGGCTGCGCTGTCGGAGCTGGGCGCGGAGCATCGCGCGGTGATCGTTTTGCGCTACCTGCTCGACTACACGCCCGGCGAGATCGCGGAGTTGCTGGACCTGCCGCGTGGAACTGTCAACTCGCGGCTCCGGCGCGGCCTCGACCGGCTCGAAGAGGCGCTACGGTGAACGTGAAGCGGCTGCTGGAGCGCGTGCCCTCCGACCGCGAGGCGGAAGAGCGTGCGTGGTCAGTCGTGCGCGCTGCCTACGCGGAGCGCGAGCACGTGCACGCGCGACCGCGACGGCGGCTGATGCTCGCGGCGGTGGCGCTCGCTGTTGCGGTGAGTGCTGCGGCGCTCTCGCCCCCAGGCCGAGCGGTCGTAAACGCCGTTCGTCGCACGATCGGGATCTCGCATGCTGCGCCGGCGCTCTTCCGGATGCCTGCACCCGGCCGCTTGCTCGTGAGCGGCGGCGGCGGAACGTGGGTGGTCGCGATGGACGGTTCCAAGCGGCGGCTCGGCGACTACACGCAGGCCGCCTGGTCGCCGCACGGGCTCTACGTGATCGCGGCAACCTCCAACGAGATCGCGGCGATCGAGCCAAGCGACGGCAGCGTGCGCTGGTCACTCGCGCGGCCGAAGGTCGCGTTCCCGCGCTGGGGCGGGTCACGCACCGACACGCGGATCGCGTACCTCAGCGACGGGCGGCTGCGCGTCGTCGCAGGCGACGGAACCGGTGACGCGGCCGAGGCGGGTACCGTGCGCATCGCCCCTGCGTGGAGACCAGGTGACCGGCGGCAGCTCGCGTTCGTCGCGAGCGACGGTCAGGTCCTGCTGCTCGGTGCGTGGCGATCGTCGCACCGCTATGCCGAGCCGCGCTCGCTCGTGTGGTCGCCGGACGGCAAGTCGCTCCTGCTCGTGACTGCGCGACAGCTCATCCTCTTCGATCCGGCGTCCGGTCACGCCAACGTTCTTCGGCTGCGCGATGTGAGCGCGGCCGCTTTCTCCCGGCGAGGGCAGCTCGCGGTCGTGCGCCGCAACGCCCTCCTCCTCTTCGACGGTGAGGAGCCTCGGACGGTGTTCAGCACGCGCGGTCGTTTGCGCGGGCTCGCATGGTCGCCGAATGGCCGCTGGCTTCTGACGACGCTGCCTTCCGCCGACCAGTGGATCTTCGTCGGCGGGCGTCGTGTGCTCGCCGTTTCGCACATCGCGCGACAGTTCGGCGGGACGCCATCGCTTGACGGTTGGGTAACTGATCCCTACCCTGGTTAGGTTCCCGTCCCCGGCCAGAGGAGGTTCGACGACATGACGACTGTGCTTGCCGCCTCCACGGCCACCTCGGCCGACTAGCCGCGCGACGGACGTAGCTCCTCTCGGGAGACGGCCGCCACGCCGTCCTCTCTTCACATCCCGAAGGAGATCCTGCATTGTCTGAGTTCGATCTGGGCGCGCTCGGGTGGACTACCGAGCTCGCCGAACAATTGGAGCCCGGCCTCGTGCCGGGACGGGTCGTGGCGGCGCACCGCGCCGCGTACGACGTCCAGACGGCCGACGGGAACGTCCGAACCCGGCTGCCTGGACGGCTGCTGCACGAGAGCCTCGATGTCGCTGTCGGCGACTGGGTCGGGCTCGGCGAGGGGCTAATTCGTGTCGTCCTGCCACGGCGGAGCGCGATCGTCCGGCAGGCCGCGGGCCGCACGTCTGAGAAGCAGACGCTGGCTGCGAACGTCGACCTCGGGTTCATTGTCACGTCGCTCGGACCGGAGCTCGAGCCGCGCCGCATCGAGCGCTATCTCGTCACGATCTGGGAGAGCGGCGCGATGCCGGAGATCGTTCTGACGAAGGCCGACCGCGTGGACGATCCAGCGGAGCAGGTCGCCGCTATCGAGGCGGTCGCGGTCGGCGTTCCCATCCATGTCGTCAGCGCCCTGACCGGTCAGGGCTGCGATGCGCTGCGCGCGCGCCTGCAGCCGGGCGTAACTGCGGTGCTCATCGGTTCGAGCGGTGTCGGCAAGTCGACGCTCGTGAACCGCTTCGCCGGCACCGAGCGGATGGCGGTGAAGAAGACGCGGGCCGACGATGATGAGGGTCAGCACACGACGTCTCATCGCGAGCTGATCGAGCTGCCCGGCGGCGGGCTCGTGATCGACACGCCGGGGATCCGGGAGCTCCAGCTGTGGGACGCCGGCGGGATCGACGAAGCGTTCACCGATGTCGAAGACCTCGCCGCCGCGTGTCGGTTCAACGATTGCTCGCACAGCACCGAGCCCGGCTGTGCAGTGAATGCCGCGCTCGAATCGGGCGAGCTCGCACAGGAGCGATACGACAGCTGGCGCAAGCTGCAGCGCGAGCTGCGCGCGATCGCCGTCCGCGCAGATGCAAGGCTACGCCGCGAAGAGAAACGGAAGTGGCAACTGCGCGCGCGGGACGGGCGCTCGCGGGCTCGGCGGATCTAAGCAGCGCCCGTCGGCTCGGCGACGAGGTCGAGCGGCTTCACGATCTCGGCGAAGTGGCAGGCGCTCGGGTGGCCTTGGCCGCGATCGACCAGTGCCGGCTCTTCCTCGGCGCAGATCGGCTGGGCCTTCCAGCAGCGCGTGCGGAACCGGCAGCCGGATGGCGGATTCGCCGGGCTCGGCACGTCGCCCTCGAGCACGATCCGCTTGCGCTTGCCGCGCTGGCCCGGCTCCTCGATCGGCACGGCCGACAGAAGCGCCTGCGTGTACGGATGCGAAGGACGTTCGTAGATGTCGTGCCGCGTCCCGATCTCGACGATCTTGCCGAGGTACATCACGGCGACACGGTCGGAGACGTGGCGGACGACGGACAGGTCGTGCGCGACGAAGATGTACGTGAGGCCGAAGTCGCGCTGGAGCGACTCGAGCAGGTTCACCACCTGCGCGCGAATCGACACGTCGAGCGCCGAGACCGGCTCGTCCAAGATGATCAGCTGCGGGTTCAACGCGAGCGCACGCGCAACACCGATGCGCTGGCGCTGACCGCCCGAGAACTCGTGCGGGAACCGATTCCCGTGCTCCGGCGAAAGACCGACGATGCGCAACAGCTCGGCGACGCGCTGCCTCCCCTGGCCGCCGGAATATTGACCGTGAATCCGCAGCGGCTCGCTGACGATGTCGTTCACCGTCATTCGCGGGTTCAGTGACGCGTACGGGTCCTGGAACACGATCTGCATCTCGCGGCGCACGTCACGCATCTGCCGCCGGCTCAGGTGAGTGATGTCGCGGCCGTTGAACACGATCTTCCCCGCGGTGGGCTCGACGAGCTTGATCAGCGTGCGCGAGAGGGTCGTCTTGCCGCAGCCGGACTCGCCCACGAGCCCGAGTGTCTCGCCCGCCCGGATCGACAGATCGACGCCGTCGACCGCATGGATCTGGCCGACCGTGTGCTTCAGCAGGCCGGCGCGGATCGGGAAGTACTTGACGAGACCCTCGGTGCGGAGGATCTCCGTGCCGTCCGCCGGCGCAGCCGCCGCGGCGCGGTCAATCGCGTCGACGGAGCTCACGAAGCACCCACCGGCTGCGCAAACTTGGAGCGGCGGCCGACGAGTTCCTCTGCGAAGTGGCAGGCAGAAAGATGACCCTCACCGACGTCCGTGCTGCGCAACGGCGGCACCTCCGTATGGCACGGCAGCCGCCCCTGCGATAGGAAGCAGCGCGGATGAAACGCGCAGCCGGACGGCCGGTTGATGAGCGACGGCGGCTGACCGGGAATCGGACGCAGCCAGTCCTCGTCCTCCGTCAGCTTCGGCAGCGAGTCCATGAGGCCGATCGTGTATGGGTGGCGTGGGTTCTGGAAGATCGTGTGCACGTCGCCCTGCTCGACGATCTTGCCCGCGTACATCACGAGGACCCGCTCGCAAAGTTCGGCGACGATCCCGAGATCGTGCGTGATCAGGATGGTCGCAGCGTCCGTCTCCTCCTGGACGGTCTTCAAGACCTCGAGGACCTGCGCCTGGATCGTCACGTCGAGCGCGGTCGTCGGCTCGTCGGCGATGAGGAGCGACGGCGAGTTCGCGATCGCCATGGCGATCATCGCGCGCTGCCGCATGCCACCCGAGAACTCGTGCGGGTACTGCGTGTAGCGCACGTCGGGGTTCGGGACGCCGACCAGGCGCAACAGCTCGATCACGCGCTCCTTGACCTTGTCATCGGACTCCTTCGGGTAATGCGCCTTGATCGCCTCGCCGACCTGGTTGCCGACGCGCAGCACCGGGTTCAGCGACGTCATCGGGTCCTGGAAGACCATCGCAACCTCGTCGCCGCGGAGGCGCTGCAGCTCCTTCTTCTTCAGCTTCAGCAGATCGCGGCCCTTGAACACGGCCTCGCCCGAGACGATCCGCCCCGGCGGCTGCGGGATCAGGCCGAGGATCGAAAGGGTGCTGACGCTCTTTCCCGAGCCGGACTCGCCGACGATGCCGACCGTCTCGCCTGGAAAGACGTCGTACGAGATGTCGTCGACCGCCTGCACGATGCCGTCATCGGTCTTGAACTCGACGGCGAGATTCTTGATCGAGAGAAGGGGCTCAGGCACGGACTCTCCGCTGCGTCGGATCGAGCGCATCCCGCAGGCCGTCGCCGACGAAGTTGATCGCCAGGACGATGATCACGATCGTCAAGCCCGGAAACACAGTCAGCCACCATTGCTGCGGATTCGCCTGGGCATCGGAGACGAGCACGCCGAGCGACGGCGTGGGCGGCTTGATCCCGAAGCCAAGGAACGACAGCGCGGCCTCAATCAGGATCGCAGTCGCGACAGCGAGCGTCCCGTTGACGATGATCGGTCCTAGCGTATTTGGAAGGATGTGCCGGAACATAATTCGTGCGTCGCCCGCGCCTGCCGCCTTCGCCGCCTCGACGTACTCCTTCTCGCGTAACGAAAGGAAGATCCCTCGAACGACGCGGGCAAGACCCGTCCAAAAGAGGAGCGCGAGGATGATCGACACGCGCCACTGACTGCCCTGGCCGAGCAGCGCGGAGGCAGTGAGGAGGATCGCCAGAAAAGGAAGCGTGAGCACGAGGTCCGTAGTCCGCATAAGCAGGTTGTCCACCACGCCGCCGTAGTAGCCGGCGATCGCACCGACGACGAGACCGATCAGAGAGGAGAGGATCGCGACGAATACGCCGACCTCCTCGGAGGTGCGGATCCCGTAGATGACGCGACTGAAGTAGTCGCGGCCGATTGCGTCGGTGCCGAAGAAGTGATGGCCGACCGTCGTCGGCGGCGAGATGAGATTGGTGAGATCGATCTCTGAGAATGAGTAGGGCGCGATGTAGTTCGCGAATATGCCGGCACCGAAGACGATGATCAGGACGACCAGTCCGACCATCGCGAGCCGGTGGCGCACGAAGCGGCGACGCGCGTAATTCCACTGGCTGCGGGCCTTGACCTCGAGGCCCTGATCGAGGGCCGTGTCCAGCCCTCCGACCGGTGCTATCGGCACCCCGTCGACGGTCTGTTGAGGCGGCGCGACTTCGCGGTCCTCCGACACGGGTGTGATCGGGTCAGTCATAGCGGATGCGCGGATCGAGATACCCATACAGGATGTCGGCAATCAGGTTGAACACGATGATGATCACCGCCGTGACAACGAGATACGCCATCACCGCATAGAGGTCGCCATTCTGGAGCTTCTGCAGGAAGTAGAAACCGATCCCGTCGAGGCTGAAGACGGTTTCCGTGATGATGACGCCGCCGAGGAGGCCGCCGATGTTCAGGGCAGCGACGGTGACGATCGGGATGAGGGCGTTCCGGAACACGTGGCGCATGATCACGTGCCAGTCGGAAAGGCCCTTCGCCCGCGCGGTTCGCACGTAGTCGATGTTGATGACGTCGAGCATCGACGCACGCATGTAGCGGCTGTAGACCGCAAAGCTGATGATGCACAAAGTCATCACGGGCAATGCGATGTGTTGTAGTCGGTCGAGCGACCACGTTCCCTGGCCCGGGCTGTTCAGGCCGGACGTGTAGAAGATCCGCACGTTCCACTTCAGATAGATGTCGACGAAGAGGATCTGCAACAGCAGCGCGAGCCAGAACGTGGGCATCGCGAAGCCGAGGAAGCTGAATGACGTCGAGATGTAGTCGAAGACCGAGTACTGGCGAATCGCCGACAAGATTCCAATGACAATCCCGAGCACGATCGCGAGCGTCTCCGAGATGATGATGACCTGGGCCGTGTGACCAAGCGTCCGCGTGATGTCGGGCCAGATCGGCTGGAACGTCAGCAACGAGTTTCCGAGCTTGTGCGTGAAGAGATCCCGCACCCAAAACACGTACCGCACCGGAATCGATCGGTTGAGGTGGTTCTGCACCTCGATGAGATGGATCGTGTTCTTCGGGATGCGGGGATTGCCGTTTAGCAAAGCAACGGGATTCCCGGCGAGCGATACGAACACGAAGCTCAGGAAGGTCGAGAAGATCAGCACCGGGATGCTGTAAAGGATTCGCCTTACGATGAAGGTGAGCACCGGGTTCCGTTCGCTCCTTTCCCGAGTACGCCTGAGGCGCGCCCGCCTCGCGGGCGCGCCTCAGGCGTTCTTCAGAGTTTCAGCTGAGCTGAACCTCTACCCTACCAATGCCACTGCTCCACGTTCCACGTCGGACCCTCGGAAGTCGGGTTGTTCAGCATGCCCTTCACTCCCGTCTTGTGGACAAGGATGTTCGGCGGTGAGTACAGCGGGATGATGGCAACTTCGTTCGCCATGATCGACGCCGCCTTCTCGTATTGCGCCGTCCGCGTCGTCGGGTTTAGGTTGCCATCGCCGGCGTGGATCAGCGCGTCCACCTGCTTGTTGCAGTACTGCTTGTAGTTCTGGCCCCCGCCGCAAGTGTAGACCGAGTCGAAGCCCGACGGGTCGGGGGAACCCTGCGACCACGCATACTCGCCGATGTCGAAGTTGTGCGCCGGAAGCCGTGTCCCGAAGAAGACATTGGCCGGTTCGAAGCTCACGTTCAGCTGGATGCCGATCGCACCGAGCTGCTGCGCGAAGATCGCGGCACTCGTCTGCCGCCGTTGGTTGCCGGCAGTCGTGTTGAAGTTAAACGAGGCCTTCTGGCCACCGCACGTCCAGTACGAGGTGTTGTTGCGTGTCGGAACCGACGGACCGCCGGTGCAGTGCGCCTTCAGCACCGCAAGCGCCTTCTTCGGAGCGAAGGACCACTTCGCGAACTGCGGGATCGCGTCCTTACCGACCTCGAATTCGACATTGTTCAACGGCTTGAGCCCCGGAGCGATCTGGCCGTAGAGGGCCTGAATCAGGGAGACCCGGTTCATTCCCATCGCGATCGCCTGCCGCATCCAGACCTGCCTGAGCAACGGGTTACCTGGAGCGCCCACGTTGATATCCCAGTGCTCCTGGCCAAGGGCCGTGATCGAGCTGTAGACGAGACCGGACTGCCCCTTGAGCTCGGAGAGGGCGACCTGGGGCGACGGATAGATCGCGTCGACCTCGCCGCCGCGCATCGCCTGGATCTCGGAGTTGGTGTCCGTGATGATCCTGAAGTCGATTTCCTTCAGGCCCGGCTTGGCGCCGTACCAATAGGGGTTTGGCTTCAACGTCTCGCCCTGGCCCTTGGTGTAGTTCGAGAGATAGAACGGGCCGTCGCTCACCGGCTTGCCGTCACTACCGCAAACGCAGTTCGCCCAGAACGTGTTGAAGTCGAGACCCGCCAACGCCTTCGACGGCAGGATCAGCCCAAAGAGGTCCCTGTAGTCGGCGAACGGTCCCGTCGCGCAGGTCCCAGCGGCTTCGGAGCCCGCAGGGCAAGACTTGTTCCATGTGAACGTGACCGTCTTCGTGCCTTTCAGCTTGTAGCCGCCGATGTTGATATAGCCCGTATTCGACGCAACCGCGTTCTTTTGGTCGACGAGCTGCTTCCACGTGTAGACAAGGTCCTGGTTCGTGACGGGAAGCTTCTTGCCGCCCCAGTACCAATAAGCGTTTGGCCGGATAGTGATGGTGAGGCCGGTCTTGCTCGCCGAGACCGCAGACGCCGCGTCGAGATGGTACGCGCCATTGTTGTCGATGATGAATGCGCCGTGCATCGTTGGCGTGATGCCGGGGATGGTGGCCCACAGCGCGGACTCGTTGGCGTCGAGGACGTTGAAGCCGGCGACATCCTGCTCCGCTCCAAAGACGAGGACGCTCTTCGCCTTACGGGCCGCAACCGTTCTCGGAACGTTCGCCCACGATTGGGCGAACGGGGCGGCCGCAAGCGTGGCGCTTCGAGCGTTGCTTACGACCTTGGTCGTCGCAGTTGCGGACGCCGCGAGAAGCATCACCGCAGCACCCACCCCCGCTAGAATCCAGACGCTCCTGTGCATCGACTTTCCCTCCGTTAGATTGGCGCCGGGAGCCTGCCACGGCGGCGCTGCTAACTCCCACGCCCACACGGGCGTTCCGTCACGAATCATATGACGACGGCGCCGTAGCTTAGTTAGACGGAACGCAAAAGACCAGCGCCGCCGCGACGCGCTCAGATCGGCTTGAACTGACGGGGCCGCGGCCACGCTCTCGACGCCGCCTCCTTCCTGAACCAGGCGCGCGAACACTCATAATCGTGCCTTCACCAGCATCGACAAGGATCGCGCGCCGCGACCGCCTCGGCGGACTCATCCACGAATACAACCTCGCCGTGTGAGCCGAGTTACCGCACCCAGCCGGGTTGCCAGGACTGCCGCTTAAATGGCCACGGCTCTGCTCGTCAGCTGGATGGTTTTCGGCGGCTGGCCCCGGACCATCGTGAGCGCCTGCTGGTCGATCGAGCCTGCCAGCGCCGAGGTTGCCGTGGTGGCCGGCGGCGGGACGTGTGAGCCCTGACTGCCGAGCATGCCTCCGACCGCAAACGAGGAACCAGCGACGGCGACGATGAACGCTGCGGCGGCTGCAGCGGGAACGAAGCCGGTCCGCCGGAGCCGTTGCGGCACGAATACCGCCTCGCCGGGCTGGGCCAGAGGCGCAGCGCTCAGCTGACGGGTGATTTCCCCGATCCCGGCCGCGTAGGCCCGGCATTCCGGACAAGAACTAAGGTGCGCCTCGAGCCGCGCCGCCTGGAGCTCGACGAGCTCCCCGTCGAGGCGGGCGGAGGCGGACTCGCGGGCGCGAGCGCAATCGGTGGGTGGGATAGGAGTCAGCATCGAAATCCTTCTCTACCTGTCAGACGTCTCAGACCGTCGTCGGTTAGCAGGTGGTTCACCAGGTATCGGCTGCCGGGGCCCCGAGCTGGAACGATACTTAGGCCCTGGTGGACGTGGCAATGCGCCTCCACACCGTCGGGCGCCTGAGCGTAGACGAGCGGGGGCCGCTGCTCGTCGTGCTCGACGGCCCGGAGTACGTCCGGCGGGCCTCGCTCCTCCGGCTGCTGCGCCGGCTCGTCGAGGAAGAACGGATTCCGGCGCACCGGGTCGCGCTCGTCCGCCCCGACGACCGCCTGGAGACCTACTCCGCGTCCGTTCCGTACGCGCGGGCGCTGACGGCCGCCCTCGACGAGCTCACGGGCCGGGGCCGGGGCCGCCGGGTCGGCCTCGGCTCGAGCCTCGGCGGGCTCGCGCTCCTCCACGCCCACCGGCTCGAGCCGCGGGCGTTCTCGGGGCTCTTCCTCCAGTCGGGGAGCTTCTTCCGCCGTCGAACCGACCCGCAGGAAAGCCACTTCCGGCGCTTCTCGCGCGTCGACCGGTTCGTCGGCACCGTCCTGAACGCGAAAGACCGCGCCCGGCCCGTGCCGACGACGCTCACCTGCGGGCTCGACGAAGAGAACTACGCGTGCAACGCCGCGGTCGCGCGAGCGCTCGCAGCGCAGGGATACGCCGTCAACTTTCATGCGGCCCGCGGCGAGCACGACTGGTCGACGTGGCGGCGCGCGCTCGAGTCGCATCTCGCACCCCTCCTCCGGAGGGTGTGGCGATGAAGCATCTGATCGGGCTCGTGCTTGGCGCGGAGGACGACTGGCCGACCGCGTTTGAGGCGCTCGCGGCGCGCGTCGGTTCGTTCGAGTGGCGCGGCGAGCGGCACGAGCTCGAGATCGAGCGCGTGTTCAACGAGCCTTTCGACCTGCGCTACAAGCCGCGCTACTCGCTCGTCGTCGACCGCGTCGGCTGGTGGTACCTCCTGCCGCGCGAGTGGCTGAAGAAGATCGCGCTGATGGACGACGTCTATCTGCTCAACAACCCGTTCACGTTCCAATCGATGGAGAAGCACTCGGCGTACTGCGCGATGATGCGGCTCGGTTTGAAGGTGCCCGACACGTGGCTGATCCCGCACAAGCAGCCGCCGTGGAACGAACGCTTCCCGACGACGGCCGAGCGCTATAACCGCTCGTTCGACCTCAACGAGATCGGCGAGAACGTGGGGTTTCCGCTCTACCTCAAGCCGTTCGACGGCGGGCAATGGCGCGGAGTGTCGCGGGCGCGTAACCAGGAGGAGCTGCGCCGCCGTTACGACGAGTCGGGCGAGCAGTTGATGCACGTGCAGTCCGCGGTCGACGACTTCGACGTCTTCGCGCGCAGCTTGTCGATTGGCGCGGAGACGATGGTGATGTGGTTCGAGCCCGACAAGCCGATGTACGACCGCTACCACGTCAAGCACGACTTCCTGACGCCGGAGCAGGGCCTCGAGGTGGAGACGATCTCCAAAGTCGTGAATGCATTCTTCCGCTGGGAGTTCAACTCGTGCGAGTCGCTCGTGCGCGAGGGCGAGGTGTTTCCGATCGACTACGCGAACGCGTCGCCCGACGTTGCAGTGACGAGCTTGCACTACTACTTCCCGTGGGCGATCACTGCGCTCGTGCGCTGGTGTGCGTTCTGCCTCGCGGAGGGACGGCGCATGCGCATCGATGTCGACACGCGGCCGTGGTTCGAGATCGGCGACCGCGGCGACCTCTCATATGAGGAAAAGCTGCACGAGTACCGGCTGCTTGCCGACGAGCACTTCCAGACCGAGGCGTACGCCGAGTTCTGCGCCGGTCCGCTCGCGCACCTGGAGGCCGCGGCGCATGAGTGGTTCGGAAGCGACGAGTTCGACCGGCTGCTCGTGGCCACGGTGCGCTCGACGTTCCCCTCGCACGAGCACGAGAAGTTCACCGAGCACTACCGTGGCTTGCTGTCCGCGTGGTCTCGGGACCGTTAGGCGCGCGCCCCGCCCGGCTGGAACAAGCCGTGGCCGAAGGACCCGTGCCGGAAGGAGCCATGGTTCGGGCCGCCTGCGGGGCGGACACCGTTGACGAAGTCGGTGAAGCGGGCGCTCAGGTTTGCGATCAGCTGGTCCGCCTGCGCCTGTGTGAGCTTGCCCGACGTCACGTAGCCGGCGATCTCCGTCTTCTCGTGCGCGACGAGTGCGACGACGAGGCCGGCGGTCGACTTGCCGCTCGTGGCCGTTGCGACCTGTGCGAGCGTCTTGCCGGCCTGGAGTTGCGTGAGGAGGTTCGCCGCTGTCGAGCCGAGATAGGTGGCCGCCGCGGCGAGGTCGTCGCTGGCCGCGCCGGGGCCGTGCCCGAAGCCGCCTGGGCCTATTCCACCTGGGCGGGGACCGCCCCAGCCGGGAGGACCGCCGGCGGGCCGCGTGCCGTTGACGAAGTCCGTAAAGCGCTGTGTCAACGTCGGGGTGATCTGGTCTGCCTGGGCCTGAGTCAGTTTTCCAGCGGTGACCGCCGCTGCGATCTCCGTCTGCTCGGCTGTTACGAGGGCCGCAATCAGGCCCGTGGTCGATTTGGCGCTGGTGGCCGTCGCGATCTGTGCAAGCGTCTGGCCGGCTTGGAGTTGCGTGAGAAGGCTTGCCGCCGTCGTGCCGAGGTACGACGCCGCAGCGTCGAGGTCGTCACTCGGCCCGTGCCCGCCGCGTGGCGCGGCGAGCGTCGCTTTCGTATGGCCGTTGCTCTTGCCTGCAAGCGCAGTGCCGCCGCCGGCGAGTGCGAGGAGCCCGACCCCGATAAGCACGATCCGTGTCTTTGCTTTTGTCATGTGCACAGGCTGACCGCGCACCCTAAGAGGGTCGTAAACGGTTCCTAAGAATTGCGGCCGGCCCAGGTGACGGTGAACGACGCACCGTCGGCGGCGAGGTCGCTCGGGACGGCGCCCGTGAACGCCGTGAGCTCGATCGCCGTTGCGGCCCAGGCATCGTCGACGATCACGCCGCCATGTCCGGCGGCAAGAGCCTTCGCCGATGTGAAGGCGACGGTGCCGAAGTCGGCGAGCGGCAACGTCCTGCAGCGGTCGCCGGAACTCGTGCACGTCGAGGGCGCCTCTGCGATCCACTCGGCGGAGGACACGTCGGGCGACGCCATGAAGAGGCGCTTCGTGAACGACGTCTTCCGCGTCAGGTCCTTCAGCTTCACGATGACGAGCTGACCGTTGACGGTGACGTTCGCAGAGATCGTGTTACCGGGAAAGACTTTCAGCTTGACCGGAACGGACGCAGCGGGCACGAGCTCGTACCAGACGTCGTACGTCGCGCTTCCGCCCGGCGTGCAATCGGACTCGGTACCGATCTGCTCCAGCGACTGCGAGGTATCCGAATAGCCGCCGAGCCCCACCCAGAACGCGGAGTACGCCGCGGGGCTCGCGCTGCAACTCGCGGCCGGCTGCACCCACGTTCCGGACACGCTCGTGTACGCCACCGGCGCGGTTGGATCGGCGGCTGAGACGGCATAGCCGGCCCAGTTCGAGCTCGGCGACGTGGCGGCGCTCGCTCCGGCCACGGAAACGGTCAACGCCGCGGCAGCGGTGACGAGCAATGCAAGCAGCCGGCGCATAGTCATAGAAGACCTCAGCTGGTGAAGACGACCGTGAGCCCAATGTAAGAGTTTGTTAAGCGTCTGGCTCGAGTACGACCACCGGAATGTTTCGACTCGTCTTCTGCGCGTACTTGTCGTAGCCGGGATATAGATCTGCGAGCGCACGCCACAGCTGCTCGCGCTCCTCGCCCTGCGCGTCTCGGGCACGAACGTGCCGGGTTTCGCGCCCGATCGTCACCTCCGCCTGCGGGTTCGCCTGCAGGTTCAGGTACCAGAGCGGGTGCTGGGCTGCGCCGCCCTTCGACGCGATCACCGCGTGCCCGTCACCGGCCTTCGCGCAGAGGAGCGGCTGCGTGCGCGGCCGACCGCTCTTGCGCCCCGTCGTCGTCAGCAGGAGCACCTTCGCCTTGCCGATCCTCCCGCCCACTTTGCCGCCGGTCAGCCGGTAGACGCGTTTGTGGATGGCCCCGAGGATCCGGAATCCGCGGTCGGTCATTGCTCCTCCCCGTCGCTCGAAAACAAAGGCCCGCAGGTAGCGGGCCTTTGGCCGATGGAGCTAGGCGGGCTCGAACCNNCTCCCAACTGAGCTATAGCCCCGGGTGGTGTCCCAGTTTAGCCGGAGCTCTGTGCGGTCGTTCCCAGTTTGCCCGCACGAATCCGCGCCGCCATGTCCTTGGACTGCTCGCGGTACCAGGTGCCGTCCTCGAACTGGATCGCGGGGTAGAGCTTCTGCCCCGTCCCGGCGATGATCGCTTCGCGTTCGTCCTTCTTCCGCGGGCCGGGCACGCGCTCGTACTCGACGCCCGCGTCCTGCAATGCCTTCTCGACCTTCCAACAGGGATGAGCCTGGATCTTCACCCACTGGCTGGTGCAGCGATGGAGCTTGATAGCCATCGCTCTACGATACGCAAGTGCGGGCGGTGGTGCTAGACGCGAACGGCCTCCCGGCACTCTCGGACATCGTCGAGCCGCGACCGTCGGTCGAGGTGCTCGCGTGCGGGCTCTGCGGCTCCGACGTCGAGAAGCTCGGACGCGCGGCGCCGGGAACCGTGCTCGGGCACGAGGTCGTCGCGCGCGCCGAGGGGCGGCGCATCGCGCTCGTGCATCACAGATCCTGCGGCGAGTGCGCGCGATGCCGCGCTGGACACGAGACGACGTGCGACCGCTTCTCCACGCCGACGATCGTGCCGGGTGGATTCGCAGAGCGCGTGGGAGTCGTAGAGGGCGTCGAGCTTCCCGATTCTCTCGACGACGCACACGGCACGATGGTCGAGCCGCTTGCGTGCGTGCTCCGCGGCGTCGAGCGCGTGGCGCATGGACGTGTGCTCATCGTCGGCAACGGCTTCGTCGGGCACCTCTTCGCCGCGGTGCTCGAGCGGCGCGGAGACGACGTGTTCGCAGTCGACGCGGATCCGAAGCGAGCCGGCCGAGCGCCGGACGGCCCCGTTGACTCGGCGATCGTGTGTGCACGGGGCGCAGGCGCGCAGGCGCTCGACGCCGTGCAGCCGGGCGGCACGGTGCTCGTCTTCGCGAACGCCGGCGAGCTACCGGCGGACGTCGTGTACAGACGCGAGCTGACCGTCGTCGGCTCACGCTCGGCGACACCGGCGGCCATGCGCGCTGCCGCGGCGCTCCTGCCCGACCTGGATGTGCCGAAGCCGACGGTGCTGCCGCTCGACCGCTTCGACGAAGGCCTCGAGCTGTTTGTGAGCCGCGCCGCGCTGAAGGTCGTCTTCGTCCCGTGAGGGCGGCGCGCTTCTACGCGCCCGGAGACCTGCGCATCGAGGAGGTGCCGGACCCGGTGCCCGGCAAAGGCGACGTCCTCGTGCAGATCGAGGTCGCGCTCACCGACGGCACCGATCTGAAGACGTTCCGACGCGGCCACCCGTTGCTGCTCACGGAGTCGCCGTCACCGTTCGGCCACGAGTTCTGCGGCTTCGACGTGGCGACCGGCAAGCGCGTCGTCGCCGCGAACTCGGCGCCGTGCGGCGCGTGCGCAATGTGCGCACGCGGCCGCGAGACGCTCTGCGAGAACTTGCTGCCGCTGCTCAACGGCGCCTACGCGGAGCTGCTCGTCGTCCCAGAGCGCATCGCGCGGGTGAACCTCCACCCCGTCCCCCGCACGCTCGCCTCCGAAGTCGCAGCACTCGTTGAGCCGCTCGCGTGCGCGCTGCACGCGACCGCCGGCATCGAGGCGCGACAGACCGTCGCAGTCCTCGGCCCGGGGCCGATGGGGATGCTGCTGTGCGCGTGCCTGAAGGACGCCGGCGCCGAAGTACTGATCGCCGGCGGAACGCGCGAGCGTCGCGCGCTCGCGCGCGAGTTCGGCGCGACGGATGGCGCTGCGCGCGATGCGGACGTCGTGATCGAGGCGACAGGGAAGCCGAAGGGATGGCGCGACGCCGTGAGCGCGGTGCGCCGCGGCGGCACCGTCGTCTTCTTCAGCGGCATCCCGGACGACATCGAACTCGACGCACGACGCATCCACTACGACGAGCTGACGTTGCGCGGCGTGTTCCATCACACCCCGCACACGATTCGCGCGGCCCTCGCATTCCTTGCGAGCGGCGCATATCCGTGGCGCGCGCTCCTGACGCACGAAGTCTCGCTCGAGCAGCTGCCGGCCCTCTTCGCAGAGCCGCCCGACGGCTACCTGAAGGCGATCGTCAGGCCCTGAACAACGTTAGGTCGGGCTCGCGCTCACCGCGCAGCAGCGCAAGGTCAACCTCGACGCAGCGAATGCCGCGCGACTCCGCGAGGGCGACCGCCTGCGGCTTGAGCTTCTGAGCCGCGAGAATGCCGCGGCATGCGCTCTTCGCCGGGTCCTCGCGGATGAAACCGAGATAGCGAGTCAGCTGCTCGACCGCCTCGATCGTCCCGATGCGCTTGATCTCGACGGCGACCCATTCGCCGTCGTCGTCACGACACATCAGATCGACCGGACCTACGTCGGTTGCCCATTCGCGCTTCACGAGCGTCAGCTCCTCGCCGAGCGACGCTGGTGCAGCAGCGAGCTCCTCCTGCAGGTCTCGCTCGACGCCGTCCTTCTGCAGCGCAGCCGACTCACCCATGTCGTGCACGACATCGCTCAGCACCTCGGCGAGCCGGATCTCGAGCACGTCCTCCGTCTTCAGCTTGCGGACGACGAGCGTGTCGCCAAGCTCCTCAACCGACGTCGGGGCGGTCATCCAGTTCAGCGGCTTGACCTTAGAGCCGCCGCCATCCGACCAGATCGTGAACGTGCCGTCCGCCTTGATCATCAACAAGCGCACCGCCTCAGGCAGACGGGTGGAGCCACGACCGGTGTAGGTCACGGAGCAGCGGGCGACGATCAGGCGCACAGAACCGAGAACGTACTGGCCAAACCGGACGTGGCCGATCGCGGACTTGAAAGACTGCGTTCGTGCCGCTCGTGCTGGACTCGAGAACGCTGGCCGGTGTCGTCGCCGACCTGCGGCGGAGCGACGAGAGGCTCGCCGCCGACGCCGAGGCTGCGATCGACTCGCTCTTACTCTGGGAGTCCGACGACGAGCCGCTCGTGCTCACGCGCCGCCGTCTTCAGCTCTTTCTCTGGTATGAGTTGCCGCAGAAGTGGCTGATGCCCGCGGACGAACTCGTGTCCGTTGCCCAGGCACTCGGCAAGCTCCTCGAGCGCGCAGCACCGGAGACCGCCGCGTACGCCGCGCTCTGCCGAGGGGCTGAGACAGAGAACATCATCCGGGCCGGCGGAGAGGGCTGCTTCGAGCTGATCGATTCGTTAGGGGTCGAGCCTCCGGACACCGACGTGCTCGAGTGGAGCGATCTGATGACGGTTGAAGAGGCGGAGGAGCGCGAAGCTGCGGCGGTCTTCCTCGAAGAGGCGATCGACCAAGGCCAACTTGATCCGGCGGTCGCGGGCTGGCGCAAGGTTCAGGGCGAGCTCCTCGACGGCTACCTAACAGCGCCGTCGGGTCCCGGCAGCGAGACACCACTCGACCGGATCCGTGCCGCTCGCATCGAAGCATGGCTCGGGCCGTCCGGGATCCCCGACGGACTTGGAGGCGAGCGGCGGACGACCCTCGAGCCTGCGCTTCCGCTACTCGCGAAGCCAGGACCCGAGAACGCGGAGGCGGCTGCGGCGATCGAGCCGCTGCTCTGGCTGCTCGGCTTGCTCGCCGACGGCGCGCGGCTCACGCAGACGAATGCGCTCGCACGAGCCGTCGTCCGCGCGGCAGTCGACCGCTATCCCGACTGGTGGCAGACCGAGCTCCTAGGGCCTGCCTACCGCGAGACCGAGGTGGTCCCGCTAGAGACGCTCCACTCGCTGGTACTTGCTCTCAAGCTCGCGCGGCGGAGCAAGCATGCGCTGCGCCTGACCACGCGCGGCCAAGTCCTCCGCGACGATCCCGCCGCGCTCTTCCGGCTGGTCGTCGACGAGCTCGCCGCCGCCGGCGAGCTCTTCCCGACCGGATTGCTCGACGTCGGGCTCGCGACGCTGATAGCAGGAGAGTCACGAGAAGAAGTCGTCGTTGCGTCCTGGCTTCTGGTCGCAGGGCTCAACCGTCTCCTCGCTCCGTTCGCGGGCGTCAGCGGTGGCTTGCTCGATCTCATCCGGATCACCCCGGCGGGCCGAACGCTCGCCGTCGCCATCCTTCATGCCCGCGCGACTGGACCGTGCCACACACTGTTCTGACGAGGGCCGAAGATCAGTCCCGACGCGTCGGCGCGTGGTCGCCATGGAGCACGTCAGGGTCCATGTCCGCACCGTTTGGCCAGACGATCGTCCCCAGCTCGTTGTCCACCCTCACCTCCCGGAACAGCTGCGCGTCCCGAAGGGGCTCGAACACTGGTCCCCACAGCTCGCTCTCGAGATCGACCTCGCGCGTCGTGCCATCGTCGAAGCCGACGCGCACGAGAAAGCCGTCGAGCGGTTCGACCGACGTGATCCGCGCTGTTCTGGTTCGGGTGCTCATTGCAGCGGTTCAATCGTATCGAGCGGCAGGTGCGCTTCCGCCCTCGCCCAGTTCGCTTGCAATTCGTCGCGGTGTATCTCCGCCCACTCCCGTACAAGCCTGAACGCGCGCGGAGGAAGCATTCCAGCCAGTGCCTCACCGTTCTCGATCACGATCTGAGCCTCGTACTCGCCGTAAAGGGCGTGGAAGTGCGGAGGGTGATGGTCCAGGTAGTACATGGTGATCACGATTCCGTAGAAGGCGCTGATCCGCGGCACGCCAACATCATCTCGACACGGCCAGACAGCTTGCTTCAGAGCAGCGGTCAGCAGCTGGACTTGAGCGGCTTGTACCCGCCCGCGTCGTCATGCACGAGTACCGAGCCGTCCGCCTTCAAGATCAGGAGGCGCACGGCCTCGGGCAGCACCGCTGTCAGGCGACCGGAGTAGCGCACTTCGCAGCGGGCGACGAGGAGGCGCATCGGAGGCAACCTACTGTCTCTTTCGGACAGGTGGTTCAGCGTCGCTGGACGCGGGAGCCGCCGACGATGGCGTCCGTCCCGTCTGCAAACCGAACCCACGCCTTGCCCTTGCCGTCGTAGTCGGGCGACCACACGATGAGGGTCGCCTCGCGCCCGCCGACGTCCACAGCCTCGGTGCCTTCGGGCTCGGCGCCGCTCCACACACGGACGAAGGGATTCGCCCCGCGCTCGCGCCCGATCGTCGTCTCGTCAGTGTGGCCGGGCAGCACGCGCGTGGAGTCCGGTAGCGCCATGAAGACGTCCATCACCGAGGAGCGCACCTGCTCGAGGTCGCCGCCGCCGACGGCATCCTTGAACAGCGTGTCGCCTGTGAACACAACGTCGTCGACGAGGAACGCGACCATGTCGTCGGAGTGCCCAGGGGTCGCGACGCCGCGGACGCGCAGGCCGCCCCACTCCCACTCTCCAGGCTCTGCGACCACCTCGATCCCGTACCGGGCCCGCAGCTCGTGCTCGTGCACAACGTGGTCCGAGTGCGAGTGCGTCCGGAGGATCGCAGCCGGCGCCGCGCCCCAGGCCTCGACGGCCGCGACGAGCGGGCCCACGTCGGCGCCCGAGTCGACGAAGAGCGCGGTGCCACCCTCACGATCCGCGATCGCGAACGAGTTCGACAGCCAGTCGGGATGCATGCTCCGCTCGATCAGCACGGCGGTAGGCTAACCGCAACCCCTGAGGAGGAGAACGTATGGCCGGTCTGATGCAGCGCGCGTCCCTGATTGTGAAGGCGAAGTTCTCGAAGCTTCTGAGCCGGAGCGAGAACCCAACCGAGACGCTCGACTACTCGTACGAGCAGATGCTCCAGCAGCTCCAGAACGTCAAGCGCGGCGTCGCCGACGTCGTAACGTCGAAGAAGCGGCTCGAGCTCCAGACCCAGTCGATCGAGCAGAACGTCGTGAAGCTCGAAACGCAAGCCCGCCAGGCGGTCGGGGCAAATCGCGAGGATCTTGCGCGCCAGGCGCTCGAGCGGAAGGCCGCCGCGCAGCAGCAGCTTCAGGGGCTCGACACGCAGGTCCAGCAACTCGCCGACCAGCAGGAGAAGCTCATCGCCTCGCAGCAACAGCTCGAGACGCGCATCGAGTCCTTCCGCTCGCAGAAGGAAGTGATCAAAGCGCAGTACTCCGCCGCCGAGGCGCAGGTCAAGATCGGCGAGGCCGCGACGGGCATCGGCCGCGGCATGGAGGACACCGGCATGGCGATCCAACGCGCGAAGGACAAGACCGACGAGCTGCAGGCACGCGCATCCGCGATCGACGAGCTCACGGCCTCCGGCGCGCTCGAGGACATCGGCGACAACCGGACGCAGCTCGACAAGGAGCTCGCCCAGATCTCGACGACGAGCCAAGTCGACGACGAGCTCGCGAAGCTGAAGTCCGAAGTTGGCCCCGGAGCCAACGCGAACGAGCAGGCGAAGGAGATCGAGCCGGGCACGAAGACGCCGTAGTGGGCCTCGGGAACGTCCTCTTCGGGCGCAAGAAGCTGAAGGGCCCGGCGCGCGACCGGCTGTTCGCGCTGACGACAGCCGCCGTCACGCTCGATGTCGAGTGCGGGCTCAAGCCCGCGGGGGTCGGCGCGATCGTCTTCAAGCCGATGTCGACCGGCGAGTTCACGCAGGTCGACAACGACGTCGAGCAGCTGCTGCAGAGCGTCGCGGCCAGCTCGGGCTCGAAGCTCGATCGCAAGCAGGACACGTTCGGCTTCGAGTGGGTGATCGTGCGCGACCCCGACCTCGAGGACCAGGTGACCGCCGTCTATGCGGTGTCGCAGGAGTTCAACGAGCGCGGCTTCGGCGGCCAGCTGCTCGCGGCTGCGTTCCGGTTCGAGGGCGGCGAACATCCGGTGTACTGGATCTACGGCTTCAAGTCCGGGACGTTCTGGCCGTTCGTGCCGACGGGTGCGAAACAGGAGCGCGACAACGCCCGCGAGCTGGAGTTGAAGGCGAAGCTCGAGCAGGAGCTGCCGGTCGAGCAGGACTTGACGAAGTGGCTCGCCCTGTTCGACGCGCCGATCTGAGTTTGTTGCGCAAGCGTGGAAACCCGCTAGCGCGGATTCCCCACGCGCGAAAACCCCTAAAGGCGCCCGCATGCGCGGCCGCTGGCTCATCGCCTCGAAAACCTGCGGCGAGTGCTTACGAAACCGGCTTGCCCATCTCGCGCGAGATCTGCGCGAGTGCGGCGAGGCGCTTTTCCATCGGCGGGTGATCCATGAAGATCTCGCCGACCTGCTGGCGCCAGTTGGTCGGGACTATGAAGAAGGCGTTCATGCCGGCGACCTGGCGCAGGTCCTGCTGGGGGATCTGCGTGATACCGCTCGCAATCTTCTGCAGCGCACTCATCAGGTTCTCCGGTGCACCGGTCATCAGTGCGGAGCCGCGGTCGGCTGCGTACTCGCGGTACCGCGAGATCGTTCGAATCAGGATGAAGCTCACCGCGTACGTGACCGCGGCGACGACGAAGATGATCAGCCACACCGGGAGCTGGTTGTTGCCGTTGTTGTTGCTCCGGTTGCCGCCGCCGCCGAAGCCGCCGAACATGCCGAAATAGAAGCCGAAGCGCGTGATCAGCGCGGCGAGCATCGCGAAGAAGCTCGCCACCGTCATGATCAGCACGTCGCGGTTTGCGATGTGCGAGAGCTCGTGCGCGAGCACGGCCTCCACTTCCTGCGGCTCGAGCCGCTTCCAGAGGCCGTTCGTGACCGCGACCGCGGCGTGCTTCGGACTGCGACCGGTCGCAAACGCGTTCGGGACCTCCGACGGGACGACGGCAATGCGCGGCTTCGGCAGATCGGACAGCGCGCAGAGCCGCTCGACGATCGCGTGCAGGTCGGGTGCCTCCTCGCGCGAGACGATCTTCGCGCCCGACGCCGCGAGCGCGACCTTGTCGGACGTCCAGTACTGCACCGCCGCAATCACGAAGATGATCACGAGCATCGGGGCGAGCTGGAGATGCGCGAAGTAGAGGAGTGCGAGCGCGAAGCCAACGTAGAGCAGCCCAAGCAGACCGCTCGTGAAGAGCATCCTGATCGTGAGGCCCGTGTCGCGCCCGAACGACTTCCGCTTCATGGCTCAGATGGTAGTGACGGAAGGTAGAGTCCCGCTTCGTGCGCCGGGCAATTCTCATCGCTTTCTTAGCGGCGGTGCTGCTCCTCCTCGCCGCCGGCTGCGGGTCCGAAGGAGTCGTCAGCCCAGCCCCGGTCACCGTGATCGGCTCGCTGCCGACGGCGGCGCCCGCGCCGGTGACGCCTGCGTCGAAGCTCAAGGGCGATCCCACCGCAGGGGCCGCGATCTTCGCGAAGGCCGGCTGTGTCGGCTGCCACACCCTCGCCGCGGCCCACGCCACGGGTACGGTCGGGCCCGACCTCGACACGATCAGCCCCAAGCCGAACTTCCTTCTGGTGACGGCCCGGGTCACGCTCGGCAAGGGCGTGATGCCGTCGTTCAAGGGCCAGCTCTCGGCCCAGCAGATCGCCGATGTCGCCGCGTTCGTCGTCAAGTCGACCGGCGGCACTCCGTAGGCCCCTGGCGCTGCTCGAGCTCCCGCCAGACTTCCCGACCCAGGTCTCCGCCTTCGCGGTCGATCTCGATCGCACGCTCATCGCCGAGGACGCGGTGCTCCGACCGCACACGCGGGAGGCGATCGCTCGTGTCCGCGCGGCAGGGACGCACGTGATCGTCGTCACCGGCCGCATGTTCCGCGGGGTGCTCCCCTATCTCGAGGAGGCGGGACTCGACGATCCGGTGGTCTGCTACCAGGGCGCAGTCGTCGCCGACCCGACGACCGGCGAGTTCCTACGGCACGTGCCGATCCCACGCGCGGTGGCACTCGAAGCGATCGACGCCGTCATTGCCGCCGGGTTCCACGTCAACTGCTACGTCGACGATCAGCTGTACGTCGCCGAGGTGACGCCGGAGGCGCGCTCATACGCGGACTTCCAGGGGCTCGAGATTCACGCGGTTGGGTCTCTTCAAGACTGGCTCCACGACGATCCGACGAAGCTCGTCGCGGTCGGCGATCCGGGCGCGCTCGACGAGCTCGAGGTCGAGCTGAAGCCGCGTTTTGCCCGGCGCCTGTTCGTCTCGAAGTCGCTGCCGCACTTCCTCGAGTTCGCGCATCCAGACGTGAGCAAGGGCTCCGGACTCCAGTTCGTCGCCGACCGGCTCGGCTTTACGCCTGCGGAGACCGTCGCGTGCGGCGACGGCGAGAACGACCGCGAGCTCCTCGACTGGGCCGGGTTCCGCGTCGCCGTCGCGAACGCGCAGCCGGAGATCCTCGCGCGGGCAGATCTCGTGGTGCCCGACGTCGAGGACGAAGGGGTCGCTCTCCTGTTCGACGCCTACCTAGACTCCCTCGCATGATCGACGCGCGCGCGGCCCGCAACGATCCGGACGAGTTCCGCCGGCGCCTCGCGCGCAAGGGTGCTGCCGAGCAGTTCGACGCCTGGCTTGCCGCCGACGAGCGCTGGCGCGCGGTCGTGCCGCGGGTGGACGAGCTCAGGGCCAAGACGAAGGTCAAGGGGAAGCCGACACCCGAGCAGCTCGAAGAGCTGACGAAGGTAAAGGGAGAGCTGAAGCAGGCGGAGCTAGAGCTCGTAGAGGCCGACGCCGCCCGCGAGCTTCTCTTGAGTCAACTCCCCAATCCGCCCGACAACTCTGTGCCCGACGGCTACGCCGAAGAGGACGCTGAAGAGATCCGCACGTGGGGCGAGGTGCCGCAGCTCGACGATCCGAAGGAACACACCGACATCGGCCGGTTCGACATGGAGCGCGCGGCACGCCTGTCCGGCTCCCGCTTCGGCTACATGATCGGCGACACCGCGCTGCTCGCGCTAGCGGTCTACCGCTTCGCGCTCGATGCGGTCGCGGCGGAAGGCTTCCTGCCCGTTCTCCCGCCAGTGCTCGTGCGCGAGGAGGCGATGTACGGCACGGGTTTCTTCCCGACCGACCGCTCGAATATCTACGCCCTCCTCGAGGACGATCTCTATCTCACCGGTACGTCGGAGGTCGCGCTCGCCGGATTGCACATGGACGAGATCCTCGAAGAGCTGCCGCTTCGGTACGCCGGTTTCTCGACGAACTTTCGCCGCGAGGCGGGGGCGGCCGGCAAAGACACGCGCGGCATGTTCCGCGTGCACCAGTTCAACAAGGTCGAGATGTTCGTGTTCTGCGAACCGAGCGCCTCTGGTGAGGAGCACGAACATCTGCTTTCAATCGAGGAGCGGATTCTGCAGGGTCTTCAGATCCCGTATCGCGTCGTCAACGTCGCGGCAGGAGACCTCGGCGCACCTGCGGCTAAGAAGTACGACTGCGAGGGGTGGTTCCCAGCCCAGCAGCGCTACCGCGAGCTGACGTCGACCTCGAACACCACCGATTTTCAAGCGCGACGGCTAGGCATCCGGCACCGAGGCAGCGGCAAGAGCCCCGAGACGATTCACACCCTGAACGGCACCGCCGTCACCGACCGCACCGTGCTTGCGATCCTCGAGAACTTCCAGGGCGACGTGCCGGACGTCCTCCGGCAGTACGGAGCGCCTGCTACCGTCTCGCGCTGACGGCAAGCCGCTCGGTGTCGAGGGCGTTCCGCACGCGACGGGCGAGGTCGTCCGTGGTGAACGGCTTCTCGAGCAGCGTTGTGCTTGCTGTGATGACGCCTCGGCGCCGTACGACGTCGTCGCTGTAGCCGGACATGTACAGGACGGCGGCGGCCGGTTGCAGCGCCTTGATCTTCTCAACGAGTTCACGGCCGCCCATGTCGGGCATCACGAGGTCGCTGAGGATCAGATCGAACGAGTCCAGGCCGGCGGCGGCGGCGATCGCCTCTGCCCCGTCGGCTGCAGTCGTGACCTCGTAGCCTCGGCTGACGAGCATGTGCTTGACGATTGCGCGCACCTGGCGGTCGTCTTCGACGACGAGCACGTGCTCGCCGGCGCCAGGGCTAGGAGATGCCGGCGGCTCGGTTTGGACGGCCGCCTCGGCGATCGATGTCGCGAGCGGCAGGTAGATCTTGAACGTGGTTCCGTGTCCGGGCTCGCTCTGGATCAAGATTGTGCCGCCGCTCTGGGCGACGATTCCGTGGACCGTTGCGAGCCCGAGGCCGGTGCCGTTCGCTTTCGTCGTGTAGAAGGGCTCAAAGATCTGCGCGGCAGTCTCGGCATCCATTCCGTTCCCCGTGTCGGTGACCGCGAGCAGCGCGTACGGACCGGGCGCGAGATCGAGCGCGTGATCTGAGTCGACGTCGACTTCGTCGACCTCGACCGTCACTCGTCCGCCGCCGGGCATCGCGTCGCGCGCGTTGACGACGAGGTTCACGATCACCTGCTCGAGCTGCGTGCGGTCCGCACTGACGATGACCTGGTCGCGTTTGCACACGTATTCGATGCGCACGTCCTCGCCGATGACGCGTCCGAGCAACTTCTCCGTCTCGCGAACGACCGCGTTGAGATCTAGAACCTCGTTGTCCAGGACCTGCTGGCGGCTAAACGCGAGCAGCTGCCGCGTGAGTGCAACCGCCCGCGCCCCGCCGACGCGAATCTCGTCGATCTCGTCCCGCGGCGAGCGCCCCTCGTCGAGGCAGGCTCGCGCAAGATCGGCGTAGCCGTTGATCCCCGTAAGAAGGTTGTTGAAGTCATGCGCGATCCCGCCGGCAAGGCGGCCGATCGTCTCAAGCCTCTGGACCTGGATCAGCTTCTGCTCGAGCTGGCGGTTGGTCTGCTCGTCCGCCTTTCGCTCCGTGAGGTCGATTGCGACGCCGAACACTCGCTGCGGGCTGCCGCTACCGTCGACGATGCACAGGCCGCGCGCGAGCATGCAGCGCACCTCACCGTCGGGCCGCAAGATGCGGTACTCGAACTCGTGCTTACCAGCTTCCCTGAGCATCTCCTCGTCCGCGCTCGCGACTGCGTCGCGATCGTCGGGATGGACGCGCGCGTGAAACGCCGCGGTTGAGGCAGGCGTGCTCGGGTCGACGCCGAGGATGTCCCGGAACGAGGGCGACCAGAACTCGGTCCCCTCCGCGTCGACTTCCCAGCTGCCGACGCCGGAGGCCGCCTGGGCGAAGGAGAGGCGCTGCTCGCTGCGGACAAGCTCGCTCCGGGTGGCGATCACGTCACGACGCGCAAACTCGCACAGGGTGAGGAGGGTGGCGAGCGTCACGACCGTTCCGAGCTCGACGAGGCGCCCGACCAGCCCCGGAAGCATGTCCTCGGTTACGAAGAGCCCGACGACGAGGAGCGACGCCGCGACGGTGACCCGCATTGCGACGGCTCTCGGGCGAGAAAAGCCCATGCCAAGAAAGTTCGTGTCTCCCGCCGCAGGATTCTTCCGGGCCGGCAAGTCAAGACCCTCGTCGGAACGCGTATCGACCCAATTGGCTGACGTCTCGCGGACGAGCGCCCGGCCTTTCGCCGCACGTGCTCCACGGTCCCGTAGATCCTCCGAGACAGGCATGCCGCACCCCCGTTTGCCTTGGGCCTACAACAATCCGGGTTGCGACTTCTCGAAGTCCGCCGCCGCTCAGCGGCGCAGTCTTGAGAACAGGGAGGGCACCTCAAGGGCCACACCTCGGTTGCCTAAAGTATCCCCGCTCTCGGAGGGAGGCAAACCGGTGCGCGAGGACTCGAAGACGAAGATCGCTCAATGTCCTGTAGAAAGCTTGCGCGGCGGGGTGCCGGAGCGGTCGAACGGGGCGGTCTTGAAAACCGCTAGCCCGCAAGGGCTCGTGAGTTCGAATCTCACCCCCGCCGCCTTCCTGCAGGCGGTTTGCCGCTCAACGCGGCAAAAAGCTCGCTAGGGCGCGCGGTGGCGGTCTCTTACAAGAGGCAACGGGCCAACCGAAGAGCCAGTGGAGGCGAGCAAGGGATCGGCGTAGCCTCTCGCGTCGGTGAGGAAAGCTGCCTCTCTCTGTGCCTTGGCCGTGATGGTCTTAGGAGCTGGTGCCGCGGCAGGGCCGGCTAGAGCGGCCTGGCCGGGTTCAAACGGAAAGGTCTTCTTCACGACAGAGGCCGGCGGGACAGGGCGTGTCTGGTCGGTCAATCCGGACGGCACCGACCTTTCCTTTGTGTGGGATGACCCGGTAAGCCCGGTCAAGGACATCGAGTTGAGCCCGGACGGGCTGCGCTTCGTCTAATGACGGCGCCACGCCGCCTGATGTCGCTGGAAACGTGACGAAGTGCGACCCGGTCTGGCCTGGGACTCGCGTGCGGCCCACGAGGCGGGCGCAGCACAAGCTCGGCCGCTAGCCGGAGCGCTTGAGTTCGAGTCTCACCCCCGCCGCTTGACCGATCCATGAGGCGGGTGGAGGCTCCAGGTAATTGACAGGCAGCTTCGACCATGGGGAGGAAACGATGAGGAAGAGATTCGGGCGCCCGGCGCTCTACGCCGGCGTGATCACCGTTGCCGTGATGGCGGGAGCGGCGGGGATCGCAGCGGCGACGACTGCCCTAGAACGGACAGCGACGACGCTGATCCAGGCATGCGAGAAGTCGGACGGCAACCTGCGCATCGTCAGCTCGGCCGCCGATTGCAAGCCCAACGAGACGCCGCTTTCGTGGAACGTCGCGGGGCAGCCGGGCCCGACGGGGCCGACCGGACCGGCAGGGCCGGCCGGACCGGCGGGGCCGACCGGGTCGCAGGGGCAGGCAGGGCCGGCGGGACCGAAGGGCGATACCGGCGCAACCGGCGAGGCAGGTCAGACCGGAGCACTGGGGCCCGCGGGGCCGAAGGGCGATACCGGCGCAACCGGCGAGGCAGGTCAGACCGGAGCGCTGGGGCCACTGGGGCCGCAGGGTCCCGCGGGTCCGACCGGCGACACGGGCGCAACCGGGCCCGCAGGTCCGACCGGGCCGCAGGGGCCGGCCGGGCCCGATCCAACCGCCGACGCGTTCGTCGTGCGCTTCGGCGTGAACACGGGTAACGCGACAGCCGCCTCCGGGGCCACCTGCACGCTCGGCGAGATACTGCTCAGCGCGTCGCCGACGCGCACGGCGGGAGGCGAGCCCGCGAGCGGGCAGGTGCTACCGATCAATCAGAACACTGCCCTGTTCTCGCTGCTCGGGACGACCTACGGCGGCAACGGCACGACGAATTTCACCCTGCCTGACCTGCGCGGGCTGGCGCCGAACAACATGACGTACTCGATCTGCACCGTGGGGGTCTTCCCCACGACGAACTAGGGCGATCGGACGGCTCGAGGGGGGAGCGGCGGCGGCGCTGCTTCCCCTCGACGCCGGAGGTCCCGCCTGCCCTGGCGTCTAGTTGGTGCGCGGCGAGTCATTGCCGCGATCGTCAACGTCCAACTCCACGCCGCTGCGCGCGACGCAGCGACTCGAGGCGGCGGCGGTCGAGCTTCGTCGGACGCGCGCCGAGATCGGCACCGACCGGCCGCGCGAGCCGGCGCTCGAGCGCGGCTTGCTCCCGCGCCGCAATCGATTCCGCCGTTTCCGCGTAGAGCGTTGCCGCGACCACCGCCGAGCCGCGCTTGTCGCTGAGCCCCGTCACATCAACAGTGCGTCGCACCTGTCCCACCGTGACGACGACAGTGTCGCCGCACCGGATCTCCTTCGACGGCTTCACGCGGGCGTCATTCACATGAACCCGGCCCCCGGAGACAGCGTCGGTCGCCGCGCTCCGGGTCTTGAAGAAGCGTGCCGCCCAGAGCCACTTGTCGACGCGAACGCGCTCCATGAACCCAGGGTCGAGCTCAGTCTCGAGGCGCGTGACGAGCCGCCCGGCGCTCCTTGTCTCCCGCCGCGGCTTTCAACATCGCCCGTAACCGATCGATGCCGCGGCTTAGCGCGCTGTGTAGAGGCTGCGCGTTGTCGACGTTCAGGGTCTGCGCTGCCTTGCCGTCGAAGTCGACCGTTGCGCCACGTACGTCGAGGGTCAAGGCCACTTCGGCGACGCCGGTCTCGACCAGAGCGGCCCGCCATGTCTCGATCGCATCCGGCGGCCAGCCTTCCGCGGCTGCCCGATCATCGAGCCACGCGGGCGGTGCGTCCTCGACCTCCCACGGCGGCGGTGAATCCGCCGAAGAAGGACTGTTCCAGGTTTGCGGAGGCCCTTTCACGCTCTCACCTGTGCGCGCTTCCACTCTGCCAAAGCCTGGTTCTTGTGGTGGAGCCCGAAATACCGGCCCGGGAACCACCACTTCACGGCCCTGGCAAGCGCCGTCCGCCGGCACCAGCAGTCGGGATCACAGCCGCACTCCCGGTTGCGTGGATTGCGGAGACGTTGCAGAAGGCTTCGGGTCACTGCCCGAAGCTTACGAGATCACGGGAGAAGCTCGCCCCTGGCGTCGGGGTTTACTGCCTC
This sequence comes from Actinomycetota bacterium, assembly GCA_003152275.1. Taxonomy (GTDB): domain Bacteria; phylum Actinomycetota; class Thermoleophilia; order Gaiellales; family Gaiellaceae; genus Palsa-739. Next base: position 34,641 of record PLZU01000063.1, read on the forward strand.
CCAGACGCGCAAATGGAGCAACACCTCGTGCCGCGCCTGCTCAGGGGAGGGCGCATCCACTCTCTCGACCTCGACCATGCCTCCGCCCACGGGCTCGACACGGAAGCCCGAGCGCCGGTAGTGGGCGCAGAGGTCGTCGACCAGCGTGTTGTCGTCAAGACGAATGAGCATGGGAAATAGAGGGTCGCAGCTATGAAATGGGGCGAACCCGCCGCCAGGTTCGCCCCACATTGCTCGGTGTTCGCGCTCTCGCCGCATCGGAGCGCGGCACCGACGTTCGAATCCTCGGGCCCCCGCCGCATCGGGGCCCGCGGTAATTCCATCATCGGGACCGGCCGCCGCTTCTCCGATCACTTGGTCGGTGGTTCACTCGAATGGTTCACTCGGTCGAGGCTCGGGACCACGAGGGCCGCGGCCGATCACTTAGCCACAGAGGGATGGGGGGCCGCAGCCCTTCCCCCTTAAGAGCCGATTGGACAGGGAGCCGCAGCCTCGTCCAGTCGGCTCTTTCTTTGGTCCGCGAGAATCCCCGCGTGGCGAACGAGCGGAAGCCGGAGTCCGAAGAGACCGTCGAGAGCCGGTGGGAGGCCGCTCCCGCGGTGTTCGCGGTGATCCTGCTGCAGCTCGCGCTCGCGATGGTGAGCCTCGAGCGGCACTGGAAACTCTGGAAGCTCCCGTGGTGGGTGTGGCTGATCGCCGTCGTCCCGGAGACGATCCTGCTCGTCTCGCTCGCCTGGGACTCCGCGCGGCATGCACTCGAGCGAATCGGGCACCGGCGCAACGCCGCGCTCGCCCTGCTCGGCGTGATCAGCCTCGACAATGCCGTGGCGCTCTTTGCGCTGATCGGCTCCCTCGTCAACGGCGACGAGAGGAGCGGCGGCCAGCTCCTGTTCAAGGGCACAACGATCTGGGCCACGAACGTGATCGCCTACGGACTCTGGTTCTGGGGGCTCGACCGCGGCGGGCCGGTGAGACGGCGGGAGCCGAACCCGCCGCCGGCTGACTTCCAGTTCCCGCAGATGGAGAACCCGACCCTCGCGGAACCTGGGTGGCATCCGCGGCTCTTCGACTACATCTACGTGTCGTTCACCAACTCGATCGCATTCAGCCCCACAGACGCCATGCCTCTCACCCTCCGGGCGAAGATGCTGATGCTCTCCGAGTCCGGCGTCTCGGCGCTGAGCATCCTGCTCGTGGCGGCGCGCTCGGTCAACATCTTCAAATAGAGGGGCCCCTTCCCTTAGCGGCCGCGCGGTCGTAATGTCGGCGATCGAGACCAGGCAGTGGCCGAGAACCGCGACGTCAACGACATCACCTCCGCGCGCGAAATGCTCGTGCGCTGCGCTTGGTGCGAGCGCATCAAGGTCGGCACGGCGTGGATCGAGCCCGCGGAGGTGCACGCCATGCGCTTCACCCCCGAGACCGTCGGGCACCATAGCCACGGCATCTGCCCTGACTGCTTCGCGCAGCTCACGCCACCTGACTCCTAGACTCGGAGAGTGACGAGCGGCGAAGACCTGCGCGCAGTGATGCGGTTCGTGCCGCACAACGTCGCCGTGCTCGCGGTCGACCACGACGGCGACCGGATGGGTGTCACGATCTCCTCGCTCGTCTCACTCTCGCTCGAGCCGCCGCTCGTCAGCATCTCGGTCGGCAAGCAGGCTTCGCTGTACGAGTTGCTTCGGCACGCCGGCGCGTTCTCCGTCAGTCTGCTCGGCGGCGAGCAAGAAGAGATCGCACTTCGCTTCGCCGCCGGCCGTCCGCCGATCGTGCACTGGGAAGGTGTCGACATACGCGAAGGACAGTTCGCGCCCTTGATCGATGGCGCGCTCGGCTGGATCGAGGCACGCACCTCGGCCGAACACGATGCGGGCGATCACACCCTCTTCATTGCGGACGTTGTGTCCGTGGAGCGCGGACCAGCGCAGAGCGCGCTGATGTACCGCGACCGCAGTTACCACCCCCTGTGATCGACGCCGTCGTCTTCGACATGGACGGTGTGCTCATCCAGTCGGAGGAGGTCTGGGACGGGGTGCGCGAGGCGTACGTGCGCGAGCGCGGCGGAGGCTACACAGCGGAAGTACAGCGAGCGATGATGGGCATGAGCTCGACCGAGTGGTCGCAGTACTTGCACGAGACAGCCGGTGTGCCGGACGAGCCGGACGCGATCAACGCGGAGGTCGTCCGCAGGATGCTCGCTTCGTATGAGCACCATCTGCCGCTGATCGACGGAGCTGCCGACGCAGTGCGGCGGCTGGCAGCGCGCTACCCGCTCGGGCTCGCGTCGTCGTCCAACCGGCCGCTGATCGACGCGGCGCTCCAGATCGCCGGGCTCGCGGCGTGCTTCACGGCAACCGTCTCCTCAGAGGAGGTCGCGCGCGGCAAGCCCGCGCCCGATGTCTACCTCGAAGCGGCGCGGCGGCTCGGTGTCGAGCCGGCGTCGTGCGCGGCGGTCGAGGACTCCCACGGCGGCATCCGCTCGGCGAAGGCGGCGGGAATGCGCGTGATCGCGTTTCCCAATCCGTCGTATCCACCGGATACGGAGTCGCTCGCGCAGGCGGACGTCGTCATCCGCGCGCTCGACGAGCTCACTCCCGAGCTACTCGACGCGACCGACTAAGACGCAGCCGTTGTGGCCGCCGAGCCCCATCGCGTTCGAGAGCGCGACATCGATGTGCGCCTCGCGCGCGGTGTTCGGAACGTAGTCGAGGTCGCAGGCCGGATCGGGATGCTCGTAATTGATCGTCGGCGGCAGCACGCCGTGATGGATCGCGAGCACACACATCATCGCCTCGATCGCGCCTGCCGCTCCCAGGCAGTGACCCATGACGGACTTCGTCGAGGACACGGCAAGCTCGTACGCGTGATCGCCGAAGACGTCCTTGATCGCCTTCGTCTCCGCGGCGTCGCCAAGCGGCGTCGAGGTTCCATGCGCATTGATGTACCCGACGCGCTGCGGATCGATGTTGGCGCGCCGCATCGCCTGGCGCATCATCTCCGACACACCAATTGACTCGGGGTCCGGCTGCGCCATGTGGTGCGCGTCGTTCGATGCGCCGTACGAGAGGATCTCCGCGTAGATCGTCGCGCCGCGCTTGCGCGCTCCCTCGAGCTCCTCCAGGACGAGCACGCCGGCGCCCTCTCCCATCACGAACCCGGCTCGCGTGGCGTCGAACGGCCTCGATGCTCGCGGCGGGTCCACCTCCTCCGCAACGAGCCCGCGCATGGCGCAGAAGCCGGCGAGGATCAGCGGATGCATGCACGCCTCCGCGCCGCCGGCGAGCACCGCGTCGGCGTCGCCGCGCTTGATCACCTCGGCCGCTTCGCCGATAGCGGTCGAACCGGTCGCGCAGGCTGCAACCGGCGCGTAGTTCGGGCCCCGGAAGCCGAACGAGATCGCGAGCTGTCCGCTCGCCGCATCGACAAGCACGCTCGGGATGAAGGTCGGCGTGACCCGGTCGGCCCCTCGCACTCGCAGGACCTCCGCCTGCTCCATCACGCCGAGGAAGCCGCCGATCGCGCTGCCGAAGAGGATCCCGACCCGGGCGGGGTCGTACGCCCCTTCGAGCTTCGCGTCTGCGACCGCCTCGCGCGCCGCTCCGAGCGACAGCAGGACGTACCGGTCGAGCTTGCGGGCCTCCTTGTGGGAAGCGACCGCGCTCGGGTCGAAATCCTTGACCTCGGCGGCGATCCGGACCGGAAAGCCGCTCGCGTCGAAAGAGCGGATGAAGTCGATGCCGCTGCGGCCCTCGACGGCGGCCAGCCACGTCGACCGGGCGTCGCCGCCGATCGGCGTCACTGCGCCGAGCCCTGTGACCGCCACCCTCCGCACCGGTCAAATGTAGACGAGCAAACCCTGACGTTAGACCGGTCGGTCTCCTGGGTAAGGAAATGTCCACGTCGCCCCCGCAAAGGAGGTTCGTCATTTCCACCGTGGCGTCCAGCACCGAGCAGCCCGGATTGGTGTTCTTCTATTCGCCGGTCTCCGGCTCCTGTCGCCGCGTCGAGGGGTTCCTCGCCCAGGTACTCCAGCGAAGACGGAACCACGGAACGTTCAAGCTCTACCGGGTAGACGAGCAGGCGCGTCCCGACCTTGTCGAGCGCTTCGGGGTCGCCACCATGCCCACACTCGTCGTGGTCGAGGACAAGATCGTCCGCGCCCGCCTGGAGAGGCCGCGCGGTTGCCGGGAGATCGAGAGCTTCCTCGCGCCCTGGCTCAAGTAGAGGCCTCAGCCGAAGCTGACGGTCACGGTGGTGCCGTGCTGCGCAACCCGGAACGGCAGTCGCCGCTCGAGCCCGATCGCCCAGGCCAGGTCGGCCTCGAAGTCGGACGTCTTCGCGGTCTCGAGCACGGGACCCGGGCCGCTGAGACGCCGCGGGCCGGTGTAGGTCAGGATCACCTTCTCGCCCTGGATGTCCGCCGTCGCGGCCGGCACGAAGTGGACGACGACATACGCCTTGCCCTTGAGCGGGACGGGCGCGCCGGAACCGGACTCGACGATGCGCGATTTCGGCTGGTACGCGACCTTGACGTCGCGCGGCGCAGACTTGAACTCGAACGTGACGCTCATGCTGTCGACATGCACGCCCGTGAGGAGGGCGTTCGTCGGCACGTCCGCGTGTTTGGATCCGCCGCAGCCGGCGAGGAGCGCCGCGCCGGCTACCGCGAGGGCGACCCGTCTCATCGCCGATAGGCTCGCAGGACCGTGCCCGAGGCGCCAGGCCCCGACGTTCCGTTCCCGCCGATGGAGGCCGAGCTCGTCTCGGAGCTTCCGGAGCAGGGCCGCTGGCGCTACGAGCCGAAGTGGGACGGCTTTCGCGGCGTGCTCGAGAACGACGGAGGCGAGCTCGCGCTCTGGTCGCGCAACGGCCGGCCGCTGCTGCGCTATTTCCCCGAGCTGCGAGAGGTCGGCGAGCTCTTGCCGCCGCACTCCGCGCTCGACGGCGAAATCGTGATCGCGCGGAACGGAAAGCTCGACTTCGACGCGATGCAGACGCGGCTGCACCCGGCGGAGAGCCGCGTGCGCAAGCTGTCCGCCGAGATCCCGGCGACGTTCGTCGCGTTCGACCTGCTGCTCTGGAAGGGAAAGCCCGTGCACGAGCAGCCGATCGAGAAGCGTCGGGCGCAGCTCGAGAAGGTCGCGAACGAAATCGCCCTCTCTCCCGTGAGCGAGGACGTCGAGCAGGGGCGCGAATGGCTCGAGACGCTGCAAGCCGCCGGCTTCGACGGCGTGATTGCGAAGAAGCTCGGACTTCCCTACCTGCCAGGCTCGCGCGACGGCGTCGTGAAAGTGAAGCCGTACAAGACGGCCGACTGTGTGGTCGCCGGCGTTCGCTTCAAGGCTGGCGGACGCAAGACGATCGCAACGCTGCTGCTCGGGCTGTACGCAGACGACGGCCGTCTCGACTACGTGGGTTCGGCTGCGGTGGGCGCGAAGCGGCACGACGAGATCGCGGCGCTTGTCCTGCCCCTGCTCGACACGAAGAGCGATCGCCATTTCTCGGAGCCGAACCGCTGGGGCACCGGGGAGCTCGAGGAGCAAGCGCTGAAGCCGAGGCTCGTCGTCGAAGTGCGCTACGACAAGCTCGAGAAGAGCCGCTTCCGGCACGGCACGAAGCTCGTGCGCTTCCGACCCGACAAGGATCCCGATCAGTGCACGTGGCGCGAGGTGCGGCCGCCGCGACGCCCCAACGACCTCTCCGTCGAGCAGTTGCTCGGCTAAAAGCGGGGTCTGACCCCGCTATGCGTGGTCAGACCCCTTCTTCGCTCTGCTCGGCTGGACGCGCTTCGGCTCGCCCGGCATCTTCGGAAAGTTCGGCGGGTACGGCGCCTCGCCGATCCCTTCCGTCTCTTCACGCTCGACCCACTCGAGGAGCACGCGCAGGTCGCAGACAGCCTCGTCGATCCCCGCATGCAGATCGCCGAGCTCGGCGAAGCGAGGAGGCATCGTCGCGATCGTGAAGTCCTCCATCTCGACATCGGGCAGCTCGTCCCAGCGCACCGGCGCCGACACCGTTGCATCGGGCCGTCCGCGCACCGAGTACGCGGAGAGGATCGTGCGGTCGCGCGCGTTCTGGTTGTAGTCGACGAACACGCGCTCGCCACGCTCTTCCTTCCACCACGCGGTCGTGACAAGCTCCGGCGCGCGCCGTTCGATCTCGCGCGCGAACGCGAGCGCGCAGCGGCGAACGACCTTGAACTCCCAGTTCGACTCGATGCGGCAGTAGACGTGCACGCCGCGATTGCCGCTCGTCTTCGGCCAGCCGACGTACCCGATTTCGTCGAGCACCTCGTGCACGATCGCGGCGACGTGCTTCGCCTCGGCGAAGCCGGTGCCCGGCTGAGGGTCGATGTCGACGCGCAGCTCGTCAGGCTTCTCGGGGTCGGTGCGGCGTGATGGCCACGCCCCGAACTCGAGTGTCGCGAGATTCGCCGCCCACGCGACGTGCGCGAGCTCGGTGACACACAGCTCGTCCGCGTGTCGGCCGGACGGGAACGTGACGCGCGCAGTCTCGATCCAGTCCGGCCGGCGCTCCGGCACGCGCTTCTGCCAGATCACCTCGCCGCCGACGCCCTCGGGCTGGCGCTTGAGCTGACACGGCCGCTCGAAGAGCGCGCGGACGATGCCGTCACCGACGCTGATGAAGTACTGCACAAGGTCGAGCTTCGTCTCGCCCCGCGCAGGAAAGTAGACCTTGTCCGGGTTCGTCACCTTCACGGTGCGGCCGCCAATCTCGAGCTCGACAAACGGGGACGCCATTCCCGGAGTATCGTGAATACGTGCTCGAAGACCCGCGCCCGATCAGACTTTCGCTCGAGCCGCTGGACGACTTCCTCGTTGTCGAGACGACCGACGAAGAGGCGGAGACGCGCGCGGGACTGATCCTCCCCGCGAGCGCAGAGACGCAATGCTCGAGCGGTATCGTCATCGCCGTCGGGCCGGAAGCCGAGGGCGTCGCGCCGGGCGACAAGGTGCTGTACCTGAAGGAGGCGGGCTACGACGTGCGGCTCGCCGGCACGGCGGTCAAGGTCGTGCGTCGGCACGAGCTGATCGCCCGCATTCACGACTAGCGACTCCTCGCTACCATCCCCGTTCGCGCGGAGGGGTGGCAGAGCGGTCGAATGCGGCGGTCTCGAAAACCGTTTCGGGCTTTTGGGTCCGACGAGGGTTCAAATCCCTCCCCCTCCGCTTGATCGCCAGAAATCGGCCTGATCATGGGGTTCTAGCCGGGGCGGGCGCGACCTCACGAGCACCTGATCCACAACAAGGACGGCCGGATCGGCGAGCGCAACTCGTACGGGAACGATCCGTTCCCGCCGCGCGGCTAGACGCCCATCAGCGGAAGGGCTGCGTCTGCAGCCCTTCCGCCTTCAGTCCTGTGCGCGAACTGCGTGTCTGTGTGTCTGCTCGGGACACTTTCGATGGTCTCCCGCGCGAAATAACCTCATGCAGCCGGGGCTGGTGTCAGCGCGTGGGCGTTCGGATCGCCCTGTGGGGTGCGTTAACTCGGTTTCGCTTGCAAATCGGGCAAACCGAACATCCTGAACGTCACACGGATCGAGTTTGCGCACCCACAGGGACAAACGTTGGCTGTGACGGTCTGAGGAGGACTTGCTGACGGGGCAACGTGGAGGTAGTGATGCCACTCGTGGAGCTCGGCTACTTCATGCGCTCGGCGACGAGTTGGGCCACCTCGGTCAACGTCGTGCCAACCTGGATGCCGCGCGCCTCGAGTGCATCCTTCTTCGCCTGCGCCGTCCCGGAGGAGCCGGAGATGATCGCGCCGGCGTGCCCCATCGTCTTGCCGGGCGGCGCCGAGAAGCCGGCGATGTACGAGAGCACCGGCTTGCGCATGTGCTCGCCGATGTACTGCGCGGCCTTCTCCTCCTCGTCGCCGCCGATCTCGCCGACCATCACGATCAGCTCGGTCTGCGCGTCGGCCTCGAACTTCTCGAGCACGTCGATGAAGGAGGCGCCGACGACGGGATCACCGCCGATGCCGACGATCGTCGAGTTGCCGAGCCCGAGCTGGGTCAGCTCGTGCCCGATCTGGTAGGTGAGCGTGCCGGAGCGGGAGACGAGCCCGACCGCGCCCTCACTGAACATCTCGGCGGGGATGATCCCGGCGTTCGCCTTCCTCGGTGAGAGAACGCCGGGACAATTGGGGCCGATAAACATCACGCCCTTCGGGCGGAGGTACGTGTACGCCCGCAGCATCTCGTGCGCCGGAACGTGCTCGGTGATCGTGATCACGGTGCCGATGCCGGCATCGATCGCCTCGTAGACCGCGTCCGCGGCGAAGCGCGCCGGCACGAAGATGAGGCTCGTGTTCGCGCCCGCCTGCTCGACCGCGTCGGCGACGGTGTCGAAGACGGGGATGCCCTCGACGTCCTGTCCGCCCTTGCCCGGCGTGACGCCTGCGACGACATTCGTCCCGTAGGCGCGGTTGCGCAGGCCGTGGAAGCGGCCCTCGCTGCCGGTCAGCCCCTGGACGACGAGCCGCGTGTCGTTGTCGACGATGATCGCCATCAGTGCCCCTCCAGGTGCTGTTGCCACGCTTCTGGGACGCGAGCACCAAGCGATTCAAGGACGCATGGAACCCCGGTAGCGGTTCTACCGGGGTGACCGAGGACGCAGAAGCGCGCCGCGTGATCGCGTTCCAGGAGCCTGGAGGACAGCACCTGGAGGGGCACGACTTCTTCGCCCCTCTGATGACGAGCGTCGGCAGCTGCATCCAGCCGTCGACGGTGCGGTCGCCGAGGAACTCGCGGACGCGCGCAGCGTCGGCGCCGGTGCAGTCGACGCGCGCGAGCCACGGCTCGATCTCGAGCGGACGCTCCATGTGGCGCAGCTCGGCGATCTCGAGGCCCCGCGAGCTCGAAGAAGCTCTCCCACTCGGCGACGCCATAGTTCTCGCAGATCGCGACGCGGCCGCCTGCGACACGCGCCATCTCCTTCAGCGCGGCGAGCACGTCGGCGAAATGGTGGGCGGCCAGCCGCGTGGCGACCGCGTCGAAGCTGCCGTCGGCGAACGGCAGATGCTCGGCGGGTACGAGCACATCGGCCTGCATGCCGGGCGCCGGATTGACGGTGACGACCCTGCAGCCTGCCTCGCACAGCCGGCGGGCGACGAGGCCGCCACCGGTGGCGACGTCGAGCACGCTGACGCCCTCGCCCGGCTCGCACCACTCGACGACGAGATCGAGGTCGTCGCTGGCCGAGTGGATCGCGCTCTGCCGGTACAGCTCTGCAAGGTCGCTCCACATGTCGGTCATCGCGCCAGCTCCACGGCCTTCTTCGCCCCGTCGAGCATCGTCGCCTCGGGATAGATGTTCGGCTTGCCTGCGTCGGCCAGGATCTTCCGGCCGTCCTGGGCGTTCGTGCCGTCGAGGCGCACGACGATCGGATACGTCGACATGTCGAGCCGCTCGAGCGCCTCGAGAATTCCGCGCGCGACCTCGTCGCAGCGCGTGATGCCGCCGAAGATGTTCAAGAAGATCGACTTCACCTGCGGATCGCGCGTAATCACCTCGAGCGCGTCGACGACGCCCTCCGCCGATCCTCCGCCGCCGAGGTCGCAGAAGTTCGCCGGCTTGCCGCCGACGTGCGCGACAACGTCGACTGTCGACATCGCGAGCCCGGCGCCGTTGCCACAGATGCCAACGTCACCGTCGAGCTTCACGTACGTCACGCCCTTCTCGCGTGCGAACGCCTCGAGCGGGTCGGCCGCGGTCGTGTCGCGCCACTCGGCGATGTCGGGGTGCCGGAAGAGCGCGCTGTCGTCAACGGTGAACTTCGCGTCGAGCGCCTTCACCTCGCCCTCCGGCGTGACGATCAGCGGGTTGATCTCGCAGAGCATCGCGTCGAACTCGACGAAGGCACGGTAGAGCTTCTCGACGATCGCTGCGATCTGCTTCTGCTCGGACGGATCCTCGACCTGGGCGCCGTAGACGAGCCGGCGCGCGATCCAGGGCTGATAGCCCTCGAGCGGATCGGCGTGCAGCCGGATGAGCGCGTCGGGGTTCTCCTCGGCGACCTGCTCGATCTCGACGCCGCCCTGCGTCGTGAACATGAAGAGCGGCTTCTTCTCGCCACGGTCGAACGTGATCGAGAGGTAGTACTCCTTCGCGATGTCGGACGCGCGCTCGATCCAGAGGCGGCGGACGATGTGGCCGTTGATGTCGAGCCCGAGGATGTCTTTCGCCTTTTGCTCGACGTCGTCGACGCCCTCGGCGAGCTTCACGCCGCCGGCCTTGCCGCGGCCGCCGGTCAGCACCTGCGCCTTGACGACGACGGCGCCGCCGAGCTCCTGCGCCGCGGCGCGCGCCTCCTGCGGGGTGTCGGCCCGTCGGCCGTCGGAGACGGGGATCCCAACGCGCTTGAAGAGCTCCTTGCCCTGGTACTCGTAGAGGTCCACCGGCGCGTGACTCTAGCGACACGTCCTCCGACCTGGTCGCAGGACGTGTCTAGAGTGGGCGCCGTGGACGCGATCGTCTCCGAGGACCTGCGCAAGCACTACAAGACCGTGCAGGCGCTCGACGGCGTGTCGTTCTCCGTGCGCTCGACGCGCTGCAGAAGGTGACGGGACAGACCGTCTACGCCGAGGACATCCGCATGTCGGGCGAGGACATCCGCATGTCGCTCGTCGGCGCGATCCTCCGCAGCCCCCATGCCCACGCGCGCATGTGTCAATCGACACGTCGGCCGCCGAGCAGCTAACGGCGCGCATGCCGTGATCCACGCCGGGAACGTCGAGCAGCGCCTCTACGGCTAGAACCACGACAACATCCCGCTCAAGCCGAAGAAGGTCTGGTTCATAGGCGACCAGGTCGCGGCGGTTGCCGCGATCGACGAGGCGACGGCGCAGCGCGCACTCGAGCTGATCCGCGTCGCGTAGCCTCCACGGTCTACATCGAGTGTCCGGTCGGAATCTGGTACGTGGGGAAGCTTGACAGGATAGATTTCGCTCGATGCACAAGCGCGTCTTGGGCGGAGGGTCGGCTTGAGAAACCGGCTCCGGCTGCCCCGGCAGCCTGCGCCCGCCGCCATCGTGCTCGCCGCCGGCGTTGCGATCGAACTTGCAGGCGTGACGAAGAGCTTCGGCGGGCCTCGCGCGGTGGACGAGCTCTCGCTCCAAGTCGCGGAGGGCGAGCTGCTCGTGCTGCTCGGACCGTCCGGCTGCGGCAAGACGACGTCGATGCGCAGCATCGCCGGCCTCGAGACGCCCGACGCGGGCTCGATCGCGGTCGGCGGGCGGATGGTCTTCGACGCGTATCGCAGGATCGACGTCCCCGCAAATCGCCGCAACGTCGGCTTAGTCTTCCAGTCGTATGCGATCTGGCCGCACCTGACCGTCTTCGACAACGTCGCGTTCCCGCTGCGTGTCCGCCACCTGCCGCGCGCCGAGATGAAGCGCCGCGTACACGAGATTCTGGCGCTGTTCGACCTGGACGGCCTCGCCGACCGCGGCGCGAGCCGGCTGAGCGGCGGCCAGATGCAGCGCGTCGCGCTCGCGCGCAGCGTCGTCATGGAGCCGCGCGCGCTGCTCCTCGACGAGCCGCTCTCGAACCTCGACGCGAAGCTGCGCGACCGCCTCCGCATCGAGCTGCGCCTGATCCAGCAGCAGCTCGGGATCACGTCGATCTACGTCACGCACGACCAGACGGAGGCGCTCGCGCTCGCCGACCGCGTCGCGGTCATGCGCGGCGGCAAGATCGTGCAGCTCGACACGCCGGTCGCCGTCTACAGCCGGCCGCGCACGCGGTTCGTCGCCGACTTCGTCGGCGACTCGAACCTGCTCGCCGCAACGGTCGTCGGCGCCGAGCGCGACAGGGTGCGCGTGCGTCTGAACGGTACGCAGATCGAGTTGGATGCGGCCGGCAAAGCGCCGCCGCAGGAAAGCACGTGGGTCTGCATCCGGCCCGAGCACCTGGAGGCCGGGGAGGGCGCGAACGTCCTGCGCACGACGGTCAAGGTGGCGCTGTTCATGGGCGACCATGTCGCGTACGAACTCGCCGCCGAGGGCGGCCCGACGCTGCGCATGGTCGTGGGGCAGACGTACGCGCCACTTGCGCCCGGGTCGCCGCTGACGGTGCACGTCGCGCCGGAGAGGGTGCTCCTTGTTGTCGACGAGTAGCGTCGCGCTGCGGCCGTTCTGGCTGACGGGGCCGCGTGTGCAGCGGTACCTGTTCTCGGGCGCGATCCTCGCCGCGCTCGGGTACCTGATCGTCTATCCGATCGGGATGCTCGTCTACGCGTCTGTCGTCGACGTGCCGCCGCGTCCGGGCGAGCCCATCGGGCACCTGACCGGTCACAACTTCGCGCCCTTGTTCGCAGGCGGGAACCTGCAGGCGATCGGCAACTCGGTGGTGATCGGCGTCGCCGGCACGGCGCTCGCCCTCGCGATCGGATGCGCGCTCGCGTGGCTGACCGCGCGCACCGACATGCCGGCACGCTGGCTCGGTCAGGTGTCCGCGATCGTCCCGCTCTTCCTGTCGCCGTTCGTCGGCGCGCTTGCGTGGTCGTTCCTCGCAGGGCCGCGCGTCGGCTACCTGAACGTGTTCCTGCAAGGGATGGGAGCCCCGTTCGGGCTCAACGTCTTCAGCCTCGGCGGCCTCGTGTTCGTCCTGGGGCTCTACCACGCGCCGTACGCGTACCTGTTCGTGTCGAGCGCGCTGACGCTGATCAACCCGGAACTCGAGGAGGCGGGGAAGGCGCACGGCGCGACCGGCTGGCAGGTCGCGCGGCGGATCACGTTCCCGCTCGTGCGCCCGGCGCTGCTCGGCGCCGCCACGCTGACGCTCGTCCTGATCATTGAGAACTTCCCGATCCCCGAGGTGCTCGGGACGACCGGGGGAGTACTGACCGTGCCGGTGCAGATCTTCCGGCTGATGGAAATGTACCCGTCGAACCCGAACGAGGCGAGCGCGTTCGGCGTCGTACTGCTCCTCTTCCTCTCGCTGCTCCTCTTCGCACAGGCGCGGCTGCTGCGCGGCCGCGACTTCGCGACGGTGACCGGCAAAGGCTTCCGGCCGCGCCAACTCAAGCTCGGAAAGTGGCGGTGGGTCGCGTTCGCGTTTGTGCTGCTGTACCTGGTCGGCGCGGTGCTGCTGCCGCTGTGGGCGCTGGCGATGCGCGCGCTCAGCAAGTTCGGCTACTTCCTCAACTCCCGATCATTCGTCGACTTCGGCAACATGACGTTCAAGAACTTCAGCGACACGCTCTCGTACTCGACCTTCACCGACGCGCTGCGGAACACGGTGTTCGTCGCCGTGGCCACGGCAGTGTTCGGCGGAGCGCTGCACTACCTGATCGCGCACGTCGTGCACCGCACGCGGCTGCCGGGCCGCCGCGTCATGGAGTACGTGACGATGGCGCCGATCGCGATCCCGGGCGTCGTGATCGGGCTCGGCTACCTCTGGGCCTGGATCCGCCTCCCGTGGCCTCCCTTGTTCGGGTCGCTCTGGATCTTCGTGCTGGCGTACTCGGCCCGGCTCGCGCCGTTCGGCTTTCGCACAATGAGTGCCACGATCGGTCAGCTTCACCATGAACTCGAGGAGTCGGCGCGTGTGTGTGGCGCCGGTCGCGTGCGCACCGTCAGGAGCATCACGCTGCCGCTGCTGCGGCCCGGCGTCGTGTCGATGCTGCTGTTGCTTTTCATCATGTCGTTTCACGAACTGAGCGTCTCGATATTCCTGTACACGCCGAACACGCAGGTCGTGACGGTCGTGCTGTACCAAGCGTGGAGCGACGGAAACACGGCGCGCGTCGCGGTGATCAGCCTCGTCACGTCTGGGCTCCTGCTGCTCGTCGCGCTCGTCGGGCGGCGCTGGCTGAAGTTCAGGGAGGCGTAAGAACTCGAACCAAAAAGAGTTCTGGAGTCGTCGATAGCAGACGAGGCAACTCGGCTTCCGCAAAGGAGGGCTGGAACGGCGCTACCGACGGATCAACGGGCGCTGGGATGACCACAAGCGTATCGAGGTCACACGCGAAGAGGGGCGCTCAGTCCGCTGCATCCCCCGGAGCCAGCATGAACACTGGGGTTCTGAGGGGGTGAGTAAGAGGTGGTGAGTAACGGAGTCGGGCTGCAGAGCAGCCGAGGCGTCCTGCATCTCCCACCCGGCATGCGGCCACGACCACGCCGCCCCGCCCACAGACGCAGTCATGCCCACCGCATCAGCCGGGCGGGCCGAGCGCCCAAGAGCGGAACAGCCACCTGGGCGGCGCCCCTCCCCTCCCCTCCCCTCCCCGCGCTCGCGTTCGCGCGGGAGTCCCACCGCTGGTACCAGCCCCAGGACAGAAGACGCGTGGGAATCTGTGTGTCACAAGAGGGGCGCGATCAGGCACGTGGTCACAGCCAGGCCTCGGTGTCGAAGGGCTCGGGGTCGGGAGTCGAAGGCCGTCGATGCCACCGGCATAGCGCCCGCGCCCGCTGAGGTGGTTGCCGCCAGCGTTGGCGAGTACGTCGAGCGTCAGGTGTGACGCGCACTCGCTCGGCGCGGTCGTGATCACGACCTTCGTCTTGTCGATCTGAATCGACTCTGTCACGCCGCTGAGTTCTTGATCCCCACGAAGAAGTCAGCCGTGAGGCCAGGCCCGAGCGGGATCTCAGAGTTGCCCACACCGCCGTTACCGCCTGGCGCGGAGTAGACGGTCGTGCAGGCCGTGGCGATTGCAGCGGCCGTTGGCTGCTGGACGGCGACTGCTGCCTGTGTCGTCGCGGTGTCGAACGAGCCGCCGGACTGACCATCGATCACGGCGAGGCTTGGGGGGTACGGGGTGTGGCTGTTCTTCGGCATGATCGTCGCAGTCCCGGAGATCTCCGACGCCAGGACGACGAGCACGTCCAGTGGATCGAGGACTACAGCGACGCACTGTTCGTCGAGATCGACGAGCAGCTCAGCCTGCGGCCCGTACGGGATGTCCAGGGCCTTCTTGTGCCGGGAAGGGAGGCGGGCGAGCCGCAGGGCGCCGAGGCCCGCACGGCTGAAGGACGGATCGGTGCGGGTGAACGCAAGCCCTTCAGCCAGCCGCGGCGCAAGTGGAACTTGAACCAGTTGAGCACGATCGACACCTGCGCGCGCAGCTGCTGCGCAGGGACGCTCGCCGACCAGCGCCGAAGGCTCGAGCTCTTGTCCTTGCCGAACGTGCCGTAGCGCTCGCGCAGGTAGCGGAAGCCGACCTCGTGCTCCTCGTGCGCAGCGATCGCGTCTTGGTAGAGCGGGTGCGTGTGCGGCAGCGGCCGCACGAAACTGAAGTCTTCCTTGCACAGCTCGCGCTGATCCTCGTCCGAGACGGGAGAGATCCGGTAGAGCCGCAGATTGCACCAGTGGCGCTCGATACCTGAGTCGACCATGTAGCCTGCGCCGCCGTATACCTGAATCGCCCAATCGGCGGCGTCGGGCAGCGTGCACTGCGAGGTACTTCGCCGTCGCCGTAGCGACGCCGCAGTCGCGCCCCTGTCGTCGCCTACTCCATTGCGCCGACGATCGCCTCCGCCGACCCCTTGATATGCCGTCTGATGACGCTCTTAAGACGCTCGGGGCGCCGTTCGCGACAGGCCGCGAGCACCTCGCGGTGTTCGGCGTGAAGCCGATCGAAGTACGCCGCTTGTGAGGGTTCATCCAGTTTGGAGATGTAGACGTAGTGGTAGAGGTAGGCGCTCGACGTCGCTCTAAGATTGTCGATGAGCGCACAGAGCTTCGTTCTACTCGAAGCGCTGTAGAGCAGGTCATGGAAGCGGTAGTTGAGCTCGAGGTATTGCCTCTCATCTGCCGTGGCCTCCATCTCTTCCTGCAAGGCCTCCATCTCGGTGACACGTTCGTCCGTGAGGTTCGGGAGCGCCCACGTAGCGGCGAGGCTCTCCAGTTCGGCGCGTAGCTCGTAGTTCTCCGCAACCTCGGCGGGTGAGGGACGCTTGACGACCACACCACGGTGAGGATCGCTCTGAAGGATGCCCTCCGAATGGAGAAGCTGGAAGGCTTCGCGGACGGGTGTCGTGCTGACGCCCAATTCCCGAGCGAGCTCTACCTGGCGTAGGCGCGTTCCCGGCGCCAGCGCTCCTTGGATGATCGCTTCGCGAAGCTTGTCCGCAACGAACGTGCTACTCGTCGTTGGCTTTAGTGTCCCCTGCTCGAGCGAGGACTTGATGAGTGCGTCATCTGCCATGCGGGTCCGCGGTGGTGTAACGGCATAATTCGTGGATAATATCGATTATACTCCGATACGGCCCTAGAGAAATCGATCAAGTGACTACACCATTGAAGTGAGAACACCGTTGCGCTCAAGCGCTGAGGAGCCCGGCAGCGGCACCCGCATCGCCGACGGTCTGTCTGAATCGATCTCGTGGTCTACGGAGCTCGAGCGGATCGAGGTCGGCGGTGTGCCGTTTCGCATCTACCGGGAGCGCGAGCGCAGCGTGCTGCGCTTCCTCGACATCGCTCGGCGGTGGGGCGCTCGGAGCTACCTGGTCCAGGGTGACGCGCGGTGGACATTCGACGAGGTGATCGCGGCTGTGGAGCGTCGGGCGTCTGCGCTCGCCTCAGACGGCGTCGCAGGCGGCGTGCCGGTCCTGCTCCTAGGCTGGAGCAGCATCGATTGGATCGTCGCCTTCTGGTCCGTGCTTCGCGCCGGCGGAGTGGTGGTGACGGGAAACGCGTGGTGGAGCGACGAGGAGGTGCGTTACGCGCTCGAGCTCGTTAAGCCCGCCCTCGTCCTCACCGACCGTCCGGATCGCATCCCCGACCCCGGGCGGCGCGCGCTTGCATTCGAGGAACTCGCCGCCGCTCCTGATCCGGCGACAGCGTTGCCGTTTCCACCGACCGACGAAGAGGCTCTCGCCCTGGTCATGTTTACCTCGGGAACAACGGGACTGCCAAAGGCGGCAGCGTTTTCGCACCGCGCTCTCGTCGCCGGCGCTCAAAGCCTGTTGGCGCTGACGAACCGGCTCCCACAGCAGCTCGCCGACAATCATCCCGCCGTAGTCACCCTCCAGACAGGACCGCTGTTCCACATCGGCGGCATCCAAGCGATCCTGCGAGCGCCGCTCCTAGGCGGCACACTCGTTCTCTCCCGCGGCCGCTTCAACCCAGAGGAAGTGCTGAAACTAATCGAGCGCGAGAAAGTGCAACGATGGGCGGGAGCAGTCCCGACGATGGCGATCCGCGTGGCCGCGCACCCGGACGTCGGCTCGTACGACCTCGCGAGCGTGCGGTCGGTCACGCTAGGCGGGACCATGGTGCCCGAGACGGTGATGGAGCGAGTTCGAGAGGTCTTTCCGAACGCGCGCCAGCGTGTGAGCACGGGCTGGGGACTTACGGAAGCAGGCGGCCAACTAACGGCGGCTTCGGGGATCGAGACGATCGAGCGTCCCGGCTCCGTCGGGCGTGCTCTTTCGTTCGTCGATCTCCGCATCCTCGACCCCAACAACGAAGGAGTCGGTGAGGTGCTCGCCCGCTCGCCGATGCAGATGGCCGGCTACGTCGGAGACGACTCGCCTTCAATGATCGACGAGGAGGGGTGGCTCCACACTGGCGACCTCGGTCGGCTGGGCGAGGAGGGCTTCCTCTGGCTGGCCGGCCGCAGCAAGGACATGATCATCCGAGGCGGCGAGAACGTCGCCGCTGCGCGCGTCGAGGAAGTTCTACTCGAGCACGAGGCCGTAGCAGACGCCGCCGTGTTCGGCCTGCCCGACTCCGATCTGGGGGAGGTCGTCGCCGCCGTCGTCGTCGTGCGTCCTGACGCCGACGTTAGCCGTGACGAGCTGGCAGCATTCGCGGCCAGCCGCCTGTCGAGGTTCGCGGTGCCGACGGAGTGGTGGCTCCGTAAGGAGGCGTTACCCACAAACGAGGTCGGCAAGGTGGCGAAAACGACACTGCGCGACGCATGGCCGTTGGGGAAAGCGGGAACATCCCTGTGAACGCAACGAACGCCGGCGACCCCGGAGCCGGCCGGCCCGAAGCCGTCGGGGGACGAACTGGGCCAGCGACCACGCGTTCGTCAAACACGTGCAGGTCCAGTTACGAGCCTTCGTCTACCTGTCCGACGTCATCCGCCTCGGCGGCCGCGTCACAGACAAGTTCATCGACGACGGCGACACTGTGATCGCCGTCGAAACGTGGGCATCGAACCAGCGTGGCAAGAACGTCATGCCGGGCTCCGCCCTTGTCGCGCCCTCCCGGGCCGGACGGAACTCTCTTGAAGACCGCTGATCCACCCGGCGGGCGCCCGGCCTACGAGGGCCTCATTGTCCTCGATCTAAGCCAACTCCTCCTGGGGCCGTACTGCACGATGCTGATGAGCCGCCTCGGCGCTGACGTGATCAAGATCGAGCCCCCCGGGGGCGACCCGCTCCGGATGTATCGCACGGCAAGCGGCTCGGAGACCGCTGCTTTCGCGCTCATGAACACAGGCAAGCGGGGCTTGCGCTTGGATCTGAAGAAGGAAGCGGGGAAGGAGCTTCTCCTGAAGCTCGTCGAAGGCGCCGATGTGGTCGTCGAAAACTTCGGCCCCCACACGCTCGGCAGGCTCGGACTCGACTACCGCGTCCTGGCCGAGCGGAATTCGCGAATCATCCTCGCGTCCGGTCGCGGATACGGCCTCGAAGGGCCGTACCGCGATTACCTCGCGATGGATCTCATGATCCAGGCGGTGGCCGGTGTGCTGACCACGACCGGCTTTCCCGAGAATCCGCCGGTCAAGGCCGGCGTCCCGATCGCCGACATGACCGCCGGCATTCACCTGATGGCCGCGATCGCAGTCGCGCTCTACCAGCGCACCCACACCGGGTGCGGCCAACACGTGATGGTAGCGATGCACGACTGCCTGCTGCCCAGTCTCAGCTCGCCGCTAGCTGCCTGGCTCGACGGAGGGACACAACCCGAACGGACAGGCAACCGCCACAGCGGCTTGGCGGTCGCGCCATACAACGTCTATCCCGTGAGCGACGGCTGGATTGCGATTCTCGCGCTCACCGACCGACACTGGCAAAACCTCTGCGGGGCGATGGGACGGGCCGAACTGGCGGACAGACCCGGATTCGCGACGAACAGCGAACGTGCTGAGCGGATGGATGAGGTCGATCGCATCGTTTCCGAATGGACAGCCGGTCACCCGAAGCAGGACCTCTTCGAACTCCTTGGTACAGTCGGCGTGCCTGCCGCACCCGTGCTCAGTCTCGCGGAGGTCGTTAAGGATCCTCAAGTCCGGGCTCAGGGCATGCTGCAAGAGGTCGAGGTCAGCGGAGGGCGGCGTGAGGTCACCTTCGGTAGCCCTCTACGTCTGGGCGCGTCGCCCCCTGTCCCGGTGTCGCCCGCCCCCGGTATCGGCTCGGACTCGAAGCAACTCCTCGTCGAGAAACTCGGCCTCAGCGCCGCCGAGATCGAGGAGCTCAGTGACGCTGGCGTGATCTGACTGTGAGCATCAACGTCGGTATCGAGGAAACGGTGTACGTGAATGGAATCGTCATCGTGTGCCTGTCTTCATCTCACCGGTCTGAACCGTCCCGAGCTCGACGGTGACCGGGTTTGGTGAGTTGGTGGGACTGGGAGTTCGGGGTGCGGACGCCCGTCGGGCGGGGGTCATGGCGTGCCTGCCGGCATCAGCGCCGAGAGTGGCTCGCGCGCGATCCCTTTGCCGCTCGGAGATCTTCCGAGCCCCGCGGTGGAGGCGCACTCGTTCAAGAAGCTGGGGAACCACGTCATGGAAACGAGCCGCCTCTCCTTCACCGGTGACGGACGAGATGACGTTGAACTACAGCGCCCAACATGACCTCGGAATGCCCCGTTCCTATTGACGTGCAAGCCGGCGGATTGCCGGTCGGGCTGCCGGAGACGATGGCGACGCTTCGTATCCACGAGTTCGGCGCCCCTCCTCGGTTGGACCGAGTCCCTCTACCCGAGGCTGGTCCGGACGAGGTGCTCGTCCGGCTCGCTGCGAGCGTCGTCGGCCATCACGACCTCACGATCGCCGCGGGGACGTTCGTCGTGCGGCCGTCATTGCCGTACATCCCCGGCCTCGAGGGTGCCGGTCACATCGCGCGCATCGGCACGGAGGTCGATCCCGATGCGTTCGCGATCGGGGCCGCCGTGCGCGTGTACGGAGGTGGGCTCGGTGCCGCGCGGCCCGGCACGTGGGCCGAATACGTCGTCGCATCCGGGCGTGCTGTCACCGCGGTTCCGGAGAGCCTCGACCCTGTTGTCGCAGCCGCCTGCGGCTCCGTCGCCCTCACCGCCTGGACGGCCGCGATCGAGCTCGGCGCCCTGCAGCGCGCTGAGCGGCTTGGGGTGACCGGTGCTTCCGGCGCCGTCGGTTCGCTCGTCGTCCAGCTCGCCGCGCTCCACGACGCAAAAAGCGTCGTCGCCTGGGTGCGCACGGCGGACAAGGCTCGCCTGCTTCCCGCGGGCGTGGAGCTCGTCACCGGCGACGACCCGGTCGAGCCGGTCGACCTCCTCGTCGACACCGTCGGCGGCCCGCTGCTCGCCAAACGTCTTGGCGCAGTACGGCCCGGAGGACGCGCGGTGCTCGTCGGCTACACGGCGGGTGAAGAGGTGTCCTTCTCGCTTCCGGCTCTCATGGCGGCCGACGTGTCGCTTCTGCCGCTCAACATGATGCGGAGGCGTCCTCCGAAAGGCCTGGAGGCAAGTCTGGTCGGCGATTTCGCAGCGGGCCGACTCCATGTCGGGATCGAAGCGGTTCAAGGGCACGACGTTCTCGAGGCGATCGCGCGCCTGCAAAGAGGCGCGGTGTCGGGACGGGTGGTGCTCGAGTGGTGAACGGCGTGAAACGGACGCGCCGGGAGCTTCCTGCGGAGCGGGCGCTCGCACTCGAACGCCGTCAATCGACAAAGAAAGGTGCAGTCGCATGAGCGGAGAGAGCAGCAATACCGTTGAGATCGAGCGTCTGAGACGGGTGTCGCGACGATCACCCTCAACCACCCGCCGGTGAACGCCGTAACCCCGGAGATAATCAACGAGCTCCTGGAGACGATCGACGAGCAGACGCCGCGCACGAACGGTGGCGCGGGGTTGAACACCACTGCACCGCGCATACCCATCAGCCGTTCGATCGAAGACAGTTCAGGCCGATGCAGGTCCTTACACGGGCTGAACTGTCTTCAGCCCCATCGCGAATTCCAGCCACTCGGCCCGAATCGCACGGTTGATGCGGCAGTCGAGGACGAGGGGGCCCGAGAGTGGCCGCCGCAACCGCTCTTCGACCGCGGTGAGATCGTCAGCCGATCTCACCGTGAAGGCTTCCGCGCCGATGGCCTCGGCGACGGCCGCGAGCGACGGCGTCGGGAACTCGGCGAGCTTCGTCGGCATCCCGATCAGATTGAGGAAATGCAGCTCCACCCCAAGCGCCTCGTCGTTGCTGATTACAACAACGATCGGTAGCTCGTACCGAACCGCCGTCTCGAGATCACCGAGCGCCATCAGGAACCCGGCATCGCCGACAGCCACGACGATGGTTGTCCCTGGCCTTCCGACCGCAGCGCCGATTCCGGTCCCGATCCCGAGACCGATCGAGCCGGCGTCGTTGAGCTGAACGATGTTGCGTGGGCCGCGAACTCGGAGGTGGTCGATCGCGAACGTGAAGTTGTGGCCGTTGTCGAGCGCGAGCATCCGGTCTGCCGGGAGCATACGGTCGAGCTCAATCATCAGCGTTCGCGGGTCGATCCTGTCCGGGAGGCTCTGATCGCGGACGCCGCTGTTGCGGTCGAACCCGGCGACGGCGGCCGGGATGGTGGGAGAGCGGTAGCCGCCCGCGCTGTGACCCCGCCGCTCTAGCTCCGCCACGAGCGCCTCCACCGTCAGCTTCACGTCCGCGTGGACAGCCAGCTCCTGCTCTACCGGTACGAAACGGCCCAACGCATCTCGGTCGTCGTCCACCTGAACGACACGCGCATTCGGGAACATCGTCCCACCGTAGGTCGTGTACCGGTTGAGCGTCGCGCCGAACACAAGGACGCAGTCGGCGGCGACGATCAGTTCGGCGGCGACGGGCGTCGCAAACGTTCCGCAAATGCCGATGTCGTACGGATCACCGTCGAAGAGCCCTGCGGCGCGAAGAGTGGTTGACAGAAGCGACCCTGTCAGCTCGCCCAGTCGCCGAAGCGCGGCGTCGGCACCGGAGGCCAGCGCGCCGTACCCCGCGATGACCACTGGGCGCGAGACGGCCCAGGTCTCCTCAAAGAAGTCCGCGAGGGTGACGACCGCCTCCGGATCCGGCGCGAGGCGCGCGGGCGCCCGAGCCGCGGCGGGCAAAGGCGGCGGCTCGACGGCGTCGCCGTCGAGCACGTCGACGGCAAGGTTGAGGACAGTCGTCCGGCCGGCGGCCGTTGCGAGAATCGCGGCCCGCGCGTCGGTTACGGCCGCTGACGAAGCCGTGGGCTTGACGACGGCGATCCCCGCGGCTTCGCATACAGGGACGTGCGGAAAATACTTGCTGCGGCGGCGCAGATCGGCCCTGTCGCGCGCGTCCTCTGCGGTCGGCCCCGCGCCGACGACCACGAGCACGTTCGAGCGCGCACGATTCGCGGTCGTGATCGCCGTCATCGCGTTCGTGAACCCGGGGCCGCCGGTGAGCCCAGCCACGCCGAGCTTGCCGGTCGAGCGCGCGTAGCTATCGGCCATGGCGACCGCCTGGTTCTCGTGCCGCGCGCCGTAACAGGCGATGCCTCGGCTGTCCATGGCTATCAGCAGCCTTGCAATGTCCTCGCCCATCAAGGCGAAGACGCACTCGATCTCGTGGCGCCGGAACTCCTCAGCCAGAGCCTCGTAGACGCGCATCACCAGGGAATCCTCGAGCTGGACATGTCCGGCCGTTCGTGAGTGTGCGAGACGACGGCGGGTGTCATCTCTCGGCCCACTCGGATCATTCGCTTTCTCATTCTAGGAGGACGGCCGCGCACGCCTCTCGAGTGCGCGCGGCCGTCCCGGGCGATTAGGGCACGTAGTTGAAGACCTTCTGCCATTCGGCCAGCCACTTCGTCCGGAGGCTGAGGTAGTCATGCAGCGTCGGGTACCACAGCGCCGCGCGAGTCGACTTCGGCATGCCTGGCCCGACGATGTCCGGGTACACCCCGTACTCGCCACTCAGGTTGGTGAAGACATGCTGGCCGTACTTCGACATGACCCAGTTTTCGTACAGCCGGGCGGCGGCCGGGTGCGCCGCGGTCGACACGACTCCGAGCGACTCGATCACGGTCGGCGTACCCTCGCGCGGGAAGTAGAACCCAAGCGGAGCGCCGGCGAGGGCCGCGGCCCTCAACGTGCCGAGGTGGTCGACCGCGAGCCAGATCTGGCCGGTCGTCAGCGCGTTCGTCAACTGGCCGACGCCCGTGGCTTCGAACGGCTGCTGAGCCGCCAGCTTCGTCCAGTAGCCGAGGCCGAAGTGCTCCCGCTCGAACATCGCAGCAGTCCAGCCGACGCCGCCGGTGAGCGCGGTCGTCATGCCGATCTTGCCCTTCCACTTCGGATTGAGCAGCGCTAACCACGAGCGCGGGATGTCCTTGCCCTTGATGTACAGCTTGTTGAAGGCGAGGCCTATCACGATCCGCGTCTCCGCGGTGTAGTAGCCCTGGCCGTTCTTGAGCGAGGCCGGGATCTGTTTGAAGAGCGGCACCTTGTACGGCGTCAGGATCCCGTTGGTGAGGAAGGACTGCATCGTCGCCCGCTCGCTGAAGGAGAGGACGTCGGCGTTGAGCTGCTTCGCGCCCCACTCGGTTTGCACGCGCTCGGCGAGTACGTTGGACGCCAAGCTCGTCAGGTTCACTTTGACGCCGGTGTCCGCGGTGAACTGCGCCACGACCTTGCTCATGATCCCGTTCGGGTAGCTGAAGTACGCGTTCAGCACACCCTCCTGCTTCGCCTGGGCCCACAGAGCGGCGCTGGCGATCAGTTCGCCTTTGATGACGAGCGGCTGGGCCTTATATCCTGCCGACCCCGCGGCAGCGAATGCGAGCGCCGCGACAACAGCCGTCGCGGCGAGCGCCGCGACTACCCTTAGCCTCAGACTCCGAGACATACGTCCCTCCTTCGCTTTCCTCGACGTGACGACAATTCCACTTAGAACTCGAATCAAAAAGTGAACGGCACCGGCCGCTGCTGGTGAACGTCGGCGGTATCTGTCTTTGAGCTGACGGGTATGCCGATGGCTGCGCGCAGGCCGTGAGCGCGGCACCCCACGTTCCGGCCTTGCACACGACGCACGCGCCCTCGCATTCGGCGCACTCTCGGCACACGCCAACACTTGTCAGACGGCCGCGCTGCAGGCAGGCCGAACTGAGACGTCTCGTCGCCGCTCGCCGTGCGGTACATCCGAATCGGGTCACCCCTTGGTGGCTCGATCTTGATGACTTCCGCGCCAAGTCGACTCATGAGCATCGTGCAGTACAGGCCCAGGACGACCTGGCTGAGGTCGAGAACTCTCAGGCCGACGAGGGCCGACGTTGCAGCGGGCGGATCAGCTCCGGCCATCGAGCGGCGACCAGCCATCGCGAGTTGGAAGCGCTACAACCGCAGACCCCGGCATGACGTTGTCACCGCGCTGATTGACCGCCCGCGTCTCGAAGGCCACGACGGCATCGCCGTCGTCGTCGATGTGCTTCGCAGTGACGCGTCCTCCGAGACGAACGACGTCCGAGAAGTACACGAACCCTCGGAATCGATCGTCGATCCGCTTCACAAATGAGGTATCTCCGGCCCAGTTCGTGAGCATGGTGACCTGCCACGACATGCGCTGCGGGCCCACGTCATACGCACCCAGCGCCCCCTGCTGCTTTGCGGCATACGCGTTGTAGTGGACTGAATAGTTTGGCTCCCAGGCGTGGGTCGTCGGATCGCGGAAGGCCCACTTCGGCTGCTGCCGGTACTTGCGCAGGGCCGCACCGTGCGCCGCGATACGCGGGATGGGAGCAGCACCAGCGGCGACGAATGCCACCTCGTCGGTAAGTCCGATTGGGCCTCGGGTGGCGACGTCGAGCTCGTCACCGACCTCAACATCATCCCACCAACGATGCTCCGCTCCGCGTGGGCGTTCCGCCAGGACGGCTTCGTCGATGGAAGCAAGTTCCTCGGGAGTCCATGGATGGGGCAGCTCGATCGTTCGGTCAGACGCCCGCTGCTGCGCTCGAGCCCGCTCAAAGCGAGTGATGAAGAGCATGTGGTCGGCCACCAGCTCCTCACGCTGGTTCAGGTAGTCGACCTTGAACCGTTCGACGATCTTCTGCCCCGCAAACGAACTCGGCATCGGTCCCTCGAAGCCGTCGTAGACGCAGCGGACGGAGATGACGTCGCCAACGCGAACGACGCGATGGAATCGCATTTCTGAAGAGGAGTGAACGGAGCCAAGACCGGGCCACCCGAACTGAATGCCGGAGAAACAGCAGAAGACCCAGGTCGGCGGCGCAACAAGCTCGCCGAACACGCCCGACGCTGCGTACTCGTCGTCTACCCACAAAGGGTTGTCGTCCCCCACGCCCTCGGCGAACCGGAGGATCGCGTAGCGCGTCGTCTCGGCGTTGCTCCTGCTTCCATCGATCCGAAGCTCTCGCCCGACCCTCGAGCGCATCATCTCGATCATCTCCGGCGTGATGGTTGCCGTCTCCATCTCTTGCTCCGCCACGCGCTTCTCAACGTGATCCGAGGCGCTCACCGTTCTCCTTCCGGATCGATGGGCCAAGCGGCATGCAGCGCCGCCCTGGCGACCTTGCGGACCTCGTTGGTCATTGCGGCTCTTTCCCGTAACCACCATCTCGCGGGACTGATGACCGCGGAGTCGGCCACAGCCTGCGAGCGTTCCTAGCTAAATGTCCGACTGATTTGATGGACTATACACAGTACACTGAATTGCTGCAAGGGTGAGGGTGCCGAAAGCCCGGCCAGAAGTCGTCGAAGACCTGTGGGGTCCAAAAACTCGGTCCCGCCTGCATATCCCCAGTTTTCGGAGCGCGGACCGAATTTACGCACCCCACACCGCACGCCACCGTTCCGCGTTCTCAAGATTGGAAACCACGGCGACGCACATCGAGGCCGCATTCTGCGTCGTCTCGAAGTCGGCGGGGCCGGATTGACCGAGGACGTTCTCTGCCTGCCCTAGCAGAAGGGAGCCCCAGTGATCCGCGACCGTCGGCGGCGTCGCGGCGCGCCTCCGACCGATGTCGCTTAACCCGCCGAGGATGTTCGCGACCACGCCGCTCGCAGCACCGATGCCAACTGCATACAGCACGGTCGTCCAGTAGGTGCCGATGAAGAAGCCGAGGATCAGCCCGAGGACAAGGCCGATCGTGGTCCCGCCCCAGACAGCCGAACGATTGTCGTTCATGCGCCCGACCGAGTCTCTCCCGACTCGCACCATTCCGTCAACAGCAGCCAAGCGCAAGCCGACGCGCGCCCTATCGTTCATGGCATGTCCAGCGGGATCGACGCACCGACCTTCGACGGGTCCGTCGACCTTCTGCGTGAGCGCATCGGGCTTGCCGACGACCTCGACGACGCGACGATTCACAGCTTTAAGGAGCTGATGGCCGATCAGGCGGACGTGCTGCCGGATCACTTCTACGGGCGCGCGTTCGAAGAGCTGCAGGTGTGGGGACACCTTGCCAACGCCTCCCACGTCGCAAACGGCCGCGACGCGCGCGGGCGTCTCTCCGCAGACGGTCGGGCATACCTTCGCTCGGGCGCGGCAGGCGAGTAGTCGCCATGGCCGATGTGCTGCTCCGCTTCGCGAGCAACAGCGTCCCGGTGCCAGAGGACGAGGCGACCGAACTCGCACGCCGACTTGAGGCTGAGCCGCAAGGCCGCGGCGCTGCCGATGAACTCCGCACGCACCGACGCTTCGCTGACGAGGCGCAGAAGGGCCTCGCGCTCTCCGTGATCAACGCGTGGTTTCACGAGGTAGACGCGTCGACGCTCAGCGACGGTATGAAGGACGTCCGCTATGAGCTGATGCGCGACCTGCGCCTGCCGCCCTTCGAGCCGTAGCCGTTTGGTCTGCTCAACCGAGTAGGACGCGAGCGCGCCCGGTGTGCCATGGCGGTCCCGGTTCGGCGTGGAACTGCCAGCCGTCCGTGGCAAGCGCGATCGCGTTGTCTCGGTCGAGGAGGCCGACGCCCTCCTCGCGGCGCTACCCGACGAGGATCGTGCAGCGTGGGCAACGGCGTTCTTCGCCGGGCTGCGGCGCGGTGAACTGCTCGCACTCAGGTGGGAGGACGTCGACCTTCCAGCTGGCGTACTTAGGGTCGAACGCGGCTACGACGACAAGGCGAGGGAGTTCATCGAGCCGAAGTCCCGGGCGGGCCGGCGCACTGTGCCGATAGCAGCAGTGCTACGAGAGTTCCTGATCGCACACCGGCTCCGCTCAGGCAGGGGCGAAGGACTCGTGTTCGGCGCGTCAGCGTCCGACCCATTCGACTATTGGACATCGAAGCGGCGGACTGAACGCGCTTGGAAGGCAGCTGGGCTGGCCGCAGTTGGGATGCACGAAGCGCGACACACGTTCGCGTCACTGATGATCGCGGCCGGAGTGAACGCGAAGGCGCTCAGCACGTACATGGGTCATTCGTCCGTGACGATCACGTACGACCGCTACGGCCACTTGATGCCCGGCAACGAGGAAGAGGCGGCAGTGCTGCTCGACGCGTATTTGGCAAAGGCACGCGCAGTGGGCGGCTGATGCCAAAGGCGCGACGGCGTCGCTCGCTCGACAAGGCAGCCGTTCAAGCTTGTACCTACTCAGCGCTTGACGTGCCGCCGTTACTCGCGTCGGGCGTGAGCGTCGCGAGCGCCGCAAGATGGTGACGGCCCCGCCGACATCGAGGAGACGCTCGCGAGTGTGCCGACAGAGGATGGCTTCCGGCTACTCAACGAACGTCTCATGTCAGATCCGCGCTTTCGTGCGGGCCTGAAAATCATCGTTGACTGTTCGGCGCTCGACACCACCGGGCTATCCAACCAAGAAGTGCAAAGCCTCAGCGAGCACATGGCCGTGCGGGACTGGAACTACCCGCCTGCAGCCGTTGCGATCATCGCGCCGAACGAGGAAACGTTCAACACCGTGCAGGAGTATCGAGCGCACCTGGGTGGATCGAGGTCGAACCGGCAGCTATTCAGAAACAGAGCAGACGCGGTCACTTGGCTCGAAGAAACAGATCGGCGAATCCTGAGCACGCCCCGCTAGAGTCGAGTTGCCGTCCGGCCCCAGGACACAGGAAGGCTGGATGACATCGCAAGGCTCAGCGAGCGGGCGCTTCACACGGGCTATCAAGCAGCGCAACCTCTTCATCGCTGAGATGGCTATCCGCGAGATGGGCGGACTCGCCAGCCTCTACGAAGGACTCGACTACCTCGACCTTCTCGCGGAGGTCAAGCCCGAGAAGCTAGAGCACGCGGCGCTGCGCTGGCACGGACGGCTTGAGCTTGAGGCTTCGATGATGACGCTTGGAGAGTCGCAGCTTGCGCTCGCGGCGTTGGCGAGTTTGTGCGCGGGCGAGCGGTCGGCCATCGACCTGCTGCGGAAACTGCTGCGGCGAGTGCGTCCTACGCTCACATCTCGTCTCGGGTGAGCGAGGCGACGGCCCCAGACAGACCGACCCGACGAGTCTTACCGGCCCCCGAGAAACGCGAGGGGCCGGAATCCCGGCCCCTCGCAATTGTCGTCCTTAGCTTTTCCTTCGAGCTTTAGCCTAGGTGGAGGCAGTCCGCGAACGCGGCGAAGTGGCCGCTGGCGAACGCTCCCTCGTTGGCATCCACGTACCAGCCCTGCTCCTTCCCGGAGCCGTACGCGTTGTCGCTGTACTGGATGTCGGTGTTGTCGTCGTAGAAGCCGCCGCCGGTCACGATGTCGCCGTAGTTGCACCAGGCGGTCGTGCTCTGGTTGTCGCCGAAGTCGAAGCCACCGATGTTCCACGGTCCTGACTCGATGCGGTAGCTGTACGACGAGCCGCTGGTGACACCCGCGTTGTGACAGCTCCACGTGTTGTCGCCGTTGCTCGTCGCCACCTCGCCGCTAGGGCAGTTCTGCGGCAGCTGGTAGCCGGAGCCGAGGCTGAACGTGTTGCCGCTCAAATCCAGGCCAGTACCGTTGCCGTAGGTCTGATCGCTAGCGCACTGCTTCACTCCGGACACATCAATTCCGGTCAGGAACTGGCCAGTGCTGCAGGCTTGGTTGCTGAGGGCGAAATCCGTGCCACTGTAGGTCTTCTGACTTTGGCACGACCAGCCGCCTGCCCCATCTGATGCGACGAACTGCCCCGAGGAGCAAGCGCTCTGCGGGAGCTGGTACTTCGGGTCGATACCGACCGAGACGTAACCGTTGCTGCCGCCGCCGGTTAGACCGGTGCCCGCCGAGACCTTCGTGATGGTGCCGCCACTGAGGTGGATCAGCATTTGGTTCGAGCCGCACGGCTTCGACGGATTGCTACCCACGGCGAAGTCGCCGACGTTCCCAGCCGACCCACTGGTGTCCAGGCAACCCGTGTAGACGGTCACACTGTCTGACGGATAGGCGGCTATGGCGATCGCCGCCGTCCCACCGAGAACGATGACGCCAACCGCAGTGCTGACGAGAAGGAAGCGCACGCTGCGCGCCCTCTTTCGCGGATGCCACATATGACTCCCCTTCCTTTTCCAACACTCCGGCTGCCGTCTCCTGGGCAGCTGGACGACGTACGAATGTCTACAGCATCGCGTCATTCGCTACAAGAGCCGAGTAACAGCCGCTCTAGCCGAGGTTGATCTCGAAACCTCAGCCTCGAAGGAACGGCCGGCTGGGCGAGCGTCTCTCGCCTGAGCCGTTATTCGCTCGGCGTCCGCCTTTTCGGCGGGCGGTGCGCCGGGCCGGACTGGCGCGCAGACTGGCGCACAACGATCGCGCATGCCGTGTGGGGTGCGTTAACTCGGTTTCGCCTGCAAATTGGCCAACCCGAACATCCTGAACGTCACACGGTTCGAGTTTGCGCACCCCACACGCCCCCGAGGCGGTCGTTAGCCGTGCGAGAAGGTGCGTCGTGCGGGCAGGCTGATCAGGCCCGACTTGTTTTGCGCCCGCAGCGTGAGGGTGTAGCGGCCGGGGCCGCGGAAGCGGGCGACCGGGAGCCAATGTCGTGTGTAGACGCCGCACGGGAGCGGCGGTACGAGTGTGGCGAAGCGACGGGTATACGAGAGCTTCCCCGGCCGCGAGTCGGTCTCAATGATCGAGAGGTTCTTCGCCGAGGCGTCGCAGATGCGGAAGTGCGCGTAGACCGTCGATCCGGTGAACTGGACACCGAGAATCGCCAGGGTAGGTCGCGGGTTGATGAGCTTCGCTACCGGTACTACCACGGTCGTGATTGCAGAGGTCGCGCTAGCCGTGCCCTTCGCGTTGTGTGCGGTCACCACCACGCGCAGCCGGTAACCGAGATCGGCGATCGGCACAGCGTAGGCCTTGCTGGTGGCGCCAATGACGTCCTGGCAAGCAGCGACATCGGCGTCACAGCGCTGCCACTGGTAGGCGAACGAGGTCGGATTCCCGCTCCAAGAGCCGGGGTCGGCTGTCAGCGTCTGGCCGACCTTCGGCGTCCCCGTGATCGTCGGTGGCGCCGTGTTCTTGGGCGCCGCACTCGAGGTCGCCGCCGCAACGGTCGCAGTCTGGGCCGACTGCGCGGCATTCGAGCCGTCCGCGTTGGTCGCGGTCACGCGAACACGCATCGTGTGGCTCGCGTCTGCGCCAACGAGTGTGTACGTCTTTAGCGTCCCATTGGCGACATTGGCGCAACTGTTGCCGCCGCCGTTACAGCGAAGCCACTGATACGCAAACGAGGTTGGAGTGTTGCTCCACGTCCCATCGCTCGCGGTCAGCGCCTGGCCGACCGTCGGCGTCCCCGAAATCGTCGGCGGCGCCGTATTGACCGGAGCGGCATCCCGCATCGCCTGGGCACCACCAACTGCGAGCAACGCCGCCAGCACACCGAGCGCTGACACCACCGCTCTTGCCTTCCAAGACGTACGCATCACCGGCCTCCCCTTTTGAAGTCACCTACTGTCTACGGCGTCACTCCCGGCCTCAACGATGCGCCTCGAAGTATCAGACGCCCGCCGAGCGGCTAAGTTGGGATCATGTTCTCGGCGCTCGATTTGGCACACTCCCTCGATGCTCGCTTTGCGTCCGGCTCGAGTGCGCGGCGGCGCTGCGAATCTGGCTGACGCCCTGGGAGCCCGCCGAGCCTTCCGCCAGGCCCCAACAAACCTCGATGAGGCATACGACTTTGTCGCGGACTTCGAATACGGGCAACTGCGGACACGCCCGTTCCAGATCCGCCAAGAGATGCTGCAGTTCCTAGCGCGCCTTGCAGAGGATCCGCCACGCTCGATCATCGAACTCGGAACGGCCTACGGTGGCACGCTGTTTCTCCTCGCCTGCATCGCCATGCCGGATGCGACCATCGTCACCATTGACATGCCTGCCGGACCGTTCGGCGGTGGCTACCCGCGCACGCACGCCCCCCTATACAAATCGTTCGCCAGAGACAAGCAGCGCATTCGACTGATCCGCAGCGACAGCCACTCACCTGACACCCTGAAGGCCGTCCGGGAGACTGTCGGAACAACAGTCGATCTGCTCTTCATCGACGCCGACCACACCTATGAGGGCGTCCGCAGCGACTTCGAGACGTACTCGCCACTCGTCTGCTCTGGTGGCCTGATCGCGTTCCACGACATCGTCGACGGGCCACCCGAGGCAGTAGGCGGCGTACCGCGATTCTGGAAGGAACTCCGGGAGCGAATGCCGGGTGAAGAGATCGTTGCGGACTGGTCACAGGGCGGATACGGCATCGGGCTCATTCGCAAGGACGCTCATACCCTGCCAACCGGCACAGGCACACGCGGCAACGCGGACTCCACACATGGGTAAAGACCCCAGGGCTTTGCCCTTCTCGCAGAAGTGAAGCCGGAGAAGCTTGAGCGGGCCGCGAGCTTCCGCGCCTACCCGCGGCGCCGCAGCAGCCGCTCGTGCCTACGGCGTAGCAGCCATCGCAGCCACCGCCACCGGGCTATAGGCAGCGCCTCGATTGTGGTCTGCACGTAAAACGTGCCGTAGATTTCGTCTTCCCCAAACCTCGCCGAGGCGATCTGCGGCGGCCGCCCTTTCCTAAACCGCGTGCACTGGTTCGATTCCGGTCGGGGGCACTTTGTCGCGAAGCCTTTCGGGAAGCGGGCTTGCGGCACATCGGTCGTTGCGGATGACATTCGCGAACCGGCTCCGTCTACAAGCCGTCTACCAAGAGCGCAACGGCGCGTTCCCGAGCCCGGATAGCGCAACCTCTGAACGACCTCGGGCGTTGATAGGTCGAAAGGAGTTGCAAATGCTTCTGCTTATCGTGCTAGCGATCCTTGCGATCGTCGCGTTCGGTGTCGGCTTAACGATTCACTGGCTGTTCATCGTTGCCGCGGTGTTGGCGCTGGTCTGGGTGATTTCGCTCCTCACGGGCGGGATCGGCGGCCGTCGCCGCGCCTAGTGGTAATCGAGTCGACCATCTGACAAGCAGCGGGCGGACCTTTAGGCCGCCCGCTGCACTGTGAATAAGGCCCTACGGTCGTCCCTAAAGTCCGCTCTTCACGAACGCGTGTAGTGGCCGAAACACCCCTCTGAGGTAACGACTCCCCGCCCTTAACGCGGCAACTCGGACAGAGTCGAGTGGACGCTTTACTCCGACGCCCGCGTCCTTATTGTTCTGCGCGCGCTCCCTCTAACACACAGGCCATAGCTGCGTCTAACACACGGGGAGGGTGGGCGAGCAAGCGTTGCGGCGGCCCGCAATGCGCCGCCCCTCCTTCCCTAGCGGGTGAATCTTCGCCGACTGACTGCGCGTATGCGGGCCGCCGCAACGCTGCTCGCCTGATCTCACGGTGCATGGTTAGGGGCGCAACCGAGCGGGCACCACGCTCTTGCAATGTCCGAACAACCTTCCGAACTGATCGCCGTCGCTGCGCTCTGCAAGATGCTGTTGGAAGCGCTTGAGGGGCTCGACGATGAGATTGCCTCCGAAGCGGTGATTGCTGACTTGCGCGAAGTCTGCGAGAGGGCGCACTCGGAGCTCGAGCGGCGCGCTCAGCGCGGCGGCCAGTAGAGAGACTCCAAGCGCTCGTAGGTGGGGTACTGTCTCTCGCGTGGACGCCCGCGAGGAACGCCTGGCACGCAATGAGGTCCTCTTCCGTGATGTCAACGAGCGGATCGAGCAGATCGCTGTCCCTCAGGGCCCAGACTCGCACGTGTTTGAGTTCTTTTGTGAGTGCTCGAACGTCGACTGCACGCTTCGGCTGCCGATGACTCTCGCCGCCTACGAAGAGGTGCGCTCGGATTCCGCGTTGTTCGTTGTCGCTCCCGGACACGACCGTCCCGAGGTCGAGGAAGTGC
The DNA here is from genome assembly GCA_003152275.1 of Actinomycetota bacterium. Taxonomy (GTDB): domain Bacteria; phylum Actinomycetota; class Thermoleophilia; order Gaiellales; family Gaiellaceae; genus Palsa-739. The sequence goes on from PLZU01000063.1 coordinate 68,033, forward strand.
TGCGGCGAACAGACGCCTACCAGGTCGTTAAGAAGGAAGGCGGAGCAGCGCAGCTCGCCGCCGCGCGCGACCCGCGCAAGTAGCGCGGCGGCCGCCTCTCGTACCAGTAGGCGTCGCTGATCATTTCGCGATCACGAGTGGGCATAGCGGCTACGTGGGCGGCGAGGCCGATTCGCGAAGGGCCGAAACGATTTCGCGGCGCGTCCTCGAGCCAGCCCACCCGTATCCGGGGCGTCAAATTCAGGGTTCAAACACCATGGAAGGCCAGCCCGGCGAAACGCTGCTGGCGCTCGCTTTAGCGAAAGCGGCGAGCGCAGAATGGCGTCGGCTGCCGGATCGCCGCACTCGGATCGACCGCCGCCAGCAGACCGCTCCGCCGCCGGGCCAGGAACGACGCTCGGGGCTGGATCGTCGCCGTGGGCCTCGTCGTCGGCGCGAGATCCGCCAGAAGCGCGCAGAGCTCTCCGGTCGCTCCCGCGAGGAGAAGCAGGCGGCGGTCGAGGCCACTGAAAAAATTCTCATGTCGCTCCGGCGCGAACCCGACCCCGACCACGCGTTGCACGAGCTCATCCAGGCCATTGAGGACGAGCAGGCAATACTCGTCGCATCACTTCTTGACGAGCGGGGACGTGGCCCTGCTGGTCGCACCCGTCGCTAGACGTGAGCGAGGCCATGAACGCGATTGGCGCCGTTTCGCTAGTACAAGACGCGGGGGCATTTCGCCCCCGCGTCACTGCACAGAAACGTCTTCGGCCTAGTAACCAGGCGGTGTAGCCGGGCCGTCGTCAACGGTCGTGGTACGCCGGCGACCGCTCCAGTAACCGGGGCCCGCCCAGGACGACCAGAAGATCATCGAGAGAACAACCCCGACGATCCCGACGATCAGCAGGATCCAGCCGATCGTATGGATGTTCACGCCCGAGACAGTCTTCGACACTGCAAAGGCGAGGATCGCGCCGACGGCTGCGAGAAAAATGCCGATTCCGAAACCCATGTGAAGTGTCTCCCTTCTTAGTTACCGCGTGCACGAGCGCGCGGTGTCCCTACCCATAACGGAGCAAGCCCGTTTTCGGGTGCGGGGTGTCCCCACACGCGGCGACCCTGTCGCGTCGGCGCACTCGCGAATCTCATCGCCCATTCAATGCCTGCAACGCCTGGCGTTCACCGCCCGCTCGCGGTGTCGCCGGCCGTTCGCTTGTGAGCACACTCCGGGCGGCGCGGACCGCGTCGAACGCGTCGGTCTTGCCACCCGAGCGGCGCTCCCGCCGCAACCTGCCAACCTCGAGCACCCGCTCGCCGCGGGCTGTGAGGAAGCGTGTGAGACCGGCACCGAACGAGCCGGTGCCTTCGACCGCGAACGCTCGCCAACCCGGTGCGTGCCGCTCGACGAGCTTCAAAGCCTGCGCGTAACCGTCGCTGCTCGCGACGACTGTCGCCTCGAAAACGACTGCGCCGCTGACGACCTGCACGACCGCGAGCGCATGCGAGTCGCGGTGCAGGTCGACACCGACGACGTAGTCCAGCTGATCTGCAAACATCCGAGAGACCTCCAGCCCTAGCGTTGGGGGACACATCCGGTGTCGGTCTGGAGGTGAGACCGCTGGCGGCATAACTGTGACGGGTCACGCGCTACAACGCGGACAGGCTTCTGATCAGGCCAGCAAGCGGGCGCCAGGCCGACACCGGACTCTTCGCTCGGACACATCACTGGAAAGACACTCGCACGCGAGGTCATGCGGGAATCGAGTCACAAACAAAGAGCACCGACGCCAACCTGACAAACGCCCCAGACGGGACAGCTCACACACTCACAGGGCGGGAATGACCCTCGATAGGACGCGCGCTACCCTGGCGCTTCTGATGCCGCACTGGTTCTACACCTACTTCGTGCACATTTTGTCTGGCAGGGGCTACCAGTTCTGGAGCGGCATGGGATCGGACATCGGTGAGGTCACGATCATCGGCGCTCTCATCGCAATCTGGAGCAAGCACAACTGCCATGTCCACCGCTGCTGGCGCCTAAGCTGGCATCCAAGCAAGAAGTACGGAGGTCACGTTGTTTGTCGCCATCACCACGAAGACTCGGGGGCAGCCCTCCTGAAAGAGAAATGAAGGGCTCCGACGATCCGTCAGCCTGAATTTCATTCGGGGTGATCGAGTTCGACGGGTGCCAGGTCGCGCACGTCGTCTTTTTTGAGGTTGAGCCGGACGCCGTCACTGTCGACGCTTGTCACGGCGCTGATCGGGATCGCGACCTCCTTTTTGCCCCATAGGTGGCCCTCGTCGAGGAGGACGTGTGTCACGTGGTGATCGCCAGGGTCGATGATCAGCCCTTGCACGCGGCCGATATCCCCATCGGTGGCGTGTACATGCTCGCCGCGGCGCACCTCAACCTCACCGATGGGTACGCGGTCGTAGGTGATTGCCTGGGGGCCGGCGTCCATGTTTCCGAGGCCCATACCGCCCATGCCCATGCCGCCCATGCCGAGCCCGTAGTAGGGCCACGAGAGTACTTGTCCCTGCCCGTAGCCCCATTGTTCGTTCGTTCCGGGGACAAAGTGTGTTTCTGCGGCGGCTTCGAGCGCGTTGAACTCAGAGATCGCGCAGCGCAGCCGGATCTCCTTGTCCGTCGAGTCGACAAGATCGATCGGCACGAGACGGCCGCCCTCTCGCCCGTCCTTCGCTACGACAACGAGATGTGTCAGCGCGCGAGCGACGGGGTCAATAACGACGCATCTCAGCTCTCCGCAGACGCCGTCGCTACACGAGACTTCGCTTCCGATCGTGAATGCCGCAATTTCGCTCATAAGGAGGGCCTCTCGGTCTCGGCTCAAGCTTCCGGGACCACACCGACGACGCGTGCACTGCCGGCAGCGGGTGAGCGCTTCTGTCCGTGCTCGAGGTACGACGGTGCGGGTGCTATAGCCATGTCTCCTCCGATGGTCGAGGCGTCATCATCGACCGCGCTGAGTGCGGTCGGCCACGACCTGCTCCAACCCGCAACGCCTGTGGGAGGACATGTCGCCGGGCCACATGACTTGGAACCCGCAAGCACTCCGCAGTACCGATGGCTACGGCACCGCTGCACCGGACGATAGCACTCCCGCCCACCAGCTCCCGTGGTGCCGGGCTTGGACGTCTGGCGTTGCCGCCGGAGGCCCATGCCCGAAAGCCGGCGAGGGTAGCGGACGCGGGCGTGTGTGTCGGTCGTCGGCGAGGTCGAACCGTGAGCGACACATTCGGAACTGAAGTCGAACGACGACAAGGAGAGGCGGCTGACTGGCCCGCGCTACACTTGAGCGCGCACGCGGGGTCTCACTGATTGGCTTCGTTGCGGTCCGCGAAGCCATAAGACTTGGCGCCGCGAAGGGCCCAATCTTTAGCAGAGCAGGTGGACGGCTCGTCGTGCTGAACGTGGCAGCCCGCGACGGAGCTATGCGTTGAGGAGGAGCGAAGGTGGGCATGCGTGCAGCCGAACGATCTGCTGAGTCAGAGACCAGCCACACCGGGGCGCGCGCATTTCGACGAGGCGATCGCCTTTGCAGGAGTTCGCTGTCCCGCACCAATCCGGGGGAACCTCGTGCATGAGCTGAACGTCGGCTCCGACGAGACGCTCTCGCCCACCTATGCCGGGCGCTCGTTCTCGCACGACGTCCCCAAGTACCGTCTGCCTGCTCAGGGGATGAGCGCCGACGCGGCGTACCAACTCGTACACGACGAGCTCAACCTGGACGGCAACCCCTCGCTCAACCTGGCCTCCTTCGTAACCACCTGGATGGAGCCGCAGGCTGATCGGCTCGCCCAGGAGACGCTCGCCAAGAACCTGATCGATCAAGACGAGTACCCCCAGACTGAGGCGGTGCATCAGCGCGTGGTGAGCATGATCGGGAGGCTCTTCCACGCGCCCGCCCACGAGACGCCGACCGGCACCGCAACGATCGGTTCCTCCGAGGCGATCATGCTCGCGATGCTGGCCCACAAGCGCTCATGGCAACGCCGCCGCGAGTCCGCCGGTCTCCCCGCCGACCGGCCCAACATGGTGATGGGCGCCGACGTGCATACCTGCTGGGAGAAGTTCGCCCGCTACTTCGAGGTGGAGGCCCGCGTCGTGCCGATGGAGCAGGGCCGCTACACGATCGCAGCCGCGCAGGTAGAGCCGCTACTCGACGAGCGCACGATCGCCGTAGCCGGCCTGCTCGGCACCACCTTCACCGGTCAGATGGACGACCTCGAGTCGATCAACGAACTCCTCGCACGGACCGAATCAGAACGCGAACTGCACATCCCACTGCACATCGACGCCGCCAGCGGCGGCTTCATCATCCCCTTCGCGCAGCCCGACCTGCGCTGGGACTTCCGCCTGTCGCAGGTGCGCTCGATCAACGTCTCGAACCACAAGTTCGGACTGGTCTATCCCGGCATGGGAACCGTCGTCTTCCGCGATAGCTCCGATCTGCCGCAGGAGCTCGTCTTCCACATCAACTACCTCGGCGGCGATATGCCGAACTACTCGCTGAATTTCTCGCGGCCGAGCAGCTCGGTCGTCTTGCAGTACTTCAACTTCCTACGCCTGGGCTATCAGGGCTACGCCGAGATCGTCAGCAACGTGCTCGCAAACGCCCAAGCGCTCGCGGCCAAGCTGCAGGACATCGAGGCAATCGAGCTAATCAACGACGCCTCAGCTTTTCCGATTGTGGTGCTACGGGCCACCGAACCGCAAGTGACCGATCTCACCGAGCTCTCCCACTTACTGCGCGAGCGTGGCTGGATCGTGCCCGCCTACACCCTGCCGCCCAACGCGCAGAGCGTCAGCGTGCTGCGCATGGTGGTGAAGGAGAACTTCTCGCGCGACATGGTCGACATGCTCTCCCACGACCTGCGCGGCGCACTGCAGGCACTGCGAAAGCAGACCGCCGTGCACCCCCACCGCCCTCGACACCGTCCCCACTGCTGAGATGTGCCGCCTGTTCGCCATGAGCGCAGGAGCCCGGCCGCTGAGCGCCGAGTTCTGGCTGCTCAATGCCCCCGACAACCTCACCCTCCAGAGCCACCGCAACCCCGACGGAACCGGCCTCGGGATCTTCGATCCCCAGGGGCGAGCGGTCGTGCACAAGGCGCCGATCTCGGCTTTCAGCGACGCCGACTTCGCCTACGAGTCGCGCCGTGAACGCTCGCGCATGTTCCTCGCGCACGTCCGCTTCGCCTCCACGGGCGCGCTCACATTCGCCAACACCCACCCTTTCGAGCAGGAGGCGCGCCTGTTCGCCCACAACGGCGTACTCGCCGGGCCGGGCTGTCGCAGCTGGAGCACGAGCTCGGCGAGGACCGAAGGCTGGTCGAGGGAGAAACCGACTCCGAGCGGCTGTTCGCGCTGATCACGCGCAACACGCGCCGGCGCGACGGCGACGTACGCGCGGGCATCATCGCAGCCGTGAGCTGGGTGGCCGAGCATCTGCCCGTGTACGCGCTGAACCTGATCCTCACCACCGAGTCTGAGCTGTTCGCGCTGCGCTACCCGGAGACCAACACGCTGTACATCCTCGACCGCGCCGCGGGCGGCCATCGCGGCGGACTACCGCTACATCACCGCAGCAGCCTCGGTACCCGGGTGCACTCACCGGAAGCGGCGCAGCGACCGGTGGTCGTGCTCGCCAGCGAGCCGATGGACGACGATCCCGGCTGGCGCTCGCTCGAACCCGGGGAGCTGCTGCATGTCGGCGCCGAGCTCGAGGTCAGCTCCGCAATCGCGCTACCCGACCCGCCGACTCACCGCCTCGAGCTAGGCGATCTCAGCGAGCACGGACGCACCTCACAATCGGTTAGCTCCTCCGCCAAATAGGCAGACGACGGGCGCTCCCGGCCGCGGCGTTGTCGTTGACGCTCGGCGCAACCATCACGGCCTGTTGGCAGCGCCATGCCAAGGCGGGAAGAGGCATTCGCCGGAGCAGATCGTGAGGAAGCTGTGTGAGGCCGATCGTCTGCTCGCGGAAGGGGCTGATGTCGACGCGGTTTGCCGGCACCTAGAGATCTCGGTGCAGACCTACGCCTGCTCACCGTACCCGCGCCGTCGCCGCGACGTGTGAGCAGACCGCCGAGAACTTCAAGATTCGCATTCTCTGCCCTGCCGTGATGCCGAGAGCGTCGATGGATGCGGGGCTTATGCCTCCACCGAACGTGGGTGTTCGTCTGTCGCCTGTGGTTTTTGACCAATGCAGATAGACGTTCGTCTCCAGCATGGCTGCGCGAGTCTACGACGATCCCGACGATCCCGACTGTCGCGCGTACTGTCGAGCAGCCGGCCCGTCTCCTCGACAGCAACCGCCGTCAACGAGTGCTTGTGTACGTCCACTCCGATCACGATCATCTAGCTCGCCTCCAATAGCCGTTGGGGGCGACCGGCGAACGGACAGGCCTCACTCGAGGCAGCTGCCAAGCTCCTATCAAGTCACGCTCGACGGTCTCGGGAAGGCGGCGACGACACAACGCTCGGAAGTCAGCAAACGACATTCGGGAATAGAGTCAGCCGCCGCCGGCCCGAGTCTGCGTCGCACACCGGACGCCATCCGCCGACAATGACATTGAGTTCCTGGATGTGCCGTGTTGCTTCGTCGCGGGCTGCTGCAGTGTGTGCCAGCGTGTCGGCGTCGTGCGACGAGGTCGCGCTTTCGCTGCTGCGCCTCACGTTGCGGGTCCGGGCTCGCGGTCTATGGGGGTTGTGTCGGGGCAGAGGGTTTCGCTACCGATCCCGCTGGACGCGTGTGCTCACGCCGGTCCAGTGCTCGGTCGATCGAGAGGTGTTGACGGTGGGGTGGTGTCGTGTGGCCAGACATGCCAGCGTGATGCTCTGCGTTTGACGTCTCGCTCGCGGCGGCTGAGCACGTGGGCGAGCGAGCGGTCCCCGTGTGGTTTGAAGAACAGCGCGACGCCGAGCTGGGCGAGGGCAAGGTAGGTGATGATCATGCCGGCGAGGACGGCGAGGAAGCTGAGCGGTAGGGGGCGGAAGCCGAACAGGCGGGCGAGTGGGCCGACGAACGGGAACGCGACCCCAACGGCGGCGCAGGCGAGCGTCGCGGTCAGGAGTGGTGTGCTGGGGCGGCTCTTGAAGAAAGGGACGCGGCGGGTGCGGATCACGAAGATGACGAGCGTCTGGGTGGTGAGCGACTCGACGAACCAGCCGGAACGGAAAAGCGTCGCGTGCGCGTGGAACACCCAGAGCATGACGGCGAAGGTGAGGAAGTCGTAGACGCTCGAGATCGGGCCGAAGAAAGCCATGAAGCGGCGGATCAGGCCGATGTCCCACTGGGAAGGGCGGGCGAGCATTTCCTCGTCGACGTTGTCGGTCGGGATCGTCATCTCACTGACGTCGTAGAGGAGGTTGTTGANNTTGTTGAGCAGGATCTGCGTCGGCAGCATGGGGAGATAGGAGAGAAACAAGGAAGCGCCGGCGGCGGAGAACATGTTGCCGAAGTTGGAGGAGGTGCCCATCAGGACGTACTTGATCGTGTTGGCGAAGATGCGCCGGCCTTCGACGACGGCGTCGGCGATGATGCCGAGGTCTTTGTTGAGCAGGACGACGTCGGCTGCGTCCTTGGCGACGTCGGCGGCGGTGTCGACCGAGATACCGACATCGGCATCGTGGAGGGCGATCGCGTCGTTGACGCCGTCGCCGAGGAAACCGACGGTTGCGCCGAGACTGCGCTGGGCGCGGATGATTCGCGACTTCTGCTCCGGAGTGATCCGCGCGAAGATGGTTGTCGTCGGCAATAGCGCGAGCAGGCCAGCGTCGTTGAGCGTCTCGAGCGCGGTGCCGGTGACGACGTCGCCCGGGTCGAGGCCGACCTCGCGGCAGAGGTGCGCTGCGACCTGACCGTTGTCGCCGGTGACGATCTTGACCGTGACCCCGAGCCGGGCAAGCCGGGCGAGCGATTCCTGCACGTTGGCCTTGACGGGATCGCTGAAGCAGAGGAAGCCGTCGAGGGTGAGGTCCCGTTCGTCCTCGCGGCTGAGACGCTCGAGCGTAACCGGCCGGCTGGCGACTGCGACGACGCGCATCCCGGCGGCGAACAGTCGGTCGAGGGTCGCCTGGGCCTCGCCGGGGACGTTCGTGCAGCGGGCGAGGACGGCTTCCGGGGCGCCTTTCGCGATCAACAGTCTGCCCTGTGGTGTGTCGGAGAGAACGGAGGCGAGCTGGCGCTCGTGGTCGAACGGCAGCCGGTCGAGCGCGGTCCAGCCGAGGTCGCCGTTCTGAGCGGCGGTAGAGGGGGCATGCAGGGCGCGGTCGAGTTCGTTGCCGGTTTCGTCGCTGCAGGCCAAGCCGAGCGCCTCGACGTGCTCGTCCGGCTTGCTCCGACAGTCGAGCGATTGGGTGAAGGAGATGTGTCCTTCGGTCAGGGTGCCGGTCTTGTCGGTGAACAGCACCTGGACGTTGCCGAGGTCTTCGATGCAGACAAGACGCTTGACGATCACCTGCCGTCGGGCCAAGCGGCGGGCGCCGGTCGCCAGGCTCACGGTCACGATCGCCGGCAGCAGCTGCGGCGTCAGTCCGACCGCGATCGCGAGCGCGAACAGGGCCGACTGTAATAGGGAGCGGCCGAGAGCGGCGTTGATGACGAAGATCGAGCCCGCCAGCAGCGCGGTCACGGTCGCGAGCAGGCGCGAGAACTGCTGCAGCCCCTGCTGGAACGACGTCTGACCCTGCCGCTCACCCAGACGCAAGGCGATCGCGCCGAAGGCGGTGCCCGAGCCGGTGCGCACGACCAGGCCGCGCCCGTCGCCGCCACGCACGAGCGTGCCCATGAACGCGCACGACGGCAGGTCGAGCGACGAGTCGCCGGGCGGTTGCGCGTCGGCTGTCTTGGCCGCGGCCTGCGACTCGCCCGTCAGCACCGACTCGTCACACTCGAGCTCATGAGCTTCGATCAGCCGCAGATCGGCCGGGATCACGTCGCCGACGCGCAGATGCACGAGATCGCCCGGGACGATCTCGCTGACATTGATCTCCTTCGGCTGCCCGTCGCGATCAACGAACGCCAGGTGGCGGATCTGCGAGTGCAGCGCCTCGACCGCCTTCTCGGAGCGATACTCGTTCAGAAAACTCAGCCCGACGCTCATCAACATGATCCCGCCGATGATCAGCGCCTCGGTTCGATCACCAACAACAGCCGAAACTACGGCCGCCACCAGCAGCAACAACAACAAGTAGCTGCGCACCTGGCGGACGAGAACGGACAGCGCGCTGACGCCGTGAGAGAGCAGCACGTTCGGCCCATACACGGTCAGACGACGGCTCGCCTCGACGCTCGAGAGCCCCAGCTCCGAGGAGCCAAGCTTGCTCAGCGCGTCAGCCGCCGGCAGCGCCGCAGCAGCGGCCAACTCAAGCTTCGGCGGTTCGCCCGTCGCAGCCGGATGCTGATGCCGGACCAAGCGTGTGGTGTCCATCAGGGGCATTCAAGCGGGTGACGTGACCCCCCTGAAGTTGGTCCAGCCGTTGTGAGAGTCACGATCGCCCGTCGAGCCCGAGCGCACGGCAACGGGGAGTGCCGTGGCGGAGCAGACGCGCAGCTTTTCAGGCGAGTGAGGCACGACGCCAAGATCCGAAGAGAGGCGGATTTCGCCGTCAGGCGTCTCGGCGAACGAGTAGCAGTCCGCCTGCGACTAGGGCTGCGGTCGCGTAGCCGCAGAGGATGGCGAAGCTGGTCCATGGTCCGTACGGGTCGGTGCCGTGGTAGTGGGCGGTGAGCATGATCGTGCCGATCTGGGCGGGTAGGAAGCGGTCGATGTCGTTGGTGATCGATGTTGGGAGCGTGGCGGCGATGATCGGGAGGATGAAGAGCGCACCGACGAATGCGCTGATCGACGCTGCGGTGTGGCGGATGATCGTTGCCAGCCCGAGTGCGAGCAGTCCGAGTGCGGCGAGGTAGAGACCGCCGCTGGAGACCGCGCGGGCGACGGCCGGGTCGGAGAGCGAAGCGGTGGGTGTTCTGCCAGCCAGGATCTGTTGGCCGAGGAGGAACGCGATGAAGGCGACGGCTTCCCCGATGACGAGGGTGACCGTTCCAAACACTGTGACCTTCGCGACCAGCACGAGTGGTCGGCGTGGCACGGCGGCGAAGGTGGCCCGGATTGTGCCGGTGCTGTATTCGGAACTGACCACGAGGACGGCGAGCACTCCGATCGCGAGCTGCGCGAACAGCAGTCCGGCGAGGCTGGAGCGGGTAGGGTCGAAGTTCAGCTGGCGGACGAGCGAGCGGCGCGACCAGCGCGATGCCTGCGTGGACGTCACGATTGCGCCGAGTCCGATGCCGACGGCGACCGTGATGAGCAGTGTCCAGACGGTCGAGCGGACGGATGTGAGCTTCGTCCATTCCGATGCGAGAACGCCGCCGAAGCCGTAGTGACCGGGCGGAAGCGAGGTCTTGGGTTCGTATGCTGGTGTGATCGTGGCGGTGTTCACGCTCACGTCGCTTTCAGGTTGTCGCGGACGGTTGTGAATGGACGCCGCGGTACTCGGTGTCGCCTTCGGTGGACTCGATGAACGCCTCCTCGAGGGAGGCAGACTGGGGCGCGAGCTCGTGGAGCAGGATCGAGTTGCGCCAGGCGAGCTCGCCGATAGCTTCCTCGCTGATCCCGGTCACCGAGATCGAGCCGTCCTGCTCGTCGACGACGGTGGCGCCGGCTTGCTCGAGTACCGGACGGAGCCGGTCGAGCTGTGGCGAGCGCACCCGCACGTAACGGTGGGAGCTTTGCGAAGTGAACTCGGTGATCGGCATGTCGGCGATCAGCCGTCCTTTGCCAATCACGACGACCCGGTCGGCTGTCAGCGCCATCTCGCTCATCAGGTGGCTCGAGACGAACACGGTTCGGCCCTCAGTCGCAAGTCGGCGCAGGAGTTGGCGCACCCAGCGGATGCCGTCGGTATCGAGACCGTTCACCGGCTCGTCGAACAGCAGCACGCCGGGATCGCCAAGCAGGGCGGTCGCGATGCCGAGACGCTGACTCATGCCGAGCGAGAACTGCCCTGCCCGCTGCCGGGCAACGGATGAGAGCCCGACGAGATCGAGCATCTCCATGACGCGGCTCCGGGGGATCTGGTTGGTCCTGGCGAGCATCCAGAGGTGCGCGAACGCGCTGCGACCGGGGTGGATCGCGGTCACTTCAAGGACGGCGCCCACCTCGTGCAGCGGCCAGGCAAGGTCATGATAGGAGCGGCCGTTGATCGCGGCCGAACCCGCGGTCGGGTTGTCGAGACCCATGATCAGGCGCATCGTCGTCGACTTCCCCGCCCCGTTCGGGCCGAGGAACCCCGTGACGTGACCGGGTTGCACCTCGAAGGTCAGACGGTCGACGGCAAGCTTCTCGCCGAAGCGCTTACTCAGGCCTCGAACCTCGATCATCTTCCGCTTCTCTTCCGCATCGGTGTGCGGTACGCGGCGTTCGAACGAGCGCCGCAGCATCGCAATCCCCGATTGAAATTGCTCTTCGGCAGCTCCGGAGTTCGAGCCCGGGTGAGCGACATAGGCGTCAATCGTCCCTCATCTTCCGCAGGTAGTCGCTGAGGCGGATGTCCTCGTCTCCGCCCAGGGCTTCGAGGAGTCGATGAAGGCCGTCGAAAGCCTCCTGCCCGAGCTCGGCTTGCAACTGGCGCTCGATCCCTCGTGCTGCGCTTCGGTGGGCGGCAAGATAGTCGTGCGCCCGCGGTGTGAGCTGGACGGTCTTCTCTCTGCCGTTGGTCGCTGAGGCGGTGACGGTGACGTAGCCGCGGTCGCGGAGGCTGGCGACGATCTTGCTCGCGCCTTGGCGTGTGATTGCGAGTTGCCGACCGATCTGCGCGATCGTCGTCGCCTCGGGGGCCGAACACATGCGCAGCACCCGTCCGTCGGGGAACCTGCGCTCGCCGAAGCCCGCTGCGGCGAGTTCCTCATCCAGTCGGCGCTGGTAGCCGATCCAGGCGCGGCGCAGCGCGGCGCCGAGTCTCGGCTGCCGGTCGCGGCGTTCCGGATCAGTGTCCTCGAAAACGGGTTTCGCGTCTGATCGGCCGCGGTGCATCAACCCGCCGCTCTGCTAATGACAACCATGGTTGACATTATATCTGGCGCTCCGCATACTTGGCTGATGGGCCGAGAAGCGTGCACGGACGCCTACCTCTTCGCTCGAACGTTCGAGCGGTTGCTCCAAGCCGCTCCGGCCTTGTGAGGCCGAAGCTGTCACTGCGCTCCCCCGGCGACCGAGGAACTGGAGGAGCCTAGGATTCGCGGAATTCCCGCAGAACGAGATCAGCGGCCACCCCGATGTGCGGGCGACCGACCAGGCAGATGGGCACAGGGAAGGGGAGGTGATGCGTCATGTCAACCACGCACACCGAGTTCCGCGTCGAGTGGAAGGACCGCCTCAAGCACGGACCCGAGCTACGGACTATCCTCTCGACTCCTCGTAAGGCGCTCATCGCGACGGCTGCCGGTCTTGCCGGCGGCCTCGGGATGGCGGTGCCGCTCATCGTCTACGGCTGGGCGAACGCGGCCCACAGCGCGCTCGAGTTGCCGATGGCGGCGACGGCGTGGCTGTTCGGCCTCGGGCACTTCGCCCAGAACGGCTACCAGTGGTGGCCGATCGTGGCCGGGATCGGGCTGCTCGCTCTGTACGCGCTGGTGCACGGAGCGGTGTTCGGCGCTGTCGCAGACCGGTTCCTGCGTCTGCGCACGCTCCCCGAGACCATTGGAGCAGGTCTCGCCTGGGGGTTCGTCAGCTGGATGTTCTTCTGGTACACCCTGCTGCCGATCGCCCGGGGCGGAGCGCCGTTCCGGCTGACCGCGACATCGAACATGTTCGTCGCCCCGACGTGGGTCTTCCTCGTCGGCTTCACCATGCTCGGCATCGTGACGTCGCTCACCTACTGGATCCTGCACCGCGAGGCATCGTAGGGACGCGAACCTGCGGTGCCCACGGCTCACCCGTGGGCACCGCAGGCGCCTGTGTGTCGCAGCGAAAATCAGTCCGCCATGCTGCTGCCGCGTATTCGTGGATGAGCCCGCCGAGGCGATCCCGTCGGTGGATGGCTGCATTCACCGGCTGGACGACCCGTTCGCAAGACACTGTCGGCCAAATGTGTCCATCTGGAGACAGCCACGCTTCGCCACTCGCGTAGCTTGCACGCCCCCATCTGCGTGCGCTCCTTCCGCGCGGCATCCACGCTCCCAGCCACCGCCTAACAGGCTTGAACGATCGCGCAATCGAGCGCGCACCCCACGGCACGTGCCGCAACAACGCTGCACACGCCCGATTCCGTAAGAAGGGTCGTCTCGTCTCGAAAACCGTTTCGGGCTTTTGGGTCCGACGAGGGTTCAAATCCCTCCCCCTCCGCTCAACCTACTTCGTGATGGTCATCGAGCCGATCGAGGCGCCCGTATTCGGCGGAATCGGTGCTCCCACCGGCATGTTCTTGATCACCGGCAGCGGCTTGAACGTTGCGTTGTTGAACGTCGCATCGAAACTCCCGATGCTGATCGGGCCCTCCACGGTGACGCCGTTCTTCACGAACGTCATCGACGACGACGGCTGCGTCCAGAGAGATCCCTGGAAGGTCTGGTTGTTGTTAGTGAACGTCACTGAGGTCGCGCTCGACTTCAGCGCGACGAGCGTCAGCATGTTGTTGTTGCCGCTTGACCCCTGCCAGCCGTTCGCGGCCGTGTTACACGGACTCGCGGCGCAAAGGCTCATCCCGTTCCCGTTGAACGTGATCGTGCCCGCGGCCTCGATCACGCCGGTGCCTGTATAGGTGCCCGACCCTGTGATCGTGAGGTTCCCGTCGAGGAACACGTTGCCGGCAATCGTGAGCGTACTCGTCGAGCTGTTCCAGCTCATCTGCCCGGTAGTCGCACCACTCTGCGAGACGCAGGTGTAACTCGTGCCCGGTAGCAGCTCGAACGACGCGTTCGTGCCGTTCTGAACGCCGTCACCGTCAAACGTCGTGGAGGCAAGGCCGCCGGTCGCACAGGCGTGCTTCGGCCCGGGATCCGAATTGTTGTAGTCGGTCAAGATGTCGGCGGCCTGCATCTCCGGCGCGGAGGTCGGGACGAATGTGTCCTTTGTCTTGACCCAGTAGCTGTAGCTGCCGCTGTCGCACGCCGTGGTCCCCGCGGCGACGGACACGGTCGTGCAGCCGCCGACGACGACGCCGCTCGTGAGCGGATGCGTCGCGTCGGTCCCGGCCTTCGCGCCCGAGCCGCTCAGCACGAGCTTGCCCCCGACCATCAGGTCGATCGGCTGGCCGCCGACGTTCTCCTGGATCGTTGTGTTGTTGCCGCTCACACAGACGTTCCCGATCGCGTAGAGCGGATCAGTGATCGTCATGTTGTTGCCGGCGAAGTCGACTGAGCACACATTGGGCGTGAGCGGGGACGTGATGAACAGGTGGTTCCAGACCGCGGCGACCGCGCCGCTGTTCAGCGGCGAGATGGCCACGGTGGCCGTCGTCGTCTTGATAGCGGTCGTGCCCTGCGCGTTGCGCGCGTAGCCGCTCGAAATGAGCAGCCACGTGGAGGCGGCAACCGAGATGCCGTTGAAGGTCGTCGGGTTCGTGCCGCTGTAGTAGCCATAGACGGTCGCGCTTCCAGCGCCACCCGACACGCAACTACTCGCCGTAACGCAGATGAGCTTTGCCGTCGGCGTTGCGCAGTTGGACGGGCCGTTTGTGTCGGTGGCGCTCGTGGCGCCGCTGCAGCCCAGCAGATTCGCGGCAGCCGGATTACCGAGTGCGGTCACCTTCTGGTTGACGATGATCGAGTAGGCGGTATTCAGCCCGGCCTCGGCGTATTGCGTCGCCATGAGGTCGCTCGAGCTGAGCTGGGCCGCGCGCGAATTCGAGCTCGTGTAGCTGATCATCGAGGCGACGAAGATGATGAGGACGACCGTGATGCCGAGGGCCATCACGAGCGCGATTCCGTCTTCCTGCCGCAGCCGGCCGCGTGCGAATTGACGCAGATCCACACTAATCGTGTCGGCGAGGCGTCCAATCCGTCCGATCCTCGATTCGACGTAGCGCCTATCCCCCAGCCGACGCTAGGCTGCGGCGGCCGCACGGAGAGGTGTCCGAGTGGCCTAAGGAGCGCGACTGGAAATCGCGTACGTGCTGAAAGGTGCGTCGCGGGTTCAAATCCCGCCCTCTCCGCTCTCAACGACGCGCGACCCGGCGAGGCCGGGTCGCTGTCGTCACGGAGAAGGAGGGATTCGAACCCTCGAGGCAGACATTCATCCACCTAACGCCTTAGCAGGGCGCCGCCTTCAGCCACTCGGCCACTTCTCCGGGGCTCGCGACAGGTTACCGCACTCGATTTCGCCCATTCGTGTGAAATCCCCCTTTATCGGGAGGGCGGCGCAAGCCCGTTTGCCGAAGATCGGAGTGCCGGATTTTCCCCTCCCAACCGGCACCCTCACTAAGCCCGCTGCGGCCCCCCTCGGCGGGCTTTCCCCTTTCTTGGGGACGGGTCGCGTCGTCGGTCAGCCGACGGTGAGCTTCGCGACCATGCCGGCCGCGCGGTGACCGGGCACGCTGCAGTACAGCGTGTAGCTGCCCGCAGCGAGCGTCACCGCCAACGTCGCCGTCTGGCCGGGATTGATCAGCGGCGTCTTCGCAGCGCCGGTGACGCCCGGGCCGCTCACCACGAGATCGTGTTGGATCTTGCCGACGTTCCGGACGGCGAAGGTGACCTTGCCCGGCGCGACCTTCTGCGCCGGGACGGTGATTTTGAACTCCGTCTCGCTGACCGGGATCGTGTGCCCGGCCGTTGCAGCCGGTTTCTCCGCGCCCTTCGCCTCGCTCTCGACACCGAAGACGAACACGGCGGTGAGCATCGCGAAGAAGAGCACGAAGCACGCAAGCACGAAGATGCTGAGACCGTTTCGCCCCGGAAAGTCCGGGCGGCGCCGCGGCAGGATGACGGACGAGGTGAGCGCGAACAGGATGAACGTGCCGCCCACAACGGCAAGGCCGATCTTGTTCCCTGTGGAAAGCGCCGCCAGCAGCACGGCGCTATTTCATCAGATCGTCAGGCTGCCAGGAGCCGGTCAACCGAGCGGCGCCGCCAGAACCAAAGCAGCGCCGCGACTATCGCAAGCGGGCTGATGACGATCAGCGCATAGAGCGCGATGATCGCCTCGAGCGCGAGGAAGCCGACGGCCGAATGCACCATCCGCCCGAGGCGGCCCCGAGGGTGCGGGACAGAGGCGGCTGCCTTCTGCGTGTCGATCACGAGCGAGACGCTCGATGTCGTGCCCGCGGAGATCGTTCCCGTCCGGGCGTGGAGGCGCTGCGAGAGCGCGCGCTGCGACTCGGCAAGCCGGATGCGCAGCAGCACCTTCTGCGCGTCGGCGAGCGACGGATCGCGCACCGCTGCCTGCAATGCGGCGATGCGCCGGCGCAGTTGGGCGATCTGGGCGGATTGGTTCTGGAGCTGTTGCTGCAGATCGGTCACGGACAGTTCCTGTGAGACGAGCGTGCCGAGACCCGCGAGCCGCGCGAGCGCCGTCTTCACGTTCTGCGTCGGGATGCGGAGATCGATGACGGACGTCCCTTGCGAGCGATAGTTGACGGACTTCGCGTAGCCGCCGAGCGACGTCGCGATGCGGGTCGCGCGTGTAGTCGCCTGCGCGAGCTCGTCATCGGTCGCGACGCGGATCTGCATCGACGCGTCCGTGTGCTGCAGGCGCGCGGGTGAGCCGACGGACGGCGCCGCCGCGACGCTCTTGGCCGCGGCCGCGTCCGGGACTTTCTGCAACTGCCCGAGAACGGCGCCGCCTTCCGTCGCGCTCGTCCAGGTTGGCGCCGTGACTCCGGCGACGAGTGACCGATGCGCCGCCGTCGGCTGGGTCGAGCTCGAGCCAATGATGCCGTGCACGACGGCAACCGAGACGGCGATCCCGACCGCGGCCGGCAGCGCGACGAGCACGAGCCGCCGCGACGGCAGGCTCAGGCGGCGCTCCTTCGGCTCGAGCGCGAACACGCGCTCGCGCAAGGACTCAGGTGCATGCGGCGCGTGCGCGCGCAGCAGTGTTTCAATCGTCAGGTCATTCGCCGACATCGTTCATCCTCTCTTCCAGTCGTCGCAACGCGCGGCTCAGCCGCGTCGAGCACGCTGTCTGGCTGATCCCGAGCACGCGCGCTGCACTCGGGCCGTCGAGCTCGAGCAGGACGCGCAACGCCACCACTTCGCGCTCAGCCGGCGACAGCTCACGTAATGCATCCTCGAGCGGCCCCGGCAATCCATCGCCGAACTCCTCGACGAGCGGCAGGTCGCGCGCATATGTCTCCTCACGTCGCCGCCGCCGCGACTCGGCCCGGAACCAGTCGACTGCGACGCTGCGCGCGATCCGGCACAACCAGGTGCGCGGCGAACCGCGTCGCGGATCGAAGCGCCGCCACGATCGGAAAGCCTTCTCGAACGTCTCGGCCGTGAGATCCTCGGCCGCCGCACGATCGCCGGTCAAATAGACGAGGTAGCGGTACACGGCGTCCAGCTGCTCGGCGGCCACCTCGGCAAAGGCCGGGCGAGCGCTCAGCAGCCGGGGGACGTCGAGCGAGGACGTAGCCGCGTTCACGCCTGTTGATACGGCGCCGGGGCCCTCGATCGTCACATCCGCAGCGTAGGGCGGTTCAACAGGGCCCGGGCTGCGGCTGGCCGCCCGGCCCGACCTCGTGCTCGGCGCCCGACTGGAGGCAGAACGACGTCGTGTCTGCGCGAACGACCGTGATGCCAAACCCCGGGGGGAGTGTCACGCCGGCGTACGTGTCGTTGTCCGCGAACCAGGCCTGGAGGACGGGCAGCGCACCGTCGAAGTTTGTCGCGGCAGTGGCGGCGGCCGCCTGGGCCTCGGCCTGGGTCGCGACCGACGAGGTCGGCCCGACCGTCTGCGACTGCTTCACGAAGAGGAACCCGCCGATCGCGAGCGAGACGATGAGGAGCGGGAGTCCAAGAGACCGGCTCATACGACCTGTTATCGGCAGGAGCCGTGGCCTTCCTGAGCGTTGGTAGCGTGCCCGAATGCGCCGTCTGCTGCTGCTCGTCGCCGTTCTTGTATTCGTCGACACGATGCTGTACGCGGCGCTCACGCCTCTTCTGCCGCACTTCGCGCACCAGCTGCACCTCTCGAAAGCGCGCGCCGGAACGCTCGTCGCTGCCTATGCGGCCGGCGCGCTCGTCGGCGGGCTTCCCGGCGGCTGGGCCGCGGCCCGGCTTGGTCCGCGGCGCGCCGTGCTCGTCGGGCTGGCCGGCATGGGGCTCGCCAGCATCGGCTTCGCATTCGCAGACAGCTTCTCGACGCTCTTCGTTGCGCGGTTCGTCCAGGGGCTTGGAAGCGCGTTCACCTGGGCCGGCTCGTTCTCGTGGCTGCTCGCCGCTGCGCCGCGCGAGCGGCGCGGCCAGCTGATCGGGAGCGCAATGGGCGCGGCAGTCTTCGGAGCGCTCTTCGGACCGGTGATCGGCGCCGCGGCCGCACTCGTCGGGAGAGCAGAGATCTTCTGCGCGCTTGCCGGATTGTCGCTCGTGCTCGGGGTCTGGACACTGCGGCTCGGGTCGTCGCCGCCCGCGGAGACGCCGTCGCGTGCAGCGCTGCGTCGAGCGCTTCGCAACCGACAGCTCGTCGGCGGCCTCGTACTGATGGCGGTGCCGTCACTGCTCTTCGGGGTCCTTGCTGTGCTCGGCCCGCTGCATCTTTCGCATGCTGGCTGGGGCGCGGCAGCGATCGGCGGCGTGTGGCTCGTGGGCGCCGGCCTCGAGGCGATCCAGGCGCCGATCGTCGGACGCATCAGTGATCGACGCGGCCCACTCGTACCCGTGCGCGCATCGCTCGCAGCGGGCGCGCTCGTGTCGCTTGGTCTCGCGGCCGGCGGGCGTCCGCTCTTCTACGCGCCGTTGATCGTGATCGCCGCGGTCGCGTACGGCGTGCTCTTCACTCCTGCGTTCGCAATGATCGCGGACGGCGCAGATCATGCGGGACTCGCGCAAGGGATGGCGTTCGGGTTGATGAGCGCCGCGTGGGCGACGGGCGCCGTGGCCGGCCCCGCCGCGGGCGGCGCGATCGCGAACGCCACCGGAGATTGGATTCCGTTCACCCTTGGAGCAGCACTGTGCGGGTCGATCCTGTTCGTGGTGAGGCCGCGGCTCCGGGCGCGTACCTCGATCCCGCGACGACCGGCCCGCTGAAGATCACACAATCAAGCGATGGCGCCCGGCCGTTTTTCGTCGCAAGCTCATGGGTAACCGAGGAGACAAGCATGGCTAGTGAAACACGCCATGCGGCCTGGCAGACCGAACGACGTTTTGCGGTGCGCCTCCTCCCCGAGGGTGGGCCGCCGACGGATCTCGCCGACGGGCTCACCGAGTTCCTCGATGCCTTCGATCTCGCCTTCGAGTGGTTGAACCGCGAAGATCCTGCGCGTACCGGAGCGGCAACCCTCGCGATCCTCGAGACATGCGACGGAGTAAGCGCTGAAGTCTGGACGTACCCGCCTGCCCCGAGCAACGGCCAGGAGCTCGTCGCGCGGCTTGGCTTTAACCCGCTGAACTGGGCGGGGGTCCCCGGGTTCTCCTCTGACGAGCGGAAGACGCGACTGAGGCAGCGCGTTGGAGCGACCGCCCCTCGCGCAGACGAGGTTGTGTTGCCGAAGGTCGAGCCAGCTACAAGGGCCGAACGCGCGCCGAGCGTCGCGCCGAGTCTTCCGCAACCGGTCGCTTTGCCGGAACGAGAAACCATTCCGACCGACCGCGGCGGAGCACATGCCGAGAGCACGGAACGTGCAACCGTTCGCGAGACGGTCGTCAGGTGGATCCGTGCGAATGCGCGGCCCACGTGGGACGATCGACTGGCCCGCTGTTGCCTTGTCCTCGCCGGCGCCTCACTCTGGTTCTCGCTCGGCCTCGCCGACCCGCGCTTCCTCGTGCCGCTACTCGTGTTCCTGCCGGCTCTTTGGTGGCGTCAGCGGAACCGAGAAGCGCCGGTGCCCGATCCTGACAACGAAGACTGGCTGTAGCGCCAAGTGGCTGAAGACTGGCTGTAGCGCCAAGTGGCTAAAGTACGGCCTCCGGGCGCGTAGCTCAGCGGGAGAGCACTCGCTTCACACGCGAGGGGTCGCTGGTTCGATCCCAGCCGCGCCCATTCGCAAAGCCCGCACGGACGACATCGGTGAGAACTTCGACTCCGCCGGAGCGAGCGGCTGGAGGGCTGTGTAGCGTGCCGAGCGCATGCGTGCGCTGGTTAAAGCCAAGGCCGCCGAAGGCCTCTGGCTCGAGGACGTGCCCGACCCGGAGATCGGTGTCAACGACGTCTTGATCCGGGTCCGGAAGACCGGGATCTGCGGCACCGATCTGCACATCTACGGCTGGGATGCCTGGGCGCAAAAGACGATCCCCGTGCCGATGGTTGTCGGCCACGAGTTCGTCGGTAAGGTGGCCGCGGTCGGCTCCAACGTGAGCGACTTCCAGATCGGCGACCTCGTCAGCGGCGAGGGGCACGTCGTCTGCGGTCGCTGCCGGAACTGCATGGCAGGGCGCCGGCACCTGTGTGCGCACTCCATCGGGCTCGGGGTACAGCGGCCCGGCGCGTTCGCCGAGTACGTGGCGCTGCCGATGACGAACATCTGGCACCACTGGCCGGGGATCGACGAGGACGTTGCCTCGATCTTCGATCCGTTCGGAAACGCTGTGCACACCGCGCTCTCCTTCCCGGCACTCGGCGAAGACGTGCTCGTCACCGGCGCCGGCCCGATCGGCTGCATGGCCACGGCCGTCGTGCGCCACGCCGGCGCGCGTCACGTCGTCGTGACAGACCTCAACCCGTACAGGCTCGAGCTCGCGCGCCGCATGGGCGCGACGCTCGCAGTCGATCCGCGCGACGGCGACCTCGCCGACGTCCAGCGCGAGCTCGGTATGACCGAGGGCTTCGACATCGGCCTCGAGATGTCGGGCAACGCGGACGCGCTCAGGAGCATGATCGCGAACATGGCGCACGGCGGACGCATCGCCGTGCTCGGGATTCCGGCAACAGAGATCGCGCTCGACCTCAGCCCACTCATCTTCAACATGCTGACTCTGAAAGGGATCTACGGACGCGAAATGTACGACACCTGGTACCAGATGACGGTGATGCTCGAGTCGGGGCTCGACATCAGCCCGGTGATCACGCACCGCTTCTCGCACCGCGACTTCGAAGAGGCGTTCGCGGTTGCCCGCTCGGGCCAATCGGGAAAAGTGATCCTCGACTGGACGGACATCTAGGAGGGACCGTGTACGGAACGCTGCGCGACGATCTGGCGGGACGACTCGTGGAAGTACGCGAGGCGGGTCTCTACAAGACCGAGCACGTGATGACGACACCGCAGGGGGCACACGTCGACGTCGAAGGGCGCGAACTGCTCAACCTGTGTGCGAACAACTACCTCGGTCTCGCCAGCCACCCGGCGATGGTCGAGGCGGCGCACGAGGCACTCGACCGCTGGGGCTACGGGATGGCTTCGGTGCGCTTCATCTGCGGAACGCAGGCGCTCCATCGCGAGCTCGAGCAGCGGCTCTCCTCGTTCCTCGGCACCGACGACACGATCCTCTTCAGCTCCTGCTACGACGCGAACGGCGGCCTGTTCGAAGCGCTCTTCGACGAGCAGGACGCCGTCATCTCAGACCAGCTCAACCACGCGTCGATCATCGACGGCATCCGGTTGTGCAAGGCACGCCGGCTCCGCTACGCGAACGGCGACATGGACGAGCTGGAGGCGCGGCTCGAGGAGTCCGCCGACGCGCGCTATCGCCTGATCGCGACGGACGGCGTGTTCTCCATGGATGGCTACCTCGCGCAACTCGACTCGATCTGCGACCTGGCCGAGCGGCACAACGCGCTCGTCATGGTCGACGACTCGCACGCCGTCGGCGTGCTCGGGCCCGGCGGCCGCGGCACGCCTGAGCACCACGACGTCGTCGAACGCATCGACATCCTCACCGGCACGCTCGGCAAGGCGATCGGCGGCGCGAGCGGCGGCTACGTCGCCGGCCGCCGTGAGATCGTCGAGCTCCTGCGCCAGCGCGCGCGGCCATATCTGTTCTCGAACAGCATCCCACCGCCCGTCGCCGGCGCAAGCCTGCGTGCCCTCGAGCTAATCGAGAGCTCGCACGAGCTGCGCGACCGCCTGCGCGAGAACACCGCACACTTCCGCTCCCGCATGACCGAGCTCGGATTCGACGTGCTCCCCGGAGAACACCCGATCGTGCCGGTGATGGTCGGCGACGAGGTCGCAGCCGCACGGCTGTCGGCGAAACTCGTCGAGCTCGGCGTCTACGCAGTCAGCTTTTCCTTCCCCGTCGTCCCGCGCGGGACCGCGCGCATCCGCACACAGATGTCGGCCGCGCACACGCGTGAGGATCTCGACTTCGCCGTCGACCGGTTCGCCGAGGCGCGAGAGGCAGTGGCTGTTTGAACCTCTGACGGGACAGCGCGTCAGAGCCTGATCCGGAAGGTCCGCCGAAGCGCGCCCGCTTCAACCCTCGCGATCACCCACCCCCGCAGGCGACCGCGATAGCGGAAGCGCTGGATCCCGCGTGAATGCGGCAGCAACGTCCGCGCGACGGGGCCGAGCCGGACGAGCACGTGCCCGCCGCGCGACAGGGAAACGCGCACGCGCGTCCGCTCGACGACGTTGCCTCGGTTCGCGACAACGGCTTCGAGCACACGCCGTCGCACACGAAGCGTTCCGAGCTCGAGGCGATGAACGATCCGGCCGGCAACCCGGACGAAGACGACGACTCCGATCTGCATGCGGATTGCAACCCCGGCGGCACGCGGAGGCTGCGTCGTGAGCAAGACGAGCGCAGGGTGATCGCCGGGGAGCGCGCCGGCCGGCGCAGCCGACGAGACGGTGACCACAGCCGTCCCGCCCGGG
Source organism: Actinomycetota bacterium (assembly GCA_003152275.1). Taxonomy (GTDB): domain Bacteria; phylum Actinomycetota; class Thermoleophilia; order Gaiellales; family Gaiellaceae; genus Palsa-739. The sequence continues at coordinate 90,948 of PLZU01000063.1, forward strand.
GCGAGCACAAGCCGCCGCGGGCGCAGATCGAGCCATCCTGCGGCCTCCAGGCGCTCCCGCGCGATGGTGGGCTTGCCGCGCCGGTCGAGAACAAAGCTTGCCGGTCGTGCCTCCACCGCGGCGGTCGTGTCACCCGCATTCGTGATCGTGATCGTGCGGCTGGACGCTCCGCTAAGCCGGATGCGCACCGGCGAGACGGAAAGCGCCGCTGCTGCAACGCCTGTGGCTGCGGCGATCACCGCCCGATCACCGTGAAGGTCAACGTTGCCGTGTAGTGGCCTGGTCCGACCGCCGGCAGGGCCGAGGCAAAGCCGATGCTCGTCGGCCAGACGTCGCCGGCTGCGGCACTCGGAGTCACCGAGCTGGCGACCAGCAGATCGGGCGCCGGCGCGATGGGAATCGAAACGAGCGAGGCGCCCGCAGAGGTTGCGATCCCAAGCGGCAGGTCATTCGGCGCGAATGCGGAGCGGTGCACGGTCAGCGCATACCCGGACACGTTGTTGCTCATCACGGTCACGTGCTCGGAGATCGGCGTCGGCGCGCTCCCCGAGACGACGCGGCCGAAGCTCAGGCTCGACCGCTCGAGCGAGATCGACAGCACCGGCTGCACATCCACGTCGACGGCTGCGCTCTCCGACAGGCTCGGCGCCGAACCGGCCGAACAGGAGGTCGGCAGCGAGAGCGCGTTGCGCGGGGCCGGCGCGACGGCGGTGAAGTCGGTCGCGTTCGCGTTCGTGTCGCTGCAGCCACCGCCACCGCGTAGCGCTGCCGTCGTATTGCCGAGTGCCGGAGCAGGACCGACACCCTCGTAATCGGTTGCGGAGCCGTAGCCGACGAAATCCTCGAGGAGCGGAGCGCTCGAACAGCTTCCTACAGATGCGCCGCAGGTGAGCGCCGCCGTATCGCGCACGAGCGCGATCTTGCCGCCCGCGCTCGCGAGGTTCGTCGTCCCCGTCGCGTCGGCCGCCGGCAGTGGCGAGCCAACCGACGCCGTTGAGGCGAGCTGGACGAGGTAGTAGCGGCCCGGACCGATCGACCCGGCAAGCGCGGTCGTCTGCCAGCTCGTCGAAGCCGCCGATGCGTACTGGATCGTCCAGCCGCCGAGGTCGAGGGCCGTGGCTCCCCGGTTGAAGAGCTCGACGAAGTCGTTCGTGTAGCTCGCACCCGCGTTGCCGCCGCCGGCGAAGATCTGGCTGACGACGACGCTCGACGTCGCGCCGTGCGCAAACGGGACGGCGAGCAGCGCACTTGCGGCGAAGAGGGCGAGGAGAATCCGAATCCTGGGCATGGGCAGCTCCGAGACGAGAGGGACGAAGGCCTCTCGTTTATCTGCTCGTCACAGCGCCCGAAAGTGTCTTTTCGAGAGCTGCGTCGGAGTTGGCACAAAGCGACCACGTTCTCCGGATCACTCGATCTGAGCACGCCGCTGTGCGCGCCGGCCCCGATGATGCGATTGGCTTCGTGGGTGCGGCACCGCGGGACTTGGTGCCGATGATCAGTAGCGCTAGCCCATCTCTGGCAAGGACTCCGTCGTTCTGGATGACGGTGCTCTGCATCTGGATCGCCGGCTGGGTGTCCTCGGCGCTCACCTCCGCATGGCTGCCCTACCGCGTGGCCGGGACCGGGGTCGGACTGTCCCTCGTCTACCAATCCTTTGCCGCGGCGTTCATCGGTGGCCTCGTCCTCCGCGCCGTCCTCCCGCGCCTCGCCGACGCTTCGATCTCCTATCCGTGGGCTGTGCTCGCACTCGGTCTGGGAGGCGTAGCCGGCAACGGGGTCACCTACGTGGTTCAGACGTTCACGCTCCGCCACGCACCAGCCACCGTCGCGCCGATGCTGTGGGCGAACCCGATGCTCGGGTTGGTAGCGACGGCGATCAGCTTGCTCGTCACGTATCAGTTGATCGCTCTCGCGACGTCACGACCGGTGTCGTACGACTTCTCGGCGCCGAGCACGCTGCCCGCCGAAGCGCCGACAGGTGACAGCTTGAGCGGCATCGTGGCGCGCACCCAACAAGCTGTCGCACGGGCGTGCATCGATATCAGCCGCTCAGGGGGTCAACTCGCCGGACACGTTGTCGACGCACTGACCGAGCTCGGTACCTGTGAGCGGAGCTTGCAGCACTCGACGGCCACCGACCCGAAGGTTCACGCCGCGGTGGAACAGCTCGTTGACGGGCTCAATCGCTTCCAGACAGCGCTCAGCCAAATAGCGGCCGACAGCGCCGAGCTTGAATCACAGCACGTGTACCAGCGCGGTTGGCTCATGGGGTCGATGGCCGATGTCTCGGACGGAGGAAGCCTCGCGCGCTACGAGCTCGATCACGCCGACGGTCTCGCGACGATCCGCGAGTCGCTCGAGCGCCTGCGCGAGCTGGGAGTCGTGAGCGCGTAGTTGCTTACGAGCGGCGCTCGAGCGCGAGCTTGAAGCCCAGGCCGATCAGCACCACGTCCGCAGCGCGGTGGCACATCGCGTCAACCAGCGACCGCACTCCGAGATACACGAGAGCACCGCCGATGACTCCGCCGCCGGCTGTCGGCTCGGCGCCCGCACCCTGCGGCTTCGCCGGAAGCGGCGTCGTTGCGGCCGCACCCGCGACAAGCACCGCTGCTCCGACGAGCGTCAAGACGACCGCGCGCCTAACTGCGCGAAGCCTCGCTGCAGAAACGCCTCGACCGCCTCCGCAAACCCATCGATGTCGGGCTCCTCGAGCGGGAGCGACAACGCGACGAAGCCGCGCCGCGCATACGAGTAACCCGCCTCAAGCATGCGCAGGTGCAGCAGCGCTCGCAACTCAGCCGCGGCCGGTAGATCTGCAACGCTCCGAACCGGGCCCCGCGTGAAGTGCAAGCCCACCATCGAGCCGTAGCCGGTCGCGCAGAAGTGCAGATCGTGCTCGGCTGCGAAGCCGTTCAAGCGGTCGCGGAGCCGGTCGCCGAGCCCGTTCAGCCGCTTGACTTCGCCGGCCGTGTAGACCTGCGTCAGGCCGGCCGCTCCGGCCGCCATCGTCAGTACCGCGTTGTTGAACGTGCCGGCGTGCGGCAGCGCATCCGCACGTGAGGGATCGAAGTGGGCCATCAGGTCGGCACGGCCGCCGAAGGCGCCGAACGCGAGCCCGCCGCCGAGGTACTTCCCGAGGGTCGTCAGGTCGGGCGTGACGCCGACGACCTTCTGCAGGCCGCCGGTCGCGAGGCGCGACGTCATCACCTCGTCGAACACGAGCAGAACGTCGTGGGCAGCGGTCGCTTGGTGAAGCGCTTGCAGAAACGCCTGCTCGCCCGGGATGACGCCGCCCGATCCCTGCAACGGCTCGACGATCACCGCCGCCAGCTCGTGCGCGTGCTCCGCGATCAGTCGCGCAGCGCCCTCGGCGTCGTTGTACTGCGCAACGATGAACGGGAACGGCGCGTTGATGGGCGAGCCGCCTGCCGACGCGAAGAAAAAGACGCCGCCGTGGTAGCCGCCCTCGAAGACCATGATCGCCGGCNNCCCGAGTTGCAGAACCGCACGAGCTCGAGCGACGGGAACCGCTCGCAAAGCGCCTGCGCGAGCACCGTCTCGTAGCGGTTCGGCGCGCCGAGCACGATTCCGTCGTCGAGCGCCTCGCGGATCGCCCGCAGGATCACCGGATGCGAGTGGCCGTAGAGGCCGGCGGTGTACTCGCCGAGGAAGTCGGCGTATTCGTGTCCATCCGCATCGACCAGCCGCGCGCCTTCGCCGCGCACGATCGTGAGCGGGAACGGCGGCACATGGATGACCGAGCGCGTATTGCCGCCGGGCATTACCTTCGCGCGCTCCTCGTGCAGCCGGCGCGACTCGGGGTTGCGGTCGGCGTACCGGCGCTCCGCCGTGGCGACGAGGCCGGCCACATCCATGGCGACGGGCTGGCTCATGGCCCGGCTATGTAGACATGCACCTGGTACGGCGCAAACGAGTCGCGGAAATAGACCTTCTTCACGGGCTTGATCGTACGCCCTTCGTCGAGCACCGTCAGGACGCGGCCGGCGAGCGCGTCAACGCGGAACGGGACCGTCGTCTGCTTGTCGCTCCCGTTGACCGCGATCACGTAGAGCGCACCGTTGAGCGTTCGACTGCTTGCCATGACGGTGCCGTTCCACGGGTCGACGACGTCACCGTACTGCCCGTCACAGAGCGCGGGCGCGAGCCGTTGCACACCGGCGACCGTCGCCGCGATCTGCTGCTCGACGCCCGCGTCGAAGTCCCAGCGGTTCCAGAGGTCGCCGGTCCAGCTGTTCGTGAAGTACCCGATCGCGCAGGCACCGCCGGCGATCGCTAGCCACGTTTCGGCGTTGACGATCTGCGGCGTGATCTGCAGCGTCGGACACTCGCCCGTCATCTGGCTCGTCTCGATCCACTGGAACGTCGGCTTCCCCGGCGCGTAGATCGTCATCAGCTCACGCTGCGCGCGGAACATGTCGGTCAGTGGCACGCGCCCGCAGAACTTCACGATGGGATACATGTCGAAGCCGATGACGTCGGTGAGCGCCGCGAAGCGCTTGTAGTCGTTGCGATCGAAATGGTCGTTGATCGGCGCCTGGCCGCTGAAGAAGTGCTGCGACACGTTGAGGACTCGCAGCCGGCCGGTCTGCGCGGCGGGCGGCAGCTGCGGCATCTCTTCCGGCGTGATGCCCCACCCATCGGGCTCGTCCGGCAGGTACCAGCCGGCACCATTCTGCGCGGCGTACTGATCGCTCAGCAGGTACGGCGGCGTGACCGTAGCCGGTTGCGTACAGCCGGTGAACGGCACTTGCACAAACGTGTTCACACCAAGCGCCAGCGCCCGCGCGAGCGTGTCGACGCACTGTTCGTACGAAAGCACCGGGAAGAAAAGCGAGCCGTTCGCGGTGATGCGCATGCCGTCGGTGCCGAAGCGAACCTCAGCCGGACGGGGGGAGGTCGTCGCCTGTCCCGTAGCCGAGCCGACGCGGAACGAGTACGTCGTCGACGGGTTGAGATCGTCGAGCGTGACGGAGTGCGTCGTCGAGGCTGTGCTCTCCTGCGCGCTGTAGAGATACAAACCGTTCACGCCGTACACGACACGGCCGCGCGTCGCCGTCGTTGTCTGCCACGTCACCGTGGCGGATGACGAGGAGGCAACGGCCTGCACGTTCAGGACCGCCGCCGCTGCATTCCCGGCGAAGGCACCGAACACGACGACGATGGCGAGCAGGCGCACGCCAAGAGGAAAGCAGGCCGCGCCCAGCAGTGCCGGGCGCGGCCTCATCACTGAACTCGTTACGGGGCTTGTTACCGGCCCTGGACGCGCGAGAGCGGCGGCGCGGCGTTCTTCGCCTTGGCAAGCGGCCGTGCCTTCACCGCGACGGACGCCGGCTTCGCGGAGATCATGATCTCCTCACCGGTTGCCGGGTTCCGACCTGGGCGCGCCTGGGTCGCCGGACGCACGCGCACGTCGAGCTGCACGACGCCGCCGATCTTGATCTTTTCGGCATTGCCGATCTCTTCGAGGATGACTTCCTCGAGAGCCCCGAGTGCCTTCTTCGCGTCGGCGCGCGAGAGACCGGCCTTCTCGGCGACGGCGTCGGCGAGCTGCGTCTGCGTCATTGGCATTCCAAAAACCTCCTGGGTTTACGTGTCAGCGGTGGATTCAAGCGTAGGCGTAGGACGGAGGCTATGGGGAACCGTGCAAAACTGCCCAGAATGGACGACCTCGAGCGCCTGCGGGAAGAGATCGGAGCCCTCGATCGGACCGTGCTCGAGACCCTGAACCGGCGCCTCGAGCTCGTTCAACGTGTCAACCGGCACAAGCAGGAGACCGGGAAGCCGCTGATCGATGCCGCGCGGGAGGCAGAGCTCCTCCGCGAGCTCGCCGAGGCCAACACCGGCCCCCTCTCAGAGCGCGCAGTGCAGGGAGTTTTCGCCGCCGTGCTCGATGTGATGAAGCAGGAGAGCAGGGGTGAAGCAAGGGCCCCGGAGGCCGGACCGCGGGCAGTCGAAGCCGCCGTCGGGTCGCTGGCGATCGTCGGAACGGGCCTTCTCGGCGCCTCGGTCGCCCTCGCCGCCAAGCGGGCCGGAGTCGCCCGCGTGACCGGCTGGGACGCCGATGCCGAAACCCTCCGCGAGGCCGTGGGCGCTAAGGCCCTCGACGCCTCGGCGGGGTCGCTCCGCGAGGCCGTGGCCGGCGTCGAGCTCGTCGTGGTCGCCGTGCCCGTCGGCGTGTTGGTGGCGACAACCCGGGACGTGCTGGCCTCGGTAGACGCCAACGCGACCGTCACCGACGTCGGCTCGACGAAGCGCGCGCTCGCGCAAGACATCGACGACGCGCGCCTCGTTCCGGGCCATCCGCTCGCCGGCGGCGCAACGGGCGGCCCCGCTCGCGCAGCCGCTGATCTCTTCGACGGCGCGACGTGGTTCCTCACACCCGTCGCCTCGACGGACGTCTCGCGGGTCGAGCTCGTCGAGCGGTTCGTCGCAACCCTGGGCGCCCGTACGATCCGGCTCGACGCGGAGACGCACGACCGGCTGCTCGCGCTCACGAGCCACCTCCCCCATGCCCTGGCGAACCTGCTCATGCAGAGCGTCGCGCAGGCAGGCGACGAGGCGCTCGGATATGCCGGCGCGTCGCTGCGCGAGATGACGCGCGTCGCGGGCGCGAATCCCGTGGTGTGGGCCGACATCTTCGTCGAGAACGGGGATCTGATCGCCGACGCTCTCGCCGCCCACGGCGAAGCGCTCGGTGAGGTCGAGCGCGCGCTGCGGGACCGCGACCGCGCATTCTTCGAGCGATGGATCACAGAGGCAGCCCAAACGCGCAGCCGCATGCTCGAGTACGCCTATCGCACCGAGGCGCGCATGCTGAACCGCATCCGCGTACGGATACCCGACAAGCCCGGCGTACTCGCGCGCATCACGCAGACGCTCGGAGCGGCCGGCGTCAATATCGAGGACTTCGAACTACGACACGTCTCACCGGAGTACGGCGGCGTGCTCGTCATCCTCGTCTCGGGCAGCGACAACGCAGAGCTCGCGCGCACGCTGCTCCGCCGCGAGGGCTACTCAGCCGCCTGAGAGAATCTCGGAGGGACCTTCGCCGCGAGGGTCCCTCCGAGAGGGGTCAAGGGGATCAAGCGGGCGTGAGTATGACCGATCTCGGTCAGCCGATGACGGCTTCGCGCAGCGCGACCGCGACGGCCTGCGTGCGCGTGCGTGCGCCGAGCTTCAGCATCGCCCGCTGCGCATGGGCGCGCACCGTGTCGGGCGAGAGGAAGAGGGACGCGCCGATGTCCGCATAGGAACCGCCTTCGGCGAGCAGACGCAGCACTTCGCGCTCGCGCTCCGAGAGCGACTTGCGCTCGTCGCCGCGCCGGCTGGCAAGCGAGGCAGCGAGGACCGGGTCGACGTAGAGACCGCCGGCAGCAACCGTATCGAGCGCGCGGGCGAGATCGTCGAGCGGAGCGTCTTTGAGTGCGAAGCCACGGGCACCGGCGTCGAGCGCATCAGAGACGAGGCCGCGATCCGAAACCCCGGAATAGAGGAGCACGGCGGTCTCGGGAGCCACCGTGAGCGCTCGCCGGGCGAGCTCGAGGCCGTCGATGTGCGGCATCCGAACGTCGGCAATGCAGACGCGGGGCCGGTGAGCGGCAATCTGGGTGAGAGCCGCGTCGCCATCCTGGGCCGTTGCGAGGACAGTGAAGCCCGCGCCCGTCAGGTAGCGCGAGAGGCAGTCGATGATCGGCGGGTGGTCGTCGGCGATGACGCAGGTCGTCGCCGAGCGATCGTGGAGGGAGCTGACTTGAGCCATGGTTAGGTTGTCGTCCGTACGCCGGCAATGGCGGATCGCCATACCGACGTATCCGGCCTCACCCTTTTTGGGGAGGCCTCATACCCTGAATCGAGGCGATCCGGCGGACGGGCTCGACGCCAAGCATCGAGGCGAGCGCCGCACGGAACGCAATCGGCGCCATCTGGCCGCCTTCGTCAGTCGCGCTGGCGGGCTTCATGACGTTGTCGGGCGACTGCCAGTAGGCCCAGGCGAGCTCGTCGGCGAAGCGCTCGCAGCCGAGCTCCGCGTGCTGGTCGATCGAGCCCCACCACGTGGGTGCTTGGAGCAGCGGCTGGAGCTGTGCCCGCATCGGGTCGGTAAGTAGCCCGAAGTCGACCTGGTGGGCGTACTCGTGCTGGACGACGCCCCAGGAGAAGCGGCCCGTGTTCAGGAGGCCTCCGTCGAGCCAGATCTGGCCGGCAACGGCGTGGGGCGAAATTCCTTTGCCGATGTGGATCACGATCTGCCCGGGAACGAGGCTCCAGTCGAAGCTGCTTGCGTTGAGCGCCGAGGTCACTTGGCCTTGCTGTGCGCGCGTGCCGCCGTCGAAGACGTACCGGCCGCCGGCCGCCTGCGCGGCGGGCGCGAGTGCGAAGGCGAGCACGAGCGGGAGGACGAAGCGTTTCACCATGTCCTCTAGACCTGTCGTTCATGTGGGTCTCGCGCGACACGCGCTGCCGGGGAGACCCGCTGTCGCTGCAGCGAGCGATCGAACTGGCCCCAAAGAGCGGCGCAGTCACAAAACGACGTAGCGAGCTCAACCGGTTACGGGAATCGACAGCGACGTCGTTCTCGCGACGATGAGAACTAATGGCTGCGGCTGCCTCATTCCTCGAGCTTCCCCCGTTGACGACGCTCACGCTCGTCCGCGACGACGTCGCGGATTCGCTCGCAGCGGCCGAGGAGCTCGTTGCACAACACCGCCACGACGAAGCAGCCGATTTGCTCGAAGATCTCTGGAGCGAGGTGCGCGGCAACGCCCCGCTCGCCCTGCGACAGCGCCTGGCCCTGTCCTGGAGCGAGATGTACCGCGGCGAGCTCGAGCACGCCGCTGAGCTTCTCGAGCACGCCGCGGTGATCGCTCAGTCGCCGCGGTTCGATTCAGCTGACCGTGCCGAGATTCTCTACCGGCGCGGCTGTGTCGCGCTCAAGCGCGCGCAGGTCGCCGACGCCATCTCACTCTTTACACGGGCGCTCGATCTCAACGAGCATGCGCCGCGCCCAAGCATTCTGCTCGCGGCCAACGTGTACCAGTGGCGCTCGCGCTGCTATCAGTTCCGCCGCGATTGGGACCCTGCAGCACGTGACGCCGAGCGCTCGCTCGAGCTCGCGACGCGCGCGGGCGACGAGCCGTCGCAGGCGCACGCGCTTTTCCAGGCCTCCTGTATCGCGGAACGCGGCAAGGATTGGCTCGTGGCTCGCTTCTATGCCGAGCGTGCGCTCGAGCTCTACCGCAAGCACGGCGAAACGCTTGCCACGGCCAGGATCCTCAACAATCTCGGCGGCATCGACTTTCTGCTCGGTGACGTCGCTGCGGCCGAACAGAACCTGATCGCCGCAGCGGAGACCGCCGCTAAGGCCGGCAGCGACCCGGATCTCGCGCAGGCCGTGAACTCGCTCGCGCACGTCTACCTGAAGACGGGGCGCCCCATGGAAGCTCGGGTACGCGCGCAGCGCGCGGTTGAGCTGCTTGTCGACCGCCTCGACTTTCGTGCCGAGCTCGGAATCGCGCAGCTCGTCGTTGCACGCTCACTTGCGGCCGAGGGCGACCACACGCTTGCAATCGAGTGGATCGACGCGGCTGAACACACCTTCGACGCGCTCGGTTCGACGAGCCACCTCGCTTCGGCGTGGCTCGCACGGGGCGACGTCGCGCGCGAGACGGGCGACCTCGATGTGGCAGCCGATCTCTACCGCCGCGCCGCAGATTCTCTGCAAGACGTCCATCTGTAAGGGAGGTGACTGCAATGCGCTTTCTCTGGATCTTCACGCGCGTGGCCCTGCCGGCCATCGCGATCGCTTCGTTCGTCGGCCATGTCAAGCACGGCTACGGCTTCAGCACCGGCAACTAGTCCAATCTCTCAACTGCGGAGGTATCTCATCAACGTTCGTCCATTGTTCGCGCTTGTGGCGGTGACGGTCGCGCTCACTGCGACCGCCGCCGCAAACGGCGTCATCGGCGGCAGCCTGGACGCCGGCCGCCATCAGGCTGTCGGCGCTCTGCTCGTGCCGACGCCGAACGGCCTCGTGCCGGAGTGCTCCGGCGTGCTCGTCTCGCCGCGTGTGTTCCTGACCGCAGGCCACTGCACGAACGCTGCTCTCGCGGCAGGCGGCGCGTACGTCGTCTTCGGCGACGAGCTCAAGCCCGCGTCCTGGACGCCCCTTCACGGCACCGCGGTCACCGATCCGGCCTACGGCCACGACAGCGCCGACCCGCACGACCTCGGCGTGATCGTGCTCGACCAAAACGCGCCGGTCGCGCCCGCAGCGCTGCCCACCGCCGGTGCGGCCGATCGCCTGGCGAAGGACGGCGTCGCACCCGTCAGTGTCGGATACGGCTACTCGCAGCGGCTCGGCAACAAGGACTTCGTCTACGACGGATTGCGCCACGCGGCGGCGATGCCGGTCGTGTCGGAGACGTCGACGCTCCTGCGGATCAGTTCACAAACCGGAGCGGAGCTCTGCTTCGGCGATTCCGGCGGGCCCCAATACCTGCCCGGCAGCTCCACCGTCGTCTCGGTGACGAGCGGCGGGAACACCGTGTGCAAGGGCAGTGCGACGACAACGCGGCTCGACAGCGCGTCGGCTCGCGGCTTCCTCAGCCTTTTCGCGAGTTTGCTGATCCGTTAGGAGATCAGCGACTCGCGCAGGGCCATCGCGACGGCCTGCACGCGCGTCGTTGCGCCGAGCTTCTCCATCGCCTTCTGCACATGGGTGCGCACGGTTTGCGGCGAGATCGTCAGCACAGCACCGATCTGCTCGTTCGTATTTCCCTCTGAGAGGAACCGCAGGACTTCGCGCTCGCGCTGCGTGAGCTCGCGCTTGCGGTTGCGCCGCCGTTGCTGGATGAGCGCAGCGGCAGCGATCGGGTCCAGGTACGAGCCGCCCTCGGCGACAACCTTGATCGCGCGCACGAGATCGTCGGGCGGCGCCTCCTTGTCGAGCACGCCGGCGACGCCGGCGTCGAGGGCATCGCTCAGCAGTGCGTCGTCGCCGTAGCCGGTGTAGAGGATCACGCGCGTCGCCGACTTCGAGCCTGTCAATGCGCGCAACACGTCGAGCCCGGACATGCGCGGCATCCGCGCGTCGAGCACGGCGACGCTCGGCTTGGTCTCCACGATCTTCCGTAGCGCTTCTTCACCGTCCCGCGTGCTCGCAGTGATCGTGATCCCGTTGTTGCTGAGATAGCGCGAGAGAAACTGAAGGACGGGAGGATGGTCGTCCGCGATGACGCACGTAATGGTCACGCTGCGACCGCTTCCAAGGAAAGTACGAAGGCGTCGACTACGTCTGGGTCGAACGCGCGCCCGGAGCCTTCGAGCACCGCGGCACGCGCCTCGTCGACCGAGAGCCGGGGACGGTACGGTCGATCGCTCGAGAGCGCGTCGAAGACGTCTGCGACGGCGACGATGCGTCCTTCGAGTGGGATCTCCTCACCCTTGAGGCCACGCGGGTAGCCGCTCCCGTCCCAGCGCTCGTGGTGCGTCCACGCGACTGTGGCGGCGAGCTCGAGCAGTTCGCTGCCCGAGCCGCCGAGCAGATCGCGGCCGACGTCGGTGTGCTGCTTCATCAGGCGTCGCTGCTCGTCGGTGAGCATTCCCGTCTTGCGCAGGATTTTGTCGCCGACTGCGATCTTGCCGATGTCGTGCAGCGGCGCCGCCAGCCGCAACAGCTCCACCCGAGCTTCCGACAAACCGAGCGCAATCGCAATCTCGGCGGCGTAGGAGCCAACGCGCTCGAGATGGGCGCCCGTGGCCCCGTCGTGATACTCGACGGCGCGACTCAGCCGGCTGAGCGTCCCCGCGTACGCGCGCTGGAGCGCCGACTCCGCGGCCTCGCGGCGCTCGGCTTCGAACCGCCGGCGATGCAGAGCATTCGAGATGTCGATCATCAAGTCGTTGGCGGCGAAGGGCTTCGTGACGTAGCCGTACGCGCCGAGCTTCAACGCTGCTTCGACAATGCCGACGTGGTCGTGGCCGGTGACCATGACCGTTGCAATGTCCGGGCGCGTCCGTCCGAGCTCGTCGAGCAACTCGAGGCCAGATCGGCCCGGGAGCCCGATGTCGCAGAGCACGACCGAGAAGTCTTCCTGCACAAGCAGTTGGCGCGCGTCATCGACACTGCCGACTCCGACGCAGTCGTAACCTGCCGTGAGCACAACGCGCTTGATCAGCGCGCGCACTTGCACATCGTCGTCCACACACAGCACTCGCTCCGGGCTCATGCGATCTCCACCCGTCCGTTGTCGTCGAGCGCACCGCGTACCGCGCGCGCGAGCTCCTCGGGCGCGAACGGCTTCTTGAGCAGGGGGCCTTCCACGAGCTGCACTCGAGGCGCATAGCCTGAGATGAAGAGGCGGCGGACATTCGGCCGCAGCTCGCTGACGCGCACCGCTAGGTCATAGCCGCTCATCTCCGGCATCACGACATCGGTAAGGAGGAGATCGACATGTGGGTTCTCGTCGAGCAGCCGCTCAGCCTCGCTCGGGAGCTCGGCAGAGAGAACGACGTAGCCGGCGCTCTCGAGGACGCGGCGCACGAGCTCGCGCACCGGCGCCTCGTCTTCGACGAGCAAAATCGTTTCCGTGCCGCCGGCGAGCGATCCGTCGGCAGCATCCGCCCAGGCGCCGTCGTCGATCGGGCCTGTCGCCGCGGGCAGGTAGATCGTGAACCGCACACCGCCCGCCTCCGGCGTAGCGACCTCCACCCCGCCGCCACTCTGCGCGACGATTCCGTACACGGTCGAGAGTCCGAGGCCGGTGCCGAGCCCGTCCTGCTTCGTGGTGAAGAAGGGCTCGAAGATGTGCGGGAGGACATCCCCTGAAATGCCTGGCCCATCGTCTGTGACCGCGAGCGTGACGTAGCGCCCCGGCACGAGCGGCGGAGCGATTCCCTCCTCTGCGCCGGTCACCGTCGCCTCGTCGACGGACAGCGTGACTCTCCCGCCGGAGCTCAACGCGTCACGCGCGTTGAACGTGAGATTGACGATTACCGCTTCGAGCTGCGCAGGATCGGCAACCACGGATGCGACGCCCTCTGCGATCTCGATGTCGATCGCGATGTCGCCCGGCATCGTGCGCCGAAGGAGCTTCTGCATGCCTCGAACCACGTCGGCCAGGCTAAGCATGTGCGGTTCGAGGACTTGGCGACGGCCGAAGGCAAGCAACTGCCGTGTCAGCTCCGCCGCGCGATCGGCAGCGTTCGCAATCTCGTCGACATCGGCGATCTGTTGCGGATCGTGCAGCGTCGTGCGTAGGACACTGCTGTAGCCGCGGATCACGAGCAGAACGTTGTTGAAATCGTGTGCCACCCCACCCGCCAGCTGGCCGATCGCTTCGAGGCGCTCGGACTGTCTGAGCCGCTCCTCGAGTCCGCGGCGCGCGGTGACGTCGCGCGCGGTGACGACCATGCCGCGCACGGCCGGGTCGTGGAGCAGGTTCAGCCCGACGGCCTCCATCAGCCGCCAGGTCCCGTCCTTGTGGCGCGCTCGGAACTCGTGCGTCTCGATGGGGCCTGGATCGTCGATCGGGCGGGCAAAGAGCTCGCCGAGCACGTGAGCGTCGTCCCGATGGATGAAGTCGGGCGGCGTCAAACCTATGACCTCAGCCACGGAGTAGCCGAGGATGCGCGTGACCGACGGGCTGACGTACTGCATGCGCATGTCGGCGTCGAGGATTCCCGTGACGTCGATCGAGTTCTCGATCAGCGCACGAAAGCGCGCTTCGCTGCCCTGCAGCGCCGCGACGAGCGCAGCAGTCCGCTCTTCGACCCGGCGCTCGAGTTCGTCTTCTGACAACAGAACACCCATCGGGCATACCTTCGTCGGGATCCGGGCTGCCCGACACGCACCGATGGACATTTCGGCCTACGACGAATCGTGGTGCTTGGATCCTCCGAATCGGGGATCCCCGTCACCCTTTTGCCGGGACGTCGAGCGCAGCCCGGACCGCCTCGCGTAGGCGTTCCGGCGAGTACGGCTTCCGGAGCGTTAGCGCCTGCTCGGCGCTGAGCGACTCCGCGAGGGCAGCCGCCCGCTTCTCGTCGAGCTCGGTCAGTACGAGGTCGATGGGACTGTCAAGTCTCTCGGCGAGCCGCATCGCTTCGGTGGGCGTCGGAGCCGTAATGGCGCGATAGCCGGCGTCCGACAAAACCTCGAACAGCACGTCGCGCACCGCAGGATCGCTCTCGACGACGACGATCGTCTCACCCGCGCCGGCAGCCGGCTCATCGTCCGACCGCACCGCGGCCGCTTCGGGGAGAAGCACCGCGAATGTGGAGCCTGCATTTGGTGCGGTCGTGACGGAGATCGTGCCACCGCTCTGCTTCGCGATGCCGTACGCGGTCGCGAGGCCAAGGCCGACGCCCCGGCCGACGTCCTTCGTCGTGAAGAACGGCTCGAAGAGATGCTCGAGCGCCGACTCGTCGATGCCGGCCCCCGAGTCCTCGACCGAGAGGACGGCGTAGCGCCCGTCCGCCAGGTCGTCGCGGGCAACGCCCTCAGCATTCGCGGTGCGAACGATGACGCGCCCACCGGGAGGCGTGGCGTCAGCGGCGTTCACGACGAGGTTGACGAGCACCTGTTCGATCTGCGCCGGATCGACGCGCACCGAGAGCACACCCGGATCCGGCTCGAAGACGAGCTCGACCTCGTCGCCGGCGAGGCTCCGGAGCATGCCCTCCAGCCTCTCGACGAGGCGGTTGAGCTCAACCGGACGCGCCTGGAGCACCTGGCGACGACCGAACGCGAGCAGCTGGGCGGTGAGCACAGCAGCGCGATCCGCCGCACGGTCGATCTCCTCGGCGTGGTGATGCTCAACACTCTCCGGCGCGACCTGCGCCAGGAGCAACTGTGCGTAGCCGCGAATCGCGGTGAGCAAGTTGTTGAAGTCCTGCGCGATGCCGCCGGCGAGGCGGCCGACGCTCTCGAGGCGCTGCGCACGCCAGAGGTCGCGCTCAAGCTGCTTCCGCTCGGTCACGTCTCGCAACACGGAGATGTGCAGGCCGGGCAGGACGTTCGCCCTGGCCGAGAACTCCGTCTCGCGAATCGTGCCGTCAGGGCGCATGACTTCATACGGCCCCTTCGTAGCGCCGTCCTCGAGCAGCGAGCGCCAGGCCTGCCCGGGCTGCTCGGGCGTCCCGCTCACGCTTCCGACCCTCATGCCGACCAGCTCGTCGCGCGTGCGGCCGAACACCTCGCACGCTGCGGGGTTGACGTCGACGTATCTGCCTTCGTCGTTCGTGATGACCATCGCCTCGAACGCGCCGTCGAAGACGGCACGGAACAGGTTCTCGCTCTCCTTGCGCTCGGTGACGTCGACGAGGAAGCCCTGCTCGAAGAGGGGCTTGCCGTCGGCGTCGCGCACCGTGTTCATCAGGTCGAGCACCCAGCGGACGGTGCCGTCGGTGCGGACGATGCGGTACTCGAGCTCGAACGGCTCACCGCGCTCGCGAGCCATCCGCTCACAACTCGTCACGAGCTCGAGGTCGTCGGGGTGGACGGCCCGGGCCCAGAGCTTCGGATCCTCGAGCCACTGTGCGGCCGGGTAGCCGTACAGCTCCTCGATCTGCGGGCTCACGTAGGTGGACTTCACGGCCGGCTCGAGGGTGTGCACATAGGTGACGAGCGGCAGCTGCTCGATCAAGCGCCGGTACTGCTCCTCCACGCGCCGCTGCTTCGTGATGTCGATGACGATGCGGCCGTACCGCACGTCGCCCTCCATCTCGATCGGGAAGTACGAGAGCAGGTACGAACCTCGCTCGCCGCTGCGTTCGACGCTGATCTCCTGCTGGAAGAGCGACTCACCGGTCTCGCGCACGCGCTCGAGGAGCGGCGCCACCTCCTCGGCGATCGCGGGCGCTAGCTCAGCGAGCGTGCGTCCCAAGTGATCAGCCGCGGTGGCGCCGTTCATTCGGGCCAGCGCGTCATTCACATGCAGATAGCGCCCCTCGCCGTCGGTGATGCCCATGCCCGCCGGCGAATCGCGGAAGAAGGCCCCGGCCTGCGCGCGCTCGGCGGCAAGCTCGCGCTCGAGCTCCTTTTCGCGGGTGACATCGGTGAGATAGCCGTGGATGTAGAACTTGCCGTCGTCGTCGCGATCGACGACTCCGACGTCTCGCACCCAGACCTCGCGACCATCTCGTGCAGTGACGCGGTACTCGACCGACATTTGCCCGTGACTCTCCCGCAGCTCGGCGAGCGCGGCGAGGAAGCGCGGAAGATCCTGCGGCGCCATGCGCCGCACCCAGAAGTCCGACGACTCCACGAACTCTTGCCTGTTGAAACCGAACAACGACTCCATCTGAGGACTGACGAAGACCGGCTGCGACGGCGCCTCGAGCCGGACCATGTACGTCACGAGCGCAAGGCGTTCGACGATTACTTGCGCGCGCCGTGCTTCGACGGGCGTAGACATGGTTCTAATATCGCGCGTGTATGGCCGAGTGCCCATACGGAGAAACGATGGTTCGGCCGTCACCCAAAACGGGGATGGCCGCTACTGCGTAACAACACGTCGCAGCTCCTCGAGCGAGATGCTCCCCGCCTCGACCTTGGCGAGCCCGTCTGCCCAGAGAGAGGCCATGCCGGCTTCCTCGGCAGCGGCATAGAGCTCTTCGGCCGGCGCACTGCTCGCGATCAGCGAGCGCAGGTGCTCGCCGATCGTCAACAGCTGGAAGATGCCGACCCGGCCGCGATACCCGCCGCTGCAGTAGGGGCAGCCGACCGCACGGAAGAAATGCGCGTCCTCGCGCACGGAGCCAATCTGCTCGAGGACCTCCTGAGAGGGCTCGTACGACTCGCGGCAATAGAGGCAGAGCCGCCGAGCGAGCCGCTGCCCGAGCACGCCGGCGAGGGCTGCGCTGACGACGTAGGGCTCGAGGCCCATCTCGATCAGACGCGTGACCGCACTTGGTGCGTCGTTCGTGTGAAGCGTGGAAAGAACGAAGTGGCCGGAGAGCGAGCCGCCGAGCGCGAGCTCAGCCGTCTCTGCATCGCGGATCTCGCCGACCATGATCACGTCGGGATCGCCGCGAAGTACCGAGCGCAACGCGGTCGCGAACGTGACGCCGGCAGCAGCATTCGTCTGGAGCTGATAGGTGCCCGGGAGCTCGTACTCGACCGGATCCTCGATCGTGATGACCGTGCGCTCGGGCCGCGCAATGTCCGCGAGCGCGCCGTGGAGCGTCGTTGATTTGCCGGAGCCGGTCGGTCCTGTTACGAGCAGTGCGCCAACGGAGCGGTAGACGATGCGTTCGAGCTCCATTTGCATCGCGTTCTCCAGACCGAGATCGGTCAGCGATGGTGCGGTGCGAGTCTTCTCGAGTAGACGGAGAACCACACCTTCTCCAGCGATCGTGGGCAAGAGCGTGACGCGCGCGTCAACCGCCCGGCCAGAGGTGGTGCGCACGGAAAAGCGGCCGTCTTGGGGCCGCCGCCGCTCGGCGACGTCGAGCTCGGCGAGCACCTTGATGCGCGCGACGATGCCCTGCGCATCCTCGGCCGACAGAATGCCGTGTTCCTCCACCACGCCGTCCACCCGCAGGCGGATGTGGAGGTAACCGTTTTCCGGGATCAGATGCACGTCGCTCGCGCGCGCTTCGATCGCGCGGCGCAGGACGTCGTTGACGGCTCGCACAGCCGGCGCATCCCCGAGGCGGTCACCTTCGAGATGTAGCTCGTCCTCACGGAGCGTGCCGCCGGCAGCGAGATCGTGCAGGAGACCGACAACTTCCTCACGCCGTGCGACCGCCAAGGCAAACTGCTTGCCGCTCACCCGCTGGAGCTCTTCGATCGCGCCCGCTGACGGATCGGCCACCGCGACATTCACGACGCCGTCGCCGATCTCGTACGGGAGCACGACGAGCCGTTCGAGCAATTCGAGCGGAACGCTGCGAACGGCCGCGTGATCGAGCGCGCGGCGGGAGAGGTCGATGTAGGGCAGGCCGTGCGCCTCGGCGAGCGCGCGGGCGCGGCCTACGGCGAGACGGTCAGACACTCGGTCAGCGCCCGGACACGGGACTCGAGCTCTTGCGGGCTGAAGGGCTTCGTCACATAAGCATCCGCCCCCGCGCTCGCACCTTCGGCCACATCGGCTTCCTGGGCATGGGCGGTCAGCAAGATGACCGGGAGTGTCGCCTGCCGCTCCCGTAGGGCCCGCGTCACCTCGACGCCGGAGAGGCCCGGCATGGAGACGTCGAGAATCGCAAGATCGGGATGGCATTCGGCTGCGAGTGCGAGTGCTTCGAGCCCGTCGTTCGCGGCGATGACGGTGTAGCCGGAGCGTTCGAGCCGTAGGCGAACGAGCATCCGGATGTCGGGGTCGTCATCCGCGATGAGAACGAGAGGCTTCGTGGTCATGATCGAAACATCGACGCGGGATCCGTTGGAGGCGATCCGCAAACCACCGTAGAAGCGACTCCCCTAGACGGGTGACGTGCTGAGCGCGTGCTGAACGGTTGCCCGCATGACCTCGACCGTGAAGGGCTTCTGGAGGTACCCGAGCGGCCCTCGCGTGAGGAAGCTGCCCGCCGCGGGGAGCGCGTTGAGGCAGAGAACCGGAAGCTCGGGGAAGTACGCGCGCGCGAGGCGAGCGTGCTCGAGACAGACGGTGGACTCCGGCTCTACGAGCAGGAGATCCGCACGAGGCGGAACCACGACGTCGGGCTCGAGCACGATTGCCTCGTGCCCGAGGCGCTCGATGAGCACCACAAGGAGCCGCCTGACGTCGGGATCCGCCTCGCTGACCAGGATTTTCGCCATTGCCACACACGCAGACTGTGCGGGCCGGGAACGAAGCGCGCCTGCCGTGGGTATGAAGCCGGGATGATCAGCCCCCGTTGCTCAAACGGCGGGCAAAACGCGGCCCCGCACCTCGCCGAGCTCGAGCTCGCCGGCCTTGCCGCGCAGCACCACCTCGTCACCGTCGTCGAGGAACGAGGTGTTGTGGGTCAGCTCGATCAGGGAGCCTTCCGACCCTGGGTCCGGGCCCGAGATCGTGCCGGAGGCCATGAGGTCGCCGGTCCGGAGCGACGCACCGTTCGAGGTCGCGTGGGCGAGCTGCTGCGGCATCGTCCAGTAAAGGGTGCGAGCGTTCCCGCGCGAGATCACCTCCCCGTTCAGCTCCACCTCGAGGTCGATGTCAAGGGCCCAGTCCCGCCCGGCCGCGAGGTGCGCCAGCACAGGCGGTTCCTGCTGCGGCGCCTCGACCCGGCGTGCTTCGAGCAACGCGAGCGGCGTCACCCAAGCGGAGATCGAGGTCTGGAACGACTTGCCGAGGAATGGCCCGAGCGGGACGTACTCCCACGCCTGGATGTCGCGCGCGCTCCAATCGTTGACGAGGACGACGCCGAAGACGTGATCGGCGAAACGCTCCGCGGGCACGGGCTCGCCGAGTGGGCTCGGCACGCCGACAACGAAGCCGAGCTCGAGCTCGATGTCGAGTCGCCGCGAAGGCGCGTACACGGGCGCGTCGCTATCCGGCAGCTTCAACTGGCCGCGCGGGCGCCGCACGCCGGTCCCGCTGACGACGACGGTGCCCGCACGCCCGTGGTAGCCGACCGGTAGCCAGCGCCAGTTGGGAAGCAGCGGATCCGCGTCGGGCCGGAAGAGCCGGCCCATGTTCGTCGCGTGTTCGAGCGACGAGTAGAAGTCGACGTAGTCCGCGACCTCGAACGGAAGCTGCAAGGTGGCGGCGCCGAGCGGCACGCGCGGGCCGTCGTGCACGCGCGCCCGTGCGAGCGACTCACCCCAGGCGGTAGGCCCCAGCGCCATCAGGGCGTTCAGGCTCGGCTGTGCGTAGATGGCGCCGAGCGCGGAAAGGTCGACAACCTCGTCGCCGTCGCGCCAACCGATGCGCGGCGCCCCGCCTGCGACCGAGAACACTCCGTAGCCGCTCACGCGAGGATCTCCAAGACGCGGAGCTCCTCGACAGGCTCGAAGAACGAGCAGCTGCCGATCGAGTGAACGAGGTCGCGGCGCACGCGCGCCAACTCCTCCGCGCCCGCTTCACGTCCGTTCCAGCGAAACGAATGCTCGTCGAGCTCGAACGAGCCGGTTTCCGCGCGCAGCGCTTCCTCCTCGTCCCCGAACACGGCAGCGGCGAGCAGATTGAGGAAGCCATGCTCGCCGGCCGCGGTCGAATAGGCGTGGTGCAGTCCTGCCGTCGCCTTGAACACGAGGTTGCGGTCGCGGCAGCCACGGATGAACGTGGCGAGCTCCTCGACGGACGGAATCCGCTCGCCCCCGCAGCGCACCTTCGCGCGGTGGCCGGCTGCGGCGTTGATCCGGTCGAGCGGCATGTCCTCGACGTAGACCTCGCCGACGTACCGCAGGTCGCCCCCGGCCCAGCGCACCTCGATGGCAGCGATGCGCGGATCGCTTGCACCCGCGTCCGCGACGACGCTCAGCGCACGTTCCTCGTCGCCGAGCTCGGCGAGTTTCGAGGCGGGCACGACGAAACGCCCGAGCAGCCACGCATGCTCGCTCTCCCGCGCGCGACGGTCCTCGGCGAGCGCCTCCGGCATCGTCATGCTCGCCGGCGGAAAGAGCGCGGCATGGTCGATCAGCCGTTGAAGCAGCGCGCGGCGGGCGTCCACGAGGGCCAACGCTACACTCCGGCCGGGTCGGGCTCCGCGCAGTGGGAGCGTGCGAACCGCGTCAGATCCGGGAGGAAGCAGCGCTAAGCATTCACTCCCAGGTGTGCGGTCAGCCCGGCCCGTTTTCTCTCTAAGGTCTCCGCGGATGGCTCGCTCTGCCGCACTCGGCGTCATCACGATCGCGGCCATCGGCCTCGCTTGGGCGATGCCGTTGCAATCGGTCGGCTGCGCGCAGTCTGCGCATTACGCCGCGACACGTTCGATCGCCGAGGGGCACCCGTACATCGACCGCTACGCGAACGAGACCTGCGACCTCGTGCGAACCCACGGTCATTACTACGCAGCGAAAGGTCCCGCACTCGAGTTTTGGTCGGCGCCCTTCTACCTGCTGCTGCGCTCGGTGGGCGCAGTGCCTGCGAACCCGAACGCCCGCCTGACCTATCCGGATGCGATGGCCGGAGTGCCCCTGCGCGCCGTTTGGCAGATTGGCCTGTGGGCGGTCGTGCTGCCCGCTATCGGATTGCTCTTGCTCATTCGGCGGGCGGTGGAGTGGATCGAGCCGGGACTCGGGACTGCTGTTGCGGCGATCCTCGGACTTGCGACGCTTGTGCTTCCGTTTTCGACGCTGCTCTTCGCGCACGTCCCCGCCGCAGCGTCCGCGTTCCTCGCCTTCTGTTTGCTGTTCCGAAGGGACGACTCGTCGTACAGGCGCGTCGTGGCCGCAGGTGCAGCTGCAGGACTCGCCGTCGCAATTGATCTGCCGCTCGCTCTTCCGGCTGTGCTGCTCGGGCTCTATGCCGCGACGCGGAGTCCGCGTTTGCGGCGTCTTGCGGCCTACGCCGCCGGCGGCCTCCTTGGGCTGCTTCCGCTCTTTGCGTTCGACACGTGGGCGTTCGGCAATCCACTTCAGCTTGCTTACGCGGGCACGCCTGGCCAGGGTGCGGCGGGCGGCTGGCAGCAGACGGGGTTCTTCGGCCAGGGTGTACCGAGCTTTCGCATTCTCATCGAGCTGCTGGTGAGCCAGCGCGGCCTCGTTGTCATGACGCCGGTCGTCGCGGCGGGAATCGCCGGGACCGTTCTCCTCTGGCGTCGCGGACTCCGCTCGGAGGCAGGGTTGATCGCTGCGCTCGTACTCGTCGAGCTCGTCTGGAACTCGGCGCGGCATCCCGTCGATTTCGCGCTCGGCGGCTGGGTGCCCGGGCCGCGCTTTCTGATTCCGCTCCTGCCCTTCCTCTGCTTCGCGCTCGCGCCGGCACTGCGGCGCGCGCCGGCGACAGTCGGCGCGCTGGCCATGATCTCCGCCGGAGCAATGGTCGTCGCGACGAGTGCCGAGCCGTTGCTGCAGAACGACGACACGCGGCATTGGCTGTCGCGGATCGTGCACGGCAACTTTGTCCCGACGGTCGTCAGCCTCGGCGGCGTCGGGCACGGGTGGCTCGCGATCGTGCCGTTCTACGCGCTCGTCGTCGTCGCGTCCGGGGCTGCAATCATGGCGACGCGGTTACCCGTGTCACGCCGCGACCTGCAGATGGCCGGCGCGGCAGTGATCGCGTGGATTCTCGTCGAGCACGGCGCGCCGGAGCTTCTGCGCGTCGACCATCTCGTGCACGAGAGCTGGGGCCTGCTCGCCGCGATCCTGCTCGTCACGGCCGCCGTCTGGGCGGTGCTCCGCCTCCGGCCCGAGGGCCTGCTGCTGCTGCCGTTCGCCACCGTGCGCTTCGATGACCACACGAAATGGGCCCTCCTGCTGGCACTTCTCACAGTCGCGGCTCTGGCCCTGCACGGCCGAATGCGGCGCACCCTCGGTCCTGCTTGAATCGTTCCATGGCCGCGCTCTACCGGAAATACCGCCCGCAGAGCTTCGACGAGGTCGTCGGGCAGGAGGCTGTCGTCCGCACGCTGAAGAACGCGATCACCTCGGAGCAGGTGCGCCAGGCCTATCTCTTCGCCGGCCCGCGCGGCACCGGCAAGACGTCGATGGCGCGGATCCTCGCCAAGGGCCTCAACTGCGAACGGGGGCCGACACCCGATCCGGACGGCACCTGCAGCGTCTGTCTCGGGATCACAGCCGGCACTTCACTCGATGTGATCGAGATGGACGCGGCGTCGCAGCGCGGCATCGACGACATCCGCGAGATCCGCGACCGCGTCGTCCTGCAGCCGGTCGAGGGGCGCTACAAGGTCTACATCCTCGACGAGGCGCACCAGCTGACGGACGCCGCCTGGAATGCGCTGCTGAAGCTGATCGAAGAGCCGCCGCCCCATCTCGTCTTCATCTTCTGCACCACCGATCTCTCGAAGGTGCTGCCGACCGTGCGATCGCGCTGCCAGACATTCGTCTTCCAGCGGCCGCGACTGCAGGATCTCATCACCGTGCTGACCTACGTTGCCGAAGGCGAGGGGATCGACGCGCCGCCGCAGGCGCTGTCGCTCGTCGCGCGCGCGGCGCGCGGCTCGTTCCGCGACGCGACATCGACGCTCGACCAGCTTGCGTCGGCCACTGGGAAAGAGATCACGGTGCAGTCCGTGCTGCAATTGCTCGGCACGGTCGAGGAGGACGCGCTCTTCCGTCTTTGCGATCTCGTCGTCGACCGCGACACGGCGGGCGCGCTGACATTCATCGAGGAGCTGTCGGAGCAGGGCAACGATCTCGGCCGGCTCGTCAGCGATCTGATCGAGCACCTGCGGCACCTGATGCTCGTGCAGCACATGCACGAGGTGCCCGAGTCGCTGCCGGTCACCGAGGAGACTCGTGAACGGCTGCGCGCGCAGGCCAACCAGCTCGGCGAGCCGACGGTCGTGCGGTTGCTCGACCTGCTCGCGGTCGCCGTCGACGACATGCGCCAGGGCGGCGATCCGCGCCTGCCGCTCGAGCTCGCGCTCGTCAAGGTGACGCGGCCCGCGGCGGATCTCTCGAGAGAGTCGACCGCCTACCGTCTCGAACAGCTCGAGACGCGCGGTCCCGTCCAAACGGTTCCGCCTGCACAAGCGGTGTCAGACACCCGGACAGGTCCCGAGGAGCCGCAGGCGGTCAAGGTGCCGGTACCGGTCGGCGCGCCGCCCGACGTCGACCTCGAGCAGCTCCAGGAAGCATGGGCGCGCACGATCGTCCCCGCCGTCGCCGAGAAGTCGATCCCGATCTCGACCGTGCTCGGCGAAGCGCGGCCCGCCGAGCTCGACGGCGATACGCTCACGATCGAGTTTCCGGCAAGCGCGTCCTTCCACCGCCAGCTCGCAGAGGAGCCGAAGAACACGCTGCTGCTGCGTGACGCGCTCTACGAGGTGACGGGACGCAAGCTCGCGATCACGTTCGCCGTCGGCGACGGTGCCGACAGCGAGGATGCAGAGCCCGAAGGGCCCGCCGGCGAGGAGCACTTCCTCGAGCTGATGAAAGAGACCT
Organism: Actinomycetota bacterium; assembly: GCA_003152275.1. Classification (GTDB taxonomy): domain Bacteria; phylum Actinomycetota; class Thermoleophilia; order Gaiellales; family Gaiellaceae; genus Palsa-739. The sequence continues at coordinate 114,961 of PLZU01000063.1, forward strand.
TCGACGCCCGGGAGCGTGAGACACCGGCGTAGGCTTGACGGAGCCGGCAAACGAGCGGAGGCGGCGGCTTTGCCGCCGCAGGAGCGGACACATGAGCTTCGACATGAACAAGCTGATGCAGCAGGCCGCGCAGATGCAGGCGCAGGTACAGCAGATGCAGGAAGACGCGGTGAAGGAGACTGCCGAGGCGTCGGTCGGCGGCGGGCTCGTGAAGGTGACCGCGAACGGCGCCGGTGCGGTGCTCTCGATCGAGATCTCGCCCGACGCGATCGACCCGTCCGACCCCGAGGCGCTCGGCGACCTCGTGCTCGCGGGCGTCAACGAAGCGCTGCGCTCGGCGGCGGCGAAGGTCGAGGCGAAAGCGCAGCAGATGCAGTCGGAGTTGCTCGGCGGCCTGGGGCTGCCCGGCCTCAGCGGCTAGCTGAGCAGTTAGCCGCCTGCGAAGTCGAACGCCCAGCCCCAGACGACGATGCCGGTCAGGGCGAGGAAGATGATCGCCCAGAGCCAGTTCGACGCCAGGTAGCGACCCCGCACGCTCCAACGGTAACTGCGAACGCCGGGGATGTCCGCAGTGGACGGCTACGCTCCGCAAATGCTGAGCCCCGCGGTCGAGAACCTCGTTGCCCAGCTCACACGGCTGCCCGGGATCGGCAGCCGGACGGGGCAGCGGCTCGCCTTCCACATCCTCCAGGCCTCGAAGCAGGAGGCGCAGGCGCTCGCGGAGGCGATCCACGACGTGAAGGAGCGGGTGCGCTTCTGCCGCGAGTGCGGCAACCTGACCGAGGAGGAGGTCTGCGCGATCTGCCTCGACGCGCGCCGTGACCACTCGATCATCTGCGTTGTCGAGCAGCCGGTCGACCTGATCTCACTCGAGCGCACAGCCGAGTTCCGCGGCCTCTACCACGTGCTCGGTGGCGCGCTCTCACCCCTCGACGGAGTCGAGCCCTCGAACCTGCGCATCGACGAGCTGATGCACCGCGTCGACCAGAACGGCGTGCAGGAGGTCGTGCTTGCGACGAACCCGAACATGACGGGTGAGGCAACTGCGGCCTATCTCGCCGACCGGCTCCGCGGCCGGGTGCGCGTTACTCGTCTCGCGAGCGGCCTGCCCATGGGCGGCGACCTCGAGTACGCCGACGAAGTGACGCTCGGGCGGGCCCTCGTCGGCCGCCGCGAGATGGTGTAGAGCGTGGCAGCGACCACGAAGCATTTCGAAGCAGTACCCCAGGTCGCGGCCGACGCCGAGGTTCGTGGACGCAACCTCATCGTCATGAAGTTCGGCGGCACTTCCGTCGGCGACACACAGAAGATCAAGGATGTCGCGCGCCGACTCGTCACCGCGCGCGAGACCGGCCAGCGCGTCGTCGGCGTGCTCTCGGCCATGGGCGACACGACCGACGAGCTGATCCGGCTCGCTCAGGAGGTCTCGCCGCAGCCGCACCCGCGCGAGTACGACATGCTCGTCTCGGTCGGCGAGCGCATTTCGAACGCGCTCTGCGCGATGGCGATCCGCGACCTCGGGCACGAAGCCGTGTCGCTCACGGGCTCGCAGGCCGGGATCGTCACCGACACGGTGCACGGCAAGGCCAAGATCGTCGAAGTCCGTGCGCGGCGCCTGAACGAGGAGCTCGACAAGGACCGCATCGTGCTCGTCGCAGGCTTCCAGGGCGTCTCGACAGACCTCGAAGTGACGACGCTCGGTCGCGGCGGATCCGACGCGACCGCAGTCGCGCTCGCATCTGCTCTCGGTGGCGCGTGCGAGATCTCCACCGACGTCGAGGGTGTCTTCACCGCAGATCCCCGCGTCGTCCCCGACGCGCTGAAGCTGCCAAGGATCTCCTACGAGGAGATGCTCGAGATGGCAGCGAGCGGCGCGCGCGTGATGATGGCGCGGTCGATCGAGATCGCCCGCAGGTACGGTGTTCCACTCCACGTCCGTGCCGCGCACGGAAAAACCGAAGGCACGTGGATCGGCGAGGAGGCGGGGCTCGTGCTCGAAAAAGCGATCATCTCCGGAGTCACACACGACACGTCGGAGGCGAAGGCATCGATCCTCGCCGTGCCCGACCGCCCAGGCGTTGCTGCACTCGTCTTTCGCGCGCTCGCGGACGCCGGCGTGAACATCGACATGATCGTTCAGAACAGCTCTGCCGAAGGGACGACGGATATCACGTTCACCTTGCCGAAGACCGACCTCGCTGCAGCGGAGCCGATCCTCGAGCGACTCGCCAAGGAGACCCAGGCGAAGGGTGTGGTGTACGACCCGGAGATCGCGAAGGTCTCGCTCGTCGGAGCCGGCATGAAGAGCCATCCCGGTGTCGCCGCCGACATGTTCGAGGCGCTCGCGGAGGCGGGGATCAACATCGAGATCATCTCGACATCGTCCATTCGCGTCTCGTGCGTCGTGCGTGCATCGGAAGTCGAACGGGCCGTGCGAGCCGTGCACGAGCGCTTCCGGCTCTTCGCGGAAGAGCGCGTCAATGGCTGAGTCGCGCATCGCGGTGATCGGCGCCACTGGCGCGGTCGGCGCGGTGACGCTGCGGCTGCTGCGCGAGCGCGGATACGAGAACGTCCGCGCGTTCGCGTCTGCACGCTCGTCTGGAAAGACGCTCGAGGGAGGCATCGTCGTCGAGGAGGCGACGCCGGAGGCACTCGCCGCCGGCGACATCGATCTCGCCTTGTTCTCCGTTGGCACGTCGGCGTCGCTCGAGCTCGTGCCGCACGTGGTGCGCGGCGGCGCGGTGGCGATCGACAAGTCGTCGGCGTACCGGCTCGAACCGGGGATCCCGCTGGTCGTACCCGAGGTGAACGGGGCAAGTGCCCTCGCAAACGACGGCATCGTCGCGAACCCGAATTGCTGCACAATCCCGCTCGCATGCGTGCTGAAGCCGCTGCACGATGCCGCGGGGCTGAAGCGGGTCCGCGTCTCGACGTATCAGTCGGTGTCGGGCGCAGGCGCGCAGCGCATGGAGCAACTGCGCGCTGAGCCGCAGGAGCAGCACAACCTCGCAATGGATTGGAGCTGGGACGGCGACGAGACCGACGAGGAGTCGAAGATCCGCGCCGAAGCGCAGAAGATCCTCGAGTTGCCGGACCTGCCGATCAGCGCGACGACCGTACGCGTGCCGGTGCTCGTCGGGCATGCGGAGGCCGTCTGGGTCGAGCTCGACGATGCACTCACTGCCGCGCAGGCGACCGAGATCCTGTCGCGTGCGCCGTCAGTTCGCGTCGTCGACGTGCCGACGCCGGGCGACGCGGCGAAGACCGACCAGGTGCTCGTCGGCCGCATCCGTCCCGATCGCGCGGGTGAGAACGGCCTCGTGCTCTTCCTCGCGTGCGACAACCTCGTGAAGGGTGCCGCGCTGAACGCGATCCAAATCGCCGAGCTGATGCTCGGTGGAGCGGTGTCAGACACCCGCAGCGTGATTCGTCAGAGCGCTGCGGCCGTGCCCCCAGTTAGAAGCTGAAAGCGCCCGTCAACTTTCTCAGGAGCCCGAGCCTCGTCAGCTTCGGTTTCACGTATCTCCGCCGCATCTGGCCTCTCCTCGACGCTAGTGGGACTACCGACCACTGAATCATCTGCGAGCGCCCGTCGCACTGCTACTGACCATACGTCCAGAGGCGTCCCCGCACCGATATATCCTCTTCAGACGGAGAGTCGGAACGCCGATGAGCTCCGCACTCCCCTCCCATGCAACTCGATTCCTCCCCCACGCGCAGCGATCAAGTCGTCGGACGACGCGGGCCCGACGAGGCGACGATTCTGCTCGATATGGCGTCGGGGCAGTACTTCACCCTCGATGAGGTCGGCGGGCGGATCTGGGAGCTCTGCGACGGCAGCAAGACCGTCCGGGAGATCGCAGCGGTGCTGGTGCAGGAGTACGAAGCGGCACCGGAGCAGATCGAGGCAGACCTCGTCGCGCTTCTGGACGAGCTCTACTCCGACGGCCTCGTTCATGCTGCGATCCCTCCCGATCATGCAGATCAGCCGCCCCGCGCAGCCAGACGCCGCGCGCAGTGACGCCGGCAATCCGTGGCGGCCGTGGACGCTGACGCCGACATTCACTTCCACGGCGTCGAGCTGCGGCTGCGTTCGGACGAGCCTGCACTGCTCGACGTCCTTCGCGCCCGTTTCGCAGCTCTGCCCCTTCGCGTGCGCGGAGGAGCAGACGCCGTGCTCAACTTCGAGCTCCACGCTCGCGACGGCAAGCAGCAGAGCCCCGCACCGGATGCAGGGATGCGGTCTGTCTACGAGTCCGAGAATGGTGACGCGTGGTACGACGACGGCGGCGACCGGCTCCTCGTCCGGTACACCGGGGCCGGCTACGCGGTCTGTCTGCCGCGTGAACGGCGGGTCCTGCTCAGCGTGGACCGGTCCGCGACGAATGCCGCCTGGATCGCGACGAGGCCCCTGTTCACGCTCACGCTCGCCGAACTGCTGAAGCGGGAAGGGATGTTCTTCTTGCACGCCGCCGGTGTCACGACAGACGCCGGCGGAATTCTTCTCCCCGGCTCGAGCGGGTCCGGCAAGAGCACGCTGGCCGTCGCTTTGGCACGGGCCGGCTTCGGGTTCCTGGGCGACGACACGGTGTTCCTGCGACGGGAGAACGGCGATCTCAGTGTTCTCCCGTTCCCCGATCAGATCGACCTTTCGGAGACCTCGCTCGATTTGCTTGGGCCCCTCTCACCACGCACGATTCGGTTGCCGGGGAGCCCGAAATGGCAGTTCGATCCCGTTCACGCAGGCTGCGCGGTCATCGGTGAAGGCGTGCAGCCGCAGGCTCTGATCTTCCCGTTCCTCGGCGGAACGAAAGCCCGGCTGGAGGTGCTCTCCGGAGACGACGCGCTGCTCCACCTCGCGCCGAACCTGCTGATGACCGAACGCGATGCGACGCAGCGTCACCTTGACGTACTCGCGGATCTCGTCGCGGCCGTGCCTTCCTATCGTCTGGAGTTGGGCACCGACCTCACGGCCGCTGTGGCCGCGGTCGAGCAGGTCGCGGCAAACGAAAAACGACAGGACGGCTAGCCGACGATGCCGGCGCTGGTGCCGCCGGCGTAGCACGCCGACGGGGACACGACTGCGCGCAGCTTCGCTCCGTACAAGTTGCCGGCGAAGATCGCGCTCGAGACCGCAGTCATCTGGTCGTCGTTCGAGTTCTTTGCGAGCGTCGCCTGGCCGACGGCCGTCCAGCGGCTACCCGTCCAACGCTGGATCACAACCTGCTTACCCGTGAGGAACATGCCGTTCGTGGTCGAGACGTCGGTCCGGTAGCGACCGGCCGACTCCCGCACTAGAGACACTTGCGGGAGCACCGCCACGCGCGCGGCATTGCTCGTCCGGCTGTTCCACCGCGCCGACAGCATCGTCGTCAACTCCGGACGAAGGGCGTACCGGAACACGCCGCCGTTGCCGGTGGTGACGGTGGCGATCGTGGAGGGCGCGTTGAACGAGCACGCCTGCCCGATGATGGCGACCTTCTGGCCCGCACGGCCGCCGGGCACGACACCGCTCAGGAGCACCGCGCCGTTCCCGCCGTAGACAATGTGCCTGGTGCTCACTTTGAGCGTGAGCGCAGACAACGACGCCCGCTTCGAGGCCACGCGATTGCGCACGCCCGATGAGCCCTTCGTCACGGCGGGCACGATCGGATCGCACAGCGCCTGGATGCCCTCGCCGTTCGTCACCGTGATCGCGACGTGCGAGCCCAGCGACTGGTTGGTCTTCGACGCGGTGATGACGATCGGCGACGTGTCGCCCGAAATGAAGCCCGGCCACGTGACCGTCGCGTTCGTGTGCTCCGTCACATCGATCGAGGCGATGCCGCTCTCAGCATCCTGCACGGTGATCTTCAGCTGCAGCGGAGGTCCCAGGACGGTCGCCGAGAGCACGCACTGCGGCGGAGTTTGATCACGCTCGCCGACCAGCACGGACTCGTTGGCCTCGTTGCAGCCGAGAACGACCTGGAGGTTGTTGCCGTCGCCGCTGTATGTCGCCTTCCAGCGATAGAGCCCGGATAGCGTCGGCACGAAGCTCCCAGACGCATAGTCCCCGCTTCCGCTCACACTCGTGTCATGGGTGTAGACCGGCGTGTTCGCGCACGTGGCATCGTTTGGCCCGTACAACGCGAAGCTGATCGTTCCGCCGGCATCTCCGCTCGCGCCGGCGAGCGTCGCCGTATCGCTCACCGAGCTATGGAACTTCACACTGTCCGCAGCGACGTGTGTGGTGAGCGTCGGCCCGAGCGGTGACACGGTGACCGACTCGCCCGTATCGTTGCACTTACCCCCAACGGAGACGTTGTTGGTATCGCCGCTCGTGTAGCTCGCAATCCACCGGTACGTCCCGGCGTGAGTCGGGATGAAGTTGGCGGGTCCGTAGGTTCCGTTGCCGCTCACCGGCACGGTGACATTCTTAACCGACGTCCCCGAGCATGTCGCATCGTTCGGGCCGTAGAGGTGGAACGTGATCGTGCCCGTCGGGTTGTAGCCACCGGCAAGGGTCGCGGTGTCGCTGATCCCACCGCCGAGCGTGACGTTCGACGACGCCAGCGTGCTAAAGGCCGGCGTCCGCGCCCGAACGGTCACAAGCTCGCCGCTGTCTCCGCATTTGCCGGAAACCGCCACGTTTTGAGCGGACCCCGAGTAGTACGCGATCCACCGATACGTCCCGACTGCAGTCGGGGTGAAAAGAGTCGTGGGATACGTACCGCTGCCGTGGTTGACCAGGACCGTGCTCGTCGATACAGGCAGCCCGGCGCAGGTCGCGTTGTTGGGCCCCCAGACCTTGAAGGTGAGAGTGCCTCCATTTGCCGTATTCACCGTCGACAGTCCGGAGAGAATCGCGGAGTCGCCGATCGACCCGCCGATGTACACGTCGGCGGACGCCTGCGTCGTCAGCTTGCTGGCGCACTGGGAACCGCCGTTCGCCCACTTGATATTCCGAGTGCCGTAGAGGTCGGAGGTCGTCAGGTTCGTGATGACGGCTCCTCGAACGAAGTCGACCTGGTAGAAACACGGCGAGACTGGGACGGTCTGCGTGTACGTAGAAGAGGAGTAGTCGTAGTAGCCCGTTTGGCTCGCCATGAGCGCCTGCGGCAGCCCGAAGCTGCCGGACGGCGCGTCATAGCTTGCGAGCGAGACTTGAATGTGAGAGCAGTGCCGCGCGATCTTGAACGTGGCGGTTGCGGTACCGCCCTGCACGACCGTGAGGGTCGGACTGACGATCGCCGCGTTACCCGACGGACACGTCCCGCCGCCGCCGAGGCGCCCCGCCACGGCCTGAGGCGCCAGAACGCCCGTCACTACGACCACAGCGAGGAACGGCAGCCACCGCCGCCCCACCGGTCGCCGAATACGTCCCCCGGATACCGCAGTCATCGCTCTCCCCTTTTGACACTTGTCTACTACCGGCACGACGGCGGCTGGACAGAGCGTGGCTTCGAGTTGGCGTCCCCGCAACTAGCCGTTCGGTCAAAGCGGAGGCGCGACCGCGACTTCACCTAAACCTTCGAACAGCCCGGTCAACTACGGCCGCTGCGGCGTCGGCGCCGGCACGAACGCCTCGCGCACGACGCGCAGCACGTGCTCGCGCTTCCCCTCGAGCACCGGCACAAGCCCGCCAAGCTCGAGCCGCGCGAGCTCGACGCGGCCCTGCGCGCGCACCGTCTGGAATCCGAAGTCGGTGAGAAAGTCACGCGGGAAGATCGTCTTGTGCACCTGAAAGCGCTCAAACGCCGAGTCGCTCTCGTTGTAGCGGTATGAGAACGCCTCGAGCGCCCGCGCTCCCTTATCGCGCGCGTCGCCGATCGCCGTCAGAAAGAGCGACTGCATCACCCACGGCTTCGACGAGTCGACGAGGTACGCGCACGTGACGAGCACAGCGTCCTCGGTCGGCGGCCCCGCCGGCAGCTCCTTTGCACGCGGGAACAGATCCGACGGCCCGTACTGCATCGAGCCGAGCAGGTGACCGTCGTCGTCGTAATAGACGGTTCCCCACGCTCCCCACTCCTCCTCGGTGCCGCGGATCCAACGGCGCTTATCGACGGTCCGTCCGCTCGGCGACTGCCAGAAGACGCACTCGTGGCAGACCGACGGCGTGGTCGGGAGCGTCGCGCCGGTCAAACCGACGATGCGAGTCACGTCGCAGGCCCGATCTCGTCGACAACGACCTCGACCTCGGCCGGGTCGACGTCTGCCATGTGCGCGAGATACTCGCCGACGCGCTCCTGCACGATGCGACCGACGTCGGGGATCGCGGCGCCCCACTCCACCTCGAGGTGCAGCTCGACGCGCACGCTGCCGTTCTCGCCCTCGACCTTCACTCCGTGGCGGCCGACGAGGCCCCGCACGCCTTCGACCTCGGTCGCCGCGTCCGCCGCATAGCGGGCGAGGATGTCGGCGGAGATCGAAGCCTGCCCCTCCATCACGTCGAACGTAGCACCAGTTCTGTGGCCTCGGGACGCGCCGCAAAGCGGAACGGGACGAACGTCGTCCCGAGCCCGGGCGAGACGTGCATCACGGCCGCCTCCGTCCGGTAGACGCCGTTCGCGTAGCGCGCGGTCGGGTGCGCGAGCCGCAGCTTGCCGCCCGGATACGGGATCGTGATCTGTCCGTCGTGCATGTGGCCCGCGAGCACAAGCTCGAACCGTCCCGGCTCGAGGCGGTCGAACACACGCGGGTAGTGGCACAACAGGATCCGGAAGTCGGCCGTGTGCGAGAGCGAGTTCGGATCGATCTTCCGCGGATACGCCCCCGCGACCCACACGGACTGGCCCCGCAGCTCGATCAGCTCGCCGTCGTCGCGCAGCAGTCGCGCCGGTTCGAGGTCGGTCAGGTTCGACGCGTGGGCCTGCGGGTCGCGCGAAATCGCGAGGTCGTGATTGCCGAGCACGGCGAACGCCGGCAGCGGAAGCCGCTGCACGAGCTCCCGCAGGAACGGCTCTCCCCGCGGATGCGTCAGAAGGTCACCGGTGATGCAGACGAGATCGGGCCGCTGCTCAGCCGTCCACTCGACGCCGCGTTCCACCGCGTGCACGCCCCGCGACGGAACGCCGAGATGGAAGTCGGAGAGGTGCGCGATCCGCAGGCCGTCGAGCTCGGGCGGCAGGCCCGGCACCTCGACCTCGAGCTTCCGCAGGCGCACCCAGCCGGCCTCGAACCAGCCCCAGCCGAGACCCGCTGCCGCAACCGTCCCCAAAAAGGCTCCGGCGCGGCGCCCGAAGGCAACCGCGCCGGAATCCGCCCCTCCGTGTACTAGACGCCGCGGCGAAGCGAAACCTGCGCTCGCTTCAGACCCGGAGCTTGTCGAGCGCAGGACGCGGATCGACGATGTGGCGCTTGAACTTCAGCTCAGACTCCTCGAGCCCGGCCGCCACGCCGACGAGCTGCGAGAGGTGCAGGATCGGCATGCCGAACTTCCGGCCCGTCGCTGCCTCGAGCTTCTGCTGCCACGCGTCGAGCGAGAGATGGCAGAGCGGACACGGAGTCACCATCACGTCGGCGCCGGCCTCCATCGCCTGCTCGACGGGCTGGATCAGCTCGCCGAGCGCGGTCTCTTCGCGCGCCTGAATGATCGGGAACCCGCAGCACTTGATTTTCGCGGGATAGTCGATCGCCTCGCCGCCGCACGCCTCGATGATCCGCTCGAGCGACCACGGGCGGTCGGGGTCCTCGAACTGCATGATCTTCGACGGGCGCAGGATCTGGCAGCCGTAGAACGGTGCGACCTTCAGGCCCTTCAGCCCCTTGTGCGCCGCGACCTTCAGCTTCTCGTACCCCTCGCCTTCTGCGATCTCCCAGAGCAGGTGCCGCACGTCGACCTTGCCGCTGTACTGCGGCACGCCGACCGTCTTCAGGTTCTCGTTGATGCGGTCGAGCAGGTTCGCGTCGCCCTGGAGCATGAAGTTCGCCTGGCGCAGGTTGAGCGTGCAGACGTTGCAGACCGTCAGCAGCGTGTCGCAGTCGGCCGCCTCCGCGTACGCGAGAATGCGCGCGTTCAGGTGGAGGTAGTAATCGGGCTCCGCCTCGTGGATGTCGCCGGCGCCGCAGCAGGTGACCGACTTGAGCTCGATGAGCTCCAGGCCGACCTTCGGTGCGAGCGCCTGCGTCGAGGTGTCGAGCTCCTTCGCCGACAGCGACGCGAGGCACCCTTTGTAGTAAGCAACGCGCTTCACGCTTCTCCTTCCGGGAGGTACGGCCGGGGGAACGAGCCCGGCGCGTACGGGTCGCGCCCTTCCTTGTACCCGTGTGCGAGCTTGGCGAGCGCGCGCTCGCCCTGCACGTGGCCCTCGAAGCCGAGGCGGCCCTGCTCGTGCACGAGCTTGTGCAGCGCGCGCGCCTCGCCGACGTCGGCTGCGACGTGCGGGGGGAAAGCGAGACCAGCCTTGTTGTGCGAGATGAGTTTCATCGCGAACTTCATCTGCTTCACGCTCGAGACGACGCCCTGCGTCTTCGGCACGAGCTCGGTCTCCCGCAGCCAGCCGGTGGTCTCGGTCGAGCGGATGAACCATTTCGCGTGCTTCGCGCCCATGTCCCGGTCGATGCCTTCCTTGATCGCCTCGGCGCCGAGCTTCGCGATCGCATCGCGCGGGTCGACGCCCTTCGGGCAGCGCTCGTTGCAGAAGAAGCAGCGCGTGCACTCCCAGATCCCGTGCTCGCCGCTGTACTCCTCGAGCCGTTCGACCGTTGCCGCGTCACGCGGATCGCCCACGAAACGCATGCCTTTCGCAAGCGCTTGCGGCCCGAGGAACTCCGGGTCCGACTCCATCGCAATGCACTCGGACACGCAGCAGCCACAGTTGACGCACAGCGATTCCTTGTGTACGGCGTTCATGCGCTCCTGCGAGATCCGGTACTCGCGCCCGTCTTCGGGCTCCTCGTAACCGGGCTGAAGGTACGGCTTCATCGCCTTGAACTTCTGCCAGAACGAATCCATGTCGACGACGAGGTCCTTGACGATCGGCAGGTTCCCCATCGCCGAGATCACCGGGACTTCGCCTGCTTGCGCGATCTCGTACATGCGCACCTTGCACGCGAGCACGGCCGCGCCGTTCATGCGCATGCCGCACGAACCGCAGATCATCATCCTGCAGCTCTTCCGGTACGCGAGGGTGCCATCTTGGCGCTCCTTGACGATGTCGAGGCAGTCGAGGAGCGTCGCCTCTTCCGGCGCGTCGAACTCGTACTCGCGCAGCGCCCGCTCGCCGGTGGACGAGTCGTACCGCCAGATCTTCAGCGCTACCTGCAAGTGCTCAACCCCCCAGACCTAGGATCGCTTTGTTTGTCCCGTCGAACGACACGGAATCGGCAGGAATGTGAACTGTGACGTCCTTGCCGTAGTTGGAGAAGCCCATTGTCATCGTGATCGCCTCGCGCTGCGCGGCGCCCTGCACCTTGAGCGAGTACGAGAGCGCCATGCGATGCACGTAGCCGTCGTCATTGCCGATCCAGACGTCGTATGGACCGTACTTAGCGTTGGCGAGCGCTGCGATCTTCGCGCCCTGGGAAAGCTTCGACGGATCGATCGTTCCCCGGTAATGCGTCGTGTCGACGCCGTCGATCGTCTCGCCGCCCACCTTCGTGACAGCGCCGGAGCTCTGGAGCTGGGAGAGCGTCTCAGCGGGGTTCTGCGAGAGCAGCGCGGAGAAGTCGATCCCCTTCGTGGCAAGCGCCTTCTGCAGATCGAGCTTCAGCCAGGTCTTCCCACTCGGGAGCGAGGCGGAGAAGAGCGGCGATTGCAGGTAAATCGTCGTACCCGAGAGCACCTCGGCCAGCGTGCTGCTGAGGCCTGCGACTGAGAAGTCGAGGTGCATGGAGCCGATGCGGTGCGTGTTGTTGAAGTCTCCAGCGCCGGAAAGGGCCACTGCTTGCCCGGCCGCGGCGACGCTCGCGGTAAGAGTCGCGTGCTCACTCGGTACCTGCGCAGTCTTCAGCGCTGCGCTCTTCACGTACGCGACAGGCGTCATGTTCGACGGCGGTGCGCTCGATTTGCTCCCACCGCACGCGGCGAGCGGCAGGACGACGAGCAGGAGCGCGAGCCTCCGCATCAGTACTTCCGCTCCTCGGGCTCGTACTTCGTCACGCGCACCGGGCTCGTCGAGAGCTCAACCCCGTCACCGCGCCAGCGTGTGATCGAGTGCTTCATGAAGTTCGCGTCGTCGCGGGTCGGGTAGTCGTGCGGGCGCGCGTGCGCGCCGCGGCTCTCCTTCCGCCAGATGCCGGCTTCGATCATGCAGAGCGCGGTGTCGAGCATGTTGCCGAGCTCGATCGCCTGTGTGAGGTCGCTGTTGAAGACCTGACCCTTGTCTTCGACGTAAACGCTGCGGTAACGCTCGCGCAGGTCGGCAAGAATCTCGAGCTGGCGGAGCATCTTTTCCTCCTGCCGAAAGACGCCGAAGTTCTCGAGCATCGACTGGCCGAGCTCGTCGCGGATCTTCCAGGGCCGCTCGCCGGACTCGCGGTCGAGCAGCTCCCGCAGGCTCCGCTCGGCGTCGCGCTCGAGCGACTCGGGCACGTCGCTAGTCGTGTGCGAGAGCGCCCACTCTGCGGCGGCGGTGCCGGAGCGGCGTCCGAACGTGATTGTCTCCATCAGCGAGTTGCCGCCCAGGCGATTCGCGCCATGCACCGACACGCATGCGCACTCGCCGGCGGCATACAAGCCGGTCAGTTCCGTCTCGCCGTCGTTGCCGGTCTCGATGCCGCCCATGTGGTAGTGGGCGCCGGGCCGAACCGGCACCGGCTCGAAGATCGGGTCGACGCCCGCGAACGTCATCGAGAGCTCCCGCGAGCCCGGGAGCCGCTCGATGATGCGATCTGGCCCGAGGTGGCGCATGTCGAGCATCACCGAGCCGTTGATGCCGCGCCCCTCGTCAATCTCCGTCTGCTCGGAGCGTGAAACCACGTCGCGCGAGGCAAGCTCGAGTGCGTTCGGCGCGTAACGCTGCATGAACCGCTCGCCGTCCTTGTTGACGAGGAACGCGCCTTCGCCGCGGCAGCCTTCGGTGAGGAGGATGCCCGACGGGAAGAGGGTTGTCGGGTGAAACTGCATGAACTCCATGTCCTTCAACGGCAACCCGGCGTGCAACGCCATTGCCGTTCCGTCGCCGGTGCATGCGTATGCGTTCGTCGTCGCGCGGTACTGGCGGCCTGCGCCACCGGTCGCCATCACAACAGTCTTGCCACGGACGGTCTTCAGGCCGCCGTTCAGCAGGTCCCAGCAGATGACGCCCTGCGCGCGGTCGTCATTGACGGCGATCTGCCACGCGAAGAACTCCTCGTAGACCTTGATATCGCGCTTGCAAACCTGCTCGTAGAGCACCTGGATCAGCACGTGGCCGGTGATGTCGGCCGCGAACACGGTGCGGGGGGAACCGGCTGCGCCGAACGGCCGCTGCGCGAGCCTGCCGTCCTCGCGGCGTGTGAAGAACGCACCCCAATGCTCGAGCTGAATGATGTCGCCGGGCGCCTCGGCGGTGAAGAGCTCGATCGCGTCTTGGTCACCGAGGTAGTCGGAGCCCTTGACGGTGTCGTAGGCGTGCAGCTCCGGCGAGTCCTCGGCCGCATTGCCGAGCGCCGCGTTGATGCCGCCCTCCGCCGCGCCGGAGTGGCTGCGGGTCGGGTGCAGCTTCGAGATCATCGCCACGTCCGCCCCCGCGTCGAAGGCGGCAATCGCCGCGCGCATGCCTGCGCAGCCGGCGCCGACTACGAGGACGTCGTGCTCTCCAATCACCGCGTCTGACGCTACCTCAAGCTCGTACGTGCCTGCGTCAGGGAAATGCCTGCCTCAGATCAGGGGCCCGGCGGCCGCGAGATTCGGGCCGTCGAAGCGCTCGAAGTTGTCCCGGAACATCCGAGCGAGCTCTTGCGCCTTCGTGTCGTAGACCGCCGGATCGCTCCACGTCGAACGCGGATCGAGGAGCATGGAGGCGACGCCCGGGATCGACACCGGCACCTCGAAGCCGAAGACCTCGTCGCGGCGGAATTTCGCGCCCTCGAGCTCACCGGAGAGCGCGGCTCTCAGCATGCCCCGCGTCTCGGCGATCGGCATGCGCTCGCCCTCGCCGAACGGCCCACCGGTCCAGCCCGTGTTCACGAGCCAGACGACTGCGCGGTGCTCGTCGAGCTTCGCTCCGAGCATCTGGGCGTATACCGACGGACGCTGCGGCAGGAACGGCGCGCCGAAGCACGTCGAAAACGTCGGCTGGGGCTCGGTGACGCCGATCTCGGTGCCTGCGAGCTTCGCGGTGAAGCCCGAGAGGAAGTAATACAACGCTTGCTCGCGGCTCAGGCGCGCGATCGGCGGCAGGATGCCGAACGCGTCGGCGGTGAGCATCACNNGTAGGCGGCGCGCGTGTTCTCGGTCTTCGAGTCGTCGTCGAGGTCGAGCTTCCCTTGCGCGTCGATCGCGACGTTCTCGAGGATCGTCCCGAACGTGTGCGTCGTCTTGTAGATCTCGGGCTCGGCCTCGGCAGAGAGGTGGATCACTTTTGCGTAGCAGCCGCCTTCGAAGTNNGTGGTCTTGCCGGTGCCCGAAAGGCCGAAGAAGATCGCTGCGCGGTCGTCGTCACCGACGTTCGCGGAGCAGTGCATCGGCAGGACACCCTCGAGCGGCATCCGGTCGTTCATCACCGTGAAGATCGACTTCTTGATCTCGCCTGCGTAGAACGTTCCGCCGATCAGCACCTCGGTGCGCGACGGGTGCAGCACGATGAAGGTGCCGGTACGCGTCCCGTCCTCGGCGGGGGCCGCCTCGAGCGCAGGCGCGTGCAGCACCAGCGCCTGCGGTGTGAAGCCGGTGAGCTCCTCCGGCTTCGGATCGATGAACATCGTCTTCGCGAAGAGCGCGTGGTACGGATGCGTCGTCACGACGCGCACGGCGATCCGGTGCGCGGGATCAGCGCCGGCGAACGCGTCGATCACGTACAGCGTCTCCTCGCTGCCGAGGAAGGCGGTCACCTTGTCGCGCAGGCGCTCGAAGGAGTCCTCCGGGAGCTCCTTGTTGCCGTCCCACCAGATGCGATCCTCCGATCCCGGCTCGCGGACGACGAACTTGTCCTGGGGTGAGCGGCCGGTGTGCTTGCCGGTGTCGATGGCCAGCGGGCCGCCCTCGGCGATCCGCGCTTCGCCGCGCGCGATCGCGTGCTCGTAGAGAACCGAAGTCGACGGGTTCCAGACGATCCGGCCCGTGGCGTTGATGCCGTGTGTGGAGAGATCCACTTGCCCGCGGACGTCCATGGTTGTCATCGGATCAGCTCCTTCCCCATGCCTCCCTATGGTATGCCCGATGGCCGAACTGCTGCTAACCGACGGGGTCGTGACGCTCCGCCCCTGGGAGAGAGCCGACGCGGCGGAGATCGTCGAGTGCATCGACGGCGACCCGGAGATCACGCGCTGGCTCGACCAGGTCCCGCAGCCATACCGCACCAAAGATGCTCTGGCCTACATCCGCGGGGTCGGTGAAAGCGCCTTCGCGGTCCTGGACTCGGAGACGGGCCGAGTGCTCGGCTCGATCGGCGTCCGGTTCAGCGACGCCGGCGACGTGGGCGAGATCGGCTACTGGCTGCGCGCCGACGCGCGCGGACGTGGCGCGATCACGCGGGCGCTGCGCGTCGTCTCCGCCTGGGCCTTCGGACGTGGAACGGTCGAGCGTCTGCAATTGCGCGCGGACGTCGAGAACGTTCCGTCTCGCCGCGCGGCCGAGAAGGCGGGCTTCCAGCTCGAGGGCGTGCTGCGCAACGTGTACTGGAACGCGCGACTCGGTCGCCGGCAGGACTGGGCGCTGTACTCGCTGCTCCAGGATGAGCTCACGTGACACGCACCGAGTGCTTTCGGGCAATCCGCGCGCTTCCGAAGGAGCGGCGCCGCGCGCTGACGCGAGCCGTTCGGGCGGGCCAGGCTGTGGACGATCCCCGCGACCGCGCACTCGCCGCCGCCTGGGCGCGAACGTTCACCGACGCCTGGTGGCCGCGCTGGCTGCTGCCGCGCGAACGGCCGCGCGGAAGAGCGCGACTCGTGTGGCTGCTGCACGGCGCCTGGGTGCTCGCGGCTCTCGCGTACGCATATGTACAGCTCGCGCAGCACACGCACGGCGCCTATCGCTGGGTCGTCGTCGCACTGCTCGTGTACGGAATCCTCGCCGTGCCGCCGCTGATCTGGTTCACGCTGCACGTGAGGTGGAACGCGCCCGAAGCCGAACGCCGGAACCGCCTGTCGTAACCGTGCGCTAGCCGCTCTCGGCCACCGGCACCGGCGTCGGCACGGTCTCCCGCCGCACGACGATCGCCACACACGCGAGCACGAGCGACGCTCCGATGCCGATCGTCCACGTGAGCGATTCGTGCAACACGATCGCGCCCAACGCGATCGCGACGACGGGGTTCACGTACGCATACGTCGCAACCCTGCCGAGCGGCGCGTTGTCGAGCAGCCAGACGTACGCGGTGTAGCCGATCACCGATCCGAAGGTGACGAGATAGAAGAAGCCGAAGATCGAGCGCCCCGAGAACTGCGAGAAGTGCGGATGGGTGGTCGCGAGGCCGATCGGCAGCAGGATGAGCCCGCCGGCGAGCATCTCATACGACGTCGCCGCGAAGGAGTCAGCTGGGAGCGTCAGCCGGCTGGAGAGAAATGAGCCCGTCGCCCACATCAACGAGGAGCACACCACGAGGAGCAGCGACCAGAGCGGTGTCCCTCCGTTCGGTCGTACGAGAAGCACGAGCCCGCCGAAGCCAACGAGCACGCCGACGAGCGCCGCGCGCGGCGGACGGTCGCCCGTGATCGTGCGGAGCAGAACGATCCAGAGCGGCACCGCGCCGATGATCAGCGCCGAGACACCGGTCGACACGTGCCGCTCGGCGACGAAAAGCACCGCGTTAGCGCCGGGCAGGAGCGCACCAATCAGTGCGCAGGCTGCGAGCTCGCGCCGGCCGACGCGCAGGACATGCGTGCCGCGCTTCCACGCGGTGAAGCCGAACATCAGCAGTGCGGCCGCGACAAAGCGAACGCCGACGGCAAAGAGAGGCGGGATGGTCTCGCCCGTCAGCTCGATCCCGAGGTAAGTCGAGCCCCAGATGATGTAGACCGTCCCGAGCGCGATCCAGACCCGGGCGGCGTGGCTCATCCTCCAACACTGCACGGTCCGGCGGAGGCTGCGCCGCACAGGCGTCGAATCCCTCTTCGTGGACGCCCACACAGCAGCCGCGCGCTTTCTCGAGTCTCCGTCGCTGGCCGACGGGACGCGCCGCGCGTACCGCGTCGACGTCACGGAGTTCTGCCGGTGGCTCGACTCGCAGGGTACGGCGCTCGACGACGTCGACGTGCGCACCCTCGTGGAGTACGTCGGGCTCCTCGGCTCGGGGCGCCGCCCCGGCGGGCGCCTCGCACCGGCGACCATCAGCCGGAAGCTCGCGGCGGTGCGAGCCTTCCTGCGCCACTCGCTCGGCGCGGCGCGCGTACCCGACGCGCGGCTTGCGCCGCGTCGTGGCCGCCGGCTGCCGGACGCCCCCCGCCAAGATGCCGTTGAGAAGGAGCTCGCGTCGCTGGAGGGCGAGGGCCCGCTCCCTTTGCGCAATCGCGCGCTCGTCGAGCTCGTGTACTCCGCCGGGCTGCGCAGCGCCGAAGCGGTCGGCCTCGATCTGGCGGATGTGGATTTCGAGCAGGAGCTCGTGCACGTCCGCCGCGGCAAAGGCGGCAAGGACCGCGTGGTGCCGCTCGGCGAGGAGGCGGCGCATTGGGTCGCGCGGTACCTCCACGACGCGCGGCCCGAGCTGGCGCGAGGCGCGAACGACGCACTGTTTATCTCGGCGACCGGCAAGCGGCTCGACACGAGCACGTTGCGCCGGCTCGTCCCGCACCCCCATCGCCTCCGCCACGCGTTCGCGACGCATCTGCTCGAAGGCGGCGCCGATCTCCGCACGATCCAGGAGCTCCTGGGTCATTCGTCGCTCTCAACGACGCAGATCTACTCGCACGTGGATGCGCGACGGCTGCGCAAGGTCTACGACAGCTCGCACCCGCGCTCGTAACAGATTGTTACTTGGCGCAGTTTCGTGACGGTTGCCGAGCGACAGTGGACGCATGGTTCGAAGCGGTCCGCGCATCGACTCGCGACTCGTGGCGGCTATCGCGCGTCTGGACGACGGGGCGATCCCGATCGCAGAGGTCTGTCGGCGAATCGGGAGCGAGGCGGAGTCCGCCGGCCTCACTCGGCCTAGTTACGAGCGCGTTCGCGAGCTCGTGCACCTGTCCCGCGCAGTGCGAGAGCAGCGACTCGGACCCTCCGCACTACAACTGATCTGGGAAGGCGGCGGCGGGATGCGGGGCTACTCCGACACCATGAATCAGCTCCGGCTGCCACGCGAGGACCGGCGGTGACCCAAGACCGGTAGTAACAGTCTGTTACAAGCAACGCGGGAGGCGTCGGCGGGCGCGAGCCGAAAGCAGACAGTCGATGGGCTCCGCCGTCGACTCCTTCCTCGCGCTCTCGACCGCGCGGCTCGCGCCGCGCACGGTCGACGCGTACAAGCGCGACCTTCGCGACCTCGAAGCGTGGCTCGGCGGTGCGCCCGACGACGCGACGACCGACCAGCTCGCGGCGTACGTCGCGCAATTGCGCGCCGACGGGCTTGCTGCAACGACGATCGCGCGCCGCGTCGCTGCGCTTCGCTCCTTCTACCGGCACCAGGTGTTGCTCGCCGTGCGGCCCGACAACCCGGCGGCCGAGCTCGAGCTGCCGCGGCGCCGGCGCGCACTGCCAAAGACGCTCTCACCCGGTGAGGTCGAGCGACTGATCGAGGCCGCGACGGGAACGACGCCGCGCGCGCTGCGCGACCGAGCGCTCGTCGAACTGCTCTACGGCGCCGGACTGCGAGTGAGCGAGGCCGTCGGGCTCCACCGCGCGTCGATCGATCTCGAGCGGCGGCTCGTCCGCGCGATCGGCAAAGGAGCCAAGGAGCGCGTCGTTCCGATCGGGCGGGAGGCGGTCGACGCGGTGCGGCGCTACGACTCCCGCGGGCGCCCGTACCTCGACAAGCGCCACCGGCCCGAGCTCTTCCTCAACGCCCAAGGCGGCGCACTCACTCGAGCCGGCGCATTCTTCATCCTGCGCCGCCTCGCAGCCACGGCCGGGCTCGAGCCGGGCCGCGTGCACCCGCACCTCCTGCGCCACTCATTCGCGACACACTTGCTCGAAGGCGGCGCCGACCTCCGCTCCGTGCAGGAGATGCTCGGACACGCCGACCTGGCCACGACCGAGCTCTACACGCACATTTCCGATCGCCGACGCCGCGAGCTGTATTTCCAGGCGCACCCCCACGCGCGGAAAAAGGTTTGACCACGTCGGCACGCGGGAGAGAAACGGCAATGGCGCTCGCACCGCATCTCGCCACCCTCGCCATCGCAACCCTCGCTATCGGCTGGCTGATGGCCCTTGCCGGCCTCCAGAAGAGCGCGCTCGAGTTGAAGAGGCGCCGGCGTGTCTGCCCGACTTGCGGCTAGCGCTTAGTGCTTCGTCTGCTTCGGAGCCCTGCGCTTGAGCTGCTGCGCAACGCCCGCCGCGGCCCTGCGTAGCTCCGCGTCCGCCTCGTCGTCCTGGGCGAGACCTTCGAGCAGCACGATTGTCTCGCGCTGCGGCGAGCCGTTCTTCAAGCAGAGGATCGCGAGGCGGCGGACGGCCGCGTTCCCGTCCGCTGTCGCCATGGTGTGCAGGAGCGGGCGGACGCTATTGATCGTGCTCGGATGGTCCCGCGACATGAGCTCGAGCGATAGGAGCGCCGACCCCCGCGCTGCAGGGCTCTCGTCGTCCAGCCCGCGCCGCAGCAACTCCTCCTTTGCGCGCCAGCGGAACTGGCCGATCGCGCGGTATGCGACGGCGCGCTCGCGGAAGTCGCCGCTTCGCGCGGCCGCCTCGAGCTCGTCACCCCACTGCGCGCGCAGATCGGCGAGCTCACGCTCGGACCCGTCCTGTGCAAGGGCGTCTGCCTTCGCCGCGGCTTCTGCGAGCTCGCTCACTGCCGCGACTCTAACTGGCCCGTAGGTAGATTCCGGCCCCGTGGCGCACCGCGTAGTCCTCATTCCTGGCGATGGAACCGGCCCCGAGCTGACCGAGGCGACGCGCCGGGTCCTCGAGGCGACCGGCGTCGAGTTCGACTGGGACGTGCAAGAAGCGGGCACCGACGTGATGGACCGCTACGACGGAAACCCGCTGCCACCCGCGGTGCTCGACGCCATCCGAGAGACCGGCGTCGCGTTGAAAGGCCCGATCACGACGCCCATCGGTGGCGGCTTCCGCTCCGTCAATGTCGCGCTCCGCAAGGAGCTCGACATGTATGCGCAGGTGAGGCCAATCAAGAGCTACCCCGGCGTCCGCTCGCGCTTCAGCGATGTCGACCTGATCATCGTCCGCGAGAACACCGAAGACCTTTACGTCGGCATCGAGTACGAGCAGGGCACCGAGGACGCAAAGGAGCTGATCCGCTGGATCGAGTCGAAGGGCGGCAAGCTGCGCCACAACGACGCGGGCATCTCGATCAAGCCGATCTCGATCACCGGCACGCGGCGCATCTTCGAGTTTGCATTCGATTACGCGCGCAAGAACGGCCGCAAGAAGATTACGGCCGTGCACAAGGCGAACATCATGAAGTTCAGCGACGGGCTCTGGCTGCGTGTTGCGCGCGAGGTTGCGGCGGAGAACGGTGACATCCAATTCGACGACCGCATCGTGGACAACATGTGCATGCAGCTCGTGCAACGGCCCGAGGAATACGACGTCCTCGTCCTCCCAAACCTTTACGGCGACGTGCTCTCCGACCTCTGCGCCGGAATGATCGGCGGCCTCGGGGTCGCCCCGGGCGCAAACTACGGCGATAGCGTCGCCGTGTTCGAGCCGACCCACGGATCCGCCCCGAAGTACGCCGGGCAGAACAAGGTCAACCCGATGGCCGAGCTGCTGTCGGGGATGCTGATGCTCCGGCACCTCGGCGAACAGTCGGCGGCGCAACGGCTCGAGCAAGCGATCGCGGACGTGATCGTGGAAGGCGCGAGCGTCACCTATGACATGAAGCCGTCCCGCGACGACCCGACCGCGGTCGGAACGAGCGAGGTTGGAGACGCGATCATCGAGAAGCTGGAGATAGGAGTGACCGTATGAGTGCAAGGCGCAAGATCACCGTCGTCGGAGCCGGGAACGTCGGCGCGACGTGCGCGCAGGTGCTGGCGACGCGCGACTACGCCGACGTCGTCCTCGTCGACATCAAGGAGGGCCTGCCGCAAGGCAAGGCGCTCGACATCAACCAGATGGGCGCCGTGCTCGGCTACGAGCCGAATGTGACCGGCTCGAACGGCTACGAGGAGTCCGCCGCGTCCGAGGTCGTCGTGATCACCGCCGGTCTCCCCCGTTCGCCCGGAATGTCGCGCGACGACCTGGTCTCAACGAACGAGAAGATCGTCACGGACGTCACGCAGAAAGTGATCGTGCAGAGCCCCAACGCGATCCTCATCGTTGTCTCGAATCCGCTCGACGCGATGTGCCACGTCGCGAAGAACATCTCCGGCTGGCCGAAGGAGCGCGTGTTCGGCATGGCGGGCATCCTCGACACCGCGCGCTTCTCGACGTTCATCTCGTGGGAAACCGGAACGTCGGTTAAGGACGTGCAGGCGATGGTGCTCGGTGGCCACGGCGACCAGATGGTCTCGGTCGTCTCTGCGACGACCGTCGGCGGCATCCCGCTGCGCAAGCTCGTCGCCGAGCCGCAGATCAAGGCGATGGTCGAGCGCACAGCGAAAGGCGGCGGCGAGCTCGTGAACCTGATGGGCACGTCGGCGTGGTACGCGCCCGGCGCTGCGGCCGCACAGATGGTCGACTCGATCATGCTCGACGAGAAGCGTGTGCTCCCGTGCACCGCCTACCTCGAGGGTGAGTACGGGATCGACGGCCTCTACATGGGCGTCCCGTGCAAGCTCGGCCCGAAGGGAATCGAGCAGATCATCGAGCTCGATCTCTCGGACGAGGAGCAGAAGGCGATGCAGGCGAGCTCCGAGGCCGTGCGCGAAGTCGTCGGCGTCCTCTCGACCTGAGCGATGCGGAACGCGCTCGTCACCGGCGCCAGCCGCCGGGCGGGCATCGGCTTCGCGATCGCACACCGGCTCGAGGAAGCAGGCGCACAGGTCTTCACCCAGGGTTGGACGCCGCACGACGCAGCACAGCCGTGGGGCGCTGACGAGGGCTTCGCTCCGTCGCTCGAGGCGGACTTCGCCGATCCCGTTGCGCCGGCGCGCGTCGTGACAGCTGCACGCGAAGCGCTTGGCACGCTCGACGTGCTCGTCGTCAACCATGCGCGTAGTGGTCACGGACGACTCAGCGAGCTGATCGCCGAAGAGCTCGACGCGTTCCTGCATGAGAACGTGCGCGCGTCGCTCCTGCTCGTGAAGGAGTTCGCCGCGCAGTTCGAAGGCGACCATGGGCGCGTCGTGCTGCTGACCTCCGGTGCGCACAAGGGCCCCATGACCCGCGAGGTCGCCTATGCGGTGTCGAAGGGCGCGCTCGCCGTCGCGACGGCGACGCTCGCAGAAGAGCTCGCCGAGCGCAGCATCACCGTGAACTGCGTCAACCCCGGCCCCACCGAGACGGGCTGGGGCCTCGCCGAACTCGAACCGAAGCCGCGCATGCCGTTCGGGCGCTGGGGAGAGCCGGACGATGCGGCGCGCCTCGTCGCGTGGCTCTGCAGCGAGGACGGACGCTGGATCACCGGTCAGGTGATCGACTCCGAGGGAGGCTTTCGCCGCTCCGCGTAGGTACTCTCGCCCGTCGTGGATCTAGGACTGAAAGGCCGCACGGCCCTCGTCTGCGGCGCGTCGTCCGGGCTCGGCCTCGCGAGCGCCGAGGCGTTCGCCGCCGAGGGTGCAAACGTGACGATGTTCGCGCGCAGGCGCGACGTGCTCGAGCGCGAGTCCGACCGGCTTGGTGCGCTCGCAGTCCGCGGCGACGTGACGCTTCCGCAGGATCTCGAGCGTGCGGTCGCGAAAACGATCGAGGCTTTCGGCGGGCTCGACATCCTCGTCTGGAACTCCGGCGGCCCGCCCGCCGGCACGGGCACCGACGTGACGCCCGATGCGCTCGAGCAGGCGCTCGAACTGATGCTGCAACCGGCTGTGCGACTCGTGCAGCTCGCACTACCGCACCTCGAGCAAAGCCCTGCCGGACGCATCGTCGCGATCACGTCGCTGGCGGCGAAAGAGCCGACGCGCCACCTTGCGCTCTCGAACACGTTCCGCCCGGCGTTGACCGGCTGGCTGAAGACGCTCGCGGACGAGCTCGGCCCGCGAGGAATCACGGTCAACTGTGTCGCGCCCGGCCGCATCAAGACGCCCCGCCTCGAGTACCTCTATCCGGGCGGCCCGACGGAGGAGCAGCTGCAGGACATCCCACTGCGCCGCTGGGGCGACCCGCGCGAGTTCGGCGATGTCGTCTGCTTCGTCGCGTCCGACCGTGCGCGCTACGTCACGGGACAGACGATCGTCGTCGACGGCGGCCTCCAGCGAGCGCTCTTTTGATGTCGAAGTTAGCGACGCCCGCCAAGGTGGTGGGCCTCCTCGCGGGCCTGCTTGCTCTGGCCGCGATCATCCTCTATCTCATCCCGTCGAACGACTACCTGCTGCTTCCCGACGGCGCGCATCCGGTTGCGCCGCTCGTGACGGTGCAGGGCGGACATAACCCCAAAGGGCCAGGGGGCATCTACTTTGTCGACGTCTTTGAACGGCACGCGAGCATGTTCGAGAGGCTCTTCCCGTGGATCCACAGCGGCGCAACGCTGGTGCCAGCGAACGAAATCGTGCCGCCGGGCGTGAGCGACCAAGCAGCGCGGCAGGCCGACCTGCGCGCAATGACGATCTCGCAAAAGGTCGCCGCCGCAGTCGCTCTCCGTCGCCTCGGTTACAAGATCATCGCAAAGCCGAGTGGTGTGATCGTCGCCGCGGTCGACGGAGGGAGCCACGCCGTCGGCAAGCTTCAACCGTCCGACTTGATCGTCGCCGTGAACGGCGTGCCGACGCCGGCGATTCCGCTGTTGCGCGCGCAGCTCGCGAAACTGAAGCCCGGCGACGCGGTCGCGCTCACCGTCGATCGCGGCGCCGAGCATCTCACTCTTCACGTGCAGACGATCGCCGACCCCGTAAACAAGAAGCATGCGATCGTCGGTTTCGCCCCGGAGCAGGCTGCCGAGATCAAGCTGCCGCTGAAGGTCCGGATCGATGCCGGCAACGTCGGCGGCCCCTCCGCAGGCCTCGCGTTCGCGCTCGAGGTAATGGAAAAGCTCGGCCGCAACGTCGACCACGGCTACCGCGTCGCCGCAACCGGGGAGATCGAGTTGAACGGCGCGGTCACCGCCATCGGCGGAATCAAGCAGAAGACGTTCGGCGTGCGCGAGGCAAAGGCCGACGTCTTTCTCGTGCCTGTGGACAACGCGGCGGATGCCAGGCGCTATGCGCACGGCCTCCGCATCATCGCTGTGAAGAGTTTTCCCCAGGCGTTGCACGCGCTGGCAACGCTGCCACCGAAGCCCTAGGAACAGTCGCGTTCCGTCACCGTGGAAACGGCCGGAAATTCGTCAGTTTTCGTCCGCGGCAACGCTTGCTTCGCGCAGGATCCGCCCTAGTATCGCCGCGGAGTCCACGCCCGAATCTCTAGACAGTAAGGACAAATGAGCAAGCGAGTCGAAGCAACATGCAGTGATTGCTACTTCCGCCGCGCGGGCCTCTGCGCCCTCCCGGGCGAGGACATTTGCCCCACCTTCCGTCTCCACACCGCCGGCCGCATGGCCGCGCCTCAGCAGCCGCGCCTCGTGCCCCGCACGGTTCCGGCACACGCAGCCGCATAAGATCTGCGGGTGCGGTTTCGGCGCCCTCCCTCCATCGACACCAAAGCGCTCCAGGAGAACTGGCAGCCGAAGCTCTACGCGCGGCTGATCGCGCTCGTCCTGCTCGCCGCCTATGCGGTCGGATTCGTGCTCGAGAACCGCAAGTCGGTATCGCTGCACTTCGTCGTCGTGACCGCGAACGTGTCGCTCGTCTGGCTGATCCTCCTCAGCCTCGCGGTCGGCTTCGTCGTCGGGATTCTGCTGTCGCAGCTAGAGCGCAGGCGCAGGCGACGGCGCACCGTGCAGTAGCCGTGCAAGCTTCTCGACTCCAGCGGCGATCTCGTCCGGCGACACGAAGCTGAACGCAAGCCGCAGCGACTTCGTGCCGCCGCCGTCCGCGAAGAAATCTGTCCCCTTGACGAACGTGACGCCTGCTTCCTCGGCGCGTGCGAGCAGATCGCCGGTCTCTTCCGGCAGATCGAGCCAGATGAAGTAGCCGCCCTCGGGCCGGCTCCATCGTGCGCCGTCCGGCATGTGCCGCTCGAGAGCGTCGAGCATCGCATCGCGTCGCGCCTTCAGAAGTCCGCTCACCCGCTCGAGATTGGGCTCGAAGTTGCCGCGACGCAAGAACTCGTGCACCGTCGCCTGGGTCATGAACGGCGGCGAGATGTACGTCGAAACGGCGAGCGCTTCGATCTGCGCTGCGAGCGCCGGCGGGAGAACGAAGTAGCCGACGCGAACGCCCGGCGCGATCGTCTTGGAGAACGACGATGCGTAGGCGACGTTCGTGCCGCCCTCAAGCTCGAAGATCGTGGGCAGGGCCGTGCCCTCGTAGCGCACGAGCCCGTACGGGTCGTCCTCGAGCACGAGCAGGTCGTGCTCGCGTGCGAGCTCGGCGACACGAACGCGACGTTCTTCGGAGAGCGTCCGTCCGCTGGGATTTTGGAACGTGGCGATGGTGTACAGGAAGGCTGGTTTCTCACCCTCGGCAAGCGCGCGCTCGAGCGCGCCGATACTGAGGCCGTCGTCATCCATCGGCAGACCGACGATGTCGGCGCCGAGGCGCGTGAGGATCTTGAGCGGCCGGTCGTAGGTTGGCGCCTCGACGAGCACGCGCGATCCCTTGTGCACAAGCTGCTCCGCGAGGAAGACAAAACCCTGCAGTGAGCCGCTCGTGATGACGACGCGCGACGGCTCGACGCCGTGCCGCTCCGCGATCCACGCGCGCAAAGGAGCGTAGCCGCCGCCGGGGCCGTACGACAGAACCGAGGTGCCGTCGGCCTCGATCGCCGCGCGCGCGCAATCGGCGAGCTCGGAGACCGGAAGACATTCGGGCGCGGGAACACCGCGCGCGAAAGAGACGACACCCACGCCCTTGAGGTTACCGCTCGGGCAGGAACGCGTAGAGCTGGCCGCTGTAGTCGCCGCCGATCAGCTCGCCGCCCACCTCAATCAGTGGCGAGAGGGTCGCCGCGGCCGTTGGGTAACGCCACACGAGGACACCGGTCGTAGCGCGCTCGACTGCGAATCCGCCTGTCGATCCGCCCGTATCGGCCACAAGATCGCCTGCGACGAGCGGTTCCGGTTGCGGCCCATCTCCGGTGGCCGTGAACCACCGCTTCGTGAAACCGCACGTCGCCGTGACCTTCAACGCCATCGTGCCTTCGAGGCGCGTATTCGCCTTCGTGGCGGTCGCCGTCGAGTCGTAGAGCATCTGGGTGACCGGCGACCAGCTCGGTGCTCCGACGAAGGCGGCCACGCCATCGCTGAGCGGGATGAAGGCATATGGCCCTTTTGCGAGCGCGTCCTGCCGCCAGACGATGAGGTCACCGGACTTGTCGTTCGCCGCGAGGAGCGCCGGACACCCAGTCGGCTTGAAGAGCACGGGCGCCGCGCCGAGATCGACGTCCTCTCCGGCAACCGATGCGATCGGCCGGTTCACGCCGAACGTCTCCGACAGATCGGCGGAGAGCTCGACCATGCTGTCGCTGTCGCCGTTGTTGACGTCCGGCTCGGCATTTCCGATGCCGGCATAGAGCGCATCGCCGTCGAGAGAGACGGAGACGCCACCCCAGCCCCAGACGCCGCCGAGATTGTCGGGGCCCGGAACCGGGTCGAAGACGGACGGCGCGGCCGACGGGTTGGTGACGTCATACGCCATCAAGCGGCCCTCGGCGGGCACACCGTGGCGATCGGGGGCGTCGCAGTACGAGGCGACCGGAACGTAGAGCGTGGTGCCGACAAGCTCGAGGCCTCCCCAGACGTATTCGGTCCGGCGCCGCGAAACGACCTGGACGGGCCAGCCCGGCGCCTCGCTCCCGTCGGTCAGGCGAAAAGCGTGGAGCATGCCGGTGGCTCCGACGACGTAGAGAACACCGCGCGCAGTGTCGACGACTCCGGTCGAGCTCACCCCGTACGTGCCGCAGTTGCCGTTGGCGTTGACCGTTCCGATCGACTTCTGCCAGAGCACGGTGCCGTCGTCTGCGAGCGCGTAGACGTTCCCGCCTTCGGTGGCGGCGAACACGACGAGCCCTTGATTCGGCACGCGCGCTGCGAGCGGGGACGCCACGATCGGGCCGGCCAGCGCCGCCTTCCAGGCGAGCGAGAAGCCCTTCACTTGCGCCGTGAACAACGGCGCGTCGGTGAACCCGGTGAGCTGCTGGTCGTGACCGAACGACGTCCACGACGCGTCGGGCACCGGCTTAGCGCCGCCGCTCGAGGCAATGGTCAACGCGGCGGCCGCTGCCACGACCAGCGCGAGAACTCGGAGGCGCCGCACGCGTTCCAACGCTAGAACTTCTATCTAAAGCGCAGGATGAGAGCGCTACTTCATGCGGTCGGCGACCATCTGGGCGACCTCGGTCGGCGTCGTGCCGACCTCGATCCCGCGCGCCTCGAGCGCTTCCTTCTTGCCCTGCGCGGTACCCGATGAGCCGGAGATGATCGCGCCGGCGTGACCCATGGTCTTGCCGGGCGGCGCCGAGAAGCCGGCAATGTACGACAGCACCGGCTTTTTGACGTGTTCGCTGATGAATGCGGCGGCCTTCTCCTCTTCGTCGCCGCCGATCTCGCCGACCATGACGATCAGCTCCGTCTCCGCGTCGTCTTCGAACTTCGCGATCACGTCGATGAACGAGGCGCCCACGACGGGATCGCCGCCGATACCGACGATCGTCGAGTTCCCAAGCCCGAACTGTGTGAGCTCGTGGCCGATCTGGTACGTGAGCGTGCCGGAGCGCGACACGAGCCCGACCGACCCCTCGCTGAAGATCTCGCCGGGGATGATCCCGACGTTCGCCTTGCCCGGCGAGAGCACGCCCGGGCAGTTCGGGCCGATCATGGTGATGCCCTTCGGCCGGAAATACGTGTACGCGCGCAGCATCTCGTGCACGGGAACGTGCTCGGTGATGCAGATGACGGTGGCGATGCCCGCGTCGACGGCCTCGTAGATCGCGTCGGCCGCAAAGCGCGCCGGCACGAAGATGAGCGAAGCATTCGCGCCGGCCTTGTCGACCGCATCCGCGACCGTGTCGAACACCGGGATGCCTTCGACGTCCTGGCCGCCTTTGCCGGGCGTGACGCCCGCGACGACGTTCGTGCCGTAGCCCTTGTTGCGCAGCCCGTGGAATCGGCCCTCGCTGCCCGTGAGGCCTTGGACGACGAGCCGCGTGTCGCTGTCGACGATGATCGCCACTAGCTCTTTACGCCTCTCAGCACGATGGTCGGCAGCGGCATGACGCCTTCGACGACGCGGTCTCCGAGCAGCTCTCGCACCCGTGCGGCGTCCTCGCCCACGCACTCGACGCGGGCGAGCCACGGCTCGATCTCGAGCGGCCGCTCCAGGTAGCGCTCGGCCGCAAGCTCGAGGCCGGCGAGCTCGAAGAAGCTGTGCCACTCGGGCTGCGAGTAGTTGCGCACGTGACTCGGGTCGCGCACGCGGTCGGCCGCTTCCGAGGACTCGCTGACGAACGTGTTGTCGCAGATCACGACGCGGTGTTTCGCGACGCGAGCCATCTCCTTCACCGCGGCGATCACGTCGGCGAAGTGATGCGCGGCGAGCCGGCAGACGACTGCGTCGAAGCTGCCGTCGGCAAAGGGAAGATCCTCCGCGGTCGCAGTCGTGTCGGCCTGCATGCCAGGCGCCGGATCGACCGTGACGACCGTTGCGCCGGCCTCGCGCAAGCGACGCGCGACATGACCGCCGCCCGTTGCGACGTCGAGGACGGTCACCCCAGGCCCAGGCTCGCACCACTCGACGACGAGATCGAGATCCTCGCCCGCGGCATGGATAGGGCTCTGCCGGTACTGCTCGGCGCGATCGCTCCAGAGGTCGCTTCCCGCTCCGGCGCCTCCGCTCTTTGCCGGCTCAGTCGAGCCTACGCCGGTCATCTCGCCAGCTCCACTGCGCGCTTCGCGCCGTCGAGCATCGTCGCCTCGGGATAGATGTTCGGCTTGCCTGCGTCGGCCAGGATTTTTCGGCCTTCCTGGGCGTTCGTGCCGTCGAGGCGCACGACGATCGGATACGTCGACATGTCGAGCCGCTCGAGCGCTTCGAGAATTCCGCGCGCGACCTCGTCGCAACGGGTGATGCCGCCGAAGATGTTGAAGAAGATCGACTTCACCTGCGGATCGCGCGTGATCACTTCGAGCGCGTCGACGACGCCCTGCGCGTTGCCGCCGCCGCCGAGGTCGCAGAAGTTCGCCGGCTTGCCGCCGACGTGCGCGACAACGTCGACTGTCGACATCGAGAGTCCTGCGCCGTTGCCACAGATGCCGACGTCACCGTCGAGCTTCACGTACGTCACGCCTTTCTCGCGTGCGAACGCCTCGAGCGGGTCGGCTGCAGCGGTGTCGCGCATCTCGGAGACGTCGGGGTGCCGGAAGAGCGCGTTGTCGTCGACGGTGAACTTCGAGTCGAGCGCTTTCACCTCGCCGTCGGGCGTCACGATCAGCGGGTTGATCTCGCAGAGCATCGCGTCGAAATCGACGAAGGCCTTGTAGAGCTTCTCGATGATTGACGCGATCTGCTTCTGCTCGCTCGCGTCCTCGACGCGCCCTCCATAGATCAGCCGGCGCGCGATCCAGGGCTGGAAGCCCTCGGACGAGTCGACGTGAAGACGGATCAGCGCATCCGGGTTCTCCTCCGCGACCTGCTCGATCTCGACGCCGCCTTGCGTCGTGAACATGAAGAGCGGCTTCTTCTCGCCACGGTCGAACGTGATCGAGAGGTAGTACTCCTTCGCGATGTCGGAGGCCTTCTCGATCCAGAGCTTGCGGACGATGTGGCCGCGGATGTCGAGCCCGAGGATGTCGCGCGCCTTTTGCTCGGCGTCTGCGGGATCCTCGGCGAGCTTCACGCCGCCTGCCTTGCCGCGGCCTCCGGTGAGCACCTGCGCTTTGACGACGACCGGACCGCCAAGCGAGGACGCTGCGGCGCGGGCCTCCTCCGGCGAGACGGCGAGGCGGCCGTCGGAGACGGGGATCCCGACGCGGCGGAAGAGCTCCTTGCCCTGGTACTCGTAAAGATCCACGGCGGCGGACTCTAACGATCGGCGCCTTGCGTGCCGATTACTGCGTCATGGGACGTTCAGTGATCGGCCTCTGCGGAGGATTCGGCAGCGTCGTCGGCGGCTACATGCCAGTGCTCTGGGGCGCGAGCTCGTTTTCGATGATGTCGTTTCTGTTCGGCGCGATCGGTGCCATCGTCGGCATCTGGGCCGGCATCCGCATCGCCGAGCTTTAGGGGTCAGACCCCGCTTGAGCTCTAGCTACAGTCGCGCCGATGGACGCGATCGTTGCCGAAGACCTCCGCAAGCACTACAAGGACATTCAGGCGCTCGACGGCGTCTCGTTCTCCGTGCGCGACGGCGAGGTGTTTGGACTGCTCGGCCCGAACGGGGCCGGCAAGTCAACGGCCGTGCGCACGCTCACGACGCTGACGCGGCCCGACTCCGGCCGCGCGATCGTCGCGGGTGAAGACGTCATCCGCCACCCGAACCGCGTGCGCCGTTCGATCGGCTATGTCGCACAGGACTCCGGCGTCGACTGGGAGGCCACCGGGCGCGAGAACCTCCTGCTCCAGGGCCGGATCCACGGCATGGCGGGTGCGCCGCTGCGTGCTCGCGTCGACGAACTGCTCGAGCTCGTCGGCCTGCGCGAGGCGGCCGACCGCATCGCGCGCAACTACTCCGGCGGGATGAAGCGGCGGCTCGACATCGCGATCGGCCTCGTCCACCGGCCGCGCGTGCTCTTCCTCGACGAGCCGACGACCGGGCTCGACCCGGAAGCGCGGGTCGCGCTATGGGACGAGGTCGAGCGGCTCGCGCAGCAGGAGAGCCTCACGATCCTGCTCACGACCCACTATCTCGAAGAGGCCGACCGGCTCGCGGAGCGCGTTGCCATCATGAGCCGCGGCAAGATCGTCGTCGAAGGCACACCGGGGGAGCTGAAGGCGAACCTGCGCGGCGAGCTCGTAACCGTGGAGCTCGGTGACGCGAACGGTCGCATCGAGGACGCCGCGGAGATCGTGCGTTCGATCGCCGGTGCGACCGAGGTTGGCGTCGATGGGCGGCTCGTGCGCACACGCGTGCCGAACGGCGCGCAGGCGATCCCGACGATCCTCTCGGCACTCGACAGCCGCGGCTTCCAGGTCGAGTCGGTCACGACTGCGCGTCCGTCGCTCGACGATGTCTATCTCCACTACACGGGACGCGACTTCGCGACCGAAGACGCGGCGGGCAAGGGCTGATGCAGCTCCTGCGCCAAACGGGCTGGATGATCGTGCGCCAGCTGCGCAACTTGATGCGCGAGCCGATCTGGATCGCGCTGATGGTGATTCAGCCGCTGATCTGGCTGCTGCTCTACGGGCAACTCTTCTCGCGGGTCGGAGCTCTGCGTGGAGGCGCGTCGAGCTACATCGAGTTTCTGACGCCGGGGATCATTTGCATGAACGCGTTCTTCGGCGGCAGCTGGTCGGGCATGGCGATGATCGCCGACCTCGACAGGCACGTGATCGACCGCTTCCTCGCCGCGCCGGCCTCCCGGTTCGCCCTCATCCTGTCGCAGGTCGTGCGCGCGGGCATCATCGCGGTGATTCAGGCGCTGATCCTGCTTCTGCTCGGGCTCGTTCTGGGCGTGCGCATCCACGGCGGCGCGCTCGGCTGGCTCGTCGTGTTCGCCGCAGCTGCACTCCTCGCAATGGCGTTCGCGGGCCTGTCACACGGGATCGCCCTCACCGTGCGCCGCGAGGCGTCGATGATCGCCGCCGCGAACTTCGTCGGCCTGCCGCTGATGTTCCTCTCGGCGATCCTGATCCCGCCAACACAGATGCCGCATTGGATCGCCCAGATCTCGCGGTTCAACCCCGTCAACTGGGGTGTGCATGCGGCCCGCAACGCAATCGTCAACGGCGGTCACTGGGGCTCGACCGGCCTCTATCTCCTGTTGCTGCTCGCAGCGGTCGCCGCCACGTCATTGTTCGCGACGTGGTCCTTTCGCGCCTACCAGCGCTCTATCTGACGCTCGCGGCCGCGCTCGCCCTGCCGGCGGCGGCGGGAGCGACGTACGGCTGGCCGCTCAAGCCGTTCGACCAGCAGCATGCGGTCCGGAGCTTCTTCGACAACCCGCGCGCGGAAGGCGTCGGCGCTACGTCGTTCCACTTCGGCATCGACATTTCCGCGCCTGACGGAACGCCGGTTTACGCGGTCGCCAACGGTGTCGCGCGACTTCAGCCCGATGCGGTCGCGCTCGTCGCGGATGCGGGCGACCGCACATTCTCGTACTGGCACGTCAATCCGACGATCCCGGATCTCGCGCACGTCGCGATCGGAGACGAGATCGCCACGATCAAGCAGGGCTTCGGGCACGTGCACTTCACAGAGATCCACGGCGGCCGCTACGTCAACCCGCTTCGTCCCGGCGGGATCGCGCCGTACGTCGATTCGACCTCGCCGACCGTGGTGTCGCTCTTCGCAGCGGTCGGGACGCACAAGGTCGCGCTCGACTCGCTGCACGGCACGGTCGATCTCCTCGTCGACACGTACGACACGCCCCCGCCACCGCTGCCGGCCCCGCCCTGGAACCTCACGCGGGTCGCGCCAGCGCTCATCCGCTGGCGGCTCGTGCCCGAAGGCGCGACCTCGGCGCACTGGCGAACGGCGATCGACTTTCGGTCGTTCCTCGCTCCGAAGGAGAAATTCTCCTCCGTCTACGCACCCTGGACGACGCTCAATGAGCCGGGTCGTCCCGCGCGGCTCGTGTACTACCTCGCGCAGCGCTGGGACTCCTCGCGCCCACCCGACGGGCGCTACCGCCTGCAGGTCGCGGTGTTCGACTCCCAGGGGAACAGCGCCCGCGCGGGACTCTGGGTGACGATCGCCAACAGCCGCTAGGGCTCGACTTCGAGCACGCAGATGACCTGTCCCGCTCCTACCGGCTCGCCGGTCGCGACGGAGAGCTGCGCGACGACCCCGCCGTGCGATGCACGTACCTCGTTCTCCATCTTCATCGCCTCGACGACGCAGAGCACCTGGCCGGTTTCGACCGTGTCGCCGTCGGCGACGTCCACGGACAGCACCGTCCCCTGCATGGGCGAGACGATCGCGTCGCTCCCGGAGGCGCCGCCGCCCCGCACGCGCTCGTTGCGCTTGCGCGCGAGCTCCCGCCACGGCTGCTCGGGCTCGAGCGTGCGCACCTCGAAGCGGCGGCCGTCGACCTCGACCGTGCGTAGCCGCTCAGTCGTGCGGCCGTTCGCCGACGTGACCGCGGTTGGAGGCTCGAGCTCGACAACGCGCGCCGCCAGCTCCTCCGACTCGACGAGCCCGTGGCACGTCTCGCCGCGTACGAAGCATTCGTGCTCGAGCAGCGCCTTGTGAAAGCCGATCAGGCTCTTCGGGCCGCCGATCACGAACTCGTCGAGCGCGCGGAGCATGCGCCTGCGCGCGTGCTCGCGATCGACGCCGTGCACGATCAGCTTCGCCATCAGCGGGTCGTACTCGCCGGAGATCTCGCTTCCGGCGGCGACGCCCGAGTCGACGCGCACACCGGGTCCGGACGGCTCGCGATACGCAGTCACAAGACCGGGCGACGGCAGGAAACCGTGTGTCGCGTCCTCGGCATTGATGCGGCACTCGATCGCATGCCCGCGCAACTCCACCTGCGCCTGAGTGATCGACAGCGGCTCGCCGAGCGCGATCCGGATCTGCTCACGAACAAGATCGAGCCCGGTCACCTCTTCCGTGATCGTGTGCTCGACCTGGATGCGCGTGTTCATCTCCATGAAGAAGTACTGCCCGTCTTGCGTGAGCAGCCCTTCGATCGTCCCGGCTGAGCGGTAGCCGGCGGCCCGGGCTGCGTCGACACCGATCTGACCGATGCGGGCGCGCAACTCCGCGCCGACCGCGGGCGACGGTGTCTCCTCGACGAGTTTCTGGTGGCGGCGCTGGATCGTGCAGTCGCGCTCGCCGAGGTGGATGACGTTGCCGTGCGCGTCGGCGAGCACCTGCACCTCGACATGGCGCGGGTCGACGATCAGCTTCTCGACGTACACGTCAGGGCTCGCGAAGTACGACTGCCCCTGGCGCTGCGCTGCCGCAAATGCGCGCTCAGCGGCGGCTGGCGCGTGCACCTCCTCCATGCCCTTGCCGCCGCCTCCCGCCGCAGACTTGATCAGCAGTGGATACCCGAGCTCGTCGCCAAGCGCGAGCAGCTCCTCGACGGAGCCAACGGGATCGGTGGTGCCGGGAATGATCGGAACGCCCGCAGCCTGCATCGCCTGGCGGGCGCGCGTCTTCGAGCCCATCAACTCGATCGCCTCGGGCGGCGGCCCGATCCAGGTGAGCCCGGCGGCCTCGACGGCTCGCGCGAACGCCGCGTTCTCGGCGAGGAAGCCGTAGCCCGGATGCACCGCGCCCGCTCCGGCCCTGACCGCGGTTTCAACAAGCCGCTCGATCTTGAGGTAGCTCTCCGCCGCCGCCGGCGGGCCGATCAGGTACGCCTCGTCGGCGTAGGAGACGTGCAGCGCGGCGCGATCGGCCTCCGAATAGACGGCGACCGACCCGAGCCCGAGCTCGCGGAGGGTGCGGAAAACGCGGATCGCGATCTCTCCGCGGTTGGCGACCAGAACCTTGTCGAACATGAGTGGGCCGTATTCTCCCCACTCGATGTCCCCAGCCGACCAGTTGACCGTCGCGCGTGCCCTGTCGGTCCCGATCGTGGTCGTTCTCTACGCCTGGGACTTCCACGCTCACGCGTACTGGGCGACCGCCGTCTTCTGCCTTGCGATGACCACCGACTTCTTCGACGGAAGGCTCGCGCGCAGGCACGGACGCTCGTCACCCCTCGGCTCGCTGCTCGACCCGATCGCGGACAAGGTGCTCGTGCTCGCCACGATGGTGATGCTCGTCGGCCTGCACGTCGTCCCCTCGTGGATGATCGCCACGATTGTCGTGCGCGAAGTGCTGATCACCGGTCTGCGGCAGGCGGCAATCGAGCGCGGCATCGTGATCGCGGCGCGGGACCTCGGCAAGCTCAAGACGTGGGCGCAGGCGATCGCGGCCGGGCTCGCGGGCTTCGCGGCCGCGGGCGCATGGACCGACCGCGTCGGGTGGTGGGCGATGCTCGTGGCCGTCGTTTTGACGTGCGTGTCGGGTCTCGACTACGCCCGGAGCGCGCCGGCGCTCTTCAAACGGCGCGGGGTAGCCACGTGAACTAGACCGGGGCGAGCCCGTGCGCGTTGCACCAGTCGGTGAACCGCGCCCAGCCGCGCAGGTACTCCAGCAGCTGGGAGAAGCCCTCCTCGACCTCGGCTCGGACGGCCCAGTGGCAGTGGCCGCAGTAGCCGAGCTCGTCGACTGCCGGAGCCTCGCGGCAGCGGATGCAGTCGTCGAACATGTGGGGGAAACGGCCGGGCGGCCGCCCGAGTTACGGCTCGTCCGGGTCGTCCCGCCCAGGCAGGACCGTCTCCGGCCACGCAGAAGCGGGCGCTTCGGCTTCCTGCGCGAGCGCCGCCACGATGGCGGACCGCTCGTCCTCAGAGGGCTGCGGCGTGATCTCGATATTCACCACTAGAAAGCCTAAAGTCGCCAGGGCCCGGCGTCGATGTGAACTACCGATGGGTCGCCGCTTCGTAGCTTTTGTGCTGGTCCCGGCGCTCGCCTTTGCGAGCGTGGCGGCCGCATCCTCGTCGAAGCCCGCGTCCTGGGCTGCCCCGCAAATTCAGGTCGTCACGGCCGCTGGGCTGATGGGCGCGAAGGACGACGCCTCGTTTCGGGCGAGTGACCCGCTGACCGCGCAGTCGCTCGAAGATCTCGCGTTTGCCCTCAAGCAGAGGCTCACGCCGCCGCCCGTCGAACTGCCTCCGGTCGTCCCGCCGCCCGTCCCGACCGTGACCGACCCAACCGTGACCGACCCGGCCGTGACCAACCCAACCGTGACGGCCACGGATCCCGTCCCCCCGGTCCCCGCTCCCGTACCCGCTGCCCCGAAGCAGGTAGCTAACCCGGACCAGCCGGTGACGATGGCACAGCTCGATCTGCGCCTCGTACAGTCGCTCAGCCTCGGGAAGGCCGCGAACGAGTTCACGGCCGGGGCACGCGCCGCCGGCCTCAAGGTTCCCGGCCGCTTTGGTACCGAGGTCATTGCCCGCCTGCTCGGACTACGCCTCAACCATCCGGCAGCCGAGGATTCGCTCGAGCTGCGGCCGACCGATCCCGCCACCCGCGCCGAGGCCGCGTACTCGGCGGCCCAAATGCTCCAGTTCCAGGGCGGGGAGGCGGGAGCCGTCCAGAGCCTCGCCGACTCCTTCGTGCTGCCGACGTTCACGGACTGGCAGAAGCAGATCCTGACGACGGCGTTCGCCCGGATCGGAATGCCCTACATCTGGGGCGGCACGAGCGACGGGACCGAGACCGAGTTCGGCATCACGTCGCGGGGCGGCTACGACTGCTCCGGCTTCGTCTGGCGGGTCTACAAGCTCCAGAGCTATCCCGGCGAGGGCACCCTCGCGTCGGTGCTCCGCGGGCGGACGACCTATCAGATGAGCGGCGAGGTGCCGAAGTCAGAGCGGATCGGCCTCGCGAAGCTCGAGCCCGCCGACGTGATCTTCTTCGGCGACCGTGGCCCGCGGTCCCAGCCGGCTCAGGTCGGGCACATGGGGATCTATGTCGGGAACGGCTGGTTCGTGCACTCCTCGGAGTACGGGGTGGCACTCGCGCAGCTCAACGGCTGGTATGCGAAGGAGTTCGCGTGGGCCCGCCGGCCGCTCGCGGAAGCCGGCCTTGGCACCTAGTACCTATTTCGAGGGATAAATGCGATCTTGGGCACGATCACCCCTTCGGGTGATTCACCGTGACCCTCGGAAATCGCAGAATCCGTTCGTCTGGCGTCCTAGTGCTCTGGAGGGAAAACGATGTTGGAGTGGAAGCCTCGTCTGATCGTCCTGGTGGTGGGCCTTGCGGTCCTGGCCTCCTCCATGGGAATCGCGTTCTGGCCGATCAACTTCGGCTGGGGCGACTGGTAGTCACTCTGCTCCATCGGGGCGGAAGGGGAGACGATGGTGAATCGAGCGGCAGCTCACCGCACCTCCTCGAGGCGCGCTCCCGCCCCTGATCCTCGGCCTGCGGCGGCCGTGGCGGGGCGGTGAACGCGCCCAGCTCCGTATCTCCCAGAGTTCTCGCGGTCGTGACCCCCGTCTGTTTGGCGGGGGTCACGACGATTGTGGCGGCGTGCGTGACGTACGCGCGGATGCCGCACCCCACCGCTGACGGATTGGCGGTCGCGGGGCTCTTCCTCGGCATGGTTCTCGCCGAGCGTTTTCCCGTGCCCGTGGAGGGCGTCGACGCGGGCGGCGTCACGCTGGGCTTCGTCTTCGCGGTCGCCGCGATCGTGCTGTTCGGGTGGCAGGCGGGTGTGATCGTCGCGGCCGGAGGGCCGACGGTCACGCACCTCATCGGCCACCGCCCGCCGCTTCGCGTCGCCTACAACGGCTCGATGTTCGCGCTATCGGCCCTGGCCGGCGGTCTCGCGATCGGGCACATCCCGGAGACCTCCGTCGGCCTGCTCATCGTCCGCGTCGCGGTCTGCGCGTTCCTCTACAACTGGGTCGTCAACCTCATCCTGATCAGCGCTGTGCTGGCTGCAAGCTCGGGCAAGCCGTTCCTCAAGCTGATCTGGGACAACGCAAAGCAGACGACCGCGCCGTTCGCGCTGATGTCGTCCGCGGCCTTGATGCTCGTCGTCTTGTGGGAGCGCTCCCCCGCGCTCTCGATGGCGCTCATCGGCCCCCTGCTCGCGATCGCGCTCTATCAGCGCTCTACCTTCGCGGCGCTAAAGGCGATGCGGCTCGCGCTGACCGATCCGCTGACCGGCCTCGGGAACCACCGCCACTTCCACGAGCGTCTGCAGCGCGAACTCGCGCAAGCCGAGCAGGATGGCGACACACTCACCCTCTGCCTCGTGGACATCGACGACTTCAAGCGCGTCAACGACGGCTACGGCCACCCGGTCGGCGATCGGGTGCTCGGCCAGGTTGCGGCCCGCCTGCGCCAAGGCGGAGAGAGCTTCCGGCTCGGCGGCGACGAGTTCGCGGTCCTCCTCCCCGGCCTCGACGCGCACGACGGCGTCGCGGTCGCGCGGTCGATCGTCGAGCGGGTCGGCGCCGCGCAACTCGAGCAGGTCGGCGAGCTGACGGTCAGCGCCGGCGTCGCGACGTATCCGGTGCAAGGCGTCGGACGCGACGAGCTGATCCGCCTTGCGGACAGCGCGTTGTACTGGGCGAAAGAAGACGGCAAGAACCGCGCGCGCGCGTACGAGCCGGCGTACATCGAGCTCAAGCAGCTGCAGCAACTCGCGGAAGGCACAGACCGCGCGGCGCGCTACCGCGCAGCGGCGAGCCTTGCGAAGGCAGTCGACGCGCGCGACGCTTACACGGGCAGCCACTCGGAGCGTGTCGGAGAACTTGCCGCACGGATCGCACGCCGGCTCGGCCTCGAGGACTCGCAGACGGAGCTCACGCGGCTCGCGGCGAGCCTCCACGACCTCGGCAAACTCGCCATTCCCGAGGAGATCCTGCGCAAGCCGGGCGCGCTCAACGAATCCGAGCGTCTCGTGCTCCAGCGACACCCGCAGATCGGCCACCGCATGCTCGAAAGTCTCGGCGTCGAACCGATCGCCGATTGGGTGCTGCACCACCACGAGCGGTGGGACGGCGATGGCTATCCTGACCGGCTACGCGGCGAGGAGATCCCGCTCGGCGCGCGCATCATCTTCGTCGCCGACGCGTACGACGCGATGACGTCGGAGCGCGTGTACCGCAAGCCGCTCTCACCACGCGAAGCGCTCGAGGAGCTCGATCGCTGCTCCGGTTCACAGTTCGATCCCGCGATCGTCGATGCATTCAGCGAGGAGCTGGGCGTCCGCTCGCGTGCGATCGAGCTCGCTTCTTAGCGCCGGCTCGTCGTCGCGAGGATGTTCGGGCGAGAGGACGCTGGTGCAGGCCACTGACGAGTGAACCAGTTGCTTCTCAGGAGCGCTCGACGCTAGTAGCTAGCCGAAGTGACCCCAGTGGGTAGCAACGATGAGAAGCAGGCCGCTGATCGCGAGTGCTAGGCCCGCCACGATTGTCCTCGCGGCCGCGAACTTGAACTGGGACACTTGTGCCGCCGCCAGCCAGACACCGGCGAACAGGAGAAGTAGAAACCCGACTTCGGCGAGGCGTACACCCGTGTGATGTGCGAAACCGAGAACGAGGCTCATGCGGATCATTCTTCACCGCCGCTTTCATCGGAGTCGCGTGCAGGCTCGATGCTGTGGCTGACGTGCACCGGTACGCCGTTTGCGAGGGTTTGGTAGACGACGCAGTAGCGCTCTGTCAACGACAGCAACGTCTCGATGTCCTCGGCATTGGCTGAGGACACGACCTCGAAGCGCAGGCGAATCGATCGGAAGCCGACGGGCGTCTCGCGGTCGACGGCCAGGGTGCCGCGAAAGTCCAGGTCTCCCTCCGCGATCACGCGGCCGCCGGTCACCGGGATGCCGCGGTTGACGGCGACCGACCGCAGAGTGACTCCCGCGCAGGCGACGAGGGCCTGGAGCAGCATGTCACCCGAGCACGCGAGGCTCCCATCCCCACCTGTGGCGGGGTGGAGACCCGCCTCCACCAACGCCCTTCCGGTCTGCACGGAGCAGGAGACGCCTTCGGAACCCAACTCGCCGCTCGCGTGCAGCGTGACGCTCGCAGCCTCAGGATCGTCGCGATACTTCGTCTTGAGCGGGGCCTGAAGGGCGCGCAGCTCATCGCTCCTCATGGCCAGCCTCCTTCGCCGTCGGGAATGACGTTCGGCACTGTTGTCGAGCGTCGGCTCAATTCTCTACCATGCGGTACAGCGTGCCGAGGTACCTGATTGTCAGAACGTTCACGGTCGACATCGCCGAGATGCCCGTGGTTGGACGTCGCTCGAAGGAGGTCGCCCAGGAGCAGTTCCCGCAAATCATCTGGGAGCACAGCCATGTCGTCGTCGATGACGAAGGGGTCGTTCGCACGTTCTGCGTGTACGAGGGGCCTGATGAGAAGGTCATTCGCGAGCACTCTGCGGCGCTCGGCGAGCACACGATCGACTCGATCCACGAGATTGCGGGCGACGTGAGCCCGGCCGATTTTCCCTAAGCCTCCTGCTCACCGAGACCGAGCAGCCTGGCGTCCTCCATATGGAAGAAGGCCTGGTGGGCGACCGCCAGCCGCCGCCGGATCGCAACCCGTCGCTCGGCGTCCTCTTCGGGCACGAGTCCGAGCGCCTCGCGGTAGAGGTCGACAGCGAGATCCTTCGCCCAGGTCCGCTCGGCCTGTTCGGCTGCGGCCACGAGGTAGTCGATCGCCCGGGTCCGGTCGCCGGCGTCGCGCCAGTGCCGGGCGAGCGCGGCGCCCGACTCGCCGACCTCCGCCGTCGCCTCTTCGAGGAAGCGCGCGCACTGCTCGTGTCGCTCCTGGCGACGCGCTCGCGGAAGCAGGTCGTAGGCCACCTCGCGGATCAGCATGTGCTTGAAGGCGTATTGGTGGTCGCCCTCGATCGCAGAGACGCGCTCTCGGCGCACGAGATCGCGCCGCTCGAGCGCGGAGAGCAACTCGGAGAGCCGCTCTCCGTCGTCGGTCATCCGCTCGAGCGCCCCACGCCAGAACACCTTGCCCTGAACAGCGGCATCGAGCAGCACCGTTCGCTCTGCAGACGGCAGCGCATCAAGCCGAGCAGCGACGATGCCGCGGACCGTAGTCGGCAACGACGCGCCGGCCTCAGCCGATGTCTCCGTCACCGCCGCCGCGAGTTGCTCGATGAAGAGCGGGTTGCCATCTGCAGTCTCGGCGAAGAGCGCCGCCCGCTCCTCGATCTGACTGAGCGGAAGACGCGTCAAAAGGTGCATCGCGAGCTCGCGCGCCTCCGGCCCGGCGAGCGACTCGAGCTGAAGGGCCGTGGATGATGGCAGGCCGCCACCCCAAGCCGGCCGTGTGTCGAGCAGCTCCGGCCGCGCGAGCACCAGCAAGAAGATCGGCACATCGCGTAGCCGGGAGGCGAGCATGTCGACGAGGTCGAGAAGGCTTGCATCAGCCCAGTGCAGATCCTCGAACACGAGCACCACCGGCTGATCCCGCGCTACCGCCTCGATGAAGCCCCGGACCGAGAAGAAGAGCGTCTCGCGGTCGGCGACGGATCCCTCAGAATCGAGCCCGAGCAGGATGGCGAGGTGATCGGCGACCGCGCGAGCCTCGTCGCCCAGCAAGGTCGCGACCGTGTCGCGCACCTTCCGGATCCCCACGTCGACCGGATCGCTCTCGAAGATGCCGCAGAGCTGCTTCAGCTGCGCAGCGAAGGCTCCGTACGCGCTGCTGTCGCGGTACGGAAGCGAGCGGCCGCGGACGGTGCGGCCGTTCAGTTCTCCCACGGCGCCGGCGAACTCGACCGCGAGGCGCGTCTTGCCGACGCCGGCCGCCCCGAGGACGGTAACGAGGTGCGGCTTTCGCTCCTCGACGGTTCTCTCCCAGATCCCGTGCAACGCCCCCAGCTCATGAACGCGACCGACGAGCGGCTGGCGCGATAGCCGGCGCTCGCCGACTGCGGTAGCGGTGCGGACAGCCAACCAGACGGCAAGCGGGTGCGCCTTTCCCTTTGCGACCACGGGCGGTGCGGGCTCGTACACGATTGCGTCGCGCGTGGCAGCGTATGTCTCCTCGCCGACGAGAATTCCGTTCACCGGCGCCGCCTGCTGCAGCCGCGACGCGGTGTTGACGACATCGCCGGCGATCATCGACTCGCCGAGCTCAGGCCGCGTCTTCAGCGAAACGAGCGCCTCGCCGGTGTTGACGGCGAGTCGCAGCTGCAGGTCAAGCTGCGCGTCGCCCTCGTTCATCTCGTCCACGCTGTCACGCACCGCTAGCGCCGCTCGCATGGCCCGCTCGGCGTCGTCGCCGAAGGCGGTCGGCGCGCCGAAGACGGCCATCACCGCGTCGCCGATGAACTTTTCCACGACGCCGCCGAATGACTGGATCTCCCGCCGGACGCACTCGTGGTAGGGCGTCAAGATGGCGTGCACATCCTCGGGATCGAGCCGTTCGGCTCGCGCCGTAAAGCCGACGAGATCGACGAAGATGACGCTGACCACGCGGCGTTCCGCGTCCGGCTGGGCGTTCGCCTCAGAGAGCGAACTCCCGCACGCGAGACAGAACCTCGCGATTTCGGGGTTTTCCTGACCGCAGGCGCTACACCGATGCACCCGAACACCCTACGACGACTCGACCGGTCAGAGGGGAATGTTTCCGTGCTTGCGCTTCGGCCGAGGCTCGGCCTTCGTCAGCGCGGTCTCGAGCGCGTCGATCAGCACCGGTCGCGTTCGCCTAGGCTCGATCACGTCGTCGACGTAGCCGCGCTCGGCGGCGGTGTACGGGTTGGCGAAGCGCTCCTTGTAGTCCGCGATCAGCTCCGCCCTGCGCGCTTCAGGATCCTTCGCGTCGTCGAGCTCGTGGCGGAAGACGATGTTCACGGCGCCTTCGGGGCCCATCACGGCGACCTCGGCGGTCGGCCACGCGAAATTGAAGTCAGCGCGGATGTGCTTCGAGCTCATCACGTCATACGCACCGCCGTACGCCTTGCGCGTTATCACCGTGAGCTTCGGCACCGTCGCCTCTGCGTATGCGTACAGCAATTTCGCGCCGTGGCGGATGATGCCGCCCCACTCCTGCTCAGTGCCCGGCAGGAATCCCGGCACGTCGACGAACGTGACGAGCGGGATATTGAACGCGTCGCACGTTCGCACGAAACGCGCCGCCTTGTTCGAGGCGTCGATGTCGAGCACGCCGGCGAGCGAGCTCGGCTGGTTGCCGACGACGCCGATCGCGTGCCCGTGAAGCCGGGCGAACCCCGTGATGATGTTCGTTGCGAAGCGCTCTGCCACCTCGAGGAACTCGCGGTCGTCGATCACGCGGCGGATCACGTCGTGCATGTCGTACGGCTTGTTCGGGTTGTCCGGCACGAGCGTGTCGAGCTCAGGATCCTCGCGCAGCGGCGAGTCGGTCGCGACGGTGCGCGGCGCCTTCTCGGCGTTGTTTTGCGGGAGGAACGAGATCAGGTAGCGGGCGTCCTCGAGACAGGCTTCCTCGTCGGCCGAGGTGAACTGCGCGACACCCGACTTCGCCGCGTGCGTGGCCGCGCCGCCGAGCTCTTCGAACGTCACCTCTTCGCCTGTCACCGTCTTCACGACGTCGGGGCCCGTGATGAACATGTACGAGGAGCCTTCGACCATGAAGATGAAGTCGGTGATCGCAGGTGAGTACACGGCGCCGCCGGCGCACGGTCCCATGACGAGCGAGATCTGCG
Organism: Actinomycetota bacterium; assembly: GCA_003152275.1. GTDB lineage: Bacteria > Actinomycetota > Thermoleophilia > Gaiellales > Gaiellaceae > Palsa-739. Next base: position 158,666 of record PLZU01000063.1, read on the forward strand.
GCACGACGCCGGACGCCTGCACGTTGCGCCAGAAGATCTCGGCGTAGCCGGCGAGCGATACGACGCCTTCCTGAATCCGCGCGCCGCCCGAGTCGTTGATCCCGATCACCGGACAGCCGTACTTCACCGCCAGATCCATGACCTTGCAGATCTTCTCGGCGAACACCTCGCTTAGCGAGCCGCCGAACACGGTGAAGTCCTGCGAGAAGACGAACACCTTGCGGCCGAACACGGTTCCGTAGCCGGTGACCACCGCATCGCCGTAGGGACGGCGGTCCATCATCCCGAAGTTCGATTCGCGGTGGCGGACGTAGCGGTCGAGCTCGACAAATGACCCTGGATCGCAGAGCTTCTCCGCGCGCTCCCGCGCGAGCAGGAGGCCTTCGTCCCGCCGCTTCTGCACCGCGCCCTCGCTGCCCGCGTGCAGCGCCTTGTTGCGCAGCTCGCGCAGCCGCTCGAGCTTCGCCTGCGTGGTCTCGTGCGCATCGCTCATGCGCCGGAGCCTAACCTCCCGCGCATGAGGCAACGCCTTCCTCCCGCGCTCGCGATCCGGGACTTTGGCCTCCTCTGGGCGGCACTGCTCTCGAACGGCCTGGCCTCACAGATGCTCGCCGTCGCGATCGGCTGGCAGGTCTATTCGATCCACCACCACCCGCTCGACCTTGGGCTCGTCGGATTGATGGAGTTCCTCCCGCTGCCGGTCCTGGCGCTGCCTGCAGGACAGATCGCGGATCGCCTGCCGCGGCGTGCAGTCACGGCGGGCGCATTCGCGCTGAACATCGCGATCGCGGTGCTGCTCCTCTTCGTGACCTTGGCGGGCGCCAGGTCGCTGTGGCCGTTCCTCGCGATCGCCGCGATCGCCGGAGTTGCGAACGTCGTCGGGAATCCCGCGTTGCGAGCGCTCACGCCGGAGCTCGTCCCACGAGAACTGCTGCCCGGAGCGCTTGCATTGCGCGGCGTCGCGGGCCAGATCGGAGTGATCGCAGGCCCTGCACTCGGCGGCATCATCTTCGCCGTCGAGCCCGTGGCGGTGTACGCGACGGCGGCCGGCCTGCTCACGTTGTCGCTCGTCGCCGTCCTCGCCATGCGGCCAGTCGTGCGCTCGCTCGTCACCACCGAGCCACCGGGCTGGGACAGCCTCGTCGCCGGCGTTCGCTTCATCGTCCAAGCCCGTATGCTGCTCGGCGCGATCGGACTCGACCTGTTCGGTGTGCTGCTGGGGGACTCCATCGCGCTCGCGCCGGTGTTCGCGCAGTCGATCCTGCACGTCGGGCCGATCGGCCTGGGGGTGCTGAGAACCGCTCCGTCTGTCGGAGCCCTCGTCGCAGCGGTACTGCTCGCACGCAAGCCGCTCCACACACCGGCCGGCCCGACGCTTCTCGTCGTGGTCGCAACGTTCGGCGGCGGCATGATCGTGTTCGGTCTGTCGAAGTGGCTGCCGCTGTCGCTCGCGGCGCTCTGTCTGACGGGGTTCGTCGACATGATCAGCGTGAACATCCGCCAGACGGCCGTGACGATGCTGACGCCGCCGCAGCTCCAGGGACGGGTGAGCGCCGTCGAGTGGGTGTTCATCAGCGCATCGAACGAGCTCGGCGCGTTCGAGTCCGGAGCAGTCGCCTCCTTGATCGGCACCGTGCCGGCCGTCGTCGCGGGTGGCCTCGTGATGATCGGAATCGCCGCAACCTGGACGAAGCTTTTCCCAGCGCTCTCGCGCATGGGCCGGCTCGCCGATCTCCGCCCCGCCCAGGTCTGACACCGCCTGTGCATAGAGTCAACGCATGGAGCCGCTAGACCGCGCAACGATCTGGCCGTACGACGAGAACGGCGAGCCGCGCGCGTTCTACTACTCGCGCTACGCAAGCCCAACGGTCGTCGACGCTGAGGCGCGCCTGGGTGAGCTCGACGGCGGCGAAGCACTGCTCTTTCCGTCGGGCAGTGGCGCGACGACAGCGCTCGTCCTGTCGCTGCTGCAGCCGGGTGACACGATCGCGCTTGCGGCCGGCGCGTACTTCGGCACCGGCGTCACCTTTCAGGCACTCGCGAAGTGGGGCCTCGACTACGTCGAGTTCGACCAGACCGGTCCGCCACCGGACGGCGTGCAGCTTGTCTGGCTCGAAGCGCCGTCCAATCCCTTCTTGACGATGCCGGATCTCGCGGCCGCGGTTGCGCACCCAGCGCCGGTCGTTGTCGACTCCACGGTCGCCACCCCCGTTCATCTGCGGCCGCTCGAGCACGGCGCCGACTTCGCGCTGCACAGCGCGACGAAGTACCTCGCGGGCCACGACGACGCGCTGCTCGGCGCCGTCGTCGGCCGCAACATCGACGACCTGCGCACCTTCCGCACGAGGACCGGAATCTCTCCCGCGCCCGATCCGGCGTGGCTCCTGCTGCGCGGACTGAAGACGCTCGAACTGCGCGTTCACCGCCAGACGCAGACCGCAACCGACCTCGCCGCACGCCTCCGGACTCATCCGAAGGTGGTGGAGGTGCGCCACCCCGGAATCGGCGGCCTGCTCTCGTTCGATGTGGCCGATGGCGCGGCCGCCCACCGCGTCGAAACGTCGACACGGGTCGTCGTAAACGCCACCTCCCTCGGCGGCGTCACGAGCGTGATGGAGAGCCGCCACCGCTGGGAAGGCGACCGCGTACCAACCGGGCTCCTGCGTTTCAGCGCAGGGCTCGAGGACGCTGCTGCGCTCTGGGCCGATCTCGCCCAGGCGCTCGATACGGCTTAAGAAGCTCCAAAACGCGTTCGGAATCCTGGCCCGTGGGCACATGTTCTGCGCATGGGCATGCTGCGCGCCAACCTGTTGCTGGTCGACGACCGCGAGGAAGACTTGCTCGAGCTCGAAACGATGCTCGAGCCGCTTGGACACCGGGTCGTTTCGGTTCGGTCCGGTAACGCAGCGCTGAAAGAACTGCTGCTCGACGACTTCGCCTGCATTCTGCTCGACGTCGAGATGCCCGAACTCGACGGATTCGAGCTTGCAACGCTGATCAAGCGGCGCAAGCGCTTGCAACACATTCCGATCATCTTCGTGACCGCGGCTCCGCAGGATGAGAAGCAGGTCTATGGCGGCTACTCGGGCGGCGCGGTCGACCACATCTTGAGGCCGCTCGACCCCGATGTCCTGCTCGCGAAGGTGTCGGTCTTCGTCGAACTGTGGGAGAAGGACTGGCAGATCCAGCAGCAGGCAGCCGAGCTGCACGAGCAGGAACTCGACGCGCTCGAGCGTGCGAGCGAGGAGCGGTATCGCCAGCTCGCGGACGCGATGCCGCAGATCGTGTGGACGGCCGACGCCACCGGAGCTACCAACTACTTCAACCGGCGCTGGTTCGAGTACACGGGCATGAGTTTGGAAGAGGCGGGGCCGAACGCCTGGCAGCAGATCGTCCATCCGGACGACGTGCCGTCCGTGGTCGTCCAGCGCGAGCAGACGCTGCAATCCGGCGAGACGTTCGAGGCGGAGTACCGCTTCCGCGGCGCCGACGGCCGTTACCGCTGGCACCTCGGGCGCGCTGTACCGCTGCGAGCTGCTGATGGCAGCATCGCGTTGTGGATCGGGACGGCAACCGACATCCACGACCGCAAACGCATCGAGGAGCAACGCAGCTTCATCGTCTCTGCCGGCGACACGCTCTCGCGGTCTCTCGACTACCGCGAGACCCTGGGACAGGTGGCGGAGCTCGCCGCCGCCAACATCGCCGACTGCTGCTCCGTCCACATCGTGGAGCTGGACGGAACGATCGCCCAGCTCGCGATTGCCTGTCGTGATCCAGCGAAGGTGGCGTTCGTCCGAGAGTTGCAGGAGGGCTATCCCGTCGACGCGGCCGCGGTGATCCGGACGGGCGAGCCAAAGCTCGTGCCTCAGCTCGGTCTCTCGTCCTACATGTGCGTGCCGCTGAAGGGCCGCGACGCCGTGCTCGGCGCGATCACCCTCGTCGCGTCAGAGTCCGGCCACCAGTTCGGCGCGGAAGATCTGAGTCTCGCGGAGGAGCTCGCCAGCCGCGCAGCGACCGCAATCGAGAACGCGCGGCTGTATCGCGAAGCCGAGGCGCGCGCACAGGCGGCGCGCGTGCTCGCAACGATCGGCGACGGCGTCTTGCTCATCGACCGGAGCGGTCGGGTGCGCCTCTGGAATGGCGCCGCGCAGCGAATCACCGGCCTGCGCGAAGACGACGTGCTCGGCAAGCCCGCCGTGGCGGCGATTCCCGGTTGGGAGGCCGTCGAACCTCGAATCCCCATCGCCAGCACCGGCGAGGCGGCGCGCGCGGAGAGCATCCCGCTTCAGTTGGCAGAGCAGGAACTCTGGCTGTCTGTATCCGCTGTGGGTTACGAGGACGGAAACGTCTACGCATTCCGTGACCTCACCGAAGAGCGCGCGCTCGAGTCGATGCGGCAGGACCTTGTCGCAACGGTGTCGCACGAGCTGCGCACTCCGCTCGCCGCGATCTACGGCGCGGCGCTGACCCTTCGCCGCAGCGACGTCAAACTCGCGGCGGAGTTGCACGACAAGCTGCTCGAGGTGATCGCCGAGGAGTCCGACCGTCTCGCCGGAATCGTCAACGACCTCCTGCTCGCCAGTCAGCTCGACTCCGGCAAGCTGAAGGCGAACATCGTGCGCTGCAACCTGCGCGAGATCGCGCAGGTCGAGATCGAGGCCGCGCGCACACACCTGCCGGAAGGTGTGCAGCTTCAGCTCACCGCGCCGGTCGAGCTGCCAACGGTCCGTGCCGACTCGGGGCAGCTGCGGCAGGTGATCTCGAACCTCATCGAGAACGCCGTCAAGTACTCGCCTGAGGGTGGTGCGATCAGGGTCGCGCTCGAGCCGAACGATCATCACGTCCGCTTCGCGATCACAGACTGCGGCCTCGGGATTCCACCGGCCGAGCAGGGGCGGATCTTCGAAAAGTTCTACCGCCTCGATCCGCACATGAGCCGTGGGATCGGCGGCACGGGGCTCGGCCTCTACATCTGCCGGGAGCTCGTGCGCCGGGTCGACGGCCACATCTGGGTCGAATCCGACGGCAGCTCCGGCTCCACGTTCTTCGTGGAGATCCCGCAGGAGGCGCCGGCGGCAGCGGTGGCGGCTCACCGCCGCGTGCCCAGCGCGGCCTAACCCTGATCCGATCAGGGTCTTTTCGGGGAAATCTTCGAGCCGGAGCTGCACGACGAGGAGGCGAAGCCGCCGGGCGGCGGTGTAGGCGCTCGACTGACGCTTGGCCGCAGGCCGGTCGAATCCGGGATACCGTGGGGCCGTTCTGGGGGGTCTCGACGCGTATCGCATCCTCGTCGCCGAGGACGACGACGACTTTCTCGCGGCGCTCGCAGCCGTGCTCGAAGCCGACGGACGGTTCGCCCTGGCCGGCCGCGCGCGCAACGGCCGCGAGGCGGTCGAGCTCGCAAGGCGATTGGAGCTCGACGCGATCGTGATGGACATCGAGATGCCGGTGTTGGATGGCGTCGAGGCGACGCTGCAGCTTCAGGCGGAGCAGCCAGAGGTGCCGGTCGTCGCGATCAGCGGCACCGACTACGAGGAACGCGTGCTCGAGATCCGGGAGGCGGGCGCGGTCGACTACGTGCGCAAGTCGCGCGTCGACGAGGATCTCGTAGACGCTCTCATAGCGATACTGGCGCCGTGGAGATCGTCGAACTCTCTTCCGGCGAAGTAGAAGCCGCGGCCGACGAGCTCGCGCAGCTGCTCCTCGACGCGCACGCTGCGAACATGGCACTCGGACTCTCGGGGCCGCTCACCGCAGAGCATGCCCGAGGAAGGCCGCGTCGTCGGCACGGTGCAGGTCGGCGCGGTCAAGGTCTCGGCCGCGAGCTCCTGGAGGCGGCGGTCGAGCGGGCGCGCAGCATGGGCCTAAGGCTCCTCTGGCTGACGACGCACGAAGGCACCGGCTCCGACCGCTTCTACGAGGCGGTGGGCTGGTCGCGGCTCGGCACGCTCCCGGCCTACTCGGCCAGGCCGGACGGAACGCTCGCGGGCTCGGCGTTCTACTACCGCGAACTGTAAGAGCCGGAGGGGGGAATCGAACCCTCGTACCCGCTTTACAAGAGCGGTGCTCTACCACTGAGCTACTCCGGCGGGCGCCTCATAATACCGTCCGAACCGTATGCAATTCTGACAACATGGAGCATCCGAAAGCTATCGGTGACCGCACGACGCTTGCAGTCATGGCCGCATTGCAGCGGCTCGGCTATGGCCTCTACATGCCGCTTGGCGAGAACACACGGTGCGATCTGATCATGGAGAGCAGAGGGGAACTTGTCCGAATTCAGTGCAAGACGGGCCGCCTGCGGAAGGGTGCCGTCGCCTTCTCACTATGCAGCAACTACGGCCACCATCGGAACCCCGAGACCCGCCATCGCCCCTATCAAGGCCAGATCGACTTCTTCGCCGTCTACTGCCCAGAGACCAACGGCGTTTACCTAGTACCGATCACCGACGTGCCCGGAAGTAGGCAGGCGCGGCTGCGCGTCGATCCGCCACGAAACCAGCAGCGCAAGCGGATCAGGTTTGCTGCGCGATACGAGATCGCGCGCGTGACTACTGAAGGACTTCGCGCGTCTTCTGGTGCGTGAGGATCTTGCGCTTCACGCGCTGGAGTGCGTTGTCGATCGTCTTCGTGTCGCAGCCAAGCCGCTCCGCCATGTCCTCGTAGGACGAGCCTTCGAGGTAGAGGCGCAAGGCGTCGGCCTCGAGCCCGGAGAGGCCCGTACCGAGACAGCCGATGAGGCTCTGCAGCTCTTCGGTCGAGATCACCATCACCGACGGCTCGTGCACCGCCGGCCCGGGCAGCGCGTCACCGAGCGTGCACTCACCGTCCGAGTCCTGGCCGGCAGGAGTGTGGCTGAACGAGACATAGGTGTTGAGCGGCGAGTGCTTGAAGCGCGTCGCCGTTTTGATCGCCGTGATGATCTGTCGCGTCACGCACAGCTCCGCGAAGCTGCGGAACGAGGTCTCCTTGTCGGCGCGGAAATCGCGTACGGCCTTGTAGAGGCCGACGAGGCCTTCCTGGATCAGGTCATCGGAGTCGCCGCCGGCGAGGAAGTACGAGCTCGCCTTCAGCCGGACGAAACCGGTGTAGCGCCGGATGAGGACGTCCATGGCCGCGCTGTCGCCATTACCCGCCCTCAGGACGAGCTGCAGATCCTCAAGCTCGCGTTGAGCTTTCTGCGGCGAATAGGCATGTGCGGTGCGAGTAGCCACTGCGTCTCCCCCTGGCGATGCGGCGTCGTGGTGCAATCAAGTCTCACCCTAAGGTTGAGGCCGAACATAGCAAGGGGTCCAAAGAATTACAAGTCGACTTGCAATGGACCCAACGTAATGCGAACGTGTGTTCGCCTGCAATGCTGGCGCGAAATGCCGGTCGAATTGCGGCGACGCATCTTTCGCCACTACGCGGCCACGGGATCTCCACCGGAATTGCTGCGCGCGCAACAGGGCCGGCGGCAGTTCGGGCTTCACCTGAGCGCTGGCAGCCGGATCAAAAGCGGTGTCTGACACCCACAGGTGTCAGACACCTTCGCCGCGGCGCAGACGCTCAAGCCGTTCGAGCGTCTCCGCATCGAGCTTGTCGCGCATATCGCCGCGCGTTCGGTCGATGTGCTCGGGGCGCGCCAGCTCGCCGAGGAACATGCGCGACGACATCTTGCGCACCTCAGCGCCGGAGGTGCCGCGCACGGCCTCGTCCGACGAGACGACTGCGACCTGCTCGCTCCGCCGGTTCTCGGCCGCGAGCCGCTCGATCAGCGAGTCCGCGTCCGGCGCCCAGCGGACGCTGAGCGGGCCGTGCTCCTCGTCGCGGCCGTGCCCGTCGAACACGAGCACGCCGCGCGCTCCCTTCGCGGCCACCCAGCTCGCGAGCAGATCGCGCAGCTCGTCCGGCGAGCCGAACCCGCCCGCGTGGAGAAGGTTGAAACCGTCGAAGAGGTAAAGCGTCGGCTCAGCCACCACGTTGCCTCCGCGCCTCATAGAGCAGAACAGCGGCGGCGACGCTGACGTTCAACGACTCCACCTTCCCGAGCTGCGGGATCGACACCTCGAGATCGCACGAGCGGCGGACGAGCGGCCGCAGCCCTTTCCCTTCCGCACCGAAGACGAAGGCCAGGGAGCCGGAGAGATCGGTCTTCCACATCGGGCTTCCGGTCTCGCCGGCCGCCCCGGCAACCCAGAGGCCGTCGTTCCGCTTGATCTCCTCGAGGTAGCGGGCGAGGTTCGTCACGACCGCGACCGGCAGATGCTCCACGGCGCCCGCGGACGCACGGCAGACGGCTGCCGTGACCCGGGCCGAGCCGTGCGAGGGGACGACGACGCCGGTGGCGCCTGCACCCTCGGCGCTCCGGCACACCGCCCCGAGGTTCCGCGGATCGCTCACCTGGTCGAGGCAGGCGAGCAGCGGGCGGTCGGTCGCGGCAAGCTCGTAGGCGTCCGCATACTTGTAGGGCTCGCACCACGCGAGCACGCCCTGGTGGTCGCGACTCCCTGCGGCCTCGGAGATGTCCCGCTCGAGCTTCACGTGCACGCGCGGTGGCGCGGCTTCGCGCAGCCAGGACTCGCCCTTGACCGCGCGCTCGGTCGCCCAGAGCTCAAGCACCTCACGCTGGCCGCGGAGCGCCTCGCGCACGGCCCGCCGCCCGTAGACCTGCTCGCGAGTCATTTGGGGATCAGCCGGTACCCAGGCGAATCAGCGATGTCCTGAACCTCCCAGTCACCCTCTTCGATCTCTGCCCGCAGTTCATCAGCCCGGGGGTAGTCACGCTCGTCGCGAGCTGCTTGCCGCTGTTCCGCGAGCTTGACTAACCGCGGCGGAGGTTTGTCGAACTGCGCGAGTGTGTGGAGGCCAAAGACACGGAGACCCCGACGAACCATCTCCATCTGTCCGTCTGACCGCCATCTATGAAGCACGGCTAGGGCCTCAGGCGTGTTGAAGTCGTCATCCAAGGCCGATTCGAAGACCTCCCATGGAAGCGAAGGGCTCTCAACATTGAGATGCGCAGCGAACGCCGCACGGAACGATCTGACTTGCGCTTGTGCTTGTGCGAGCGTCTCGTCCGTGAAGTCGATCGGCTTGCGCCAGTGCGCGGTCATGAAGTAGAGGAGCGCGACCTCTCTCCCCCACGTGTCGAGCACGTTGCGGATGGAGACGTCGTTGCCGAGCGACTTCGACATCTTCTCGCCACCGAACTCGAGCATGCCGTTGTGCGTCCAGATGCGCGCGAATTCGTGCCCGACGGCGCGCGACTGCGCGAGCTCGTTCTCATGATGCGGGAAGACGAGGTCGAGCCCGCCGCCGTGGAGCTCGAACACCGGCCCGAACGCCTCCTCAGCCATGACCGAGCACTCGATGTGCCAGCCAGGCCGACCGCGCCCCCAAGGTGAATCCCACGCGAGATCCTCACCCGGCTTGTTCGACTTCCAGAGCGCGAAGTCGCGCGCGTCCTCCTTGAGTGGGTTCGGCTCCTGCTCCTCGACCTGGTCCGGGCGCTGGCCGGAGAGGCAGCCGTACTCGGGATCCCGCGCGACGCGGAAGTAGACGTCACCCTCGACTGCGTACGCGTGGTCGCCCTCGACGAGACGCTCGATGAAAGAGACGATCTGCGGAACGGCCTCGGTCGCCTTCGGTAGCGCATCGGGCAGCCCGAGCTTGAAGTCGCCGATGTCCTCGAGGTACCACTCCGTCGCCTGCGCAGCGACCGCGGCGCTGGGACCAGGCGCCGCGAGGATCTTGTCGTCGACGTCGGTGATGTTGTGAACAAGCGTCACGTCGTAGCCTCGGTCGCCCATCCAGCTGCGCAGCCACATGCCGAGCAGGAACGGCCGCGCGTTCCCGATGTGCGCGCGCTGGTAGACGGTCGGTCCGCAGAAGTACATCCGGATCGGACCCGGCGGCGCGGGCAGCTCCTCGAGCCGCCGCGAAAGCGTGCTGTACAGACGCATCGCGCCTAGCCTAGATCAGTACGCGCGAGCAGATCCTCGCGCGGTAGCGCGGCGATCACGGCCCAGAGCTCGGGCCCGCGCTCGCGCCCGGTGAGCGCGAGTCGTACCGCCTTCAGGTCGCCACCAACAGCCTTGAGCTCGCGCACGACTCCGCGCGCATCGACGCCACCCTCGACGAGCTCGCGGAAGCGCTGCAGGGTCTCGGGCGCGTCGACCTCGACGCGTTCCGGCTCGAGCACCTGCTTTGCGTACTCGCGCGCCTCGCGTAGGTCACGCGCACCGCGAAGCACAGGCGCGACCGACACCGGAACGCCAACGCGCTCAGCGAGCTCTTCGTCCGAGAGCGCCGCAAGGGCCTCGATCGACAACCGCCGCAGGCGAGAGAGGTCGAGATGGACGTCGTGCTTCGGCAGGCCCAGCTCAACGAGATACGCGTGCACAGCCTCCGGCGGGATCCCGGCCTCGCGCAGATCTGCGAGCGACGACGCTCCGTGGCGTTTCGAGAGCTTCGATCCGTCCTCGCCGAGCAACAGCCCGTGGTGCACGTATTCCGGCGGCTCCGCCCCGAGTGCGCGGATGAGCGCTGCCTGCAGCTCCGCATTCGCGCGATGGTCGGAGCCGCGGATCACATGCGTGATCTCGAGATCCATGTCGTCGACCGCTGAGGCGAGCTGATACGTAGGCGTCCCGTCCGGACGCAGGAGTGTCGTCTGGCCGAAGCGGAGCGCTCCCTCCGCGTCGGGCTCGCCGACCAGGTGGGCCGCCTCCCGATGGCGGACGTGGCGCTCGCTCTGCCGGACCGGGCCTTCGTCCCACCGGACGCCAAGCCATTCGAGGTCGGACACGATTGCCTCGGCTCCGCCCTCGACGTTGCGTGCCGGATCCGTGTCGTCGATCCGAAGCAGGAAGGCGCCGCCGTGCTCGTCAGCGAAGCTGCGATTCGCGACCGCGCTCAGAGCGCCGCCGAGGTGCAGCGATCCGGTTGGACTAGGTGCGAAGCGCACGCGAACCACGTACGGGCAACGCTACGCGACGTGGAGGCCGTCGAGCACGATCTCGGGGTATCGGGCGGCCGTCGGGACGAGCATCATCACGTCCTCCGCGGTGACGTCCCGGCGAAGCGCGCCTGCGCGCTGCGCGCGCTGCACGAGCTGCTCGACGGCGCGGCCGAGCTCGCCCTTCTCCGGCGTGCCCGCGCAGCGCTCGAGACCTTCGATCAGCGCGAGGTTCTCGGCGTAGAGCAAGGAGACGTGCCGAAAGAACCCGGCGAACCCCTCCCACGCATCTGGCTCGTCGCGTGCGGCCAGCGCGAGTTGGGTGAGCTCGCGGATGCGCTCGTTGAGCACCGCGATGACGAGATCGTCCTTGCTCGGGAAATTGCGAAACACCGTGCCGTGCCCGACACCCGCGCGCCGGGCGATCTCGTCGACGCTGACGTCCAGCCCTTGCTCCGCGAAGCACTCGCCCGCCACGTCGAGCAGGCGGTCGAGATTGCGCTGCGCATCGGCGCGGAGCGTCATCCGCCGACCGGCACGACGTCCGCCTGGACCACAGCCTGGATCCGCTCGACGTCGCGACGGCGCAGCAGCACGATCAGCAGCACGAGCGCGGCGAGCACGAAGCCTGCCCCGCCCGCGAAGGCCCAGTGGAAGCCGTGCACGAGCTCTGCCTTCGTGGTGCCGGGCGAACGGCTGGCCGCGAGCGTACTCAGGACAGCGAGCCCCAAGGCGCCGCCGATCTGCTGCGACGTGTTGAAGAGGCCGGACGCGAGACCCTGATCAGAATCCTCGAGCCCTGTCGTTGCCACGAGCGTCAGCGGCACGAACACCGCGCCCATGCCGAGCGAGGTGAGGAGGATCGAAGGCATGACGTCGGCGACGTAGGAGCCGTGCACCGGGATGCGCGCGAGCAGCGCCAATCCGACCGCCGTGACGATCATCCCGACCACGGCGACGGGGCGCACGCCGATCTTCGGCGCGAAGTGCGACGCGAGACCCGCTGAGATCATGATCCCGGCGGTGAACGGCAGGAACGCGAGGCCGGCCTTCAGCGGACCGTAGTCGAGCACCTTCTGGAGGTACAGCGAGTTGAAGAAGAACATCGCGAAGAGGCCCGACGCGACGAGGAACATCACGACGTTCGCCGCCGTTAGTGAGCGCACACGAAAGATGCTGAGACGGACGAGGGGCGCAGTTGCGCGCAGCTCGATCAGCACGAACGCCGTAAGCAGGATTGCAGCGCCGGCGAATGTGCTGAGCGTCAGTGCTGACGTCCAGCCATCGCTCTGCGCCTTCACGATCGCGTAGACGAGCGTCATGAGGCCGCCGGTGGCGGTGACCGCGCCGGCGACGTCGAAGCTGCGCTCGGCGTGCTCGTCGATCGACTCCGGAATCAGACGGAGTGACAGTACGAACGCGCCGATGCCGATCGGCACGTTGATGAAGAAGATCCACGGCCACGAGAACGCCTCGGTCAGGACGCCGCCGAGCACGAGGCCGACCGCCGAGCCGCCGGAGGCGATCGCGGCCCAGACGCCGAGCGCCTTGCCGCGCTCCTTGCCCTCCGAGAAGGTCGTGCTGATGATCGCGAGCGCGGCCGGCGAGATGAACGCTGCGCCGAGACCCTGGAGCGCTCGCGTGCTGATCAGCCAGGTCGAGCTCGTCGCGAGGCCGTTCAGCAGGGATGCGACGGTGAAGACGACGACGCCGGCGAGGAAGAGCCGCTTGCGGCCGAGCAGGTCGCCTGCGCGGCCGCCGAGCAGGAGGAAGCCGCCGAAGACGAGCGCGTACGCATTGACGATCCACTGCAGGTTGGCCTCGCTGAGCCCGAGATCCTTCTGGATCGAGGGGAGCGCAACGTTCACGACCGTCGCGTCGAGAATGACCATGAACTGCGCGAGGCAGACGAGAACGAGGATGACCCAGGGGTTCGTCGTGTGGCGCATGGAGCTCCGATCGGTAAGCGGACTAGCCAGTCCGCTTAGGGTAGCCAATGCCGGCACCCCTGCGTCGACGTGAAGAGAGGGCGGCCCGTGAGCCGCCCTCTCTGGTCGTGCGCGTGAAAGCTAGGACTACTTGTTGTTGTTGATGTGGTTCGGGCCGAGCGGGTCGATTGCGGTGGCGAATGTTCCGCTGTCGCAGTCGCTGGTCGCATAGCCGTCACCGCTGATCTTGTTGTTGACGACGTGGTCGTGGTTGCCATCGCCGGCGATGCCGGCTTGGTAGCCGCAGGTCGCGCTCGAGCCGGTGAGGTTCGTGAGGCCGTCGGTCTTCGAGATCGTGTTGTTCACGACCGAGTTATTGGTCGGCGTGAGCGTATTCCGATCTTCCGCGGCTCCTCTAGGCTCGGCGGTGTGGAGGAGCAGCTTTCGGTCTGGTTCAGCCAAAACGGGCGCGATTTGCCCTGGCGCCGGACACGCGATCCCTACGCAATCCTGGTCTCCGAGGTCATGGCCCAACAGACGCAGGTCGATCGCGTGGTGCCGCGCTTTGAGCGCTGGCTCGAGCGGTGGCCGACGGTCGAGACGCTGGCAGAGGCCTCACCCGCCGACGTGATCCGCGAGTGGCAGGGGCTCGGGTACAACCGCCGCGCGCTCGGCCTGCACCGCGCAGCCCAGCAGGTCGCGGCGCACGGCTGGCCAAGTGATCTGACGGAGCTGCCCGGCGTCGGGCGCTACACCGCCGATGCCGTCGCGTGCTTCGCACTCGGCCGCGCGGTGCTGCCCGTCGACGTGAACGTGCGTCGCGTGCAGGAGCGCACCGGCCACGCTTTCACGGCGGCGGCTGCACAGGCGCTGATGGATCTGGGCGCGACCGTCTGCGTTGCTCGCATTCCGCGCTGCGACATCTGCCCGCTCGCCGAGGGGTGCCCGTCGCGCGGCAGCCGTTACGAGCCGCTGCGCAAGCAGGGGCCGTTCGAGGGCTCGTTCCGGCAGCGCCGGGCGGCCACGCTCCGCCTCGTCGCGGACGCGGAGCAGCCCGTCGGCGACCTCGATCCGGACGCGGTCGCGTCGCTTGCGCGAGACGGGCTCGTGCTCGTTGCGGACGGCACCGTGTCGCTACCCGGCTAGTACGATGGCCGCGATGCTCGTCGCCGACATCGTCACCCTGCTGATTCCCGTCTGGATCCTGCTCGGCCTGATCCTGCTGCTTGGCGTCTTCGCGCTCCTCGGCCGGATCCAGAACGGCCGCTATCTGCGACCGGTCATCAACCTGATCGCCAAGGTGCCGCTCCTCAACCGGTGGATGCAAAAGGCGTCGAACGCGGCGCTCGAGCGGTCGAACCCGGAGCTCGCGAGCGCAATGAAGAAGATGAAGCGGACCGGCGCATTGCGCGATCCGATGAAAGCGCAGGCGGCGATGTCACAGCTCACGCGCGATGAGCGGCGCGCGCTCCTGGACATGCAGGAGCAGCAAGGGCTCGGCGTCGCACCCGAGGCGACGAACCGGCAGATGCGCCGGCGCCTCGAGAAAGCCCAGAAGAGCGCCCGGAGGCGCTAAGCCGCTTCCGCGAACCGTTCCGCATACAGCGCGAGCCACATCTGAATCAGGCGTTCACGGTCGAGCGGCCCCAGCTCCTGGCCGGCCTTGCGCTCGTGGATTGCGAGCTCGTCCTCGACCATCTCCTGCGTGAACGTCTCGTCCCACGCAAGACCTCGCACCCAGTTCTCGCACGCGCGGACGACGTCGACGCGGCCCTTCCCCGGCGAGGTCACCACGGCGGTGCTCGCGCGCCGCGCGAGCTCCTCGGTCAGCCGAGAGATCTCGAACCGCAGGTCATCCGGCGTCCACTCTTCGAGCGGCTTGGCCATGTCACAACGGTACGGGGTGGACCGGACGTTCCGGGAAAAGCGGTGTCAGACACCAGACGCGCGGATTAGACCCCATGCCTCATCCAGACGTTTGGCTCGACATAGGTTCCGCGGCCGCCGTCGAAATGCACCGGCACGAGCGCGCCCGGAACGACATAGTCGCCGTCCTCCGGGAACTGGAGGCCCGTCCACTCCTCCCACTCATCGCGCGAGGCCGTCACCGTCATCGACTTCGGCGCAGGCGAGAGGATCTCGGCCCCGAGGCGCTCGTGCGTGCGGATCCACGGGTCGTAATGGAACCCGTCTTCGCGGCGCCAGCGGACGTAGCTCTCCATCGGCGTGAGCGGATAGCGCTCCTTCCACGTCGGCCGCACGGGTGCGATCAGGCAATCGAGACCGTGTGCGGTCGCGAGACCCCTCATGCGCTCCAAAATCTCCGACGCAACCCCGGTGCCGCGATACGACGGCAGGACCCCGGCGACGACGGCGCAAAGCGTTGTCGGCTCGCCGACGACGCCGTTGCTCATCGCCCAGTCGAGGCCTCGCTGCTCGGGAACGCCGTCCCACTTGACGGGCAGGGTGCACGCGTACCCGATCGTCTCCTTGTCGTCAACGACCCAGAGCTGGAAGTCTGCGTAGACGTCGTAGAGTCTCGGCCAGAACGTCGAGATCACCTGGTCGTGGTCCATGAACTCCGGCCAGAGGCTCGGCAGCTTGCCGCTCAGGTTGCGCTCAGCGTGGGTGTACATGCGCAGCTTCATCGCTGCAACAATGCGACGGCCTGCGCGGCAAGCCCCTCACCGCGGCCGGTGAAGCCGAGCGTGTCCGTCGTCGTTGCGTGTACGGCAACACGGTCCACGTCGACACCCAGAGCGCCGGCGAGCTTCGCGCGCATCGCATCTCGATGCGGAGCGAGTCGCGGCTCTTCGCCGATCAGCACGACGTCCGCGTTCGCGAGCTCCCAGCCCGCCTCGCGCACGCGGCGCCACGCCTCGCGCAGCAGGACGAGCGAGTCTGCTCCCTCAAGCGACGGGTCACCGGACGGGAACAGCGCGCCGATGTCCTCGAGACCGGCGGCGCCGAGTACGGCGTCCGTGAGCGCGTGCGCGAGCACGTCGCCGTCGGAGTGACCCGCGAGCCCGCGCGGGTGGTCGATGCGCACGCCACCGAGTACGAGCGGCACGCCGTCCTGCAGCGCATGCGCGTCGAAGCCGGTGCCGACCCGGTATTCGCTCATTCCCGCTCCGGCGTCGGCCAAGCCGCCGCCTCCGCTTCTGGGCCGGCTCCGTCGAGCCTACGCCGGCTGAGCACCTCCGCCAGTTCGTCGAGCGACTCGATCCCCACGTCGGCCTCCGACGCGTCGTGCAGGACGCCCCACGGCCCGCGGCGTATGTGCACCGCGAACATGCCGGCGCGCTTCGCCGGCAGGACGTCGTTGTCAACGCGGTCGCCGACGTACGCGATCTCGCCGGCGGGCCGCTCCGCCTCCGCGACGATCCTCTCGAAGAACTCTGGCGACGGCTTCTCGACGCCCCACCGCTCGGATGAGCCGACAAAGTCGACGTACGGGCGCACGACGTCTTCATTGAGCGCCTGCATGTTCCCGACGGCGCCGACCAGCAGCCCGCGCTCCCGCAGAACGCGCAGGCACGGCACGGCGTCGGGATACAGCTGATCCGACGAGAACCCGCCGAATGGCCCGTCGATGCCGAGCCACTCAAACGCCTGCCGATGCGACTCGCCGCGCTCGATCGCTGCCCCGACGAGCGCCATCAGCGTGAAGCGCGGCACGCCGTATACGTCCGCGATGCGCTCCCACGCGCGCGTCTCGTCGACGAGCGTCTCGCCGACGTCGAACACGACCGCAGTCACCTTCCCCGCTCCGGCGCCGGCCGAGCCGGCGCCTCCGCTACTGGTGACCTCCGTCAAGCCTACGTTCACAGCCACGATGCGATCTTCGCGAGGTCGTCGGCCGTCGTGACCTTCATGAGGCGCGGATCGCCTTCCACCATCTTCACCCGCCCGCCCGCGGCCTCGACGAGCCCGGCGCAGTCGGTCGCCTCTGCACCGCCGGCGACGGCACGGCGGAATACGTCCGCGACGAAAGCCTGCGGTGTCTGCACGGCATAGAGCGAGTCCCGCGCCACCGTCTCCTCGATGCCGCCGTCCGGGCCGACGCGCTTCAGCGTGTCGGACACCGGGATCCCCGGCACTGCGCCGTCCCAGCCCTCCGAGAGAGGCGCGAGCACCCGCCCGATCACCTCGTCGGAAAGCAGCGGCCGTGCCGCGTCGTGCACGAGGACGACGAGGGCCGTGGCGGGCACCTCGGCGAGGCCGGCGCGAACCGAATCGGTACGGGTCGCACCGCCCGCGACGCACGCGTTGGCCTTGCCGCAACCGAGCTCCTCGGCGAGCAGGATCGCCGGCTCTTCCCAGCCCGCCGGCGCGACGACGACGATCCCGTCGATCCAGTCGGAGTCTTCGAGGCGGCGCAGAGGCTCGGCGAGGAGTGGATCCTCACCGAGCTTCGCGAACGCCTTGGGATGTTCGAGGCCGAGCCTCTCGCCGCGACCTGCTGCGACGAGGATCGCCCAAACCGACACCTATACCGCCGACATGGGCCGCGAGTTACGCAGTCGCGGCGACGGCCTTCTTCTTCGAAGCCGTCGTCTTCTTCTTGCCGTTGCCGCCGGGGGCGAGCACTTCCTCCAGCCACTCGGCGCATTCGTCCTCGTCCATGGTCTTCGCGTACATCAGCTCGGAGGCGAGGATCTTCTTCGCCTTCACGAACATCTGCTTCTCGCCCGTGGAGAGACCCTTTTCGTGATCGCGGAGAGAGAGGTTCCGCACGACCTCGGCAAGCTCGAGGACGTCGCCCGTCTTCATCTTGTCGCGGTTGTGCTTGAAACGGCGGTTCCAGTTCTTCGGCATCTCGGTCGATCCGCCCGTAAGTGCCTTCAGCACGACGGCGACTTCCTTCTCGCCGATCACCCGGCGGAGGCCGACCGCGTCGGCGTTTTCGGACGGCACCTGCACCGTCATGTCGTTGTGCAGGATCTTGATCGTCAGGTACTCGCGCTTCGTCCCGAGAACCTCGCGCGACTCCTTCTTGACGACCGTCCCGGCACCGTGGTGCGGGTATACGACCTTGTCGCCGATCTTGTACAAGCCTTGCTCCCCTCTCTTCGCTGCGTATCCGCCAAAAGAGCCGGCGCGTGAGGGCGCCGGCCCGAGAATGACCAGTTTAGCAAAAAACCCTGGGAAAAGCCACTTTTTCGGGTGTTTTTGCGTCCGGCGCCGCTACAGCTGGAGATAGCGGTCGACGAGATTGTGCTCCTGAAGCCGTCTCAGCCCTTCCCGGATCTCGCGGGCACGGACGGCGCCGACCCCCTCCACGGCCTCGAGATCCCGCTGGGAGGCCCGGACGACCGCGTCGAGAGTCTGGAAGTCGCCTACGACTCGCCCGATCACCGGCTCGGGCACTCGCGATATGTGCGAGAGCACCCGGTAGCCGCGTGGCTGCACCGAAGTGTCGAGCGGGCTCGTGCCCCGGGGATAGCCGAGCAGCTCGGTCAGGCGGTCGAAATCGAGCAGGCCCTGGTAGCGAAGCGCGCCCAGGCCCTCGAGGGCAACCGTCGCCTCGGGCCCGTGGCCAGCCGCGTGGTAGTCGCGCACGATCGCATCGCGTTCCCCTGGCACGTTGCCGACGAGCTCTTCGAGCTGAAGGCGGATCAGGCGTCCCTCGCTGCCAAGCTCAACGCAGTCGCGACCGATGCGCTCCGCCATGCGCGAGGTCATCTCCGCGCGTTGCAGCGTGACGAGCACGTCGTCGAGCACCACGGCGTTCTGAAATTCGAGTGCGGTCAGACGGGTGAGCACCTGCTCGAGCCGTACCCGGTAGGTCTCGAGCGTTCCGAGCGCCTGGTTCGTCTTCGCAAGCACGTCCGCGACCGGATCGAGCTGATACCGAGCCGGGCCGACGAAGACGGTAACCGTCTCGCGCTGCTGCGAGACGGAGACGACGAGCGCCCCCGTCTGCTTCGCGACGCGCTCGGCCGTGCGGTGGCGGGTGCCCGTTTCGTCGGAGGGGATCGTCGGATCTGGCATGAGCTGGACGTTCGCCCAGGCGAGCCGCTTGATCGCGGAGTCGACGATGATCGCGCCGTCCATCTTCGCGAGCTCGTAGAGGAGCTGCGGCCGGAACGGCGCGTCCAGCCGGATCCCGCCTGAGTAGAGGAAGGAAAGCTCCTGCGGGTCGCCGACCACGATCAGCGCTCCTTCGCGCGAGCGGATCACGTCGTCGACAGCCTGCCGGATCGGGGTGCCGGGCGCGATCGTCTCGATCGCCGTGAGCAGCTTCGGATCGCGACGCGGATCGTCGTCGGACGGCGTGCGCGTGAAGCCGAGATCGCTCAGGCGCTCAGGCCTCGTCGTCTCCTTTGGCTCGTTCGGCATCGAGTCCCGCTTTGATTGCCTGGCGCAACGTTTCCGCCTGGGTGACTCGAATCTTGCCATGCGAGGGCGTACCGGCCGGGGCCACCACCGCTTCGAGCCCAAGCTTTGTGCACTCCTCGAGGCGCCGGTCCGCCTGCGTGGCCTCGCGGAGGCGGCCGGTGAGGCCGATCTCGCCGAACGCCGCGGTCGCGGCGCGAACGGGGAGGCGCCGCGCGGCCGAGGCGATCGCGAGCGCCACCGCGAGATCGGCGCCGGGCTCGTCGATGCGCACGCCGCCCGCGACGTTGACGAAGACGTCGGCCTGCCCAAGCCCGATGCCGGCGTGCCGGGCGAGTACGGCGACGATCATCGCGAGCCGCTTCGGATCGACGCCTGTGGCGACGCGCCGCGGCATCGCGAGGTCGCTCTGCGCGACGAGCGCCTGCACCTCGAGCAGGATGGGGCGCGTGCCCTCGAGCGCGCACGCGACGGCCGCGCCCGGCTCGCCGTGGACGGTCCGCCCGAACACCTCGGACGGGTCCGCGACGCCGACGAGGCCGGCGCCCGTCATCTCGAAGACGCCGATCTCGTTCGTCGAGCCGAAGCGGTTCTTCACGGCGCGGAGCACTCGGTGCGCGCGGTACCGGTCGCCCTCGAACTGCAGCACGCAGTCGACGAGGTGCTCGAGCACGCGCGGCCCTGCTACCGATCCGTCTTTCGTCACGTGGCCGACGAGGATCGTGGCGACACCGTTCTCCTTCGAGACGCGCAGCAGTCGGCCGGCCGCCTCGCGCACCTGCGCCACCGAGCCGGGAGCGGAGCCGAGTTCCGCCGAGTAGAGCGTTTGCACCGAGTCGATCACACAGACGGCGGGACGTTCGGTCCGGAGCGTCTCGCACACGACGTCGAGCTCGGTCTCGGCGAGGATCTCGACGTTCGCAGCGCCGCCGAGCCGCTCCGCGCGCAGCTTCACCTGCGCGACCGACTCCTCGCCCGTGATCAGGAGTGTGCGGCGCTCCTTGCTCATCGCCTGCAGCGCAGTGAGCAGGAGCGTCGACTTGCCGACCCCGGGCTCGCCGCCGACGAGCACGAGCGACGCCGGAACGATCCCGCCGCCGAGCACGCGATCGAGCTCCGGGACGCCGGTCGAGATCCGCTGCGCCTCCTCGACCTCGACGTCCACAAGGCGCAGGAGCGGCTTCGGCGGCACCTTGCTGCCGCCGAGTCTCCCGACGACCTCCTCGACGAGTGTCCCGAACGCGTTGCAGCCTGGACACTTCCCGAACCAGCGGCCGGCCGAGTATCCGCACTCGGTGCACGCAAACTGAACAGCCGGTTTCGCCATGCAATCCAGCCTACGGACGCTTCCGGACGCCTTCCGCGCAGCTTCGTGACGGCAAAGAAAAAGCGGCCCCGCCGCAGGGGCCGCTTCGTCTTTCTGAGGGGGAGTTACTGAGGGGGAAGTGCTGAGGGGGGAAGAGCATCTGGCCCCCGCCGCATCGGGGCCAGAGGGGATGTGCCGTCTGGTCTGGATATTTGCGGAAGCCCGACGGTTGATTCGTCCCCTTTCGGGTGGTTCAGCGCGCTACTTCACCTTCTCGGGGGAAGCACGGCTCCGGGGCCGCGCACACGCTCAGTCCGCGGAGCGGGGCGAGGTGGCCGCAGCTTGCCCCCTCCGCATCTAACGAATAACAGCGGGGTCAGACCCCGCTAGGCGGGGTCTGACCCCAGATCGTCGTCGTCGGAGGAGACGGGCTCCTCGGGCGGCACGGTCACCTTTTCCGGCGTGACATCGCCGGGGATGAACGTGATGTCGACCTCTTCACCCGGCTCGCCGTCCTCGTTCACCTTGCGGCTGACGAGGATCGTGGAGCCCGGCTCGATCGACCGGCCGAGGACGTAGTCCGCGAGCGGGTCCTCGATGAGGCGTTGAATCGCGCGGCGCAGCGGCCGGGCGCCCATCGCCGGGTCGTAGCCCTTGTCGACGAGCAGCTCCTTCGCGTCGTCTGTGAGCTCGATCGTGACGCTGTGCAGCGCCATCTGCTCGCGCAGCCGCCGCATGATGAGATCGATGATCACCGTGATCTCTGGCTTCGAGAGCTTGTGGAAGACGATGATCTCGTCGATGCGGTTGAGCAGCTCGGGGCGGAACACCTTCTTGAGCTCGCCCATCACGCGCGACTTCATCTCCTCGTACGACAGGCCCTGCTCGTCGCCGACCGCGAAGCCGAAGCCCTGGTTTTTCGAGATCTGGCTGGCACCGATGTTCGACGTCATGATCACGATCGTGTTCCGGAAGTCGACGCGACGACCTTGCGCGTCGGTCAGCTTCCCTTCCTCCAGGATCTGGAGCAGGATGT
>PLZU01000066.1:0-150 GCA_003152275.1 Actinomycetota bacterium
CGAACATCGACAGGAAGCCGAGCGCAAATAAGAAGGGCGTGTTGAAGTGGAGCTTCCCTTCCCAGATCGTCGCGAGCCAGCTGAAGATCTTGATGCCAGTCGGGATAGCGATCAGCAGCGTCGTCACCATCATCGGCACGCGCAGCCACG
>PLZU01000066.1:189-8747 GCA_003152275.1 Actinomycetota bacterium
CAGAAGATGTGCTGGTAGCCGAGCGGGTAGCCGCCCTGAGCCGCGTTGAAGAACGACGTGTGCATCACGTGGTCGAACATCGAGAAGAACTGCGAGCCGGCGATGAAAGGCGTCGCGATTACGACGAGCAGTGACGTCGTGAAGTTCGCCCACACGAGCAGCGGCATGCGCCAGAAGGTCATGCCTGGCGCGCGCATCGTGATAATCGTGACCAGGAAATTGAGAGCCGTCATGATGGAAGAAGCTCCGGCCCACTGCACGCCCTGGTTGAAGAAGATCGCGCCCAGAGGCTGATGTGTCGAGCACAGCGGGGCATAGCCGGTCCAGCCGCACGCGAATGCGCCGCCGGGAACGAGGAACGAGAGCAGCATCATGGCCCCCGCGATCGGCAGCAGCCAGAACGAGAGCGCATTGAGACGCGGGAACGCCATATCGCCCGCGCCGAGCATCAGCGGTACGACGAAATTCGCGAGGCCGGCGAAGGCCGGGATCACGAACAGGAAGATCATCAGCGAGGCGTGGACGGAGAAGAGCCCGTTGTACGTCTGCGGGTCGAAGAACTGAATTCCCGGCCGCGCGAGCTCTGCGCGTACGAGCATCGCGAGCAGCCCACCGGCGAAGAAGAAGAAGATCGTCGTCGCGAGATACTGGACGCCGATCACCTTGTGGTCGGTGTTGACCCGGAAGTAGTCCTTCCACGAGCGCGCACCGTGGGTCGAGTGGTCCTCGGGCCTCGTCGGCTTCCCGAGTGCGTAGTACACCCAGTAGTCGAAGGTGCCGATGCCGGCAAGGAACCCGATCGGTGCTGCCACGAGGAACGAGACGAGGACGATCGGCTGCCAGTCCCAGATCGGCTGCCAGTTGCCCCACCAGCGGAGGACGAGCACGATCCCGAGCCCGATCGCCGCGAAGAAGAGCGTCATCCACGCTGCGCGGATCCAGCCTGGGCCGAGGAGTAGCCGCCGCGCGGTCCCGTGCTGAGGCGGTGACGCTCCGTGAACGTCGTGATCGGCGGTCCTCGCGGTCACCGGTTCGAACGCTCCCGCTCCGGTGTCGGCAAAGCCGACACCTCCGCTCCTTTGCATGCTCCGTCGAGCCTACGCATGTTCACCCCTTCTTGCTGGACTGGATCAGATACTGGACGAGCGCATCGAGCTGCGCCTTCGGCAGGCTCGAGAACGGCGGCATGACGTTCTTCGGAAAGCCCGGCTGGGTGTAGGCGTTCGGGTTCGTGATCGAGGTGCGGATGAACTGCTCGAGCGGTTGCTTGGCCTGCTTCGCCCATTGCGGCAGCTTGTCGAGGTCGGGCCCGATCTTCCCGCTTGCGCCGGCTGCGGCGAGGGTGTGACATGAGCCGCACGGGTTGTTCTTGAACACGGCGGCGCCGGAGACCGTCGGGTTCGGGGACGTCGTCGCCGCGGTCTGGCCCTTCAGCCACTTGTTGAAGGCAGCCGGGGTCATGACGATCGCTTCGGTGCGCATCGTCGCGTGACCGAGCCCGCAGAGTTCGGTGCAGATGACGGGGAACGTGCCGGTCTTCGTCGGTGTGATGTGCAGATGCGTGTGCAGGCCCGGGACGGTGTCCTCCTTCTGCCCGAACTGCGGCACCCAGAACGAATGGATGACGTCCAGCGCCGTGAACGACAGCAAGACGGATCGGCCGACCGGCAGGCGCAAAACGCCGGTCGTCAGATTCTTCGCCTCCGGATACTGGAAGCTCCAGGCGAACTGCTGCGCTGTCACGTTGACGTGCAGCACGTTCTTGCCGAGCGCGTCGTTACGGCCGAGCACGATCGCGCTGACGATGCCGATGGAGGTCACGAGGATGGTCGGAATGAGCGTCCAGACGATCTCGAGCCCGGTGTGCCCGTGGATCGGCGGTCCGTCCGAGTCGTCGTCGGGCTTGGCTCGGAAATTGAGGATCGAATAGAGCAGCACCGCGACGACGAGGGCGAAGATCATGATGCAGATCCCGACCGTGAACCAGAACACGAAGTCGATCCGGCCGGCCTCCTTCGACGCGTCCTCCGGCAGCCACGGAAGCAGGACCGCGACAGCAGTAGCCATGCCCCCGGCAAGCGTGCCGATCCCGATCAAGGCGAGGATGGAACCCCTGCGCATCCGCGGCTGAGCCTATCGAAACCGTTTCCCGGAGCCAGGCAGGACCCGCAACCGGAAACGCGCCTACTCCGTTTACCGGAAGGACACTTCTCGCCTTGTCCACGGAGTAACGAAGAAGGAGACAGATCACATGGGTTTCGGAATCGGCATCTTTCTCGCTGCTGTCGGCGCGGTCCTCGCTTTTGCGGTGACGCGCACGGTCTCGGGCGTCAACATCCAAACCGTCGGCTGGATCCTGCTGATCGTCGGGATCGTCAGCGTCGTGCTTTCGATGATCTTCTGGTCGTCGTGGGCAGGCCCCGGCTACTGGAGCAATCGCCGGCGCACCACCACGGTCGACGACGGCCCGGCCGCCCCGCCCACGTACTAGTTGGCGCAAGTGCCGGAATCCGCTCGCGCGGATTCCGGCACGCGCTAAGACCCCTAAAGCCGGCCGCGTTCGCGGCCGGTAGGCCGCGCCCTACGTAGCTACCGGAAGCTCGACCGTGAAGATCGAGCCGCGACGGCCGTCGGATGCGACCCAGATGCGTCCGTGCATGCGGTGCACGAGCTCCCGCGAGATGTAGAGACCGAGCCCGGTGCCGCCCACGCCGCGCGTCAGGTTCGGGTCGAGACGGAAGAACTTTTCGAAGATGCGTGCTTGCTCCGCCGGCGGGATGCCGAGCCCCTGATCCTCGATCCTGAACCGGATGCAGTTGCCAGACTGCGTCAACCCGACCCGGACGCTGCCGCCGTCCGGGGAGTACTTCACGGCATTGTCGACGAGGTTCGTCAGCACCTGGCGCAGCTTGTCCGGATCGGCGGCGACCGGTGGCAACTCGTCGGCCGCGTCCACGACGAGTTCGACGTCGACCGGCGCATGGGCGCGCACTGCGCCGGCGACGGTGTTCGCGAGCTGTGCGGCATCGCAGCTCACGATCGCGACGCCCATCTGGCCCGAGTCGAGCCTGCTCGCCCACAGGATGTCGTTGACAATGCGCGCCAGGCGGTCGGCTTCTCCGGAAATCACGTCGAGCAGCTCCCTGCGTTGCGTCTCCTCGAAGTGCACGTCGTCGCGCTGCAGCGTGAGCGCCGCGCCGTAGATCGCCGCGAGCGGTGTGCGCAGCTCGTGTGAGATCGTGGACACGAAGTCGCTCTTCAGCTGCTCGACCGCTCGCTCTTCGGTCATGTCGCGGAACGCGTAGACGGTGCCGCCTGGGAAACGGACCGCCGACATGGAAAGCCAGTGCTCGCTGCCGTGCACGTCGACCGGCAATGTTTCGGCGCGACGCGCTCCGGCCGTCGGCTCGGTTGCGGCGGTGATCCGGGCGCTCACCGTTTCCCAGCCGGCGATCAACTCGTCGACGCGGCGGCCGATCGCCTTGGCCGGCTTCACGCCCAGGGTCTTCGCCGCCGCAGGGTTCCAGACGCGGACGATCCCGTCTCCGTCGACGAGGATCACGCCGTCATCGACGAACTCGAGGCCTTCGGCCGCGTGCGCGCGCGCCTCGACCTCGCGGTGCAGGAGCGCGTTGTCGAGGGCGACGGACGCACGCCGACCAAGTTCGATCGCGAGGTCGAAATCGGACTCGGTGAAGTGCGGCTGCGGCGGGACCGTGCCGAATGTGATCGCGCCGAACGTTCGTCCTCGCGCCGTCAACGGCACGACGATGCCTGATTCGTTGCCCAGCTCGTGGATCGCACGCGCGTGCGCCTTGTCATGCGCCATCGACTCCGCTTCGGCCTGGACATCGGGGATGAATTGCGGTTCCCCGGTGCGGAGGGCCCGTTGCACGGGATGGGCTTCGACAGTGGGCGGATACTGCTCGCGCAGCCGGAACATCAACCCGATCTTCGCAGCATCGAGGTGGCGTGCGCCGACGCAGCGAAGGACGCCGTCTTCGTAGAGATCGACCGTCACGTGGCCGGCGAACGTCGGTACGGCGAGGTCGGCAAGCGCCGCCAGCGTGCGTTCGACGGCGAGCGTCTCGTTCAGCATCTCGCTACCGCGCCCGAGGAAGCGCAGGCGCTCCTCGGCGACCTTCGTCTCCGTGACGTCGTGGATCACGCTCACGGCGAGCACGACCGCTCCGTCCGCGCCGTGCACCGGGTTCGCGCGCACGACCGACCAGTGCTCCTCGCCGGTGGCGCGAATGCGATACCGCACGATTTGCTCGGACGATTCACCCTGAAGCGCGCGCCTGCCCGGAAGATCGTCGGGAAGCAGCGGGGTACCGAGAGCGTCGAGCATCTCGAAGCGCGCGAGTGTCGTCGCGCGCTCGCTCGCGAGTAGCTCCGCGGTCGACTCGAATCCGATCGTGCGCGCGGCCGCATCGTTTGCGTACACGAGCCGCCCGTCGGACGACTGCACGATGATTCCTTCGTCGACGGTTCGCATGATCGTCTCGAGCTGCTCGCGCGACTCCCTAAGCGCAGTGCGCGTTCGCGTACGCACGGTCGCCGAGGCGATGTGGCTTGCGATCGTGCCGCAGAGACGGACCTCGCGGACGCCCCATTCGTGGCGTCCATCGTGGCAGAGCATGAACGTGCCGAGCAGCCGGTCGCCGTGCATGAGCGGAATGAAGGCGAGAGCAACGATGCCCTCGGAGCTGATGGTGCGCTCGAGCTCCGTGTCGAATCCCGCTGCCGCCACGTCGGCGACGAGCACGGGATGCGGATCGACTTCGCCCGGGACCCAGGGCGAATGGCCTTCAGCCCGGGTGCGGTACTCGTTCGAGAGCCCGCGTGACGCGCAGAAGCGCATGACGTTCGCGTCGTCGCGCAGGAGCACCGCAGCGCGATCTGCGCCCGTTGCTTCGAGCAGCGTGTCGATCGCCTCGTCGAGCAACTCATCGAGGCTCGTCGCGCGCGCGATCGCATCCGCGACGCGGTACATCGCGTCCACTTCGCTGACGCGCTCGCGCAGCGTCTCGCGCTCGCTTACGTCGCGCGTCGTTCCGAGCACGTATGCGACCTTGCCGTCGTGGTCGTAAATGGGCGTGCTCGTCGACTCGATCGACACCCACTGCCCGTCGCTTGCGCGCAGCCGGCTGGTGATCGCTTCGAACGCTGCGCCGGACATAACCTGAGCGATTCCCTGCACGCCGAGCTCATGGTCATCCGGGTGGACGAGGTCGAGAATGGGCGTGCCGACAAGCGCATCGGAATCCCAGCCGGTGAGCGCCTGCCACGAGGGAGACGCGTAGACGATCGTGCCGGTCGGGTCGACCACGGTGATTAGGTCGTGTGTCCGCTCGAGCACGAGCTGCTGGAACGCTGCGAGATAGACGAAGTCGTCGTCCGGCGACGCCGTCGCAAAGGACTCGGCCTCGCTCATGTCACCCCCGCCGACCGAATGGTCGTCACAGTGTGCACGACCTTTTCAGACTTTGAAAGTGGGCCGTGGAGGAATCGAACCTCCAACCTTGGGATTAAGAGTCCCCTGCTCTGCCAATTGAGCTAACGGCCCCAATGAGGGTGTACTGCCGGCGGCCATTGTAGCCTCGCGTTGTGCGAGTTCTCTCGGTGGTGGGCAACCGTCCTCAGTTCATCAAGTCGGGCCCACTGTCGGTTGCGTTGCGCCGCACGGGCATCGACGAAGTCGTCGTGCACACGGGTCAGCACTGGGACGCAGAGATGTCGGCCGTCTTCTTCGAAGAGCTTGAACTGCCCGAGCCGGCGTACCGGCTCGACCTCCGAACCGCCGAGCCCGCGGCGATGGAGCCGCCGATCCGCGCAGCGGTCGAGCGCGAGCGTCCCGACTGGGTGCTCGTGTATGGGGACACGAACTCGACGCTCGCCGGTGCAGAAGCGGCGGGCAACGTTCCGGTCGCGCACGTCGAGGCCGGCCTGCGGTCGTTCGACCTCTCGATGCCTGAAGAAAGGAACCGGATCGAGGTCGACAGGATCTCGACGCTCCTCCTTTGTCCCGACGAGCGGTCAGCGGAACAGCTCGCCTCAGAGGGCGTCGGCGGCCGGCGTGAAGTCGTCGGCGACGTCATGGCCGACGCGACGCGGTTGTTCCTGCCGATCGCGCGGGAACGCGCGCCCGTCGCGCGTGCCGAGCCGTACGCCGCGCTGACGCTGCACCGCGCCGCGAACACCGAGCCGGAGCGCCTGCGGTCGCTCATCCGCGCAGTCAACGAGTCTTCGTGGATGTACGTCTTCCCTGTTCACCCGCGCACACGACACGTGCTCGACACGCAGGCCATCGAGCTCGGACAGAACGTCCAGGCGCTCGAGCCGCTCGGGTACCTCGAGATGCTCGCGCTCGTCGCCGGCGCGAGCCGGGTCGTGACCGACTCCGGCGGGCTGCAGAAAGAGGCGTACTGGCTGCGCGTCCCGTGCGTGACGCTCCGGGCGAACACCGAGTGGGTCGATACCGTGAACGCCGGCGCGAACACCCTGGTCGATCCGGCCTCGCCCGGCGGCCTCGATGCCGCACTCGCGGCGGCCCGCTTCCCAGACGACGCGCCGCAGCTGTACGGGGACGGCCACGCGTCAGAACGCATCGCCGCACTGCTAGGCAGCTAGGCTTGCGCGCCGTGTCGTACGACGTCGGGATCATCGGAGCGGGCTACGTCGGGCTGCCTCTTTCGACCACCTTTGCCGAAGCGGGCTGCCGCGTGCTCCTCGTCGACGTCGTCGAGCCGATCGTGCAGGCGCTCAATCGCGGCGAGAGCCACATCGCGGACGTTGCCGGCGAGCGCCTGAAGCCGCTCGTCGATTCGGGCCTCATACGGGCGACGACCGACTACGAGGAGCTGAAAGACGCCGAAGCGATCCTCATCGCGCTCCCGACCCCGCTCTCCCGCCAGCGCGAGCCCGACCTCTCCATCGTCGAAGCGGCAGCGCGCGGGATCGCAAAGGTGCTGCACGAAGGGCAGGTCGTCGTGCTCGAGTCGACGACGTGGCCAGGGACGACGCGGGAAGTGCTGCAGCCGATCCTCGAGGGGGGCTCCGGGCTGAAGGTCGGTGCAGGCTTCCATCTCGCGATGTCGCCGGAGCGCGTCGACCCGGGCCGCGAGGACTGGACGACAAAGACGACGCCGAAGGTGCTCGGCGGGATCACGCCGGAATGCACGAAGCACGCAGCCGATGTCTACCGCCGCGCGATCGACACGATCGTCGAGGTGTCGACGCCCGAGGCGGCGGAACTGACGAAGCTGCTCGAGAACATCTTCCGCTCGGTCAACATCGCGCTCGTCAACGAGCTCGCGCAGCTCTGCGACCGGATGTCGATCGATGTGTGGGAGGTCGTGGACGCGGCAGCGACGAAGCCGTTCGGCTTCATGCCCTTCAGCCCGGGGCCCGGCCTCGGCGGCCACTGCATCCCGATCGACCCGTTCTACTTGACGTGGAAGGCGCGCGAGTTCGGCTTCTACACGGAGTTCATCGAGCTCGCCGGCAAGGTGAACGAGGAGATGCCGTACTTCTGCCGCTCCCTCGTCTCGCAGGCGTTGAACCACGCAAAGCAGAAGGCGATGAAGGGCGCGAAGATTCTTGTGCTCGGCGTGGCGTACAAGCCCGACATCGCCGATATGCGCGAGTCGCCGGCGCTGAAGCTCATCTCGTTGCTGCACAACGCCGGCGCCGACGTCGCGTACCACGATCCACACGTCCCGTCCTTCGACGAGAACGGACTGCAGATGCGCTCGGCCGCGTACGAGCCTGCGGCGTACGACTGCGTTGTGATCGCAACCGACCATCACTCGATCGACTACGCACAGCTCGTGGACGACGCGAGCCTTATCGTCGACATGCGCAACGCAACCGGCGCCAAGGGAACGGCGTCGGAGAAGGTCTTCAAGCTGTGATTGGCGTCGCCGGCCTCGGGTACTGGGGCCCGAACCTTGCCCGTAACTTCGCCGAGCTTGGCACGTTGACCTGGCTCTGCGACCTGGACGAGGAGCTTCGGGCGACATTCGCAAAGCGCTATCCCGGTGTGCAGGTAGCCGGCTCCTTCGACGCGATGCTCGGCGATCCGGCGGTGCAAGGTGTCGTCATCGCGACGCCCGTGCCGACGCACTATGCGCTCGCGAAGCAGGCGCTCGAGGCCGGGAAGCACGTGCTCGTCGAGAAACCGCCTGCGATGCGCGCGACCGAGATCGACGAGCTCGTCGCGATCGCGAACGAGCGCGACCTCGTGCTGATGCCCGGCCATCTCCTGCTCTACCACCCGGCGGTGCGCAAGGTGAAGGAGCTGATCGACGCGGGCGAGCTCGGCGAGGTGCTCTGCGTCTACGGCAACCGGCAGAACCTCGGGATCGTGCGGACGAACGAGAACGCGCTCTGGTCGCTCGGCGTCCACGATCTCTCTGTGATCCTGTATCTCCTCGACGAGGAGCCCGCGGAGGCGGTTGCGCATGGCCGCGACTTCCTTACGGAAGGCGTGGAGGACGTCGTTTTTTGCTACCTCCGCTTCCCGAGCGGCAAGATCGCGCACATGCACCTGTCGT
>PLZU01000040.1 GCA_003152275.1 Actinomycetota bacterium
GACGAGTTCGTCTTCCGCCACAACCGCCGCCGCACCCCGCACGCCGGCTTCCAGACCCTGCTCGGCCTCGGAGCCGCCCACGAGCCCAGCACCTACCACGAGATCACCCGTCGCCAGAAACCGCCCGCGGAGCAAACCGGATAAGCATGAGCACCACTATCGGGGCTCCCTGCGTCCTTGCCACGAACGCCGAGCCACTCGCCGGATAACCGACTGAACTTACGGCCGGATGCACTAGCGAGCGCGTGACTTGCGTGCCGCGTGCGCTCTGAGCATGCGAGCGAGCCGGTGGCGGGCGTATTCCGCGGTGCGGCCCGCCGCCAGCCCTGCCCCCGTTTCGAAGACGGCCGGTCTTGCCGAGAGCGCTCGTCGAGAGAATCGTCCGCCGCTGAGCGCGTCGTACACAGATTGAACCGTCAAGGCTCCGTCCACGTCGAGTCGCTGTCGCAGCGGAAAGAACTGCCGTCGAGTATGAAAGTCGAGACCATAGAGGCGCGTCAGATCGGCGTGAGCTCGGGCAAGCGCCAGCGCCTCGCGAGAGGGGGCGACGCCGTCGTACTTCCGGTTCCAGATCTCGACCCCGGTAAGACGTCCAACCCACGTCGGGTCCCGCCATGCGTCCCGACGGGTCGGATGAGCGAGGAACGCGCTGCCGCCGTGGCGTGCCACTTGCACGAGAAGATCGTCGGTGGAACATCCTTCACCGAGAAACGGCAGGTTGCCCCAGACGAGGACGTGAACGCGGTTTTCCTTGTCCGAATACTCCATGCCGGGGACGAGCAGGACGGTGTCGTTTCCCGCCGCCGCGCAGGCAGCCTGATAGTCGGCCCAGCGTTTCTCGTCGAACCCGACGTCATGTTCTGACATCAGAACGACGGCGCAGCGCCGCTTCGCAAATGCCCGCGCGAGATCCTCGAGCGTCCACCGGCCGTCATACGACCAATCGGAATGAACGTGCGCCGCGGCGGTATAGGTCGTCACCGAGAACGACTCAGTTGCGTCTGCAGTGTTCGCAAGGTGTCCTCTACGAAGAACCGCGGCTCGCCAGGCCGCCAGTTGTACCACGAGTCGGCACGCGAGATCCGCATCACGTCGCGCACGGTACGCCAGCGCCCAGGCCAGCCCGGCGGCCGGCTTCCGCGGGGACCGTGCATGACGACGAGGAGGTGCACGAGCTCTCGCCCCGCATGCCGGCACAGCATCGCGTTGAATTGGTGCTGCTCAGGAATGAACGACGCGTCGAGCGCGGCGCGAACAGCCCATGCCGGATACTCGAGGCCCAGCCGCCGAGCGAGCGCGATGCTGCCCCAGGCACGGCCGTTGAGCTCCATGAAGAAGAGCTTGCCGCTGGGATCCCGGAGCAGCTCGATCATGAACAGGCCGTCCCAGTCCGAGAGCCTGAGGAAAGCATCGCCGGCCGAGGTCTCGGCGTCCGTCAAAGGCCTGGACTGGCAGGCGCTGGATCCCGAGCCACGCGGGTTCATCATTCGGACGCGTCGATGCCCGCTGGTCGCATGTGGCGTTCCCTGACGGGCGATTCCGAACATGCCTTCCCCAACCCCCGTGATCGCCGGCTGCGCCAGTAGTGGCTGTCCAGCCGGCCACGAGGAGAGAGCGGCGTCGAGCTCGCGTTCGGAACCGCAAAAGAACGTGGGCGCGCGCGTGAGCGCGCCGTCTACGCGAGCGATCGCCAGTCTTCCTTTCAGCACGAGGGGCAGGTCGGGTGGATCGAGCATTGCCGCCTCGTCCGCCGTGCGCGTCTCGGGCACGGCAAAGCCGGCGGAGAGAGCCAGCTCCAGCTGTCTTCGCTTGTCGAGTGCCAACAGCGCCAGATCGCCCGTAGGTCCGGCGATCACCGCATCGGTTCCGCGGCGTGACGCCTCCGCGCACAGCCAGAGCGATGCGTCGTCGAGCGGCATGAGAACCCGCGCACCGATCTCGTCGGCGATGGCGATCACGTCAAGGACCGCGATGTCCGCGTCGTCCCCGGGCGACGTGATCTCGACGATCCGAACACCGTTGACGCGTCGAAGCGGAGGCTTCGATCCGCGGCGTGCGAATGCGACGACGTCGTACCCTGCATCGAGAAGGCTGAACGCGCATTCGGGAGCCGCAAGGGCGTCTGCGAATCCGATGAGGATCTTCGTCGGCACGCTCTGTCAGCGGATCTTCTTCGCGAGCTGCTTCACGGCTAAGACGGTCTGCTCGGTTGCAGTCGGCGGGCGAGTTACGAGTTCGATGACGTCGGTATGCGTCATCGTGGGCGTGACTGTCGTCCGCCGTTGCAGCCACGAGGTCGGTGCGCTCCAGCCTCCGTCGCTCGTGTACACCCGCTGGAACCGGCACTCGCGCAGTACCTTCAGAACGCGGCGGTCGTACGAACCGAACGGGCACGACGCGGCGTCAACAGTGCGTTGCGTGAGCGCGGCCAGTCGCGCTCGCGAGGTCAGAATCTCGTTTCGGAGCACCGAGACGGAAAGGGTGCGCCAGTCGAGGTGTGCGTTTCCGTGCGTACCGACGTCCATGCCGGCCGCGATGAGCCGGGGAACGTCGGCGGCGGCGGCGAACCCGGGTTCGTCAAGGCGGTCTGTCACGATGAAAAACGTCGCCGTCAGGCCGCGACGAACGAGTGCCGGTAGTGCGATCGCGGTATCCGACGCGTTCCCATCATCAAAGGTCAGCCGGACAGGCGATTCCGCCAAGACCGCGTCGAGCGCGGACTCGAATTCGCTCTGGCTCAGCCAGACGCCCTCTTCCCCAGGGCTGAGCGGCCGTGGAGGCGTGCCGACGCCGTGAAATGTGAGCGTAGGCCTTCGCACGCCCGTCGGAGAGTAGCGGCGACGAGGAAGTTTGATCGCTCGCCGATCCGCGCTAAGCTGAGCGAGCCTCCGGTGGATTCTGGACGGGGTCTTTTTTGGGGGCTACAGACATGAGCGTGACGCGGACGTTTCTCGCATTGGGATCAGTCGGCGCGACCGTCGCGCTTGTCTGTGCCAGCAGTGCCTTCGCGATGCACGGCGGGGCTGGGTCGACTCTCAGGGCAAGTTTGGTCGCGCCGACGGGCTCCGACCATAATCCCTGCACCTCTACCGCTCCGTGCCTCTCTTTCGATCGAGCGTTCCGCGCCGCGCCTTGCGGCGGCTCGATCATCGTGGAGTCGGGCGAGTATGCCCAGCAGGCAATCGGTGCGGACACCACGAAGGCCGGCTGCCGGACCTTCACGGTTTTCACACCCGAAGCCGGAGGTTACGTTCGTATCGACGGCGGACTCTCGGTGCAGGCGTCGTACGTGAAGATTCTCGGGTCGGAAACCTTCGCCGACGCGCAGGCTGGCCGACGCGTGGGGTTCGATGTGATCGGCGGCATCGGCGTTGCTGCCCAGGCGGGATCCACCAGTGCGCAGGACAGCGTTCCCGACCACGTCTGGATCGAGCGCACGAACTCGAAGTCCGGGTACATCGCGGGCGCGACGAACGTGACCTTCAAGGGTACGAACATCGGACCGGCGGTCTCGTGCAACTACGGCGACACGTGCGCCGTTGATCTGAACAACGGCTATCACGAGGAAGACCTCTTCGTCATTCGTTCCCGTCAAGATCCCGACGGGACCGTTCGGCCGGATACGAATGCCGTGCTCGACGGCGTCTACCTTCACGACCTGACGAAGGTGTACGACCGTTGCTCGACCTACCCGGTCTCGTGTAGCAATCACGCAGACTGCATTCAGATCTACTCGTTCGACCAGCTGACGATTACCAACAGCACGTTCTCGAACTGTTCGGACACCGATTTCTTCGTGAAGAACGACGACGGACCGTGGGCCCCTTTCCGCGGTCTGTCGATCGTCAACAATTATCTCGGATCGATTACGTACCCGACCGGCTATTACGACGCGCAGGTCGTCAACGGTTGCGATAGCGTCTCGTTCGAGTACAACGTCGTTATCGGCCACAACGTCGTCATCGGGTGTAAGAGCGCACCGTCCGCGACCTCCGTCGAGGGCAACATTCTGCCGAGCGCGGGATATGGCGCCTGCACCGCGGCTGTTTGGCGTTACAACTTCTTCAGCATGGCGGATGCAAGCCCGTGTCACAGCTCCGACAGTGTTGACTCGCCGCGAGTCTTTGCTCAGCCCGGCTCCGGTCGCGGAACGTGGCTGACGCTTCGCTACATCGTGGTCGCGGGGGCGCCGGTCGACGTTCGGCTGACCGTCTTCCAAGGCGCCCACATCGTTGGTCGGATCAATTTGCGGAATACGCCTCCGCTCACCGGCCGCACGCGGCTTGTCGCCTGGCAGCCCAGCCTCCGGCCGGGCAAGCGCCACGGCGCGTATCGGTTCTGCGCCAGTGTGGCCGCTGCCGGCTCAGGCGCTCAGTTCTCGGCGGCGAGCTGTGCCGCTGTGGTTCGTTAGGCGCGCACGACTCGCGCGGGGACTCCCGCAACGACTTCGCTCGCCGGGACGTCGTGCGTGACGACCGCTCCGGCGCCGATCATGGCTCCCGCTCCGATCGTGATGCCACCGAGGACGACGGCGCCGGAACCGATGGAGGCACCTTGCTCGACCACGGTTGGAAGGAGCTCCCAGTCCTTGGCGGTCTGCAGCTCCCGGGACGGTCCGACTGCGCGCGGTGTCTTGTCGTTGATGAACATGACGCCATGGCCGACGAACACTTCGTCCTCGATTCTCACTCCGTCGCAGATGAACGTATGGCTCTGGATCTTGCACCGACGTCCGATCGACGCTCCACGTTGGATTTCGACGAATGTGCCGATGCGCGTGCCCTCGCCAATCGAACACCCGTAAAGGTTCGAGAATGCATGGACCACGACGCCTTCGCCGAAGCTGACGTCTGCGATCAGCCGGTACGGCGCGTCGTTCGCCGGCGCATCAGCCACGCTCGAAGTACGCGGCTATCGCCTCGGTGACCCTATCGACCTGGCTCGTGGTCATTCCTGGAAAGAGGGGTAGCGAGAGACACTCGGATGCAAGTGCCTCCGCGACGGGGAAGTCGCCTTTGCGGTAGCCCAGGTCGGCGAAGGCCGGCATCAAATGGAGCGGTTCCGGATAGTGACGTCCGGTACCGATCCCGCGTCCGGCGAGGAATTCGCCCAGTCCCTCGGGGGCCGCGGTCCGGACGACGTAAAGGTGCCACACCGGCCTGCTGCGATCCGCGACCGGAGGCAGCTGCAGGTCACCGATCCCCTCGAGTGCCGCCGAGTACGAAGCCGCCAGCGCTTCCCGCTCGGCATTCCAGCCGTCGAGGAGCGGCAGCTTGTGGAGCAGCACGAGGGCCTGGAGCGTGTCGAGCCTCGCCGTGTATCCGATCAGCTCGTGGTGGTATTTCCGTCGTTGGCCGTGCTCGCGGAGCGCGCGGACCGTGTCGGCGAGCTCCGGCCGCGAGGTCACGAACGCACCGGCATCGCCGAAAGCACCGAGGTTCTTCGCCGGGTAGAAGCTGAATGCCGCAGCATCGCCGGCGCACCCAGCTCTGACGCCTTCGCGGGTCGCGCCGTGACTCTGGCAGGCGTCCTCAACGACGGCGAGGCCTCGTTGAGCTGCAAGCGCCCCGATCGCCACCATGTCGGCCATCTGGCCGTAGAGGTGCACCGGTAGGAGCGCCGCAGTGGCCGGTCCGACCGCGGTTCGCGCCGCGTCCGCGTCGAGGTTGTAGTCGGTAGGCGATGCGTCCGCGAGCACGGGGCGCGCTCCGCTCTGGATGACGGCCTCCAGGGTCGCCGCGAAGGTGTTCGCCGGGACGACTACCTCGTCGCCGGGCCCGATGCCGAGGGCGATCAGTGCGAGCCGCAGGCCGTCGAGCCCATTCGCGAGGCCGACGCAATGCGCTGCTCCCGACCAGGTCGCGAACGCCGCCTCGAATGCCGCCACGTGTGGGCCGTTCGTGAACGTCCCGTCTGCCAGCAGCTGGTCGATCTCCGAGAGGATCGCCGCGTGGATCGGCGCATGGGAGGGGCGGAGGTCGAAGAACGCAACAACCTCGGTTGCGTCGGATTTCTCGATCGTCTCCATTGCGACTGAGCGTAGTTCCGTTCGGCCCGTCTGCCCGTCCTCGCACCTACATGCCCGACCAAGTCCCCCCAAACGGGGAGGCTGCAGCCCATCCGTCCGGTTTTGAAGACTGGGCTGGCTCCCGCTGTCTGTTTCAGCCAATGTTCAGGAAGGAGCAAGGCACGGACTCCATGTCGTGCGGTTGTTGGGGAAGGGGGAGCCCGCGGTGAAAAGCAGGATACGAGAGCGGTGGCTCGCGGAGAGCCGCAGCGGCTGGTCCGTGCTAGGCGTGCCGGTGGCCCAGTGAGCACGGCTCCGTATCCCGTGGCACTCGGGCAAAAGGATCAGGCGCAGGCACAGAACGAACGGCTAGTCACGCGCGGCATGCAAGCGCGCCGACTGCTCCTCGTCGCCGATTCGACCTCGATCTTCGCGGCATACGTCGTGTCGCTGCTGCTGTTCGGCGCTGCCGGCGCCCCGGTAGGGAGCGCTACCGGTCCCGTCAAGGCGTTGCTGTTCCTGGTGACCATTCCGATCTGGGTTGGCTTTGCCGCGGTTGCCGGCCTCTACGATCACGACCGCACGAGAATGGCGCACTCGACGGTTGACGAGCTTGCGGACCTCATCAAGGTCGTGACGCTCGGGACCTGGGTGATCTTCCCGACGTGCTGGTTGATCGGAGCTGCAACACCACATCCGGCACGCCTCGTCGTGTTCTGGGCGCTAGCAATCGTTCTGGTGACCGGTGCTCGCGCGACCGCCCGAGCCGCTGCGGGCCATGCGGGTCTCCGCACCCAACGGGTGCTCGTGGTGGGTGGCGGCGAGGTGGGCCAGCTCGTTGGTCGCAAGCTGCTTCAGCATCCGGAGTACCAGATGGAGCTGCTTGGCTTCGTCGACGCGCGCCCGAAGGAGCGGAGGGCCGAGCTCTCGTCGATCGGGATTCTCGGAACACTCGATGAGTTGTCGGAGTTGATCAGGCGTCACTCCGCGGACCGCGTCATCGTTGCGTTCTCGAACGAATCGCACGAAGAGCTGTTACAGGCCATTCGAGCTGCTCGGTCACTCGATGTTCAGGTCGACGTTGTGCCGAGGTTGTTCGAGCTCGTGTCGCCACGCGTCGAGATCCACGACATCGAGGGGCTACCGCTCGTCGGGCTCTCGTCTGGCATGACCGCCGCACCGGCACGGGTCGCGAAGCGCGTGATCGACGTCGTAGGGTCGATTGTCCTTCTGCTGGCGACGTCGCCGGTTTTCGCATACGCCGCTTTGCGGATCAAGCGAGACTCGCGCGGGCCGGTTTTCTTCCGCCAAACGCGACTCGGCAAGAACCTGCACGAGTTCACCGTGCTGAAGTTTCGCACGATGACGGTCGGCGTCGACGATTCGGCGCATCGCGCCTATATCGAGCAGACGATGGATTCGGGTAGCACCGTCGGTAAGAACGGGCTTTACAAGCTCGAGCAAACCGACTCCGTGACGCCGGCGGGCCGATGGTTGCGGCGCACGAGTCTCGACGAGCTGCCCCAGCTGATCAACGTTCTTCGCGGTGAGATGTCGCTCGTGGGTCCGCGACCGTGCATCCCGTACGAGACGGAGCACTTCGCGCCGCATCACTTCGAGCGTTTTCAGGTACCGGCCGGGCTCACGGGGCTCTGGCAGGTCACTGCGCGTGCCCGTGCAACGTTTGGTGAGGCGCTCGACATGGACGTCGCCTATGTTCGCGGTTGGTCGCTCGGTCTTGATCTGCGTCTTTTGTTGAAGACTCCTCTGCAGCTCTTCCGTCCGAAGGGAACGGCGTGACGGTCGGCCCGCGTCCCGATGCGGCGTGGCGGACGCGTCCTGAGCGTCCGCGGCTTGCCGTCATTGGCCTTGGCTACTGGGGGCCGAAGATCGCGCGCAACATTCAGGAGCTCGAATGCGGCGAGCTGGCTGCGGTGTGTGACACCCGCGAGGCCTCGCTCGCCGACGTTGCCCGGCGGTATCCGGCCGCACGCGCGACGCTTTCGGTCGAGGACATTCTCGATGACCCCACGATCGACGCCGTCGTCCTGGCAACGCCGATCGGGACGCACTACGCCCTCGCGGATGCCGCCCTGCGTGCCGACAAGCATGTATTCGTCGAGAAGCCCCTCGCGGCGTCGTCGGTCGAGAGCGGACGGCTGATGGAGCTCGCAGCTGCGCGCGATCTCGTCCTGATGCCGGGCCACACGTTCTTGTACAGCCCGCCGGTTCTGATGATCCGCGATCTCATCGCGTCGGGCGAGCTCGGCGACATCTATTTCGTGTCGATGAGCCGTGTCAACCTCGGACTCCACCAGTCCGACGTGAGCGTGGCTTGGGACCTCGGCCCGCACGATTTCTCCATCCTTCGTTTCTGGCTCGGCGAAACGCCGGAATCGATCAGCGCCCTCAGCCGCGCGTGCGTGATCCCGGACATGCCTGACGTCGCATTCATCAACATGGAGTTTCCCTCGCAGACGATCGCGCACGTCGAGCTGTCATGGCTGGCGCCGAGCAAGCTGCGCCGGACGACGATCGTCGGGGCTTCGAAGATGGTGGTCTACGACGACACGAGCACGGAGCCCGTGAGGATCTTCGACTCGGGCGTGTCGTTCCCGAACCCGGAGTCTTTCGGCGAGTTCCGGCTCAGCTACCGAACCGGTGACATCGTCTCGCCGCCCGTCAGCGCCAGCGAGCCGCTTCGAGCGGAGATGGAAGACTTTTGTCGCGCTGTGTCGACGGGATCGACGCCTGTGTCGTCGGCCGCTCTCGGTCACGAGGTCGTTCGAATGATCGAGAGCACCGACCTCTCCCTTGCCCGGCAAGGTGCGCGCGTCGAGGTTGATTCGGACGATCCGAGTCTCGTCGCGACGAACTAGCGCGCAAAAGGCAAAGAGAGGACGGTTGACGGCTACACCTCGGCGACGTGTGCTCGTGCTCGCGTACTACTTCCCGCCGCTCGGCGGTGGCGGAGTCCAGCACAGCTTGAAGCTTGTGCGCTATCTGGCGGAGAGCGGCTACGAGCCTTTCGTCGTCACCGGCCCGGCATTACGTCGCCACCGCTGGGCGCCACTCGACGCGTCGCTCGAAGCGGAGCTACCTGCGGATCTGCGAATTGAGCGCATCGCGCGCGGGGAGCCGCCACAGCCGGGACAATGGCGTGACCGTGGCGAGCGGTGGCTGAACCTTCCCTCGATTTGGGGCAGATGGTGGGTGGAAGGCTCGGTTGACGCAGCGCGGCGCCTACCTCAGTTCGACATCGTGTACGCGACGATGTCGCCCTATGAATCGGCAGCGGCCGGCGCGCGCATTGCCGTCGAACGAGGCGTGCCGTGGGTTGCGGGGCTCCGGGATCCATGGGCGCTCGACGAGATGATCGTGTACCCGAGCGGGCTCCATCGCCGATTCGAGGAACGGACGATGCGCGCTGCGCTCCGAAGTGCCGATGCGGTCGTGATGAATACGCCCGAAGCTGCCGCCCGCGTTACCCGCGCCTTCGCCGAGCTTGCGCCCAGAAACATCGTTGCTATCACCAACGGCTTCGATCCCGCCGATTTCGCAGCAGCTCCCAAGCCGCGAGACGATCGTGCCTTCCGCATCGTCCACACCGGCAATCTCCACACCGATATCGGGGAGCATCAGAGGCGTACCGGACGCCTCCGTCGTCTCGTCGGGGGCGCGGTCGAGGGAGTCGATATTCTGACGCGCTCGCATGTCTATCTGCTGCGTGCGGTCGACCTACTCCTTCGTCGTCGCCCCGATCTCCGCGACGTCGTAGAGGTGCACCTCGCCGGCGTCGTGACCGGCCAGGACGAACGCGTCGTGCAGGTGCACGGCCGGCATGCGCACGTCCTCGGGTACCTTCCGCACGACGAGTCCGTCGACCTCATTCGCACCGCGGATCTCCTGTTCTTGCCGATGCACGATCTTCCGCCCGGGGTGCGCGCGACCATCGTGCCAGGGAAGACCTATGAGTACCTCGCGTCAGGGACGCCGATCCTCGGTGCCGTGCCCGCCGGGGATGCGCGCGATTTCTTGCTCGCGAGTGGCCGGGCGGTCGTGTGCGATCCCGACGACGTGGAGGGCATGTCGCGCGCGATCGAGGCGGAGATCGCTCGTCCGCGCGGTCGACCGCCGTTCTCGATCGAGGGCGACAAGTTCCTTGCGGCATTCGAGCGCGACCGGCTTGCCGGCCGGCTCGCGGAGGTCTTTGATGGCGTCCTTGGGATGCAGCGATGAGTAGAGATCGTTCGCCCCGTGCACTGAGGCGAACGAGAATGGGGAGGAGCGCGATCTGCGAGGTTTGAGCGGTGTTGGGTTCGGAGCCGTGCGCGCCCGACTCCTCCTTGGAGTTGCCCTCACGTTTTTCGTCGTCTTTGTTCTCCTGGGCGCGCTGGTCGCCAGCGGCGATCTGACCCACTCGGCCGACGCATACGCAGTTCAGCACTTGATGCCGGGGCTCTCCACAAGGCAAACGCCGCTGGGCTTTCTCGACCGAATCGGCTTTGGGTTCGGCGTTGGCGGACCGCATCGAGCAATTCGTCTCGCCGCGAAGGCAATCACGCTTCCCGCGTGGGGACCTGCGTCCGCTGCCGTCGCGGCGGCTCTCTGCGGCCTCGCGTACCGTCGTCGCCGGCGCCTAGCCGTAGCATGGGCGATCGGGTTCGGCGCGATCACTGCGGTCGAACTCGTATCGAAAGCCGTCGTCGAGCGGCCGGCGTTGTTTCTTCTAGTCACGTCCGGCGACCGCGAACACATTTCAGGTTTCGACTCGTCGTATCCGAGCGGTCACGAAGCGCGTGGCTTGATGCTCGCATTTCTCGCGGGAATCCTGTGGCCTCGACTACGGCCCGTCCTCGCCGTCTGGTTCGTCGCGGGCACGGTGATGCTGGAAGTCGGTGGCTATCACACCCCCAGCGATCTGATCGGTGGCGGTGCGCTCGGTGCGGCCGCGTGCATCATCTGCTTCGTGGTCGCGCGGCCGCCTACTGTGGTGCCTGACCCAGCTCGGCATCACGAGGCAGTTCGGTGCTGACAGCTAGTACACCCCGAGCGTGCCCTTTCGCCGCTCACGGGCGAGCGCACGCTCGAACGCAAGCAGCCCGACCGCAAGCGCGAGGACCGCAGAAGGCGCGACTATGGCGAAATCGCGTCCGAGGCCGGCCCAGCCGCCACCGCCGATGAGTGTTTCTCGCATCCCGTTCATCGCCAGCGCGACCGGATTCCAGGAAGCAAGGTCTTGGAACCAGTGTGGCATGACCGACAGCGGGAAGAAGGCTCCGGACCCAAGTACGAGCAGTGCCGCCGCGAAGCCGAGGCCACCGCTGCCTCGCCGGAAGGTGAGCACGCCGGCGGCGGTGAGGATTCCGAGTCCCCAGACGAACGGAACGAACACGACCATCATCAGGAAGCTCGGGAGCAGTCCCGACGCATGGAAGTGCGCACCGAACGCGACGACGATCACGAGCAGGAAGAGGAGCGTTTTGATCGGGACGTAGATCAGGTCGTACATTGCGGAACCGAGCTGCATGGTCGCCGTCTTCGTGGGCGTGAGGAGCAGCGAGTCCAGTGTCCCCATCAACTGCTCCTGCCGGATGCCGGCAGCGACGCGGTTGAGGCCGATCTGCATGAACGCTCCGACGACAATTCCCACTGCGACGAACTCGATGTAGCCGGATCGCGTTCCGCCGTACGTCGGCATCGCTGACTTGTTGATGAGCTTGCCGAGGAAGGTGAACATGAACGCTTGGAGGAAGAGGCCGAGGAGCTCGGTGACGAAGACCATCCGATAGCTCCACGCAGTGAGGAAGTCCCGTCGCAGGAACGCGGTGAGCTTGGCCAGTTCACCGAAGCGCGGGGGCGGACGAAACTGCGTCGCTCCGAGCGCACTCATCAGTCGTCCTCCGTCACTTTCAGGAACGCCTCTTCGATTCCAGGGCGCTGCTCACGACAGCCGAGAAGCGTCAGGTCGGACGATGCGAGAGCCGAGAAGACATCGCCGAGTACGACGTTCGGCGAGAGGAGGAGCTCGAAGCGACCGTCGACGTCGCCCTGAATCATCGAAACGGTCGCGTGGCTTCGAACAGCCGCGGCGACAGAATCGAAGAGCTGCCTGCCCGACGCGCCGCCGTTTGCGAGCGTCACGATGTAGCCACGCGTCGCCGCTCTCTCGGTGAGCTGCGGCACGGTTCCGGAAAACCGGATCTCGCCCTTTGCGAGCACGCTCACGCGTTCGGCGAGGCCCTGAATCTCCTCGATGCGCTGAGTCGTCCAGACGACCGCCGTGCCGGCTGCGGCCAGCCGTCGCGTGAGCTCCCTGATCGTGCGGGCGCCCTCCGGGTCGAGATCATGGGTCGCTTCGTCTACGAGTAATGCAGCAGGCTCCATCAAGAGCGCCCGCGCAAAGC
Source organism: Actinomycetota bacterium (assembly GCA_003152275.1). GTDB lineage: Bacteria > Actinomycetota > Thermoleophilia > Gaiellales > Gaiellaceae > Palsa-739. The sequence goes on from PLZU01000040.1 coordinate 12,415, forward strand.
CAAGCCGCTTGAGCATCCCGTGTGAGTACTCGAAAGCGCGCTGGCGCTCCGCCCGTTCCAACCCGACCTCTCGCAGGAGCTGGCGGGCTCGCTGGAGGGCGTCTTTGCGCCGCAGCCCGTGGAGCCGTGCGAAGAACGCCAAGTTCTCGAGCCCGGAGAGCCGGAGGTAGAACGACCGGTCGCTGGACGAGACGAGGCCGATCGCCGACGGGGCACCGCTTCGAGCCGGGCGGGGCGCCTTACCCGCGATCGAGACCGAGCCGAGCGTCGGCTCAATGAGGCCCGTGAGGATGCGGAGCAGGGTCGTCTTGCCTGCGCCGTTCGGGCCGAGCAGGGCATGGATCGCGCCCGCCGGAACCTCGAGAGAGACGTCCCGGACAACGAACGTGCCGCTGAAGTCCCGCCACACGTGGCGGGCCTGAATCACCGCGTCGCCTTGATTGATGTCGTTGTTCACCCTCAGTGAGCCCCAAGGAAAGGCACCCTTGGCGGGCCTTTCCACGCCACATGGTCCCGAAGGGACTGCTGGGCAGCAACTGGCCGATCGAGCAGGTTCCGCCGTTGTTGCGCGCGTTTCGGGTGCGGATCGCCTCGACGCGCGGTCGCGGGCGATGTTGGGCGGCCGCCTCCCGACCAATCGGAGGCGGCCGCCAAGAGCCCTTGGCACAGGCTCCCAGTCGCTTTGTCCCGAATCGCGCGGGGCCTGACCATCCCTCGATAGGGGGAACAACGGGCGACCCCCTTGATCACGGGGTCGCCCGCAGCCCTGCGCTCCGTGACGAGCGTTGGGGGGCCAGCCCCGGAGCCCAAACGGCGCCGCCGCGGCCGACGCACGCCGCGATTTGCCACGGTATTCGGGCGCGGAGCGGGTTCCTACTCCCCGGTGGTCTAGACGTGCCCTGCCGCCGCCCCTACGACACCGCCGGGTCGTTGGGGCCGAGCGTGGCCACCCTCAAAAGGAGAGGTTTTACAAGTCGCTATTTACAGGACGCCTGGACTTGAGTTAGATACGGCTTCACCTTCCTAGAAGGTTGGTTGGGGGAGTCAATTCGAAAGGCGGCCCTTTCGATGAGGGGAACCGAAGCACGCACCGTTGTTTTGTACGACCAGCAGCCGTTGTGGCTCGACGCGCTCGAGCAGCTGCTTTCCAAGGTAGGAATCGAGGTAGTTGGCAAGACAACCGAGTCTGACGAGGCAGTTGCGCTTGTCGAGGAGTTCAGGCCAGACGTCCTGATCACCGAGTTGCGCTCTACGGATGGTGGGGTGGAGCTCGACAGCATCCGTCGCGTCCGGGGCTCATGTCCGGACGTCAAGGCCGTTGTCCTGTCAGCGTCGGATGACCCGGCGCAGATCGATGCGGCATTCGAGGCTGGAGCGGGAGTGGTCTGCGTGAAGACGGCAGAGCCGGAAGATCTCCTGACGGCGATCCGCCAGGCGTTTCAGCATTCGATCTACGTCGCGGGGCTTCGCCGCGGTGCTGTTGAGCCGGCGCAGCCGGAGCCGGTTGACGTACCCGGATTGACGAGACGTGAGCTCGAGATCCTCCGGCTCGTCGCCGAGGGCTATTCGAACTCGCAGCTCGCGAAGATGTTGTGGGTGACCGAACAGACGGTCAAGTTCCACCTATCCAACATCTATCGAAAGCTCGAAGTGTCGAATCGGACTGAGGCGAGCCGCTGGGCGCAGGTGCACGGCGTGCTCGGCGCAAGCCAGTCGGCGGGCGTCGCCGTCTCTTGATTTAGGGGGCGGTGGTCGCCGCGAACGGCGGCGCCATCGCCGCCGAGAGCGTGCGTAGTCCGAACGGGCCTCCGGCCGCATAGAACGCACCGGAGGATCCGTCGACCACCGTGGAGTAGTCGGCGTTCTCGATGCGCTGGCTCGGCTGGATCTGGCTCCAGACCCCGCCGGGGACGCGGGCGATGCTCAGAGACGCGAACCGGTAGAGGAAGTCGTTGCAGGTGTCGGCTCCGCCGTCCCAACTCTCGGCCGTCACGATGGGCGGCCACCGGTGGTGGCTCTGGGGGAGGTAGATCGGCGGGCTCGCGGCGACACCGTTGACCCACACGCGCCACCAGCTTTGACGCGCGTGCGTCTCGAGCACCGCGACGCGGAACGACGACCCGAAGGCGACATCGGCGGCGATGCGGTGGTAGGTCGGAGCCAGACCAGGTCGAGCGACCTCGTAGTAGATGTCGTTGACGGTCGTGCCCGGGAACGAGCTGAGGCCGACCTGCAACCACTCGTCGCTCCCGTTCGGGCCCTGGCCGGGACCGCCGACACCGACCCAGCCGGCGACATGGCCGGCGAGGATATTGAAGCCCGTCGCTGCTGGCGTGATGCGTGCACCGATGCCGGATACAGGCGTTTGTCCGGCGACGCCCGCGTACGTATATGAGCCGGCCGAGCAGGCGAATGCCGAGGGGACTGCAAGCGCCACTGCGCTTGTGACCGCAACAAGAAGAATCGTCAAGCGCGTCCTCACGGAGAGGAAATCGGCAGCGCTCAGCGCGGTGCTCTCCCCCGAACGGGGTACCTTGTCCGAGGCACGTCATCTAGGGCGTGGCGATTGTGCGGAACCGGCGAGGATCGAGCTCCTCGAAGGCGCGCCGCTCGCGCCAGAGGCACATCAAGACGTAGACCGCGATCCCCGCCAGTACGGCGGCAGGTAGTCGGATCCCTGGAGCCACGCCAATACTGATCAGCTCATGACGGAGCGCCCACGTCGCTGCCGCCATAACGACCGTCGCCTCGATGACTCCGCGCAACTCGCCGATGAACACGTTCGGTCTGACCTCGAGGAGCCGTCCCATAATGAATAGGCCCACGGGAACGATCGCGAAGGTGTTGGTGATTGCGTAGCCGGTCGCGACCCCGCGCACGCCGAAGTGGAGGCCCACGACGAAAGCGGTGGCGTCCAGTGCGAATGCGCATGCGGTGAACCGTAGGAGCAGGCCGGTCTTCGAACGGCTCTGCCACACGGCGCTGTTCAAGATGGCGAGCGATTGGATCAGCGCAACCCAGGCAAAGATTTGCACGATCGTCGTCGCACCGGTCCAGCGACGCCCCAGAACGACGGAAACGAAGTCGGGCGCGACGACGATCACCCCGGCCATGGCCGGAAACATGATCGTGGCGATGAGGCGCACCCCCCGCAGCCAGAGGGTTCGCATCTGCTTCAGATCGTCTTGAATGGTCGCGAAAGCGGGATAGAGCACGTTCTGCACCGGAGAGACGATTCGCTCGAACGGGATCAGGATCACGCTGTAGCTGAGCGAATAGATGCCGAGCGGCGCCGATCCGAGAAATCGCCCGACGAGCAGGTTGTCGAGGTTCCGGTCTCCGTACGTGAGGAACCGGGAGAAGAAGACGTTGCTGCTGAACCTCGCCATCCGCCGCAAGCTTTCGCGCGAGAACATGAACTGCGGCTTCCACGGCGAGAAGATCCAGATGGTGATCGTCGATGCGGCGCTGAGCGCCAGCGCCTGAAGAATCAGGCTCCACGCGCCGAGGCCGCCGACAGCGGCGGCGATCCCGACCACGGCCGATGCGACTGCAGCCGCCATCGCGCGAGTCTCCAGCGCTCGAAAGTTCATGCTTCGCCACAGAAGCGATGCTTGCGTCGTCGTGAGGGATCCGGTCAGGAGACCGCTGGCGATCGCGACAAACATCCAGCGAAGCCGGGGCTGCCCGTAGAACGAAGCGACATACGGTGAGACGAGTACTGCAACGCCGAAGCAGGCGAGGCTTAAGAACATCGAGAACCAGAACGCGGTGGAGCGATCGGCTTCGGTGATCGTCTTCAGCTGGACGAGGCTGGCGCTGAAACCTACGTCGGTGAGAAGTTGGATGAGACCGCTGAAGATGAGAACCATGCCCGCGAGACCGAAGTCCCGAGGTGTAAGCAGGTGCGCGAGGATGATCGTCATCGACGTGCGCGCGATCTGCGCCGTGAGCTGGGACGCTCCCTTCCACGCGAGACCCCTGCGAACGTTGCCGCCGAGCGCCGATCGCTCGGGGCGCCCGTACGCCGGATCATCCAAGGCGCCTGGCCCGGGCGGAGCGGGACCTTCTATCACTCCTCTACCGCCCGGGGACCTGGTGGGGTCTCACCCCGCGAATCTCAGCACAACGGAGGATCGCCTTCCGCGAGCGTCCGTGGCCGTGACCCGAAGCTGCACGCGGGTTATTCGCCCCGTGCGTGTCAGCCGCAGCGAAAACGGTGTTTGCCCCGCGTTGACACTGACGCTGGGATGGGAGACGCGGCGAGCGAACCTGCGTGTACCGAGGACGCTGCCGCCGCCGAAGAAAACCGTTTTTCCGTGGGTGACGGCATCGATGCGCAAAGCAGCGGCTTCGTCGACCGCCAACGCGCCGCTCACGATGATCACGTTCCCGCTGACTCGTGCGCGGAGCCCCGAATTTCCGCAATGGCTGACGCCGATGCGTGGCGGCTTCGTCGAGACAGTGAAGGGAATTACGAGTGTATTTGCACCCGAAGTGTTCGTAGCGGCGACGAAAAGACGTCCCTTCGTAAGAGAGGCCGGCAGGAGAACGACGAGCGGCAACGCTTGTGACTGCGGCGCAGCCGTCGTGAAGATGGGCCCGCTCGCGGCGAGCTGATTCGTACCCAGTTGCGTGTGACTCATGAGTGTCAGCGGCTTGCCGGCGCTGTCCGCGGCGGTCACGGAAATGTTCGATGCGGCCTGCGTCTGCAACGCGGTGCTCAGGAGAAGCGAGGAGCCCTGCCGTCGCGCGAGGAGAGGCGTGCCGAACGCAGAGCAGCCGAGCGCCGCGACCGCAGTGCCGGTTGTGCTCGTGCCGCCGCCGCCGCCGCCGCCCGAAGCTCCGAGCTTCAAGGTGATCGTGTTGTCCGCTGGATTCAGCTCCGGCTCGACGAGGCTCGTGACGGTTGCCGTCGCGTCGAGCTCGCCGGCCTTTGTGACCGTCCCCCAGATCGTCACGTTCGTGCCCGTGCCGGGAGCGATCCAGGCGACGTCGCAGGTCAAGTCCGGCGCGGATCCGGTGCACCCGCTGCCGCGATCCGAGTACGTCTTTGTCACTGCGTATCCGTCAGGCAGGACGAGATCGAGCCGTACCGCCGAGGCAGAGCCTTCGTTCTTGACCGAGACCTGGGCTATATAGCGAAGCTCCGATCCGACTGGAGGCGGGGTCGTTGCGTCCGCCGAGAGATCGACGTGGAGGTCCGGCGGAACGCCGCCGCCGCCGCCTCCGCCTCCTCCGCCGGATCCACCTCCGCCCGATCCACCTCCGCCTGACGAGCCGCCGCTCGCGCAGTCGAGCCGCAGGGCCAGGCCCCCGTGGCCGGGGGGCACCGTCAGCGCGCCGCTGGTCACCGAAAGCTGGGATGCATCGCCCGGCGCGTGGCACCCGGCCTTCTGAGCCAGAACCTCGTAGGACCCGTCGAGGACGCTCCAACCGAACGCGCCGGAGGCACCGGTGACCTGTGGGTTCGTCGGGGTGGAAGGCGAAAGGATCGAGCTACCGCTCGCGACCTGCGCGAAAGGGCCCCCTGGGCCCGGACCGGAGAGGAGCGTCACGGTTGCGCCCGCCAGCGGGTGGCCGTTCTGGTCGATAACCCCCCCACACGAGCCGCAGGCCGAGCCGTCCCGAGAGCCGGCGGGCGCCGCGTTTGTTGCCCCGGCCGAAATCAAAGCCAGCGAAACGGTGAGCACCAGGGCAACCCCGTGCCGCGTGCGCCCTGACGGGCCCCCCAACATGATTTCACCCTGCCCCCGTCGCGGGCAGGCGGCAACCGGACCTTCGGCCAGTTTTCGACCCCTAATGCTCCACGGCCCCGCAAAATGAGTGAGAATGCGGAAGTCATCGTCATCCAGGGGAGAGGGGTAACGCATGGACGATCAGACTGCAGGCAATCGGCCCGACGCGCACGAGGCGTACGAGGCACCGGCTCTTGTCGAGATCGGCTCGCTGCTCGAGCTGACCGCAACCTCGCACTACTCGTTCATCGGCAGCGATCCAGTCATCAGCTCCGTTACGGGCTAAGGCTAGAGAAGCAGCAGTTCCAACCGATGAGCCGCGGCGGCTCATCGGGCGTAACTGTGCGTCCGCCCCGAAGGTGGGGGCCGGAGCCTGCGGCCAGGTCGGCCCCCTCGCGTGCGCCTGCCAAGAGATCGATCGCAGCTGAGCACCACACGACGAAAGGCGGCATCAGTGTGTCGCATCCTCCCTCGCTCCGCGAGGTGAGAGCTCACAGAGCTCTCGACAGACGCGCAACGACCCACGGTCGAGCGAAGCGCGCGCCGGCGTCGAGAACGCGGCGTGCAGTCGCTGTGCGAGTCATTTGCGCGACGCGCGACGCCGTCTTCCTCCGCTGCCGCCCGACGCGCGGAGTGGGCTTTGGTCGCGACCATGAATACGCGTGCGCGGGCGGCCCGTCGAGCCGCCGGAGCTCGGCGGCGATGTGCGTCGCAAACCACTCCTGGTTCGGGAAATGAACGGAGTCGTAGGTCGCAGGGGCCATCATGATGATCGGGTTGGTGTTGATCTCCCACACCTGGACCTTGCCGTTGAGCAGCCCGTAATCGAATCGGCCGTAGTCGACGCCCGCGATCCGGGCAACGCTCAGCAACTCTTCGCGGTGTGGATTGGCTTCCAGATACGCCCTCTCCTCAGTGAGCTTGTTCCCGTCGAGGAGGCGTGGCCCCTTGAGCTGCCAGGCGTGATCGAAAACCAGATGTCTCGGAAGAATGCGGTCCCCGATCACGAACGCCGCGTACTTGCGATACATCCCGTCGGAGTCCGCGGTGTCGCAGAATTCCACCGCGAGCAACTCATCGATCCGCCGCAGGAGATAGGCGCGTGTGACAGCGAGCTCAAGGGCGTGCCGGTCGGGGAGGAGCGGCGTAAGCGGGCCCCAGTGCTCGCTTCGGTGCCGAACGAACACCGGATACCGCAGCCGGCCGAGTGCGTTGCGTAAGGGCAGCGCGGTGTAGCTGTTCACCTCTCGGGCGTGGAGCGTTTGTATGAGCTCGGTGCGGGACAGCACTGACGAAGGTCTATTGAGCAGCAGTGGCGGTGAGCTCGACTCGGACAGTTCGAGCCACGCTTCGTCGGCGAGCGACGTTTCATCCGGCGTCAGACGCTCGAGATCGCAGAACACCACCGTCGCGGCTTCCACCACCCGGCCGTTGAACAGCTCGTCGTAGCTCAGCACTTCGACGATCTCGCGTACCTCGCGACCCCAGGTCGCGAGGTAGGTCTCGACCGTATCCCGGAACTGCTCTGTGAGGACGTATGTGATCACGACACCACGGCAGAACGCTGCTCGACTGAGTGACGGATCGGCACACCGAACCTGTTGAGCAGCACGACGACGGTGTCACGCGCGAGGATCTGGTAGCCGAGCTTCTCGAGGATTAGATGAGGAGTCGCCGGATTTCGCGGGCTGATGTGTCCCACCGCATGGCTCGCGCCCTGCTCGATCATGGCGGCCCGCATCCCGCGTAGCAGTGCTTCGCCGATGCCACGGCGGCGTGCCGATCGGTCGACATGGACGCCATAGAAATACAGCTGCTCAGGACCGGGGCGCACGGGGATGCGGTAGTGGTCGAGGCGGAGCGGCTTCGAGGTGATGAAGACCGCGGCCTTGATTGCGCGATTGCTGCCCCGAACGACGAAGCAGTCATCGCCTCGTTCGAACCGCCGCTGCAGTCGGCGTCGGCGCCGCGTCCTCTGGATCCTGAGGCGACCTGCGCCATAGAGATCGGCGAGTACGGGAACGTCGTCGAGCGTGGCGGGCTCGAAGCTGGCGGGCGGAGGCGATCCGGCGGAGATCATCAGCGCGCCCTGGACAAAGAGCAAGGTCTCGACATCGACGAGCTTTCGCGCGCGACGGACGACACGTTCCCGCACGTTCGCGGTCAGATTCCTGCCAGCGGCACGCGAGTGTACAGGCGGTTCGCGATGAACGATCTTGTCCGCGCGTGTCTGGGTGCGGTGAAGATCGCTTCGGGCGGTCCTTGCTCGACGATGATGCCGGCGTCCATGACGAGCACCCGATCCGACACCTCACGGATGAAGCTGAGCTCGTGTGACACCACGATCATGGTCATGCCCTCGTCGCAAAGCTCGCGGATCACGTCGATGACTTCGCCGGTCATCTCCGGATCGAGCGCGCTTGTCGGCTCGTCAAAGAGCATCAGGGCAGGGTTCATCGCCAGGGCGCGTGCGATCGCGACACGTTGCTGCTGTCCACCCGACAGTTGCGCCGGATACGTGTCACGCTTGTCGCCAAGGCCGACCCGCATCAGTAGCTGCTCGGCCGTCGCCTTCGCCTCGTCTTTCGGCGCTCCAAGGACCCGGAGGGGGCCCGACATGACGTTCTCGAGCGCCGTGAGGTGTGGAAACAGATTGAAGCGCTGGAACACGAGTCCGATCTCGCGCCGGCGACGCGCAATCTCGCGAGGTTTACTCGGCCTTCGGCGGCCGTTTCCGTCGACCGTGTAACCCATGAGGTCGCCGTTGACCTGAACGGTTCCGGAATCGACGCGCTCGAGATGGTTGAGGCAGCGCAGCAGCGTCGTCTTCCCGGAGCCAGAGATGCCGATGAGTGAAACGACTTCGCCTTCTGCGACGGAGACCGAGACACCGCGAAGGACGTGGAGGTTGCCGAAGAACTTGTGAACGTCGGTCAGTTCGACCACGACCGCGGACTTGCGCGCGACCTCTTCCATCTGTGCGAGCGCAGTCGCCATCACCGCGTGCTCCGTGTCCACCCGGCCAAGGCGGGTGACGGTCGCCCGATCAGTCGCTCTCGGAGTCCGAGCTTCTGCTCGCCCGTAGGAGCCGCAAGTTTCGCCTCCAGCCAACGCTGGATGACAGCCCAGACCGTGGTCAGCATCAGGTAGTAGAGGGCGACGACGATGAAGATCTCAAACGTGCGGAACGTCACCGAGTTGGTCTCCTGGGCGTTGAGGAACATCTCTTCCACGCCGATCACGCTGAGCAAGGACGTCACCTTCATCATGTTGTTGAAGTCGTTGCCAAGCGGCGGGATCATGACTCGCAAGGCCTGCGGCAAGATCACATGACGCATTGCGCGGCCGCGTGTCATGCCGATCGACTCCGCGGCCTCCAGCTGCCCATCATCGACCGAGTCGATCGAGGCACGGATGATCTCCGCCATGTACGCGCTCTCGTTGATCCCGAGCGTGATGATTCCGGCCTGGATCGCACCTGAGAACCCGGCGCCGAAGATGGTGATGTCGGAAAACGAGTAGAGACCGAGTGCGGCGAGCCCGTCGTAGACCAAGACGAGCTGCACAAGAAGTGGAGTACCGCGCAGGAGCCAGACATAGGTCCAGGCGCCTGCCCTCAAGCCGCGATATCTGCTTCGCCGCGCGAAATCGATCGCGAAGCCAAGCACTACCCCGAGAAGTTGCGCGAGAACGGAGATGTAGATCGTCCGCCAGAGTCCCAGCAGAAACGAATGCGACGGATGCACGAGCTGATGCTCGAAGTACGGCCAGGAGAAATGAAGTGCGGCTAGCAACGTCGACGCCTCTCAGCGTTTCAGCATGTCCGCGAGCAGGCCCCACTTCGCAAAGATCTTCCGCGCTGTTCCGTTGGCGTCGATCTGTTTGAACGCTTGCGCGATCGCGTTGTGTAGCGGCCGATTGTCCTTCAGCGTGGCAACGCCGAACTTCTCCGGGTCGAACGTAAGCCCCGTCGACTGCACGCCGCCGATCTTGGCGACGAGGTACGCGGCCGTCTCTCGCGTCGTCGCGTACGCATCGACGTGGCCAACCACAAGTTGCTGGAATGCGTCCGAGTCGCGCTGGAACATTTGGACCTTCAGCGCCGGCTTGCCGGCTTTCGCGCACGCCGTGACCTGCGCGGCAAGCGCTATCGAGAAGCCTGTTCCGGTTTCGACCGCCACGCTCTTACCGCACAGACTGGCGATACCCGAGATGTGCAGGGGGTTGCCCTTTCGGACGAGCAGGGCGCGCCCCGAAGCCCCGTAGTCGACGAAGTCCACGACCTTCCGGCGGTCGGGACGGTCGCGAAGCTCCGACATGATCGCGTCGCAGTGTCCAGCCTGGAGTGAGGGGATGATCGAGGCGAAGACCGTGTTGATCCAGACGGGTTTCAGGCCGAGTTGTTTCGCGACCGCGTTGCCGAGGTCGATGTCGAGGCCAACCGGCTTGTGCTGCGGTCCCATCGATTCGAGCGGTGGTGACGTCAGGTCGGAGCAGAACTGCAGCTCGCCTCCATGCGAGAGGGACGACGAGGGGACTGGAATCGTGGCGCGCTGCCGTGCAAACGCCTGCTGGGTGACGACTGCGCACGCGAGCGCCGCGAAGATGACGACAGCCGCGCGGCTTCGCCTAGGGATGGCCGGCACTACGCACCTCGCTCGATCGTGATTGTCTGAATCCGAACGTGTGAAGGTGCGTTCGGCTTAGGCTCTCCCTTCGAATTCGGTCGAGCTCTCCCGCGAGCCGTGCTCTTCGAGTCGTGCGGGCTGAGGAGCGCGTCGGCCAAGGCTCGTCCGTCCAGTCCACAGGCAGGTCGAGCTCTCCCTGAATCGGCGCTGCGGCAAGTGGCCGTATGTGGTCGAGTATCATCTCGGCGAAGAAGAGCTGGTTCGGGAGTCGCTCTTCGGCATACGTCTCTGGGTTCCGCATCATGAGCGGGTTGGAGTTGATCTCGAAGATCTGAACTCGACCGTCAGCCAGTCCGTAGTCGAAGCGGCCGTAGTCCACCGAAGCAAGCGCCGCAATGGCTTCCAGCTCCTGCCGGTGGGGATTCTCTTCGAGGTACGCGCGCTCTTCGGCGAGCTTCGCCTCGTCGACGAGATCGGAGCTCCGCACCGTCCAGTGGCGCGAGCAGAAGATGTGGCGTGGGACGACTCGACCCTCGACGATGTAGGCGCCGTACTTGCGGTAGATGCCGTCAGCCGACGACGTATCGCAAAACTCGACGACCAACAGGTCACGCAGACGGTGGCCGATGAGCACCGCCCGTCTCAACGCACGTCTGAGCTCGCTCTGTGTTCGGAGGAGGTCAGTCATCGGTCCCCAGTGCTCGTTCGCGTAGCGCACGAAGACGGGGAATCGGGTGTGCAGCGGTGGCTCCGTTGCTGGGTACACGGTGAACTTGTTGAACCCGTTCTCGTAGAGCTTCTCGAGCAAAATGCGCCGCCGGAGATGGTGCGCCGGCCGATTGCCGAGGTGGAGGTCCGGAGCAGCCGCGTGGAGGGCTGACCACAGCCGATCGGCGCGCTCGAGACCCTCGTCGGACAAGCGCTCCAGATCCGAGAAGAAGTAGTTCGCCAACGGCAAGCGTCTGCAGGTCGCGACGTCCTCGTACGACCGTCGCTCGATCTGTGAGGCGAGGCTTCGCCCCCACGTGTTGTAAAAGCACTCGACCGTCTCCATCGCCTCGGCGGTGGTGAGGTAGATCAACATGCGCGAGCCCTCGTATCGACCATCATTTACGGTTGAGCGTAATCCGACACCGTGGGCCGTTCAGCTAACCGAAAAGGTAGTCCGCAGTCGAATTCCCGCCAAAGGGAGGGCTCCAGCCACGGCCCGGGTTCCCGCTACGCTCGAGCTATGGCAGAGCCCAGCCGCGACGCGATCCTCGCCGCCCTCGGAGGGGTCATCGACCCCGAGCTCCAGCGGCCGGTCACCGAGCTCGACATGGTGCGGGACATCGAGATCAAGGACGGCATCGTCTCGCTCACGATCGTCCTCACGATCGCCGGCTGCCCACTCCGGGATTCCTTCGAGCGGCGGGTCGACGAGGCGCTGACCCCCGTCCCCGGCGTTCGTGGCTTCTCCCTCTCCTTCGGTGTGATGACACCAGAGGAGCGCCAGACACTCACAACGAAGCTCCGCGGCGGCGCTACCGAGCGGGACAGCGTCGTCCGCCTCCCACGCGCCTGCCGCGTGATCGCCGTCGCGTCAGGGAAGGGCGGCGTCGGCAAGTCGTCGCTCACCGCGAACCTCGCCGTCGCCTTCTCGCAGATGGGGAAGCGTGTCGGCGTGCTCGACGCCGACATCTACGGGCACTCGATTCCGCACATCCTCGGCATCCACCAGAAGCCCGTCGCTGTGGACGAGATGATCGTGCCGCCGGTGAAGGGCGATCTGAAGCTCATGTCGATCGGATTCTTCCTCGACGACAACGAACCGGTGATGTGGCGCGGCCCGATGCTGCACCGCGCGCTCGAGCAGTTCCTCACGGACGTGCACTGGGGCGACATCGATGTGCTCGTCGTCGACATGCCGCCCGGCACGGGAGACATTTCGATCTCGCTCGGTCAGTTGTTGCCGCGCGCGGAGGTCGTCGTCGTCACGACGCCACAGAAACTCGCGCAAGACGTCGCCTCGCGTGCCGCATCCATGGCTCGCAAGACGAACATGCGCCTGCTCGGCGTGATCGAGAACATGACCGGCGAGATCTTCGGCTTCGGTGGCGGCGAGTCGCTCGCGGCGTCGCTCGACGTCCCGCTGCTCGGCCAGGTGCCGCTCGACCCGTTGCTGCGCGAGCAGGGAGACCTCGGCGTACCGATCGTTGCCTCGCACCCCGACTCCGATACCGCGCAGACGATCTTCGCGATTGCGGAAGCGATCGATGCGCGCCGCGAAGCCGGCTCGATCGTCAAGTCGTTGCCGCTCGTCGGCTGATGGCCAGCGCGAATACCGACGCGGTCGAGAAGATCTTCCACCTTGCGCGCCGCGCGGATCACCGCACGCTGCGCTTGCACCTTCACGACGACGTGACCTGGCATCCCGCCAACGAGGGCGCGTGGAAAGCGTGCACGACCGCCGAAGAGGTCGTGCGCACGCTGCTCTGGCGTGCCAACGCGAATCGCCTGCGTCCCGGCGAGATGATCGATCTGGGCGACCGCGTGTTCGTGCAGTTGCGCGGCAGGCGGCTCGAACGCCTCGGCGCCAAAGGCTTTCTTCCGCGCCTCTTCCAGGTCGTCGTGCTCCGCGAAGGCAAGGTCGTGAGCATCCGCGACTACGCCAAGCGCGAGGACGCGCTGGCGGCTGCCGGCATCAAGACGTAATGCCCGGCGCCGCGGCGTTCTTCGATCTCGATCGCACGCTCTTGCGCCGCTCGTCGGCGCTCGCGCTGGCGCCCACGTTCCGCGCGCGCGGGCTCATCTCACGCCGGCAGATGGCGCGGGCCGCGGTGTGGCAGCTCATGTTCATGCTGCGCGGCGCGAGCGCCGACACGGTGAAGCGCGCAGCCGAGGGCGGTCTCCTCGTCCTGCGCGGCTATTCGCCGAAGGAGATGCAAGCGCTCGTCGTCGACTCGATGGAGCGCGTTCTGAAGCCGCTCGTGTATGCCGAGTCGCTCGATCTCGTCGAGCTCCACCGCAGACGCGGCGAGCCCGTGTACATCGTCTCGGCGACGCTGCAGGAGATCGTGCAGGTGATCGCAGACGACCTCGGCTTCGACGGCGCGCTTGGCACGATCGTCGAGGTCGAGAACGGGAAGTACACCGGCCGGGCGATTCGCCCGTTGCACGCGGAGAACAAAGCCCGGTGTATACGCGAGCTCGACTACGACCTCGATGCGAGCACTGCGTACTCCGACAGCCACACCGATCTCCCCTTCCTCGAGGCGGTCGGACATCCGGTCGTGGTCAACCCGGATCGCAAGCTCCGCCGGGTCGCTGCGCAGCGCGGCTGGCCGGTGCTGGAGTTCGGACGCCGTGCAGCGTGACGAAGGCGTCCGGCGCTTGCAGGCGCTCGGGTTCGCCGCCGCCGCCGCTGGGACGTTGTGGGAGCACTTCGACGACGCCGAGCAGCGCGGCAAGCTCGGGCATGGGTACTCGCGGATCCCGTGGCTCGAGAGGCTCGAGGGGTACGACCCGAAGGCGGAGCCTTTGGTCGTTGTCGATGACGTCGGCTTCCAGCGCTGGAACGGCAACGGCACGATCGGGTATCTCGTGCTTGCGGAGGCGGTCACGCGGCAGATCGCGCAGCCGCCCGAGCACGCGCGCGTCGTCGTCTGCGAGCGGACGTTCCCGACGGGGATGCTCGGCCACTACGTCCGGCGGCTCGCTGAGGCCGGACTCGTCGGGCTGCTGACAGCGACATCGCCGGCGCGCCTCGGCCCCCCGGGCGGCCCGAAGGCCGCGGGCACGAACCCGCTCGCGATCGGGATCCCGAGCTCGGACGGGCAGCCGGTCGTGACAGATGTCTCGATGGGCGCGGTCACGTGGGGCGACGTGATCGCGGGGCTCGCCGAGGAGGAGCAGCTGGTGCCCTTCGGCGGCGAGCAGTGGCACAAGGCGTTCGCGCTCGCGGTGGGGTTGCAACTCGTTGTTGACGGGCTCGTGCGCGAGCCGGGCTACGGCGCGGTGCTCCTTGTGGCGCGCCCCGAGGCGGATCCGGTGCCGGCGTTGCGGGCGCTGGGGCTGCGGCTGCCGGGCGAATAAGTCATACCGATCGCATACCGGCATCCCCTATCCGGGGGGGACAGGCCGCTCGGATCACGGTCGATAGCAGCAAAGTGGTGTGCGCGGCACACACGCTTTCGAACCTGCGGCTACCAGAAAGAGGACTTCCTGTGGTGCGATTCCCCCTCTACATCAAGATTGTGGCAAGTATGGCGATTCTCGGCGCCGCGGCTGGCGTCGCCGGCCTCGCGACCTTCGCGAGCTTCACGAGCTCAACCGCCGCCCAGGCCCAGAGCCTGACCTCCGGAACCGTCTCGATCACGCTCGGCGCGGCGAACCGTCTCACCGTCGGCGCGACGAACCTCGTCCCCGGTGACACGATCCAGCGTGCGGTCGACATCACGAACAACGGCTCGGCCGGCACGAGCAGTGTCGGGGCGATCGCCCTGACGACCACGGCGCCTACCTCGTCGCTGCTCGACACGGATACGACGAACGGGCTCCAGATGGTGATCGACAAGTGCTCAGTCGCCTGGACGGAAGCGGGTCCTCCGTACACGTACACGTGCGGCGGCGCCACGACCTCCGTGCTGACGACGAGAGCGGTGGTCGGCAACAGCATCGCGCTGTCGAACATGAGCTCGGTCACGGCCGGGAACACGGATCACCTTCGGGTGACTCTGACGCTGCCGGCAGGCGCCGGCAACACGCTTCAGGGCCAGAGCTCGACGCTCAACTACGTGTTCACCGCCAACCAGCGCGCGGCGACGAACCAGTAACAGGGAGCCGAGGGTGCACCACCCCGGTTCGAAGCGGCAAACGCGGGCGATGGCTGAAGCCATCGTCCGCGTTCAGCTGCTGCTCGTCGTGCCTCTGGCACTCCTGCTCATCGGTGTCGCAGTCATGCGCGGCGGCGGCTGGTTGGCGCTCCTGCCGCCTGCGAGCCTGCTGCTCCTTGGCCACGCGCGGCTCGTATGCCGATTCCAGTTCAACTCGTGGTTCGGAGCCGTCGGGAATCTCGGGCTCCTCGTGGCTGCGACCGCCATGGTGACGCTCGTCGTAGGCCCGATCCTCGGCCTCTATCGCACCGTGACCGTTCTCTCCGGCTCGATGCGTCCGACCTTCAGCCCGGGCGACATGATCGTCGTCTCACCGGAGCCGATGCGCGCGTTGCGCGTGGGAGACGTCATCACGTTCATGACCCCGACCGCCGGGCATCCGGTCGAGACGCACCGGGTCGTCTCCATCCTGCGCTCCGGCAGCGATCCGATCGTGAAGACGAAGGGCGACGCGAACAACACGATCGACCCGTGGCAAGCTGAGCTCCACGGCTCAACGGTCTGGCGCTATCGCTTCCGCCTTCCGGCCTTGGGGTACCCGCTCCTGGCTCTGCGCTCGCGCTGGGTTCACCTGGGATTCACCCTGTTGCTGCCGGTCCTGCTCGCGCTCTGGGGGCTCGGGCGCCTGTGGCTTCCCTCCCGTCGCAACGCCTTGACGAATGCGTAGGCGCACTCTCCTCTTGTGCCTGCTCGGGATCGCGGTCGTGATCCTGGCACCCGCTGCGCTTGCGGGATGGTCTTCCGGCGTGACGGCCGGACCGCTGCCGGTTACGTCCGCGACGATCGCGGCGCCGACCGGCGCCGCTGCGACGACGTCGGCCTGCACCAAGCACGACGCGACGACGATCCAGGTTGCTGTGTCCTGGACGGCGACGACGTCGACCGTCGCGACCGGCTACACGATCATGCGGGGTACGTCTGCGACCGGCCCGTTTACACAGGTCGGCACAGTCAGCGGCCGCGCGACGACGACCTGGACCGACGCAACCGGAGCGCTGTCAATCAACACGATCTACTACTACGTCGTCGATGCGACAGTCGCGTCCTGGACAAGCCCCGATTCGAACGTCGCCAGCGTCACCACGCCCGACAACAACTGCCACGGCGGAACTTAGAGGCCTGATGTGAAATTCCGCCGGGCCGGATGACGCCCCAGGCGCGGCGCGGGATCAGCACGTTCGGCCACGGCCCGTAGCGCTGCTACGTGCCGCAACCGCCCGCACTGCCCCGCTTGGCCTGGAGCGCCCCCGGCTGCGGCCGAATTCCACATCAACCCTCTAGCGCGCGAGGGGTGTGTGCCTTCGGCTGGTCGAACGCTTCTCGTGGCTGGCAGGATGGGCGTGATGGCACCGCGCATTGTTGAGGTACTGACATTTGAGGGGTGCCCGCACGCTGATGCGGCGTTCGAGTTGGCAAACCGCGTCGTGCGCGAAACCGGTGCGAGCGCCGAGGTGCGCCGGGTCGATGTGCCGGATGCGGAAGCGGCGGTCGCGCAGCGGTTCCTCGGTTCACCGACCATCCGAGTCGACGCACGCGATGTCGAACCGGGCGCCGACGAGCGTGTCGACTACGCGCTCTCCTGCCGCGTCTACCGCACGTCCGCGGGGTTCGTCGGCCAGCCGCAGGAACTGTGGGTGCGGAACGCACTGATCCGCAGCGCTTGAGCGTCCGCAGGGTTAGGCGGCGAGAACCTGCAGCGCGTACGACTCGTCGATGCAGTCGTTCAACCGCACAACCACGTCGTCGCTCGGCCCGAACGTAAAGACCCTGAACAGCGTCACCGGTCCTGGGCAGCAGGTGAATGTGGACAGCAGCCTCGTCGACCCCAAGGGCAACGCGGTCGCCGGGAGCCAGCTCAAAGTCAGTTTCAAGTGCCCCTAGCAAGCGGATCTTCGGTCTGATGGAGCAACCACGAAGTCCGAAGCTCGCGTGCGCGAGTCTCGAGATCCGCCAGCAACGAGCGAGCCTCATCGAGTCGGGGTCGTAGCCCCTCGACTCGGTGCAGTTCCGTTGCGATCTCCTTGAGCCAGCTGTCCGGGTCCTCCGCGAGCTCGGTGAGTCGACGCTCGCTCCCGGCCATATGGGCCACCAACGTCCGTACGAGCCCGTCCGCCTGTTCGATCAGGCCGCGCAACTCGGTTTCGGTCACTGGCTGGTTGCCGACTACTTCCCGAAGGCGTTCGAGTAGCGCGAGATCCGGTGTCTCAGCCAATGAACTGAGCTTGACAGATCAAGAGCCCGCGCGGCTGGCGCCGCTTCGAGGGCTATTGCGGTGGGCCGGTAGCCGTTACGAGGTCCGCTTGCTGTGTCGCGCCCGTCCCGTCGATCC
Source organism: Actinomycetota bacterium (assembly GCA_003152275.1). Classification (GTDB taxonomy): domain Bacteria; phylum Actinomycetota; class Thermoleophilia; order Gaiellales; family Gaiellaceae; genus Palsa-739. The sequence continues at coordinate 29,984 of PLZU01000040.1, forward strand.
ACTGAAGTGTGACGGTGGCGCCGGCGTTGTACTGCAGTAGCAGTGAGGCGAGCACGTCATAGGACGTGACCGGCTGTCCGTCCACCGCGGTGATCGTGTCGCCCATGACGATGCCGGCCTGCTCGGCGGGCGAGCCGGAGACGACACCGGCAACGAGCGCACCCGCGGGGCCCTGGCCTGCGACGGCGTCCGCCACGCTGACGCCGAGGAACGGCGTCGAGCCGATGTGGACCGTCGTCGAGGTGCGTCCCGCTTTGATTTGCTTCGCAAGCGTGATCGCACGGTTGATCGGGATCGCATAGCCCTCGTGCGACGACTGAAACTGGAAATCGACCGAGGCCGCCGTGTCCATGCCGATCACGCGGCCGGCAGCGTTCACGAGCGGGCCGCCCGAGTCGCCGGGCTGAAGCGCCGCGTTGATTTGGATCAGGCCGACGAGCTGCTCGGAAATTCCTTCGCCATCGGAGGCGACGATCGACCGGCCGACGCCGGTGACCTTGCCCTTTGCCGTGGCCGGCTTGCCGCCCTTGCCCTCGGCGTTGCCGATCGCGGTGACGAGCTGGCCGACCTTCGCGGTCGACGAGTTGCCGAGCGTGATCGGATGGAGGTGTACTGTGCCGTTCACTTGCAGCACGGCCACGTCGCTCGTGACGCTGTAACCGACGACGGTCGCCGTGTAGCTGCGGCCTGTGCTGGGGTCGATGACGCGCATGTCGGTCGCACCCCGAATCACGTGGTTGTTCGTCAGTATCTCGCCCGACGCCGTAAGCACCATTCCGGTACCGGCGGCGGCGCCGTTCTGGAGGCCGAGGGTTGTCGTCACGTCGACGACGCCGGTGCTGAGAGCGGCTTCAGCAGGATGAGGCGCGAATCCGAGTGCCGCTGCGGCGAGCGCGGCAACCCCGGTAGCAACCCAGAACCGGGCCTGGATTCGTGACCTAAAGTTCATCCTCCCCAGGGAACCAGAAGGCTGTGAGAAAGAGGTAAGGATGTAGCTCGCGCTAGCCCTTCGGAAACCGCGGGTCGTCGCGAATCGATGCGAGATCATCGTCGGTCTGTGCGTGCTTGCGCAGACTCTCCGAGCCGTCGGCTGCGAGCGTCAGTTCGTCGAGCGCGCGCGCGCGGTTGCCGGCGAGTGCTTCGACGCAGGCGAGCTGGTAATGCATCACCGGGGCATCTTTCTCCACGAGGCCCTCCTCGAGAATCTGCCGCGCCGTGTCGTAGTCCCCGTCGCGCATCGGTACGAGCGCGGGGAAGAAGTACTCCCAGGCCGACACCTCGTGCTTGCCGGGGACGCCCCCGATCGCGAGCACCGTCGTCCCGGGCTCCTTCGCAATCGCATGCCGTTTCTGCGCGACATCGTCGAGGTAGACAAGCGTGCCGGCGGGCGCGTCGACCTCCTCGCCGTCGACCGTGAACGTCGCGTGACCGGAGACGACGGCATAGATCTCCTCGTGGCCGAGCTGTTGCTCGGTGTGTTCCTCGACGATCTCGTCGCCCGCGTTCGCCGCTGTGTACGCGTTGATGCCGAACGCCGTCACACCGAGCGTCTTGCGCACCGGCTTCCACACGAGCGTCCCGAACACTGGGATGCCTTGGATCTCGTCGAGATGAAGCGCCTTCACGTCAGAAAGTGTAGAACCGCCAGTTTGGCCAGTGTCACCGGCCGGCGCAGCGCGCGATGATCCGGGTGAAACGGGCTTGGGTTGAAGGCGCACTAACGAGCGGTGACGGCGTCGGTGCCGGGTGTCGCCCGCTGACCGACTGGCCCGTAACGTTCGGCCGTTGGTTTCATGTGTCGCCGACGGCCGAACGTCCCATCTGCGTGCGTTCGGCTGCGGCCTTCGTACTGGCCGGAGGGCTGGGTGCAGGACGTTTCGCGGTGTAGGGCCGGGCAGCGGCGAAAAGGGAAAAGGCCGACCGCCCCGCGAGCGCCGCTTGGGGTCCCGGGGGACCCGCTCGAGATCACGCTCGGCCTCTTGCGGCATTGTTTCGCAATACCGAGTAAGGCACAAGAGTTTTCCACCTGACTTCACACAGGCTTTTCCACAAGAACACACACCGACTCCGAAACGGCCGCGGACGCTTCAAATGCCACGGTCCAAGGGCAATGTGCTTGCGGGGACCTGCGCGTACGGCTGGGTAATCCCTCCGGGACGGGAGGACGATGTAGGGCTACGGCGACGCCTCGCGCAACGCCACGAGTACGACCGGATCGATCGCATCGCTGCCGTCGACGCGCTCCTCGAGATTCTCGACGCCCGCCCAGGAGTCGAGCGAGTCGTAGCCGAGGCGCGCGAGCCGCTCGTCGACCTCGGCGCGCAGATCGTTCTCGAGTGGCAGCCAGTCTTCACGGGGAGTCGAGCCGAAGAGGCGGAAGTGCATCGTGTGGATGCGGCGCAACTCGTCGATCGGCCGCGGATGGTCGTCAACGCGTAGATCGAGCACGACGTCGGAGAGCTGTGCGTAGCCGCCGTCGCGCTCGACGATCAGGAGCGACGCCGACTGCTGCCCGCGGCGATCGCCGCCCGCGAGTTGCGCTGCGGCGAGACACTCGACGAGGCGGATCGCAAGGTTCTGGCCCGCGGTTGCCTCGAACGTGGCCGCCAGCGCGTCGACCGTCTCCGCTCCGACGAGCAGGTTCCCTTGCGCCGCGTAGCAGGCGCCCGTGCGGTGTCCGGCCCAGTCGATGCACTCGGAGCCGGTATAGGACGCCGCATTGCCGTGCGCGTCGACGACACCGACCTGGCGCTCGTTGCGGCCGTCGTCGCCGTCGACGAGCCGGCGCACGACCTCCTCGGCGCCTAGGCCTTCACGCAACAGCGCGAGCCCGTCGGGGCCGAAGCGCGGATTCGCGTACGCCTGTGTCGCGACCGCACCAACCGCAGGCTCCGCCCACGGAACGACGGAGCCGACGGCGAGGAACTTCGACTGCACGGCGACACCCCATTGCGACGCCTCGAGGTCGCACGCCACAATCGAGTACGTCGAAACGATCACCCGTACGTGAGCTCGGTCAGGTCGAGCGCGAGCAGGTCGGGTCGATCCGGCGGCACGAGCGCGCACGCGACCTCCGGCCGCGCGAGCGCTGCTTTGACCGCCTCCACGGAGGCCGTTTTGACGACGACCGGCGTGCCGTCGTCGAACGCCTCACGCATCCGCTGCAGGTCGAGCGTGTCGAGTACGAGCGCGCCGGTCACGTCGAGCTCGCCCTCGACGGCGAGCTCGGGAACGCGACGCCCCGTCGCTCCGAACCAGCGCTCCCTCACACCGTCACCGAATCGCCCGGCTGGAGCTTCTCGATCGTGACGCCGCTCGGAGCGAGCTTCTCGAGCGCTTCGGGCGTGCCGGTCAGCAGGCCGAACGTGCCCCAGTGGCAGGGGACGATGCGTTTGACGCCGAGCAGCTCGACGGCGACGGCGGCTTCCTTCGGGCCCATCGTGTAGTAGTCGCCGATCGGCAGGATCGCGACGTCGGGCTTATAAACGCGCCCGATCAGCGCCATGTCGCCGAACATGCACGTGTCGCCGGCGAAGTAGAGCGTCTTCCCGTCCTCGGTCGTGACGACGATGCCCGATGGCTCGCCGACGTAGGAACCGTCCGGCCCCGAGCCGGAGTGGAATGCGCTCGTCAGCGTGAACTTGACGCCGTCCACATCGACGGTGCCGCCTTTGTTCGACGCCTGGAGCTTGCCTTCGTCGACGCCATGCTTCCCGAGCCAGCCCGCGAGCTCGACGAGCGCGAAGACGGTCGCGCCGTGCTTCTTTGCGAGGTCGACGGTGTCGCCGACGTGATCGCCGTGGCCGTGCGTGAGCGCGATGATGTCGACACGCTCAGGGGTCTGCTCGTTCGCAGGACATTTCGGATTGCCGTTCAGGAACGGGTCGATGTAGATGCGCTTGCCGCTTGCGGTGTCGAGCCGGAAGGCGGCGTGCCCGAGCCAGGTCAGCGTCGTGTCTGCCATCGTTCTCCTTTCACCGGGGTGAGGCGAGCGTAACGCGGAAGGACCATCCGACGCGAGGGCGAACCTCTACGGCAGATGGGCTCGCGGCTCCTTCCCTTGTTCCTCGCGATCGGCGCCCTGCTTGCCGACGCGACGGGACTCCACCACGTCGCCCTCTATCTCGTGCTCCTCGCAGTCGTCGGCGCGGCCGCCGCCGCGTTCGTCGGCGTCGGCGACCTGCTCGAGGGGACGGGCGGTCTCGTACGGGCAGGTACGACCGCCACTGCGCTCGCGTTGCTCGTGCTCGGCTCTGCCGTCCGGGCGAACGCGACGGTCGGCGGGCACGTACCGACGCTCGCCGTTTCTGCGGTCGTCGCCGCGGTGATCGTCTACTCGCTCCCGCTGGTCGGCTGGTTGTTGGAGCCGCTCGCGCCACGCGCTAGCAGCGCACACCCATCCTGATGTTCGGGATGGGCGGGGCCGCCTCGAGCGCCTGAAAGCACTGCTCGCACGCATTGGCGAGCGCCCCCGCCGCGTGATCGATCATCCGGTTGCGCTTGAGGTTCGTGATGTGCGCGAGGTCGACGTCGTTCAGGAACTGGTCGGTGGCACGGTTGATCGCGGCGTTGCCGAGCAGCGTGTTCTTCCTTGGGAGCGCGGCGGCGCGCCGCATCGCGGCGATGTCGACCTCGAGCTTCGCAATCGCCTTCGGGGAGACGCAGGTCGCGGCTGCCTGCGGCTGCTTCGTGCCGCTACCGCAGGCGGTCAGGGAAAGGACGGCGCAGCAGGCGACGGCCAGGTATCGGACCACGACACCAGCTTCAACCGAACAGCGGTGTTGCGCTTCTGGGGTCAGACCCTCGGGGTCTGACCCCGCTTTCGAGGCACTGGCCTCAAGAGCGCCTTGCCCGGCATCGTCGCCACGGCGATCATCGATCGGTGAGCGGAGAGCTAACCCCCGAAGACATCCGGGCTATTCTGCTTGCGCTCATGCGCATTGAAGAGAAGCTCGACGAGCTGCTCGGAGAGGATGACGAAGATGGCGAAGAAGAGGATCGCTCCTGAAACGCGGGCCGCACTCAACGGGATCCGTCGCGACATCCGGGAGCTGATCGAGCTGCTTCAGGCGAAGCTCGACGCGGCGCAGCGTTCGTAGTTAGAACGGAAGCGCGTTGACCGCGTGCTTCGCGAGGTCGATCACTGGCCCGACGGCAAAGAGCGACCCGACCGACACCGCGAGCGCGAGGCCTACCGCAACGTGCAACAGCGGCTCGCGCGGCGGCGACCCGCCCCTCACCGGGGCTACGTGCAATTCGGCGCTCGGGCGCATGTACATCGCCCGCACCACGGCGAGGTAGTAGTAGAGCGATACGAGCGTCGCAATCACGCCGACGATCACGAGCCACGCCCAGCCGTGCCTGTACGCGGCGGCCAACACGTAGAACTTCGCAACGAAGCCACCGCCGAGCGGCAGGCCCGCGAACCCGAAGAGGAAGAACCACATCGCGACGCCGAGGAACGGCCGCTCCCAGCCGAAGCCGGCGAGGTTGTCGAGCGTGACCGCCTCCCCGAGCTCGCGCTCGCGCGCGGCGAGCACGGCGAACGAGCCGAATGCCATCGCCGCATAGACGATCAGGTAGTACATGAGCGCGCGTCCGCCCAGTGCGCTGCCGGCGGAGAGGCCGATCAGCAGGAAGCCTGCGTGTGAGATCGACGAATACGCGAGCATCCGCTTCACGTTCCGCTGCACGAGCGCCGCGAGGTTCCCGATCGCAAGTGACGCGACCGCGATTCCGGCGAACGCCCAGCTCCAAAGGTGCTCCTCTTGCGGGAACGCCGTACGCAGGAGACGGAAGGCGAGCGCGAACGCAGCGACCTTAGTCGCCGCCGACATGAACGCGGTCACGGTCGTCGGCGCGCCTTCGTACACGTCGGGCGTCCACATGTGGAACGGCGCGGCCGACGACTTGAAGCCGAGCCCGGCGATGATCATGGCGAGGCCGAGCACTAGCAGCGCGTCCCCGGCGAGGCCGCGCGAGCCGACCACGTGCGCGATGTCCGCGAAGCCGATGCGGCCGGTCGCGCCGTAAACGAGCGCCGACCCGAAGAGCAGCGCTGCCGAGCCGAACGAGCCGATGATCAGGTACTTGAGCCCAGCCTCGAGCGAGCCTTCGACGTCGTAGTCGATCGCGCACATGACATAGAGCGCGATCGAGAACCACTCGAGCGCGAGGAACATCACCATCAGGTTCCCGGAACCGACAAAAAACGTCATGCCGGCAGTCGAGGCAAGCAGCAGCGCGAAGAACTCGGAGATGTGCTCGTCGCGAGGGCGTGCCACGTGCTCTACGGCGACGAGCGAGGTTGCGAACCCGATCCCGCACAAGATGATCTGCGAGAGCATCGTCCAGCGGTCGCGATAGAAGGCACCCGAGATGACGAGGTGCCCGTTGGCGCTGTCGACGTAGAGCCAGATCGACGTGACCAGACCGCCGACGAACCCGAGCGCCGACACGCTCGCCGCGAACGCGCGTCGTGCACGCGCGGGAACGAGCACCGCGCCGAGCAGTGCGACGAACGACGCGCCAAGCAGCACGAGGATCGTCGAGATCGCGAACCAGTCGACGTGCGGCGTGTGGATCACTTGAATTGGGTCTCCACCTGTTGCGTCGGTTGATCGCCTGCGAACGAGTGGTGTGAGATCGCAGCGGGCCAGGCAGACAGCGTGAGCAGCACTGCAACGAGCGGCACGACGAGGGCGAGCTCACCCGGACGCAAGTCGAGCGCCTCGTCGCTCACCGTCGAACCGCGCGCCTGGTGCAGCACGGCCGAGATCAGCCGCAACATGTACATCGCCGCGAGCACGATCGCGCCGCCGCCGATCACGGCCCACCACCAGTGCCGCTGGAAGGCGCCCGCAAGAATCAGGAATTCCCCTGCAAATAAGGCTGAGCCGGGCACGGCGAGCGAGATCACACCCAGCGTCACGAGCAGTGTCGCGAGTGCCGGTCGCCCCTTCGCCATCCCGCCGAGCAGCGAGAACTGATCTGTCGTCGTCCGGCGCTCGACGGTGCCCGCGATCAGGAACAGCGCCGTCGACACGAGGCCGTGCGCGACGATCTGCAGCACTGCGCCGTCGTAGCCGAGGTTCGTGCCGGAGAAGAGACCGAGTGCGATCAGGCCGGACTGGGCCATGGACGAGTACGCAACGACCCCTCGAAAATCGGGCGCGCGGAATGCGAGCAGTGACCCGTACACGAGCGCGCTCGCAGCGAGCGCAAGCACGAGCGTGCGGTAATACGACGTCGGCTCCGGAAACTTCGTGATCGCGATTCGCAACATTCCGTAGAGACCGGCCTTGGCGATCACGCCCGACAGCACGGCCGCCACCTCGGGCGGCGCCTGGCGGTACGCGTCGGGTAGCCACCCGTGGAACGGGAAGAGGGGCGACTTGATGACGAACGCGAGCATGAACCCGAGGAAGATCCAGCGGCTCACGCTCGTCGGGCCGTCGACGAGATCGAACGTTCCGGCCTTCAGGCCGTAGACGATCAATGCGGCGAGCATGAAGAGCGAGCCCGTCATCGTGTAGAGGACGAACTTGACCGTCGCGCCGAGCCGGCCCGGGCCGCCCCACACGCCGATGAGCACGTAGAGCGGAATCAGCATCGCCTCGAAGAACGCGTAGAAGAGCAGGAGATCCTGCGACACGAACACGCCGACGGTTGCGCCGGTGAGGAAGAGCATCAGCCCGAAGTACGCGCGCGGCCGGTCGCGGCCGACCCAGAAGCCGTAGCCGATGCACGCCGCCATCGCGACGACCGTCAGGCCGACGAGCCAGAGCGAGAACCCGTACTCGCCGACGTGGTACGAGACATGCAAGTCCTTGATCCACGTCGTCTTCTGCGCGAACTGCAACCCATGTTGCGAGAAGTGGAAACGCGTGAGCTGCTCGATCCAGATGCCGACCTCGAGAAGCGATACGAGCACGGCGAGCGCGCCGGTCGCATACCGCGAGAGCGGCAGTACCCATACGGCGATCGCGGCGCCGATCGGCAGCCAGATGAGCAGCGAGGTGAACGACGAGGCGGTCATCGCACCAGGAGGAAGACGATTGCGAGCACGGCCATTCCTGTGCCGAGGGCGAGGACATAGGTGCGCAGCAGGCCGGTCTGCAGCCGGCGTGCCAGGCGACCGCCCTCGAGCGTGACCTCTGCAAACTCGCCGCCGGCCGGGAGGATCCACTCGTCTTCGGTCGTGCCGCGCAGGTATCCGACGATCGCGACCGCCGGTGCGTAGAAGAGCCGGTCGTACGCCTCATCGAAGTAGAACTTGTGCTCGAGCACGCGCTGGAGCGCCGGCATGCGCGGCACCGCGACGCGACGTGTTCCGTACATCGCCCACGCGACGCCGATGCCGGCGAGGCCGAGCAGCACGGCGAGCACGGAGGAGAGCGCTTCCTGCCAGCTCTTCGGCTCCGCTACGCCGAGGGTGCGCGCGACCGGCTCGAGCCAGTTCGTGAGCGGGTGCCAGAACGGCGCGAACTGGATCCAGCCGCCGATCACCGCGAGCACCGCAAGGATCCCGACGGGAACAAGCATCGTCCGCGGCCCCTCTCTGCCCTCATCGAGATGAGGTGTCAGACTCCGCGAAGCGGTGTCTGACACCGCTTTTGCATCGCCGAAGACGATGAAGTACAAGCGGAACGTGTAGAGCCCGGTCAAGAACGTCCCAACGAGCGCAACGACCCAGAAGATGACGCCGTACCAGTGTGCGTGCAGCGTGGCGGCGATGATCGCGTCTTTCGAGAAGAAGCCTGCGAACGGCGGCACGCCGACGAGTGCTAGCGAGCCCGCAAGGAACGCCCACCTCGTCCACGGCATGAGCTGCCCGATGCCGCGCATGTTGCGGATGTCCTGCTCGCCGGAGAGCGCGTGGATGACGATGCCGGCGGCCATGAAGAGCAGCGCCTTGAAAAACGCATGGGTCATCAGGTGGAACATCCCGTTCGCATACGTCCCGATGCCGACGCCGAGGAACATGTAGCCGATCTGCGACATCGTCGAGTACGCGATCACGCGCTTGATGTCGACCTGCACGAGCGCGATCAGTCCCGCGACGAGCAGCGTGAGCGCGCCTATGCCTGCGGCGACGAGCTCGACGGTGCGTGCCTGCTCGAAGATCGGATGCGTACGCGCGATCAGGTAGACGCCCGCGGTGACCATCGTCGCGGCATGGATGAGAGCGGAAACCGGCGTCGGGCCTTCCATCGCGTCCGGNNGTCGCCGCGTGGATCAGCGCGCTGACCGGCGTCGGTCCTTCCATCGCGTCCGGCAGCCACGTGTGCAGCGGGATCTGCGCGGACTTCGCGGCCGCGCCGCCGAGCAGGCCGAGCGCGACGAAGTTCATCGCCGTTGACGAGAGGTGGACGCTGAAGGCGGAGGCAAACGAGAGCGAGCCGGCATGGAGAATCAGCACGAAGAAGGCAAGTGCCATCGTGGCGTCGCCGATCGCGTTCATCACGAACGCCTTCTTCGCGGCGGCGACGGCGGCCGGCCGCTCGTGCCAGAAGCCGATCAGCAGATAGGAGCTGAGGCCGACGAGGCCCCAACCGACGAGCAGCAGGAGCAGGTTGCCGCCCTGAACGAGCAGCAGCATCGAGAAAACGAAGAACGACATGTACGCGAAGTAGCGGCGTTCCTCGTCGTCGCCGTGCATGTAGCCGATCGAGTAAAGGACGATCAGGCCGCCGACGCCGGAGACAATCAGCATCATCATCGTGCTGAGCGGGTCGACCAGCAGCTGCAAGCCGACGTGGAAGTTGCCGCTCTGCAGCCACGTCCACGCGGTCGACGCAGCGCCGTGCTCGCTGCCGTGCGAGCGCAGGCCGAAGAACGCCCAGACCGCGCCGGCGAAGGCGATGAAGACGCTTGCTGTGGACAGCCACCCTGCAGTGCGGCGCGAGATCCGGGTGCCCGCGAGCGTGATCGCAAGCGAGCCACCTAGCGGCGCGAACAAGCACAGCCACGCCCCGGCGATCATCCGCGCAGCTCCGACAACGCATCGACGTCGAGCGAGAGACGGCGGCGGTTCAGTGCGACGACGAGCCCGAGCCCCACGCACACCTCCGACGCGGCGACCGCCATCACGGCGAGCGCGAAGATCTGGCCGGCGCCGTTGCCGGCATGGCGCGAGAACGCGATCAGCGCGAGGTTCGCGCCGTTCAGCATGAGCTCGAGCGAGAGCAGGACGATCAGCAGGTTGCGCCGGATCAAGACGCCGAGCGCGCCGATCCCGAAGAGGAACGCCGCGATCCCGAGGTACCACGCGACACCAGGTCCAAGAAGCGCTGCGCCGAGCATCAGGCGCTCGCCTCATTCGGGTCGCGGCGGCGCGCGTGCGAACCGAGCACCACGCCGCCGACTGCCGCGATCAGCAGCACGATCGACGTGATCTCGAACGCGAGCAAGTGGTCGGTCAGGAACAGGCGCCCGATCCAACCAGGCGTCCCGAACGTGCGGTTCACGTGCTCGCTATGTAACAGACTGTTACTTGCCTTCAGGCCGATCACGACGACGATCTCGAGGAAGATCGCGCCCGCCGCGAGCACGGCGGCGATCGTCTGCCAGCCGGGCGCGCCCGCCCACGGCGTCTCGACGCGCGGCCCAACGTACGCGATTACGAACACGAACATCACCATCACCGCGCCCGCATAGACGAGCACCTGCGCGGCGGCGACGAACTCCGCCGACAGAAGGAGATACAGCACTGCGAGCGAGCCGAGGTTGCCGATCAGCGCGAGCGCCGAGTAGAACGGGTTCGAGAACGATACGACGGCGACGCCGGACGCGAGGCATGCGAATCCCGCGACCACCCAGACGATCCAGACGAGCGCGCCCCCTGCCGAATATGCCGCGATCACGAGTCGGTCTTGTAGTAGGGGATCGGCGTGTCGTACAGGACGGGGTCCGCGACCGGGACCTTCTTTACGGGCGCTGCGAGCAGCATGTCCTTCGTGTAGATCTGGTCGTCGCGGTTGTGCTCCGAGATCTCGAACTCGTTGCCGAGCGTGATCGCGTCGAACGGACACGCGAGCTCGCAGTAGCCGCAGAAGATGCAGCGGCTCAGGTTGATCTCGTAGATGCGCGCGTAGCGTTCGCCCGCGGAGACGCGGTTGTCCGGCGTGTTCTCGGCGGGCACGACGCGGATGCAGTCCGCGGGACACGCAGCCGCGCAGAGCGAGCAACCGACGCACTTCTCGAGGCCGTTCTCGTGCGTCCACAACCGGTGCCGTCCGCGGAAACGGGGATAGATCGGGCGCTTGTACTCCGGGTACTGCTCGGTGAGCGGCTTCTTGAAGATCTGCTTGAAGGTGACACCGAAGCCCTTCAGCGTGCTCATCGGCTGCGGGCTCATCCTAAAACGCCACCACGCAGAGCGCCGTCACGACGGCGTTGATCGTCGCTGCCGGCAGCAGGATCTTCCAGCCGAACTTCATCAGCTGGTCGTAGCGCAGCCGCGGCAGCGTCGTCCGAACCCAGATGAACACGAACAGGAGCACGAGCACCTTCAGCACGAACCACAGCGGGCCAAGGCCCCACGGCCCGTGCCAGCCGGAGAAGAAGAGCGTCACCATCAGACCGGAGAGCGTGATCAGGTTGATGTACTCCGATGTCTGGAAGACCCCCCAGCGCATGCCGGAGTACTCGGTGTGGTAGCCGCCGACGAGCTCGGTATCCGCCTCGGGCAGGTCGAACGGCGCGCGGCTTGTCTCGGCGATGCCTGCGATGAAGAAGATCACCATGCCGACGAACTGTGGCGCCGCGAACGGCAAGAACTCGCCCTGGCGGTGCACGATGTCGACGAGCGAGAGCGACCGGCCGAGGATCACGACGCCGAGCACGCTGAGCGCGAGCGACACCTCGTACGACACGAGCTGCGCGCAGGTGCGCATCGAGCCGAGGATCGAGAACTTCGACTCCGACGCCCAGCCGCCGACCATGAAGCCGTAGACGCCGATCGAGCCGAGGGCGAAGATCAGCAGCAGGGCGATCGGCACATTCGCGACCTCGCCGTTCACGTGCCAGCCGTTGATCGTCCAGCCGGGACCGAACGGGATCACCGCGAACGCGGCGAGCGCGGTGAACATGGAGACGATCGGAGCCGCGATGTAGGGGATCGGGATCGCGCTCGACGGCGCGAACGCCTCTTTGCGTATGAGCTTGACCATGTCGGCGATCGGCTGCAGCAGTCCGAACGGGCCCGCGCGGTTCGGGCCGTAGCGCAGCTGGATGCGCCCCATCACCTTGCGCTCCGTCCACGTCAGGTACGCGAACGTGACCATGACGAGGTTGATGATGATGAGCGCCTCGATGATCGCGATCCACCAGGGCTCGTGCATTACGCGGTCACCCCCGCCCGCGCGACGTCGACCGTTCCGAGCACGTCGCCGGCATGCTCGCGCGCCACGCGCGCCACGCCGGCGCGCAGGTTCTTGTTGACGCGCGCGCGGAGCGTCACCGATGCGCCGCCGCCGGTGAGTGTGACCTCATCGCCGGTCTTGATGCCGCGCCGCTCGGCGTCGGCCCGCGCGAGCTCGACCTCGGCCTGCGGACGCTGGAACTGCAGCTCGGGGACGCGCTCGACTGCGGGTCCCGAGAACAGCGGCTTGTAGCAGACGAGCCGCAGGCCGTCGCCTTTCGCTTGCGGTTCCGGTAGTGCGGGCTCGTCGACGTGCGCCGGCGCTCCCTCGTATGCGCGCAACGCGGCGCGCTCCCCGACCTCGCTGTACGACAGGCCGCCGTAGCAACGCTCCGAGACCTCGGCGAACACCGCCGGCGCGTGCGGACTGAGCGCGACGTCGAGGCGCGACGCGAGCTGCGCAATCCACTCGAGCTCGCTCGGCCCCGGCGGCGCAGCCGTTCGGCGTAGGCGCTGCAAGCGGCCCTCGATGTTCACGTACGTGCCTTCGCGCTCGAGATAGCTCGTGCCCGGCAGGACGAGGTCGGCCCAGCCGACCGCGAGGCCGTGAAACATCGAGACCGCGATCACGGCCTCGGCGCGCTCGGCGAGACCGCGCACGTTCGGATCGCCGGCGGCCTCGTCGCCGGAGACGATCAACAGGCCGATCGATACCAAGTCGCCGGGCTCGGAGTCCGAGGCGGCGGCCCAGGCGTCGGCGACGCCGCGGCCGTTCGGCGTCGCGGGAACGAAGAAGGCGCCGCAGCCGTCCTTGTCGGCGAGGCCGAGTCGCTCCGCGAGCTGTGCAACGCGCACGCCCGCGCGGCCACCCGGGCCCGACCAGATGAGGACGATGCGGTCGGCGCCCTTCGCCTCGTCCTCAGAGGTGACGATGCGCGCGCCGTTCCGGCGGGCCTTGCGCACCCAGAGGTCGACGATCGGCGCGCTCTCGGAGAGCGGGACGTCGCCGAGCACGGCGACCACCTGCGCGTCGGCGATCGCTGAGAGCGGCAGGCGGTACGCGTCGAGCGCACCCGACACTTCCTCCGGAAGCACGGCGTCGTGCGAGTCCGTGCCGTGGCGGACGAGCTTCGCGAGCGCGTACGCCTGCTCGACCGTCTCGGAGCCGGACAGGGCGACGACGACGCGGCCGTGTGCTGCGCGCAAAAGCTGCTCGGCGGTATCGAGCGCGTCGTCCCACGAGACGGGTTCGAACCCGCGAAGGCGCACGCGCTTGATGGGATCGACGATGCGGTCGCTCGAGCGCAAGTGCGTGAAGGCGAAGCGGCCCTTGTCGCACAACCAGCCCTCGTCGATCTCGTGATGGTTCCGCGAGCGCACGCGCTTCACCTTTCCTTCGCGCATGTCGACCGACGTGTTGCAGCCGACCGGGCACATGCCGCAGACGGTCGGGACGCTCTGGATCTCCCACGGGCGCGCTTCGAACCGGTATTGCGTCGGGAGGAGCGCGCCAACGGGGCAGAGCTCGGTGACGTTGCCGGTGAACGCGCCGCTGTACGGCTCGTCGTCGAACGTCGTGATGATCGACATTGCGCCGCGGTTGCGCGCGACGAGCTGGCCGTCCTCGCTCACGTCCTCGCTGAACCGCGTGCAGCGGTAGCAGAGGATGCAGCGCTCGCGGTCGAGCGCGATTGTCGGCGAGATCGGGATTGGCTTCTCGAAGGTCGTCTTCTCGAAGTTCATCCGCGTTTTTCCGGGGCCGTAGCGGAACGTCAGGTCCTGCAGCGGGCATTCGCCGCCCTTGTCGCAGACCGGGCAGTCGAGCGGGTGGTTGACGAGGATGAACTCGAGCGTTGCGTTCTGGCCTTCCGCCGCTTTCGCAGAGGTGCGCGCCGTGCGCACGACCATGCCGTCCTGTGCGGTGAGAGTGCAGCCGGCCTGAAGCTTCGGCATGCCCTCGATCTCGACGAGGCACATGCGGCACGCGCCGATCGGCGCCCCCAGCCGCGGCTCGTAGCAGAAGACGGGAATCTCGATGCCGGCGGCGAGCGCGGTCTCGATGATGCCCGTGCCCTTGGCGACGTGCACTTCCTTCTCGTCGATCGTGACGCGAACGAGCTCAGCGCTCATGCCGTTACCTGCGCATGCTGATCCACCGGCGCGAACAGATGCGCGAGCGACGAGTCCTCGCCGAACGGGCAGCCGCCGTGCTCGAGATGCGCGCGGAACTCGTCGCGAAACTTCGTCACGCAACTTGCGACCGGCATTGCGGCAGAGTCGCCGAGCACGCACAGGCACTTGCCGATGATGCGGTCGCAGACGTCGAGCAGCACCTCGAGGTCGTTCTCCGACGCGCTACCGTCCTCGACCGCGCGCAGAATCTGCACGAGCCAGCGCGTGCCGACGCGGCACGGCGTGCACTTGCCACACGACTCGTGCATATAGAACTGCGCGACGCGGAGCGCGAACTGGACGATGCACGCCTGGTCGTCGATCGCCGTGATCACGCCCGAGCCGATGAAGAGCCCGCGCTCGCCCAGCGAGTCCGCGTCGAGTTTCGTATCGAGCTCGTCCGGCGTCATGACGGGGAAGGACGAGCCGCCGACCATGACCGCTTTCAGCGTCCGCCCGTTCGCAATGCCGCCGCCGATGTCCTCGATCAGATGGCGCACCGTGATGCCGTGCGGCGTCTCGTACGCGCCGGGCCTCACGACGTTGCCGGAAAGGCAGAAGACGCGCGTGCCGGTCGAGTCCGGCGGCGCACCGATCTGCGCGTACTCCTGCGGGCCGAGCTCGAGGACCTTCGGCACGTTCGTGATCGTCTCGACGTTGTTGATCAACGTCGGCGACGCGTAGAGACCTTGGATCGCCGGGAACGGCGGCTTCGAACGCGGTTGGCCGCGCTTGCCCTCGAGCGACTCCAGGAGCGCCGTCTCCTCGCCGCAGATGTACGCGCCGGCGCCGCGATGGATCGTCAGCTCGACGTCGCCGAGCAGCCCCGCGCCGCGCGCCTCCTCGAGCGCCGCCGCGAGCACGTCGTACTCGGTCGAGTACTCGCCGCGGATGTAGATGAAGACGTGCTTCGACTGGATTGCGTGCGCCGCGATCAGGCAGCCCTCGATCAGCCGGTGCGGGACGCGCCGCATGATCTCGCGGTCCTTGAACGTTCCCGGCTCGGACTCGTCGGCGTTGACCGTCAGATAGATCGGCTTCGCGACCTTGTCCGGCGTCGGGATGAAGCTCGCCTTCCGGCCCGTTGGAAAGAATGCGCCGCCGCGCCCGCGCAGGTTCGACTGGATCAGCTGATCGGTCACGTCGTGCGGCGACATCGCGCGCGCACGCTCGAGCTGTGCGTACCCGCCGACGGCGCGGTACGACGTAATGTCGGTGAGCGGATGCTCGATCGCGCCGGCGAGGACGAGTGCCGGCGGCTCGAAGCCGATCGTCGTCTCAGCCATGTTTAAGCTCCGCGACGATTCCGGGCACGTCTTCCGGCGTGACCGACTGGCGGTAGCGCCGGTCGACGGCAACGATCGTAGGCGTCGAGCAGCCACCCAAGCACTCGACGGCGCGCAAGGTGACGTTGCCGTCGGCGGTCGTGCTGCCGGGCGACACGCCGAGCTCGCGCTCGAACGCCTCGAGCACAGCCTGTGCGTTGACGAGGCCGCAGCAGACGTTCGTGCACACCTCGACCATGTGCGTCCCGACGGGCTCGAGCTGGAACATGTCGTAGAAGCTTGCGACCGACATGCAGTACGCGGGCGTCAGGTCGAGCGCCTCGGCGACCTGCTCGAACGCCTCGCGCGACAGCCAGCCGTACTGCTCCTGCGCGATGCGGAGGGCCGGGAGAATGGCCGACTTCGACTCCGGATACTGCTTCGCGATCTCCCGGATTTCGTCGATCAACGGTCGGTGTCTCCCATGACAGCGTCGAGGGAGCCGACGATCGCGATCAGGTCAGCGACGAGCGCGTCGTGCGTACACGTCGCCGTCGCCTCGAGCGCAACGAACGACGGCGCGCGGAAGTGCACGCGCCACGGCTTCGGCCCGCCGTCGGAGACCAGGTAGCAACCCTGCTCGCCGCGCGGCGACTCGATCGGCACGTAGACCTCGCCTTCGGGCACGCGGAAACCCTCGGTCACGATCTTGAAGTGGTGGATGAGCGACTCCATCGAGGTGTGCAGCTCTTCGCGCGGCGGCAGCACGACCTTGCGGTCGTCGGTGATCCACGGCTGCCCCTTCAGCCGCTCGAGCCGGCGCAGGCACTGGTCGACGATGCGCGTCGACTCGCGCATCTCGTCGACGCGAACGCGGTAGCGCGCGTAGACGTCGCCCTCCGGATACACGGGCACTTGGAAGTCGACGTTCGCGTACGCGAGATACGGCTGGTCGCGCCGCAGATCCCAGTCGACGCCCGACGCGCGCAGGATCGGGCCCGTCTGCCCGAGCGCGATCGCATCGTCGGCAGACAGGAGGCCGACGCCTTTCGTGCGCTCGAGCCAGATCTTGTTCCGGTCGAGCAGCGTCCGGTAGTCGTTCAGCGCGTGCGGCATCCACTCAACGAACTCGCGGCACTGCGGGTAGAAGCCTTCGGGGATGTCCTCGGCGAGCCCGCCGATCTGGAAGTAGCGCGTGTGCATGCGCTGACCGGTGACCATCTCGTAGAGGTCCATGATCAGCTCGCGCTCGCGGAAGCAGTACCAGAACATCGAAACGGCACCCAGCTCGAGCGCCGCCGTGCCGAGGAAGATGAGATGCGAGTGGATGCGGTTGAGTTCGCACAGGAGCATGCGCATCCAGGTCGCCTTCTCCGGCACCTCGAGGTCGAGCAGCTTCTCGACCGCGAGTACGAACGTCAGCTCGTTGTTCTGGTAGCCGACGTAGTCGATGCGCTCCGGNNTCGACGATCAGGCGCAGCACGCCGTGCGTCGACGGATGGTTGGGGCCGAAGTTGATGCGGAGGATGTCGTCGCTCGACCGCAGCGCCTCCGGCACGGGCAGGATCGTCGGGACCGGCGACGGAATGCGCGAGCCTTCGTACGGCGCCGGCATGACGACAGGCCGTTCCGGTGCAATCGTCATTCGGCGTCCGAGAAGCGCACCGGCTCGCCGCCGATCGGATAGTCCTTCCGCAGCGGGTGCCCGTCCCAGTCGTCCTCCATCAGGAGCCGCCGCATGTGTGGGTGCCCGTCGAAGGTGATGCCCAACATGTCGTACGTCTCTCGCTCGTGCCAGTCGGCTGTCGGCCAGACGGAGATGACACTCGGCAGCTCGTCGCCGTCGTCGAGCCAGCACTGCAGGCGCACGCGCACCGGCGGCTGGCGCAGCGCGAGCAGGTGGTAGCTGACGGAGAAACGCTTCGGCTTTACGGCCGGCAACGTCTGCAGACCTTGCGTGGACGGAAAGTTGATGTCGCGCCCGCTCGCCGTTGCGATGTACCCGGAGACGCCCTTCGAGCCCCAGCCCAAGTAGTCGGTGGCGACGAGGTCGACGAGCATCTCGAAGCCGAGCTCCTCGCGCGCGTACGCGCAGGCCGTGCGGATGTGCGCGGCGTCGATCGTGATCGTTGTCTCGCCGAACGATTCCTTCTGCTCGACGAACCCGGGCAGCGCCGTGTAGTTCACCCCGCTGCCGCCTGCTTGCGCTCGTACGCCGGCGGGAGGCCTGCCTGATGCGCCTCGTGCAAGCGGATGATTCCCTCCATCAGCGCTTCGGGGCGCGGCGGGCAGAACGGAACGTAGATGTCGACCGGAACAATGCGATCGACGCCCTGGAGAATCGTGTAGTTGTTGAACATCCCGCCCGAGCTCGCGCACGCTCCCATCGCGATCACCCACTTCGGCTCGAGCATCTGGTCGTAGATCTGGCGCAGCGGCGCCGCCATCTTGTGCGCGACGCGGCCGGACACGATCAGCAGGTCGGCCTGGCGCGGCGAGGAGCGGAACGCTTCCATCCCAAAACGCGCGATGTCGTAGCGGCTCGAGACGATCGACATCATCTCGATCGCGCAACAGGCGAGCCCGAACGTGTCGGGCCACATCGACTTCGTCTGCGCCCAGCGCACGGCTTTCTCGAGCGTCGTGAGCCCGAGCGCGTGCTCGAGCTCGTCGGCGCTCATCTCCTGTTCGAAATGCGACGGCCCCTTCGTCGGCCAGAGCAGTCGCTCCGACTGGAGGCCGTAGTCCCGCAGCCGCTTCGGCTCGTCAGCCACTCGAGCTCCAATCGAGCGCGCCCTTGCGCCAGATGTAGACGTAGGCGACGAGCAGGATCAGGACGAAGAACGCGAACTCCACGAAACCGAACCAGCCGAGCGCGTTGAGCTGCACCGCGAGCGGATACAGGAAGACGATCTCGATGTCGAAGACGATGAAGAGCATCGCCGTGAGATAGAAGGAGACGGTGAAGCGCTGGGCCGGCATCTGGCCCTCCGAGACCCCCGATTCGAAGGGGATCGTCCGGGCCCGGGTGCGGCGCGAGGGGCGCTGGGCAAACGCGAAGGACATGGCGATCATCGAGACCGGGATCGCGAGCGCCATGAGCCCGTAGATCAGGAATGGCAGCCAGTCGCGCAGCATTCGAACGGCTGACGTTATCGGATCGCGGGCAGGCACAAAGCAGTTGTCGGACCCCGGGAGACGACCGTGCAGCGGCTGTTACAAAGTCACCCGTTTGCGTGACTTCGTGACCGCCCACACCGTTGGTACGATGTACCCAGATGGAAGTTCAAGAGCGCACCCAGGAAGCTGCCGACCTCGTCTCCTTGACCCCGTCGGCGGCCGACAAGATCCGCACGCTGATGGCGGAGGACACCGACGTCTCGGTGCTCAGGGTCGCCATCGAGGGCGGTGGCTGCTCCGGCTTCCAGTACGGCCTCGGCTTCGATCACGGCGCCCAGGAGGGCGATCACGAGTTCGAGTGCGAGGGTGTAAAGGTCGTCGTCGACCCCTTCAGCGCTCCGTATTTGCGCGGCGCTCGCGTCGACTACCTCGAGACGATCCAGGAGTCCGGGTTCAAGATCGACAACCCGAACGCGGTTTCCTCCTGCGGTTGCGGTCACTCGTTCCAGGTCGAAGACGACGCCGTCCCGAGCGACGTCGGCGGCTGCGGCTCCGGCTGCAGCGCGTAGTTCGCTAGCCGAGCGTCTTCGCCATACGGAGCGCGCCTGCGCGCGTGAAGCCAACGAGCTCCACCGTTCCGTCCTTGTGACGGACGTCATTTGCGTAGGGCAGCGCCAGGATCGAGCCGTCGACGACGACGGCGAAGATGTCCGTCACGCCGCTCGACTTCCTCCGCTGCGCCGCAACCTTGCTGAACGCAGTCCAGCGGGACTGCCCGCGGGCGTTCAGCCCGACGTCGACGCTCCAGCCGATGCGGCCGGAGTGCGCTTTCGCGGAGACGACGTCGCCGGCGGTAAGACTCGGTCCCTTCGCGAACGCCAGCCAGCCGGCGCCGAAGCGGCAGCCGGCGCCGCAGCGGACGACCGTGCCCTTGAGCGAGGTCGGGCGCTTCGAGACCTTGACGTCGCCGTAGACGTTATGCGAGGCCCGCGCAAGGTCGTGCAGGTCGAAGAGGCCGAAGCGCGGCGCGGCTGCAGCCGCGGGGGCCGCGAACACGAGCGCAAGGAGCAGAAGGGCGACGAGCCGCATTGCTCCCTGTTATCGGCGCTATAGGGTCGAGCCATGAGAGAAGCGTTCAAGTACTTGACGTCCATCCTCTTCCTGGTGATCGTCGTCCAGGTCGGGTTCGCCGGTTACGGCGCGTTCAACGCGATCGACAAGGCCGACAACGGCAAGACAGTCACCAAGAAAACGATCGAGAACGGCTTCGATCCGCATGGGGCCATCGGGATGATCGTCATCGGCGTGCTCGTCCTGCTCGTCGCGACCGCCCTTGCCGGGAGAGTCGGTCCGACGTACGTCAAGGCGAGCGTCGGGCTTCTCGCGCTCGGCCTCTTGCAGTGGTTGTTCGGCTATCTCGGCACGAAATCAGCGCCCATTGGCGGCTTCCTGCACGGAATCAACGCGCTCGCGATCTATGCCGGAGCGGCGCTGCTCGCGCATCGCGCGTGGACGCAGCGGCCGGCGGACACAGTCGCGACGTAGCATCGGCGCCGATGGGCGCCTTGCGAGTCGCAGTCGTCGGATCCGGGCCGGCCGGCTTCTACGCGGCCGGCACGCTGCTCGGCGCCGACGTCCCGGTCGAGGTCGACCTGATCGAGCGGCTGCCGACGCCGTGGGGGCTCGTCCGCCTCGGCGTCGCACCCGACCATCCCAAGATCAAGTCGGTCTCGCGCGCGTTCGAGAAGATCGCGTTGCAGCCGGGCTTCCGCTTTCTCGGCAACGTCGAGGTCGGCCGCGACATCAGCCACGACGAGCTGCTCGAGCATTACGACGCGGTGGTGTACGCGGTCGGAGCGCAGACCGACCGGCACATGGGCATCCCCGGCGAGGATCTGCCCGGCTCGTGGGCGGCGACCGAGTTCGTCGCCTGGTACAACGGCCATCCCGATTTCCAGGAGTTGCAGTTCGACCTGTCGGGCGAGCGTGCCGTCGTGATCGGGAACGGCAACGTCGCAGTCGACGTTGCGCGCATGCTCGCGCTGACGCCCGAGGAGCTCGCGACCACGGACACGACGGTCGCGGCGATCGAGGGGTTCTCGAACGCAGGCATCAAGGAGATCGTGATGGTCGGCCGGCGCGGTCCGGCGCAGGCAGCGTTCACGACGCCGGAGCTGCAGGAGCTCGGCGAGCTCGCGGGTGCCGACGTGATCGTCGATCCGGCCGATCTCGAAGGCGCGGAGCCGACGGACACGAACTCGGAGCGCAATCTCGTGGTGCTGCGTGAGTACGCGGCACGCGAGCCGAGCGGAAAGCCGAAGCGGCTTGTGCTCAACTTCTTGCAATCGCCGGTGGCGATTCTCGGCGACGAGCGCGTCGAGGCGGTTGAGCTCGTGCATAACCGGCTCGAGGCGGACGAAAGCGGTGCGCTGCGCGCGGTCGCGACCGGAGAGCACGAGACACTTCCGGCCGGCATCGTGTTCCGCAGCGTCGGTTACCGCGGCGTCGAGCTGCCGGGCGTCCCGTTTGACGAGCGCAGCGGCACGATCCCCAACGAGCGTGGCCGCATCGCGCCGGGTGTCTACGCGGCGGGCTGGATCAAGCGAGGCCCGAGCGGTGTCATCGGCACGAACAAGAAGGACGCGGCGGAGACGGTCGAGCTGCTGCTAGAGGATTTGCGCGAGGCGCCACGCAAGGGGCGAAACGCCGAGGAGATCGACGCGTTCCTGCTCGCCCGCGGCGTTCGGCTCGTGCTCTATCCCGGCTGGACGTCGATCGACGAGCTCGAACGCGCCGCCGGCGAGAAGCTCGGCCGCCCGCGCGTGAAGCTTTGCACCTGGGAGGAGCTGCTCGACGCTGCGGAAAGCATGGCACCATCTACACTCGAGACGTGAGCAAGACAGAGCCAAGAGAGCTCTGGGGCGCCGAGACCGCCAAGGCGGTAGCGAACTTCCCCGTCTCCGGCGAGCCGATTCCGCCGCCGGTCGCGCGCTGGCTCGGACGCATCAAGGGCGCTGCCGCGCGCGCGAACGCCGACCTCGGCCTGCTCGACCGCGACAAGGCCGACCGCATCGCCGCCGCCGCGGCGCGCATCGCGAGCGGCGAGCTCGACGACCAGTTTCCGATCGATGTCTTCCAGACCGGCTCCGGCACCTCGTCGAACATGAACGCAAACGAGGTGCTCGCGAACCTGGCGGGTGACGACGTGCATGCGAACGACGACGTGAACATGGGTCAGTCGTCGAACGACGTCTTTCCGTCGGCAGTGCACCTCGCAGCGCTCGACGAGATCACGAACGACCTGCTGCCGGCGCTCGGCCTCCTCGCCGCCTCGCTCGAGGGGAAGTCGAAGGAGTTCGGCGACGTCGTCAAAGCGGGCCGCACGCACTGGATGGACGCGGTGCCTGTCACGCTCGGCCAGGAGTTCGGCGGCTACGCCGCGCAGGTGCGCGAAGGCATCGCGCGCGTGCAGGACGCGTTGCCGCGGCTCGGCAAGATTCCGCTCGGCGGCACCGCGGTTGGTACGGGGCTCAACACGCATCCGGAGTTCGCAGAACGGGTGCGTAAGCTCCTATCGGAGGAGAGCGGGCTCACGATCTCAGCGCCCGCCGATCCATTCGAGGGGACGGCCGCGCGCGACGGGATCGTCGAGGCGTCCGGCGCGTTGAAGACCGTCGCCGTTTCGCTGACGAAGATCGCGAACGACCTCCGCTACCTCGGCTCCGGCCCGCGGGCCGGGCTTGGCGAGATTTCGCTGCCCGAGCTCCAGAAAGGGAGCTCGATCATGCCCGGGAAAGTGAACCCGGTCATCCCCGAGGTTGTGACCCAGGTCGCGGCGCAGGTGATCGGTAACGACGCGGCGATCACCATCGGCGGCATGCAGGGCCACTTCGAGCTCAACGTCTTCGTGCCGCTCCTCGCCCGCAACATCCTCGACTCCGTCAAGCTGCTCTCGAGCGCGAGCCGTCTCTTCGCGGAGAAGTGCGTCGACGGGATCGAGGCCAACCGGGAAACGGCGGAGCACTATGCCGAGCTCACGCTTTCGGCCGCCACGGCGCTCAACCCGTACATCGGCTACGACAAGGCAAGCGAGATCGTAAAAGAGGCCGCTGCCACCGGCCGGTCGCTGCGCGAAGTCGCCCGGGAAAAGGGGGTCGAGGAGTCCGTTCTCGACAAGGCCCTGGATTACCGCGCGATGGCAAAACCGCCGACCTAAGCCAAATCACACTCCCTCTGAAGGGGGATACGGCTTTCCCCAAATCGCATGCACGATGAGACGCAGTTCAGTTTTCTGCGGCGGCGAAAGGGGAGTAGAGGGCATGGCGAAACATCTGCGGTTTGGGGCGTGGCTTTCGCTTGTGGTGGCGGCACTGTGCGTTGCGGCGAGTGCATCGGCGACTCCGATGCGGCCGGCCCTGACGAACCTTCCGTTCACCCAGATCTCCGCCGCAGCCGCGAAGGCGGCGCGCCAGACTCCACTGTGCCCGCCGAACGGTGGCACGATCGTCTGCTACTCGCCGTCGTTTCTCCGCGACGCCTATGACTTTCCGACCGGCAGGAACGCGCCGGACGGCGCCGGCCAGACGATCCTGATCGTCACGGCGTACGGGTCGCCGTTCATCCAGCAGGATCTCGCGCAGTTCGACGCCGAGAACGGCCTGCCGGATCCGCCGAGCTTCACGATCGTGAACCAGCAGACGCAGGTGACCGCCGCCGGCTCGGGCGATCTCCAAACATGGGCGATCGAGACGTCACTCGACGTCGAGTACGCGCACGGGATGGCGCCGGGCGCGAACATCGTGCTCGCAGTCGGCAGCACGGACGATTCGACGAATATCGCGCAGCTCGAGAAAGAGGTCCTGCCGCAGTACCCGACCGCGATCGTCTCGCAGAGCTTCGGCGCCGACGAGGCCGGTCTGGCCAGCGATCCGGACTCGGCGGCGATCATGGACAAGCTGTTCCTGAACCAGGTTCTCCATGGCGGCACGGTTGTCGCCGCGTCGGGTGACTTCGGTGCTTCGGGCTTCACGCCCTTCACAGGTGGTGCGCCGACTCCGATGGCGGGCTACCCGGCGTCGAGCCCGTTCGTGCTCTCCGTCGGTGGAACGATGGGCAATCCGGCGCCGGCCGGCCTCTGGAACAGGGGCCACTACGGCGGCGAGCAGGCGTGGAACGAGCTCCTGCCCTCGGTCTTCCCGGGTGGCGGCGCCGGCGGCGGCGCACCGAGCACGATCTATCCCGCACCGCTCTGGCAGCTCGGCCTGACGGGTACCTCGATGCGGGCGGAGCCGGACGTCTCGTACAACGCAGCGTTCAACGGCGGCGTGATCGTCGTTTTCGCCGGCCAGCACGGCGTCGTCGGCGGCACGAGCGCGGGCGCACCGCAGTGGGCGGCGATCGTCGCGCTCGCAAACGAGATGCGCGGCCAGCGCGGCAGCGGCCCGCTCGGCATTGCGACGGCGCAGCTCTGGTCGCTTGCGCGCGACAAGAACGACTATCGCCAGGACTTCCACGACATCACGGTCGGCAACAACACGCTCTTGGGCGCGAGCTCCGGACTGCCTGGCTTCAACGCCGGACCCGGTTACGACTACGCGACGGGCCTAGGCACGCCGGACGTGTCGCGTCTCCTGAAGGATCTCGGTGGCAATAACGGGCAGCGCTTCCGCTTCGAGGATCTGCTCAAGTCGCAGGGTGACGGCGGCAACAAGCACGGCAAGCACGTCGGCTTCGGCGCCGGCGGCTAAACCCGCGCTACGCGTGGACTGCGAGCTGCGCGGTGAACGCCATGCTCCGCAGATGCGCGTGCACGAAGTACGTGCCGGCGCTCGCCGGGTTGCGAACGCCTGCGAGGTAGAGCGTCAGCGTGCCCGGCGCGATCGACATGCACGTGACGCCGTGCGGCTGCGGCAATCGCACGGTCACCCGATTGCCCGAGACCGTCGCCGTTGTCGGCGTCGTCCCGATGCGGACGGCGAGTGAGGGCAGGGCCTGCATTTTCGCCGGCAACTGGATCGTCACCGGGCCGGCGCCGGGCTTCCCGCAGGTCATCTCGAAGTGGAGCTTCAAGGTCAGTGTCGCCCGGTGGGCGACGACTCCCGGCGACACCACGGCGGTGGCCCAGTTGCTGCCGCCTGCGGCGGCGGCTGAGGTCGCCGGCAGGGCAAATGCAAGAGCTGCGAGCAGGATCCTCATGCCTGAATCGTAGCCGCCCTGCTCCGATTCTTACTTGAAAAGTGGCCAAGAGTGGCGCAGGATGCGTCGGTTACTTGGGCAGAGCCGATGGCGGCGGCTCCGTAGAGGGCAAGGAAGGGAGAGGGTTTTGCGGACATCACCGAGAAGGGGGGCACGGCTCGCAATTTTTGCCGTGCTCGCCGCAGCGATTTCGGCCGCCGTCTTGACGGCGAGCTCGCAGTCCAAGGCCGCCGCCGGGCACGTGATGACTCCGGCGACGATGCAGTCGCCGACGCACATCGTGCCTGCGACGCCGTTGGCCAAACCTACGGGATTGGTGCGGTTCACCTGCCAGCAGGGGAACGGTGTCAATCTTGGGGGCGGGTTGTTTGAGCGTTGTTACGGCCCCGATCAGATCCGGGCCGCCTACAGCGTGACGCCGCTGCTGAACGCCGGGGCCGACGGCACGGGCTCGACGATCATCATCATCGATGCGTACGGAAGCCCGACGCTCATGAGCGACCTCAACGGGTTCAACGCGCTCTGGAACCTGCCGGCCGCGAATGTGACCCAGGTCGCACCGTTCGGCATTGATCCGACGTCGCCTGCGAATGCGACCGGTTGGGCTGAGGAGTCGTCGCTCGACGTCCAGTGGGCGCACGCGATCGCTCCGGGCGCGAAGATCGAGTTCGTTATCGCTGCGTCGAACAACGACCCCGACATCCTTGCGGCGACCAAGTGGGCCGTCGACCACAACGTCGGCGACGTGATCTCGCAGAGCTTCGGCGAGGCCGAGGCGTGCTTCGATCCCACGTTGCTCCCGCTGCAGCATCAGGTGTTCGACGCTGCCGTGGCGAAGGGCATGTCGGTGTTTGCATCATCGGGTGACGAGGGCTCGGCCCAGCCGAGCTGCACCGGTACCCCGGAGTACATCCAGGCGGCGAGCACGCCTGCGAGCGATCCCGATGTGACCGCCGTGGGCGGCACCGACCTGAAGGCCGATCTGACCTCGGGTGCGTATCAATCGGAGAAGACCTGGAACGAATCCCTCATCTTTGGCGATGCGGTTGCCGGTGGCGGCGGAGTGAGCACGCTCTACAAGCGGCCCGACTACCAGGCGCCGTTCGTGAAGGACTCGCATAGCCGCGAGGTGCCGGACGTGTCGTACAACGCCGCCGTCTTCGACGGCGTCATCGTCGACTTCGGCGGGCACTTCTTCCTGTTCGGCGGCACGAGCTGCGGCTCGCCGCAGTGGGCCGCCCTGACCGCGATCGCCGACCAGCTCGCCGGTGGCCGGTTGGGCAACATCAACAAGACGCTGTACAAGCTCGCCAAGTCGGGGAACGCGTCGTCGTATTTCCACGACATCGCCGACGGCAGCACAAATGCCATTCCGGACCTCTCGCCCTTCCAGGGCGCGGGCACCGGCACCCCGATCGCCGGCTTCACCGCCGTGCCGGGGTACGACATGGCGACGGGCCTGGGCTCGCCGATCGCGAGCGCGCTTCTGCCCGCTATCGCGAAGCCCGGTCAGGGCTAGTCCGAGCCTGACCGATCGAAGCAAGAGGGGCCGCCTTCGGGCGGGCCCTCTTGCTTGACGACGCCGTCCGAGAAGAGGACGATCTAGCGTCTACGCAGGCAACGAAAGGGGAGAGGGTTTTGAAGGGAACACCGAAAAGGTGGGCACGGCTTGCGATTTTTGCCGTCCTCGCCACAGCGATTGCGGGCGCCGCATTGACGGCGAGCTCGCACACGGCGGCGGCCATGCACCAAGGCGCGATGGCGCCGGCGGTCGGGTCGAATCCGCACTACACGCTTGAGGGCAAGATCGCGCCCACCAGCCAGGTCGGCCCGCTTCGGGCCTGCCAGACTCGGCTGACGCCGGCACCGCTCGGTGCCTGCTACGGGCCGGACCAGATCCGTGTCGCGTACGGCATCCAGTCGCTGCTCAACAGCGGTATCACCGGAGCCGGCCGGACGATCGTGATCATCGATGCCTATGGCAGCAACACGATCGTCTCGGATCTCGGCCAGTTCAACGCGTATTTCGGCCTGCCGAGTGCGACGCTCAACATCATCCAGCCGGACGGTCTGCCGTCACCAACCGACGCAGGTAATGCGTTCGGGTGGAAGGCAGAGACGACGCTCGACGTCGAATGGGCGCATTCCATCGCTCCGGGCGCGACGATCGACCTGGTCGTCGCCAAGTCGAACAACGACTCGGACATCCTCAGTGCGACGCAGTACGTCGCTGACCATAGTCTGGGAGATGTCGTATCGCAGAGCTACGGCGAAGCCGAGCAGTGCATGGACGCCGGCTTGTTGGCGCAGCAGCACCGCGTCTTCAATCAGCTTGCGAGCGAGAACATCACATTGTTCGCATCGTCGGGTGACCAGGGTGCAGCCCTGCCGAGCTGCGACGGCAACTCGTTCATGAAGGCGGCGAGCACTCCGGCTACGGATCCGAACGTCACGGCTGTCGGTGGCACGCAGCTGATCGCGCATCCTGCGTCCGTGAACGCCGACGGCAGCATCAACATCGGCGGGACCTGGATGTCGGAGACGACGTGGAACGAGGGCCTGGGCTCGTCGGGCGGCGGCGGAGTGAGCTCCGTGTACAGCCGGCCGGACTATCAGGCCTCTGTCGTCAAGGACACGCATATGCGTGAGATACCCGACATCTCGTACAACGCGGCCGTGAACGGTGGCGTGCTCGGCGCGCTGACCTGCGGGCCGACCGAGTGCGGGCTGCCGCTCGCCACGTACTTCTTCCGCTTCGGCGGGACGAGCGCCGGCTCCCCGCAGTGGGCCGGACTCACCGCCCTCGCGGATCAGATGGCTGGCGGTCGCGTCGGTGGCATCAACAAGACGCTGTACAAGCTGGGCAAGGGCGGCAACGCGTCGTCCTACTTCCACGACATCACGACGGGCAACAACAGCGTGCCCGCCGGCGTCCCCGGCACCCCGATCACGGGCTTCTCAGCTGTGCCGGGTTGGGACGAGGCGACCGGGTGGGGCACGCCGATTGCGAGCGCGCTTGTGCCCGCAATCGCGAAGCCCGGCAACGGCTAAGCGAGCCTGACCGAGCGGAATGGGAAGGGCCGCCCCCGGGCGGCCCTTCCCGCTTGACGGGCTCGTCCGATAGGAGGACGATCTACCGGTTAGTCGCTTGGGGCGACCGGGGGGTCACGCCAACTTGGCGGGGCGGGACCGGATTAAGGTCGGCCTGAAACCGAGGGGAGAGGAGAAGCGTTGAGACACGCACGATTCGTGATCGCGGCTGTTGCCGCGCTCGCCGCGCTCGTCGTGGTGGGGGCTGCTTCAGCCGGAACGATCACACGCAATGCCACGGGCGGCGGGACGATCCTCGTTCCGAACGCTCCTGCGCCGACGGCATCGACGAGCGGCGGACTGCCCGAGATCGACTCGACGTCTGTCGAGACCGACGCGAGCGATCCCGGCTCGCTGGTCGCCCGGACGTCCACGAACGGACAGCGGGGCACCAATGGCAAAGGAGCGAACCCGGCGCTGGCCACGAGCTTCGACGGCCTGAACTTCTTCGACCAGCGGTTCGCCAATGGTGGCAACCAGTTCTCGGTCGAGCCTCCGGACCAGGGCCTCTGCGTCGGCAACGGCAAGGTGGTCGAGGTCGTGAACGACGTCTACCAGGTGTTCGACACGAGCGGGCATCCGCTCATCAACCCGGTCGATCTGAACACGCTCTTCGGCTACGCGCCGGCGATCACCCGGAGCGGTCCGAACGCTGGTCAGGAGGGCCCGGATGTCTTCGATCCGAGCTGCTTGTTCGACCAGCAGACGGGGCGCTTCTTCGTCGTCGCCAGCACGCTCGATCGAGTGTCGCTGACGAACCACGCCGAGTCCGGTACGTCGCACGTCGACATCCTCGTCGGCAGCGATCCCACGAAGTCGCTGACGAAGTACTCGATCAACACGACGAGTGATGCCGCCTGCTTCAACGACGGCGCGCAGACCCAGCCGGGCCCGTGCTTCCCGGACTATCCGCACATCGGAGCCGACGCGAACGGCTTCTACGTCACGACCAACGTGTTCGACTTCTTCGGCCCCGGCTTTGAGGGCGTCAACATCTACGCGATGTCGAAGTCGATGCTCGCGAGCGGCGCGTTCACGGTGCCGGTCGCGTTGACGAGCACGAACGGCGTCGGGCCCGACTTCGGCACCGGCTTCTCCGTCATTCCGGCGACTACCCCCGCCGGCCAGTTCGACACCGACAACGGCGGTACCGAGTACTTCGTCAGCTCGCGCGCAGTCTTCGCCGACGACGGCACGTCGAGCTCGATCGTCGTCTGGAAGCTCGCGAACACGAGCTCGCTGAACAGTGCGTCGCCGAACGTGCATCTCTCGGCGGCCACGGTCGGCGTCGGGCTCTACGGCGTTCCGGCACCCGGACGGCAGCAGACCGGTAACGCGCCGGTCGCGCAGTGCCTCGGGAGCACCCTGGTGGTGCCTGCAACGGGCCTGCCGTGCTGGCAGGTGCTGAACTCGACGTTCGGGTTCGGCCATCCGGTCACGCTCGGAGTGCAGCAGCTCGACGGGAACGACTCCCGCATCGGCGGTGTCTCGTACGCCAACGGCAAGCTGTGGGCAACGCTCGGGACCTCAGCGACGGACTCGGCGGGACATGCCGCAGACGGCGTCGCCTGGTACGTCCTGAATCCGCACGGCGCGGGCGCAACCCTGACCAATCAGGGACTGCTCGTGAAGGACGGCACCGATCTGACGTATCCGGCCATCGCCGCTACGCAGAACGGTCAAGGCGTGCTGAACTTCACGATCACGGGTCCGAGTGACTTCCCGAGCGCCGGCTACGCCGGGCTCGACGCGAAGAACGGAACGGGTGACGTGAAGTACGCCGCCCACGGTGCGGGCCCGCAGGACGGCTTCACCGAGTACCTGTCCATCGGTACCGGAGCATTCCGGCCGCGCTGGGGTGACTACGGCGCTGCAACCACCGACGGGAAGTCCGTGTGGGTGGCCAGCGAGTACATCGGGCAGACCTGCACACTCGCCCAGTACGTCCTGCCGTCGCCGACGAATGCTGCGGCATTCGGTACGTGCAACGACACGCGCGGTTCGATCGGCAACTGGGATACGCGTATTTCCCAGATCGTTCCGTAGTCCAGTGAAAGACGAGGGCCGGCAGCGATGCCGGCCCTCGTCATCTATCCTGGGCGCATGGCCGCGCTTCTGGCCGCAGCAGTAGCAGGGCTGTTCGGGTCCGTCGTTCGCTCGCCCACAACGCCCGTGTGCCAGGCCGGTCAGTCGTGCTCGGCTCCGGCCGCCGGCGTGACGCTGACCTTCTCGCGTGGCGGCAAGGTCGTGAAGTCGGTCGTGACGACGTCCGCCGGCAAATACCACGTGCAGCTCACGGCAGGCGTCTACACCGTGAAGTTCGTGAGCAAGTCGCGGATCGCCCGCCTGTCGCCGACGACCGTGACCGTGCGGAGCGGCGCCATGCTCCGGCGCAACTTCACGATCGACACTGGGATTCGCTAGTACGCGACCGCGCCGCGGCCGGTCTCGGCAGCGTGGCGCTGCTCGTCGGCGCGATAGCTCGAGCGGACGAGAGGCCCGGAGAAGACGGAGCCGAAGCCGAGCGCCTCACCCTGCTCGCGGAACCAGCGGAACTCGTCCGGATGCACCCAGCGGTCGATCTCCGCGTGCTTCGGGCTCGGCTGCAGGTACTGGCCGATGGTCACGACGTCGACATCATGTGCGCGGAGGTCACGCAGCGTTTCGACGACCTCGTCGTTCGTCTCGCCGAGGCCGACGATGATTCCTGATTTCGTGAGGACGTTGTAGTCGGCGAGCTCTTTGGCGCGTTGCAAGAGCCAGAGCGCCTTGTCGTAGTCGGCCTTGCCGCCGCGCATCTGCCGGTGTAGGCGGCGCACGGTCTCGATGTTGTGGTTGAAGACTTCCGGGCGTGCGCCGATGACTGTGCGAAGCGCCTCCTCTTCGACTCCGAGGAAGTCCGGCGTCAAAACCTCGATCGACGCGTGCGGCAGCTTCGATTTAATCGCACGGATCGTTGCCGCGTAGTGACCGGCTCCCTTGTCGGGCACGTCGTCACGGTCGACCGATGTCACGACGACATGCTTCAGCTGCATCTGCGCCGCCGCGTGCGCGAGTCGCAGCGGCTCGAGCGGGTCGACCGGTTCCGACGGCTTGCCCGAGTGCACGTAGCAGTAGCGGCAGGCGCGCGTACACGTGTCGCCGAGAATCTGGAACGTCGCAGTGCCGCGGCCCCAGCACTCGGACATGTTGGGGCAGCGCGCCTCTTCACAGATCGTGTGCAGCGAGAGCCCGTGGATCAGCTTCTGCACGTCGAAGTACGAGCCGTCCTTCGACGGCGCGCGCACCTTCATCCACTCGGGGCGGCGCGGGCGCTCTGCAACCGGCAGCGACGTTTCCATCGACTTCAGTGTAGATACGGCGTCGTGGGCGTCACTGTGCCGCGAGCTCCGTGTGCACCGGCTGCGACCAGAGCCCGATGCCCTCGTCGGCCGGCAGCTCCTCAAGCTCCAGCCCGAACACGTCTTCCAGCGCCTTCACGGCCTGCGGGCGCACTTCGTCGACCGTGACCGGGCGACCGACCTCGCGCGCGATCGTCGTGAACATCGCATCCTCGAGCCCGCACGCGGTGATCCACTCCGTGAACGGAGCCGGGTCGAGATCGACGTTGAGCGCGTAGCCGTGGGTCGTCACCCAGCGGGAAACGTGGACACCGATCGACGCGAGCTTGCGCGGCGGCCGCGTCAGCCAGACACCGGTGAGCCCGTCAATGCGCTCGCCCGTGAGCCCGAACGGCTCGACCGTGCGAATGAGCGCCTCCTCTAGGTTGCGCACGTACTGCTTCACGTCGCGGCCGTGGCGCTTCAGATCGAGGATCGGGTAGCAGACGAGCTGCCCCGGCCCGTGGAACGTCGACTTGCCGCCGCGGTTGGTCTCGACGAGCTCAACGTCCGCATCCTCGGGAATATGCAGCTCGGCGCTTTCGTCGGTACGCCGGCCGAGCGTGACGACCGGTGGATGCTCGAGCAAGATCACCGTGTCGGGCACGGCGCCCTGCGAGACCGCTCCGGCGAGCGAGCGTTGTAGGTCCCAGGCGTCTCGGTACGGGACCTGCCCGAGCTGCAGCAGGTACCCGCCCCTAGCCGCCATCGCCCTCCCAGGCTTCGAGTCGCTCACGCAGCTCCTTGAGGAACCGGCTCGCGTAGGCGCCGTCGACGAGGCGGTGGTCGTACGTGAGCGTGACGTTCATCAACGGCCGGATCGCGATCACGTCCTTGCCGAGCGAATCCTGCACGACCCATGGCCGCTTCACGACTGCGTACGTGCCGAGGATGGCTGCCTGCGGTTGGCTGATCACCGGTGTCCCGTGGAAGGTCCCGTACCCGCCGGGGTTCGTGATCGTGATCGTCCCGCCCTGCACGTCGTCGGGTATGAGCTGCTTGTCCCGCGCACGCTTCGCGATGTCGGCGATGCCCTTCGCGAGGCCCAGCAGGTTCATCGTCTCCGCATTCTTGAGCACCGGAACGATGAGGCCCTTGCCGTCGGCGAGCTCGACAGCGATACCGAGGTTGACGAAGTTGCGCGTGATGATCGAATCGCCGCGCAACTCGCCGTTCACGTACGGGTGGTTCGCCAGCGTCTGCACTGTCGCTCGCGCGACGAACGCAAGATAGGTCGGATTGACGCCGTACGCGGCCTGGTACTCCTTCTTCAGCTGCTCGCGCGCGGCGACGACGCGCGCCATGTCGACCTCGATCGCGCTCGTGACGTGCGCAGACGTATCGAGCGAGCGGCGCATGTGCTCTGCGATACCGCGGCGCATCGCCGAGATCGGCTCGACCGTTTCCCCGGCAAGCGCTTCGTCCGGCGTGACCGGTGCCGCGGCGGGCGGCTTCGGCGGCGCCGGCGCAGCCTGCGGCGGCGCGGGTGCGGGTGCGGCGGGCGCAGCGGGGACCGCTGCCTCGGGCTGAGGCTGCTGTGGTTGTTGAGGCTGCTGTGGTTGTTGAGGCTGCTGTGGTTGTTGGGGCTGCGCGGCGGCCTGACCACCTTGCTCGATGAAGTCGAGGATGTCCTTCTTCGTCACGCGGCCGCCGCGGCCCGAGCCCGAGACCTGCGACGGGTCGACGTTGTGCTCGGCCGCGATCCGCGCGACGACCGGCGAGATGAACGTATGGCCGCTGCCGCCGTTCGAGGCGGGCTCGGGC
This sequence comes from Actinomycetota bacterium, assembly GCA_003152275.1. Lineage (GTDB taxonomy): Bacteria > Actinomycetota > Thermoleophilia > Gaiellales > Gaiellaceae > Palsa-739. The sequence continues at coordinate 63,334 of PLZU01000040.1, forward strand.
TCCTGCGCAGGCTGTTGCACCGGCTGCGGCGCCTGTTGCGACGGCGCCTCCTGCTGCGCGGCGGGCGCCGGCGGAGGCGTCTCGGCCACGGGGGCAGGCGCGCCGTCGGCTGCGCCGCCAATCCCTGCTCCCCCGATTTGGGCAAGTTTCGTCCCGACGTCGACGGTCTCGCCCTCCTGGACGAGGATCTGCGTCACCGTGCCGGTCGCGGGGCTCGGCACTTCCGTGTCGATCTTGTCGGTCGAGATCTCGAGCAACGGTTCGTCTGCCTCGACGTGCTCGCCTTCCTGCTTGAGCCAGCGCGTGACCGTTCCCTCCGAGACGGAGACGCCCATCTGCGGCATTACGACGTCGATCGCGGTTTCCGTTGCCATCTCTGTCTCCCTTAGTACTCCGCGAGCTCGCGAAGACCCTTCACGACGTCTTCGACCTGAGGGATGTAAGCCTTCTCAAGCGGCGGCGAGAACGGCACCGGCGTGTCGGGCGCGGTGACGCGCCTCACCGGTCCGTCGAGATCCTCGAACGCCTCCTCGGCGATCGTCGCCGCGATCTCGGCACCGAAGCCGCCAGTGTGCGTGTCCTCGTGCAGCACGAGCACCTTCGAGGTCTTGCGCGCCGACTCGAGCACCGCGGCTTTGTCCCACGGCATGATCGTGCGTAGGTCGATGATCTCCACCGATACGCCGTCGTTCTCGAGCTGCTGCGCCGCCTCCTCGGCGGTGTAAACCATCGCGCCCCACGTGATCACCGAAATGTCTCTGCCTTCCCTGTGCGTGCGCGCCTTGCCGATCGGCGTCGTGTAGCGCTCCTCCGGCACCTCCGTCTTGATGCGGCGGTACAGGTGCTTGTGCTCGAAGAAGAGAACGGGGTTCGGATCTTCGATAGCGCTGATCAGCAGACCCTTCGCGTCTTCGGGCGTCGCCGGACAGACGCACTTGAGGCCGGGGATGTGCGCGAACGACGACTCCGGGTTCTGCGAGTGGAACGGGCCGCCTGAGAAACCGCCGCCCGACGGAAGCCGCAGCACGATCGGCACGGGTATGCCGACGCGCCAGTGCTGCTTCGCGGCGACCGTGACGAGGTGATCCCACGCGCACGAGACGAAGTCCGCGAACTGCATCTCGGCGACGGGGCGCATGCCCATGATCGCCGCGCCGGTGGCACCGCCCATGATCGCGGTCTCCGCGAGTGGCGCGTCGATCACGCGCCACGGCCCGAACTCCTCCTGGAAGCCGAGCGTCACCTTGAAAGCGCCGCCGTACACGCCGACGTCCTCGCCGATCACGAAGACGCGGTCGTCACGGCGCATCTCCGTGCGGAGACCGTCGGAGATCGCTTGCAGATACGTCATCTCGGCCATGGCTACATGTGGTGGGGCGTGTCGAGTTCCTCGGGCGTCGCGTACACGCCCTCTAACAGTGTCGATGTCTCCGGCATTGGCGACTCCTCGGCGCGGGTCAGCGCGTCGTGCAAAAGCTTCTTCACGCCGGTCGAGATCTCGTCCTCTTCCTCGTCGGTCATCTCCGCATTCTCGCGCAGCCACGTGCGGTAGCGCTCGATCGGGTCGTTCTCCGCCCAGCGTTCGAACATCACCTTCGGGACGTAGAACGCGTCGTCGTGCACGGCGTGGCCCTCCATCCGAAGCGTCAGGCACTCGAGCAGCGTCGGCCCGCCGCCGGAGCGCGCTTTCTCGACTGCGCGCTTCGCTTCGCGGTAGACCGCGAGCACGTCGGTGCCGTCGATGACGACGCCTTCGAACCCGTACGCCTGAGCGCGATCGGCGACATGCTCGGTTGCGTACTCGAGATGCGTCGGCGTCGAGTACGCCCACTGGTTGTTATCGCAGATGAAGACGACCGGGAGCTTGCGCGTGCCCGCGAATGTCATCGACTCGTGGGTGTCGCCGCGCGCGGACGCACCTTCGCCGAACCAGCCGACGGCGACACGCCGCTCTTCACGGATGCGGAACGCGAGCGCGCAGCCGACCGCGACCGGAAGCATCGCCGGCAAGTGACTGACCATCGCGATCAGGCCGAGGTGAATGTCGGCCATGTGCACGTTGCCGTCGCGACCGTGCGTCGGTCCGTCGGCGCGACCCATGTACTGCGCGAAGATCTTCCACGGCTCGACGCCGCGCGTGATGTGTACGCCCATGTCTCGGTGGAGCGGCGTGCCGACGTCTTGCGACTCCATCGCCGTCGCAACACCGACCGCAGCGGCTTCGTTACCGCGACCCGTGTAGAACGAGCCGGGAATCTTGCCCTGGCGATAGAGGATGTGACCGCGCTCCTCGACGCCGCGGGTGATGAGCATGTTGCGGTAGATGTCGAAGAGGTCGACCCGGTCGAGCCCGGCCTCCCGGACTTCGCTCAGCGAACCGACCGGCTCCGCTTCTCTCGCGATGGCCATGCCGGGAAATCTAACGTCTGGAGTAGTCGGGCCAGTCGAACGAGTCGCCGATCTGCCGAAGTCGCTGCTTCGTCCGGACGTCACAGAGCGCTCCGGCCACGCCCGCGTCGTAAAAGGAGCGCGGATCGAGGCCGAACGAGGTCGCGGCCTCATAGTCGCGGGAGAGGTCGGTATCGAACATCGCCGGATCGTCGGTCGAGATCGAGCAGAGGACGCCGGCCGCGACGAGCCGAGGCAGCGGATGGTCGTGGAGGTTGGCCACAGCGCCCGTGCGGAGGTTCGAGAGCGGGCAGACGTCGAGGACGGTGCCGCGGTCGGCGAGCTCCCGGACGAGCCCGGGATCTTCCTCCGATCGGATGCCGTGCCGGAGCCGGTCGGCTTGCAGGCTCTCGAGCGCGCCGCGCACCGACGCTGCACCTGCGACCTCTCCCGCGTGTGGGACCGAGCCGAGGCCGAGCGTCTTCGCGTGCTTGAACACCGCCTCGTACGGCTCGGGCGGGAACTCGGCCTCGAGACCGCCGAGCCCGACGCCGACGACGCCGCGGTCCATGTAGCGCGCGCACCACTCGACCGTCTCGCGTGCTTCCTCCTGCGTGAATCCGCGCGGGATGTCCGGGGTGAGCCGGATCTCGACGCCGTGCAGCTCCTTCGCCTCCTGTGCGCCGTTGCACACGCCTTCGAACACGTCCTCCCACGAGCAGCCGTGACGCACGCGTTCCGCCGGGCTGAAGATCCCTTCGAAGTAGACGGCGCCGTGCGACGCGGCTTCGGCGGCGTAGTCGACGACCATCTGGCGGTAGTCCTCCTCCTTTTTCAACGCGTTCGTCGTGAGGATCCAGACATCGATGAAGTGGCGGAAGTCGGTAAAGCGGTAGAGCTCCTCCAGTCCCTCCACCGTGTCGGCCGGCAGTGCGTAGTCGTTCCGCTTCGCGATCTCGAGCAGCGTCTGCGCGCGCACCGTGCCTTCGAGGTGCACATGCAGCTCGATTTTCGGGTACGTCGTCACGCGGCCGAGGCTACAGTCAGCGTGTGGGTAAGGCATCCGACTGGCTGCGCGAGGAGCGCCGCAAAGTGCTCGGCGACTGGGTTGCTGTCTGCCTCAAGTGCGGCGCAGCTCGGCGTTGGTTCGAGCAGTTCGAGGTGGAGGTGCCCGACGTGTGCCCGGAGTGCGGCGGCGAGCTGCTCCGCCGGTGCAAGGCATGCGGTGCAGCGTTCTCGTCGATCGCCGCCGTCGACTGCGAGGAGTGCGGCGCCGCGCTTCGCCCGGATGAGCTGTTCGGCTCAAAGATCCGCCGGGCGAAGCGCAGCTGAACGAAGATCTACGGCTTGTAGATCTCGTGCACGGGAAACTCCTTGACGTCGGGAGCTCCGGTCATCTCGACACCGGTCGCGGCCACTGCGGCCTGGACACGGCTCCCGAAGAAGGCGTCGAAGAGCTCCCGCGACTCCCAGAAGTCGATGATGCCCCAGCCGCCGTCGATCGGGCCTGAGGAGTGGAACAGGATTCCCTTGGGCGGATCGCCCATCGGGTTGACGTGGGCGTTCACCTTGTCGAACTGTTCCTGATTGACGCCGGCCATCTTGATGCGGATACCTACGGCCATGTCACACCTTTCGTCAGAAGAGATCGTTCTCGCCGAGGAACGTTGGTGCAACCGGCCCGCTCAGAATCTGGCTGAAACGGATCAGCGTCACGACGTCGTCGGCTTCGACGTCGCGATTGTAGATCTGGCCCAAGAAGCGCGCGAGCTCGTCGACGCGACGCAATTCCGGATTGTCGTGCTCGATCTCGCGCGGCGAAAGCTCCCCGAGCGTTTTCACCTCGACCTTGTCGATCACCGCGTCGAAGATGCGCTCGCGCGGGCTGTAGCGGTTGCCGCACAGCACCTGCACGATCATCCCCTTCCTGTACTTCCCCGATTTGTCGCCGAGGCGGATCGTCGCTGACTTGCGGCCGGTGCGCAGCTGATCCGCAACCATGGGCGAGTAGAAGTTCAGTGCGTACATCGAGGCCCGCTCAAGCCACCGGATCATAGGGGACTGTCGCCTCGATGTGGCTCCGCGTCACCTCATCCGTGGACGTGCAGCCGAGCAGCGCCAGCCCCAGCTCGATCTCGTCGCGGAGCATCGTGAGCACATCGAGAACGCCGGCTTCGCCGCCGACAGCGAGCCCGCTCGCGATCGCCCGCGCCGTGAGCGCCGCGCGAGCGCCGAGTGCGAGCGCCTTCAGCACATCCGTCCCGCGCCGGATGCCCCCGTCGACGTAGACCTCGCAGGCCCCGCCGACTGCCTCGACTACTTCGGGCAACGCGTCGAGCGAAGCCGCCACCCCGTCGAGCTGACGGCCGCCGTGGTTCGAGACGATGATCGCGTCGGCGCCGTGCTCGACCGCGAGCGCCGCATCCTCGCGCGTCAGTATCCCTTTCAGGATCACCGGCATCCCGCTCTCGGAGGCGATCCATTCGAGATCGCGCCATGTGACCGACGGGCTCATCTGGAACTGCTCGGCGAAGGTCATCGGGACGTTCGGATCCTTGCCCTTCACGTACGGGAGCGGCAGGTTTGGCGGAATATCGAAGCCGAGCCGGAGATCGCGCTCGCGCCGGCCGAGCACTGGCACGTCGACCGTCAACGCGATCGCGGAATAGCCGCACTCGCGCGCCTCGGCGATGTGGTCGAGCGTGCGCTGCCGGTCTCGCAACACGTAGAGCTGAAGCCAGCGCGGCGCGGAGCCACCGGCCTCCGCGATCTCGTCGTGCGCGCTCGAGGTGATCGTCGACACGCACATCACTGTCCCGGCAGCCGCGGCGGCCCGCGCCGTCGCGACTTCGCCGTCCGGGTGGAGCAGGCGCTGCATCGCGAACGGCGCCACGAGCAGCGGCATCGAGACCGGCGCCCCGAGCACCGTCGTCGCGGCCGAGGCCCCGGCGACGTCGACGAGCATGCGCGGCCGGAGCTGCCAGCGCCGGTACGCGCCGACGTTCGCCCGCATCGTGATCTCGTCCCCGGCGCCGCCCTCGAAGTAGCACCAGACCTTCGGCTCGACCGCCGCGGCTGCACGCTCGAAGTAGTCGGCGACGTTGACGGGTTCAGTCACGAGCCGAATCTATCGTGCGCCTTCTGCACCATCTCCCGCTCGCCGCCATAGGCGAGCAGCCTCGGCGCGTCATCGAGTGGCAACCAGCGCGCCTCGTCGACCTCGATTCGCATCCGTTCCTCAATGTCGCCGATCCGTCCCCGGCCCGCCCGCAGCAGGTAGAAGCTCACGATCTTGAAGACCCGCACCCCGTCGCGGCGGGTGTACGTGTACTTCACGTCCCCGAGCTTCTCGACGAGGCGCCCACTGACGCCCGTCTCCTCGAAGACTTCTCGGAGCGCCGTCTCGTCCGGGCGTTCGCCCGGGTCGAGGTTGCCCTTGGGGAGGGCCCAGACCCCCTCCGGGCGCCCGCGCGGCCGGATCGCCGCCACCATCGGCCGGCCGCGGATCGACTTCACCAAGACTCCGCCGGCCGAGAACTCCCGCTCCATGCCCGTGTTCTATCCCGTTTGCGGAGAAGGCCGGTCCTCCGTACAATGCCTTGGCACTCTCACCCCGAGAGTGCCAGAGCACAGAGTCACTAAAAGCAGTCAGGAGGAAGGTCGAATGAACCTGAAGCCACTTGGTGACCGCCTGATCGTCGAGGTCCTCGATGAAGAGGACGTGACCTTCAGCGGCATCGTGCTTCCGGACACGGCGAAGGAGAAGCCGCAGCGCGGCCGTGTCCTTGCCGTCGGCCCGGGCAGCCGGGACGACAACGGAAAGTTCGTCCCCATGGACCTGGACAAAGGCGACGAGATCGTCTTCTCCAAGTACGGGGGCACGGAAATCAAGGTCGGAACGGACGAGTACCTGATCCTGCGCGAGTCCGATGTGCTCGCGAAGGTCGTCGGTAGTCGCAAGCTGGCCGGCGCAAAAGCGTAAGTCGAGGAGGAAGAAGAACGCATGGCTCACAAAGAGCTGAAGTTCAACGAGGATGCACGGCGCGCTCTCGAGCGCGGCGTGAACACCCTCGCCGACGCGGTCAAGGTCACCCTTGGCCCGAAGGGGCGCTACGTCGTGCTCGACAAGAAGTTCGGCGCTCCCACCATCACGAATGACGGCGTCACGATTGCTCGCGAGATCGAGGTCGAGGACGTCTTCGAGAACCAGGGCGCACAGCTCGTCCGCGAGGTAGCGACCGCGACGAACGACGTCGCCGGCGACGGCACGACGACCGCAACGGTGCTCGCTCAGGCGATCGTCCGCGAGGGTCTGAAGAACGTCGCGGCGGGCGCCAACCCGATGGGTCTCAAGCGGGGCATCGAGAAGGCGGTCGACGCCGTCGTCGAGAACCTCAAGACCCAGTCGAAGCAGGTCTCGGGCAAGGAGGACATCGCCCGCGTGGCGACCGTCTCCTCGCGCGAGCGTGAGATCGGCGACGTCATCGCCGACGCGATCGAGAAGGTCGGCAAGGACGGNNCGACAAGGGCTACCTGTCGCCGTACATGGTCACCGACGCGGAGCGCATGGAGGCGGTTCTCGACGAGCCGTACATCCTCGTCGCCAACCAGAAGATCGGTGCCGTGAAGGACCTTCTGCCGGTACTCGAGCAGGTCATCCAGGCGGGTCGCCCGCTGCTGATCGTTGCCGAGGACGTCGAGGGCGAGTCGCTCGCGACGATCGTCGTCAACAAGCTGCGCGGCACGTTCCAGGCCGTCGCCG
>PLZU01000065.1 GCA_003152275.1 Actinomycetota bacterium
CCGATTAACCGATCAACCATCTAGGGACCGACACATCGCGCCCAAGTGTCCGCGTAGCAGTGGCTGAGCAGGTGCGGAACGCGGATCGCCGCCCCAGCGCGGAGTCCCGCCATTGCGTCGCCCTAGGTCACCGAGGAGTGGACGGGTGAGCAGGTCGAGACGCTCGACGAGACAACCCCAACGCTACGCGGCGGTTGCGTAGCGGGCGGAGGCTCGCTTCGCCGACTCGGCCAGCTGCGCCCGCGCCTCCTTGATCACCGTGTCGTACTCCCGCAGCTCGGTCGAGGTCTCCCCGCGTTCTCTGAGCAGATCGCGAATGAAGACGAGATCACGGATGTGGCGCAGCTCGTCCTGAAGCTCGTCCTGCAGCAGGTCGGTCTGCACGGAAACGATGCGAGGCAAAGTCGCGGTGCTCATTCTCGGCTCCTTCAGCTCGGGTTCGAGGGAAGAATCGCCTGCCCGGGTGAGGCTGGCCTAAGCCGAGCCTGTGAGGTTTATGAGAATTCTCCGGCGGCGCGGCGGCTGCGCAAACGTGTGTTCCCGAGCCGGTGGACCCGTCTCAGCTCTTCGCGGAAACGCCGCGGAAAGACCAGTGGGTGTCTTCTCGAACCGAGCGCGATCACGCTTCCCCTCCATGCGTGACTCGTGCGGTCGCTTGCGGCCAAGGCTTCTGTCCTTCATTCGTTTTCGGCTAGGTCTGGAGGCGGCTTGTCGGCGTATCGGTTTTCGAGACAAGTTTGGATTGGCTCAACCATGCGAAGAACGCGGCATCCGCGCCACTCGACGAGTAAAGGCGACGAACTCGGGCGCTACCTAATTCTCTACCGCATCGCTGCGGCTCCCGAGCAGAATCCTTCGCTGCCGTTCGTCGACACGCCGCTTGTTTAGCCTCCGTGGATGAGGTCGGAGCCGACGCGATCAGGCGAACGCCAAGCCAAGTTGAGCGTCTTGGCGCTCGGGGCTCTCGGGGTCGTCTTCGGCGATATCGGCACCAGTCCGCTGTACGCACTTCAAGCTGCGTTTTCGCCGGAGGACCACCTTCGGGTGAGCCACGCGAACGTCCTCGGCATCCTCTCGCTGTTCTTCTGGAGCCTGATCGTCGTCGTGACCGTCAAGTACGTGTTCTTCGTAATGCGCGCGCACAACCACGGCGAGGGTGGCGTAATGGCGCTGACGGCGCTCGCGGGCCGGCGCGCTGTTGGCAGAGAGCGCGGCGCCGTACTGCTACTTGGACTGATCGGTGTCGCGCTCTTCTATGGCGACGGTGTGATCACCCCCGCGATCTCTGTCCTCTCTGCAATCGAAGGCACGCAGGTCGCCGCCCCAGGCGTCCACCAGTTCGTGGTGCCGCTGACGCTCGTCGTGCTCACCATGCTCTTCGCCTTCCAGCACAAAGGCACAGGACGGATCGGGAACGCATTCGGGCCGATCATGCTGGTCTGGTTCCTCACCATTGCCGCCCTTGGAGCACGCGGGATCGCTCGTAACCCGTCCGTCTTGCGCGCTGTCGACCCGCTCAACGCCGTCTCGTACATCGGCCGGCAGCCGTGGGTCGCGTTCGTCTCGCTCGGCGCCGTGGTTCTCTGCATCACCGGCGTCGAAGCGCTGTACGCCGACATGGGCCACTTCGGCCGCGTCCCGATCGCGACCGCATGGCTCGCAGTCGCGCTGCCCAGCCTAATCCTCTGCTACTTCGGACAAGGCGCACTGATCCTGCACGACCCCGGCATCGCCGCCAACCCGTTCTTCCACCTGACTTCGCACTCGCTGACGATCCCCCTGGTCGTGCTGGCCACCCTCGCGACCGTGATCGCCTCGCAGGCGGTCATCTCCGGCGCCTTCTCCCTCACGCAACAGGCGATCCAACTCGGCTACCTGCCGCGGATGAGCATCCGCCACACATCCGAGCAGATTCGCGGCCAAATCTATCTACCCGGAATCAACTGGCTGTTGTACGTGGCGATCGTGGGGATCGTTCTCGGTTTTGGATCATCGGCGTCGCTCGCCGCGGCCTACGGCATCGCTGTCACCGGCACAATGGCCGCGACCAGCGTTCTGGCCTACATCGTCACGCGGCGTCTCTGGCGCTGGCCGACCTGGTTAGCATTGCTTGTGGTCGCACCTCTGCTCGCGATCGACCTCACCTTCTTCGCCTCGAACCTACTGAAGGTCCATCACGGTGGCTGGTTCCCGCTCTTACTCGGCGGTGCGCTGTTCGTGCTGATGAGGACCTGGGATCGCGGACGCAAGGTCGTAACCGACAAGCGCATCGCCGAAGAAGGCCCGCTTCGCGAATTCATCGCCCGGCTCGACCGGCACACACCGCCCCTGCAGACCGTCCCAGGCACGGCCGTTTATCTCACCTCGAGCACCGACACCACCCCGCTCGCGCTACGGATCAACGTCGAGCACAACCACATCCGCCACGAACAAATCGTCATCTTCCGCGCCGAGATTCTCGACGTCCCCCACGTCAGCGACGACCAGCGTTGCGCCATCGACAACATCGATGATCCCAGCGACCGGATCGTTCTCGTAAACGCACGCTTCGGCTACCGAGACAGGCCAGATGTGCCCGCCGCGCTGCGACTCGCTGCGAGCCAAACCCGCGAGCTCCACAACCTCAACGATGTCACCTACTTTCTCAGCCGCATCACCATCCGACCGACCCAGAAAGGCGGGATGGCCATGTGGCGCAAGCAGCTCTTCAGCGCACTCTCCCGCAACGCCTCAAGCCCCACCGAATACTTCCAACTACCCGACGACCAAGTCGTCGCCCTCGGCTCCCAAATCCTGATCTAACCGCGCGATGGAGAACCGAAGCTCGGACCAGTCCCGAGCGTGTTCGGGTAGGGGTCTGGTCACCAGTCAGGAGACGCGGCGCTGATGCATGCGGCGCGCCTCCTCGAGGCACCGGTGGCCAAATCTCCATTGGCGTGCGTGTCCATTGGGGGTGCGCCGACGTTAAGAGAGTGTGCGCCCGCCTAGGACACCGGCCGTGGCCAGCCTCGATCTCCTCGTGGAAGCCGACGCCTCATCGCTCACGGTGCTTCGCACCGTCGCGGTCGCATTCGCGCGGAGCCTCGGAGCAGACGAGGACTCCGTCGAGGCGGTGGCCGTCGCTGTAAACGAAGCGGCATCGAACTCGATCCTGCACGGCTACCGCGAGACCGAACCGGGAACGCTGCGGATGGCCGCAAGCCTCGCCGGTAACACGCTCGCGATCACGCTCTCAGACGACGGGGTCGGCGATCAGGCCGGCACGCGCGAAGGCGATGAGGTCGGCCGCGGTTTCCCGCTCATGCGTGCCCTCGCCGGCGGCGTCGATGTCAGCCGCGGCCAGCGCGGAACCCGCGTACGCCTCACCTTCCCCGTCTGACCTGAGCCAAAGGACCAAAACACCCCAACCGCGCGGCGCGGGTTGAGGGTGCCGAAACCGGATTCGTCCTTGATCACGCCGCGGCTTTGTATTCGTGGATGAGCCCTCCGAGCACGTCTCGGCGCTGAACACGGTCGACAACGACAACGGTGTCTGAGCCTGGTGACGGTTCTTCGATTGGTGGTCGCTGGTGGAGGGAGCGGTGGGGGCGATGTTCGTGGTAGTGGCGGATGTAGGCCGGGAGGACTCGTTCGAGGTGGCGGCGGTTGACGATCAGGATCCGGTCGAGACACTCGCGACGCACGCTGCCGATCCACCGTTCGATGAAGGCGTTCGCGCGGGGCGCCCGTACCGGTGTGCGGATCGTCCGGATGCCGTCGGAGCGGAACACCTCGTCGAAGGCCGCCGTGAACTTGCTGTCGCGGTCGTGGATCAGAAACCGGATCGGCTCCGCCCGGTCGACGAACGTCTCGACGATGTTCCGTGCCTGCTGGGTCGCCCACTCACCGGTCGGGTTCATGGTGATGCCCGCGAGATACACCTGCCGGGTCGCGAGCTCGATAAAGACGAGTGCGTACAGGCGCCGGAACAGCACGGTGTCGACGGTGAAGAAGTCGCAGGCGACGATCCCGCTGGCCTGGGCTCGCAGGAACTCCCGCCAGGTCTCGGACGAGCGCCGCGGTGCGGGCTCGATCCCGGCCTGCTGCAGGATCGACCAGACAGTGTTGGCCGCGATCCGGATACCGAGTCCGGCAAGCTCGCCCTGGATCCGGCGGTAGCCCCAACCCGGGTTCTCCCGGGCCAGCCG
>PLZU01000095.1 GCA_003152275.1 Actinomycetota bacterium
TCGCTACGGAAGAGGGTGATCGGGTCTGTGGTTGTCATTCAGTTTCCTCCTTCTAAGTGGGTTCGCATCCGCCGGAGTCCGCGGGACACCCGCATCCGCACGGTCTGCTCCGACACGGACTCGCGCTCGGCAAGCTCGGCGTAGTCCAACTCCGTGAGCACGCGGCCGGCGACGGCACGCTGCTGTGCCGCGGGCAACGCGTGAAACGCGGTGCTGAGATCTCCCTCGCGCGCCTCCCCGTCCAGGCGCTCGATGAGGTCACCGAGTTCATCTCCTCCCAACGGCGCGGTGGTGATGCCGAGCTGTGTTCGCGCACGCGTGTCGATCCGGCCACGACGCTGCCAGTCGCGAAGCAGGTTCCGGCCCGTCGCGGCTAGCCACGGCCAGGCGCTCTCAGGTGCTCGGACGCTGCGCCGACGACTTCCGGCTAGCAGCCTCGCAAACGTCTCTTGCGTCGCGTCCCAAGCCACTTCCCGCGTGGCGCCTTCTCGCTCCAGAAACCGGACGAGCCGCCCGACATAGCGGTCGTAGATGAAGCAGATCGCGTCGGGATCACTGGCAAGCCGACGCAACGCGTCCCGTTCGTCTCCGCTCTGGTCGCTCACAACCCTAAGACGAACAGCGCGAGAAATTGTGACGCCCCCACCCAACCTTTCGCCTGCCCCGTGCCACTTATATAGGTGACGATGGAGATGCCCCTCGCAAGGATGGAGTTATCCCTGGCAGAAATACGCCCGCGCACGGAGCGGGGCGAGCGTTCGAGCGAGGCGCTGTTGGCCGAGCTTCAACCGCTTGTCGTCCATACCGTCCGTCTCGTCGTCGGGGCAGGCTCGTCTGTTGCCGAGGACGCAGCGCAAGAAGCCCTCCTCGAAGTGAGCCGGTCGCTGCCGCAACTCAAGGACAGAGGAGCCGCGCGGGCGTTCGCCGCGCGGATCGCTGCTCGTGTCGCAATTCGCATGGCGAAGCGGGAACGACGGTTTGCCGTGCTCGGCCTCGGCGCTCGTTCCTCGGAGCTTGGCAGCACCCAGCCCATAGAACTCCTTGAACTCAAGGAAGCGTTCGACCAACTACCGCCTCGGCAGCGCGCAACGGCTGTGCTCCGGCTCTACGTCGGCCTGGACGAGCAAGAAACAGCCGACGCCCTCGGCTGCTCCGTGGGGACGGTGAAGCACCAACTACACGACGCCCGCCACAAGCTCGCGCTGTATCTCGACGGAAGCAAGTCGACAGGCAGACGAAAGGAACGATGAAATGAAGCTAACTCACACAAAGGCAGAGCAGGCAAGGGTGTCCGACGACGACATTCGAGCAATGCTCGAAGCGTTCGCTGGGCCAGCCCATCCGATTTCAGACCAAGAGCCCATCAGCCCAAAGCGCGCTGCTTCTCGGCGCACCCTTATCTTGGTGGCGGCGGCAGTCGTTGCTCTCGGGCTGTTCGTCCCTGCATCGCTGGCACTGCTCGGCCAGTTCTCTCAAACGCCGCATCAATTCATTGGCGATGCAAGCCAGCCCCTGAACGCGAGGAAGATGATCGAGCAGTTCATCAGCCACAAGCCAGGATTCGAGCCCACGCTGACGGATGTGCAGCCGGTCGTCACCGCAAATACACCGGATGGTGAATATCGCGTCTACGAGTTGGTCTTCACCGACGGCATCAAGGGAACAGCGGTCGTCAGTTCAGCGACTGGCGGGATCGCAGGAATGTCATACGGGCCTCCCGCGGCATGCCCTGCCAAATGGGCTCTTCAGGCGGGCGGCTCGATGGTGGCAACCCCAGGAAAGACACCGCTATACATCACCGGCCAGACCTCGAACGCTGTGGCATCAGTTGACGTGCTCTATCCCGACGGGCACTCGACACCTGCCGCGGTCTCGAACGGTTACTTCCTCGCTTGGGCCATACCTCTGCCGGGCGCGCCCAACTCCCGCAGCGGCTTCTCGCCACCGGTGACGCTTGTCGCGCGCGACGCGGCGAGAAACGAAATCGGGCACCTTTCCGTTCGAGATGACGGCGACATCCCGCCTGCACCGGGCCAGTCGCCGCAGGCTGTTGCCTGTGGATGAATGACCGGCTCGGGGGGCCCCGCGCACGCGCCGCCTTTGCCCCGCGCTCGCACCGAAGCCCGACGTCTCGAAGCCGACCTCGTGCTCGCCGGGTGCAACGCCGCACTCGACGCCGCGCGGAGTCGCCGTAGTAGGTATAAGGCGTGCACCCCTCGTGCCAACGAAAACGCTGCCTCCCACGAGCCGTGTACCAGTGCCGTACCACCGCTCGAAGCGTGCCGATCCCGGCTCCGCGAGCCCGTCTTCGAGCGCCCGGTGCCGTAGGGCTAGGCGTGCCGGACACCCGCAGGGCTAAGAGCAGGAGGGCATAGACAGGCGGTTCGCGGATAAGCGGATAGAATACCTGACATGAGCCTCTCAGCACGGCAAAAGCGCGCGGCAAGGTACTTGGGAATGCACCTGACGCAGGTCGATACCGCGCGCCGGGTCGTCGTGAATCCTCGGACATTGAGGCGTTGGCTGACCGACATCCCCGAGTTCGCCGCGTTGGTGGAGGCGGAGAAGGACGCCGCACGCGACATGCAGGCCGACGACGTGCTACAGGACTTGCTCCTCGATCCTGATTCGCGCGTGCGCCTCGCGGCTGCTCGCGAACTCCGCCGGGCTCCGAACCCGAACGCGAAGCCAGAGGACGAGGACGATGACTTGCTCAACCCGGAGGCGTGGGCATCATGAGCGCCGTCGAGAAGCGCCGCGTGCTCCTCGGCAACCACGAAGACCAACTCGACGGCGAGGTCATCACTTACGACGAGTTCGTCTCGCTGCTCCGGCCCAAGTGGCCCGATGCGACCGAGGCCGACCTCCGCAGCGCGTTCGAGCACTGGCCGCTCGTGCGTCATCCCGCAGTCGCGACGGAGTAGCCGTGCCGGTTGCGATCCGCCTCGCGCCTGACGGCTCGATCACCGGCCCGCCACGCAAGTCTCCGAGCCCGCGCATCTTCATCGAGGGAGGTCGTCCCGAGGGCTACGCCATCTCACCCGCCGGACTGCGCCTGCTCCGCGACGATCCCGAGCAGCGCGCCATCTTCGCCGCGTGCTGCGATCCCAAGACCGGCTTCCGCGCGTTCCTCGACCACTGGCGCTTCCTCGACCAAGAGAACGGCGTCGTCCGTGTGCTCGGCGCATCCCTCTGGCCCGCGCAGGAGGCGTACCTCGCCGCCGTCGAGGAGCACAGTTGGACGTTCATGCTCAAGGCGCGGCAGTTGGGCGAGACGACCATCGCCATCGCGTTCGATGCCTACGTCGCTCGCTTCCGCACACCGAACGCCCGCGTCCACTGTTTCAGTAGCGGCGACGATGCAGCGAAGGAAGTGCTCGACGCGATCCTGTTCGGTCTTCAACATCTGCCCCCGGCCTTCCGGCTGCCGATGTACTCGACCACGCGCTCGATTCGCCTCGATTGCGGGAACGGAGAGCGCGCGTTCATCCGCTCGTACCCGTCTACGCGCGCAGCATCCCGAGGCTCGACCTGCAACCACCTGCACCTTGACGAACTCTCGGCCATGCTCGACCCGCGCAAGGTCTACCAATCCGTCTTGCCGACCGTTGCACCGGGCGGAACGTTCTCGATCTTGACGACGGAAGTTGTCGGGCCGGAGTCGTACACCGCGACGTACTTCCGCAAGTGCATCGAGGGCGAGGGCAAGCACCACGCCCTGTTTGTTCCCGCGCTTGCACGTCCTGACCGCGACGAGGCTTGGCTAGAGGGAACGAAACGCTCGCTCCCGCGCTCCGAGTTCGCACGCGAGTACCCGTCAACTTGGCAGGAGGCACTCGAATCCTCGGGCGAGTCGATGTTCGCCGCCGAGGACGTGGCCGTGTGCTCAACGGACTTCCTCGGCTGCTTCTCAAGCCAAGCAGAGTACGAGAGCCGCTACGCCAACTTCTTCGGCCCCAAGCCGCGCCGCTATTACTCCTGCGGCGTCGATGTCGGCCTCAAGAACGACGCGACCGTGTTCGTCATGCTCGACTGCACCGAAGAAATCGCGGATGTTGTCGCCTTCCGCCGCTTGAAGGGCACGACATCCACCGAGGTTGGTCAAGCCCTTGCGGAGATGCACCGCGCCTGGCCCCGCGCACACTTCACCTTTGAAGTTACAGGTATCGGTTTACCCATCTTCCAGTCCCTCTCGGCATCCGGCTCCGTCCCCGAGTCACGTCTGCACGAGTTCCACACGAGCGCGGCGTCCAAGGCGCGTGTGGTCAACGAACTCGCCTATCTCATCGAGTGCCAACATCTCCGCTTCGATCCCGACGCGACCGATCCCCTACAGCGCGAACTCCTCTCGTACCGCCGTGACGATCACGCCATCCAAACCGACTGTGTTCTTGCCATCTGCTTCTCGCTCGCCGGAGCACCGCACGCCCACGACTCCAACGCCGGGCGCATCCTCTCCGTAAGTCGGTTTTGAGCGATGTCTGATTCGTACTTCTTGACCGTGAACGGCTCCGGGTCGTTCTGCGTCCCGCCGTACAAGACGCACCGCGAGGGTGTTCACAAGATCACACCCGAGGAGGCGCAACTCGTGCTCGCGTGGAAGGAGCAGCACCCGTGCGATTGGGTGACCGTCACACCGTATGAGCCCCAATACACCGCCCCCGAACTCCTCACCGGCAAGTTGACGATCCAAGACCTGCGCTACGGGACTGACCGCGCCGTCCTAGTCGCGCCCGAAGACGACGAACCCGAGGACGACGATGCCGAGCCCGTGTACGTGTACCCGTGCGAGCACTGTGATGCTGCCCCGTTCTCGTCCGCCGCCATCCTGCGCCGACACGCGATCCTCCACCATTCGTCTATCGCAGGAGATGCAGAGGACGCCGTGCGCGAACAACTCGCCGCCGACAAGGACGCGAAGGCCGCAGGCGAGCGCGTCCGCACCGCCGAGCCCGACTCCGTGCATCCCGCCGAAAGACTCTCGGACGAGCCCTCGGGGTCGCAGCGCCCTTCACTGTGGCCGAAGGGGCTCGGGGGTTAGAGCGTCTCGCGCTCCTCGGCTTCACGCTCAAGCACACCTGCCGCGACATCCTCGTCCCAATACGGGTCGATGGCGTCCGCGAAAAGTTGGCGCAGCACTAGAGGATCAAGCGCATCAAGTTCTACCTGCACGTTGGTGCCGTATTTCGCCTTGAACTTGCCAGCATTGGAATCCTTGTCCTTGCCGGGGTTCTCCGGCAACTCGTACTCGTCCACCTGCTCGCGCGAGAGCACCACGCGCTCGAACGTGTACCACCATTCCAACCCTGCGATGTTGAGCCGACGCTTAAAGTCCTCCTCAATCTCCTCGCCCGTGCAGTCGAAATCGCCCGCATAGAGGATGCGCACCGTCCGCTCGTAGTCGAAGTCGGCACGCAACTTGTGGATCAAGGTCTGAGATGCAAAGCCGCCAAGGCAGACGACGGGGATCGACCGCTCCTCTCCGAACCATGACCGCAACTGCGCCGACTGACCGCGCTTTTCACACACGAGGTAGAGCGCCGATTCCTGCCCTTCCGAGCGGTCACGCAGGTACACACGTCGCAGGTACTCGCGTGCCTCCTCCGGCGAATCCCAACCGCGCTCGACCTCGATGTCGCGGGTCGTGTCGAGCAGGTCGGGGAACGTGCCGAGCCGCCGCCACTCTGCCGATGTCTTCGAGAACACCTGATAGGCGTTCTGCGTGTTCGGTATCAACTGCTCGGAGACGAGCCGGTAATACAACTGTCGCAACGTGACGGGCGTCGAGTAGCCCGCGAGAATCTCCACGGCACGCGGGAGCACGACATCCTGCCAGTCGATTTCCCCCGCTCGTTTGGTCAGCCGGTTACCCCGCACTCGCATCTCGACACCCGCCTCGCGGAAGTGCTTGCGTAGCGTCTTCGGCACGGTGCCGAACTCCTTGCAGGTGTCATCAAGCGAGTGGGTGGCGTAGTACGCCACCACCGCTTCGAGGTCGAAGACCCGTCTCCGGTTCTCGAAGGTGCCTGTTTGCGTAGTCGCGTCCACACTCATAGTCAGACCATGGGCGATTCTGGCTCGTCGTGCCAGGGCGTCTCATCGCCGCACATGCAGCCGCCGACCACGAGCACCTGTGCGCCCTTGCATTTCGGGCACACGACCATGCCGCCGGGCGTGAAGCCCCCCGAGCCATCGTCACCAAGCGTGATGACCGAGGGGCCAGGGATTTCCCCGGCCCCTTTGCACTTCGGGCACCACTTCAAAGTTGCGATTTCCGCCGTCATGATCCGAATGCCTCAAACGCGGTGCCGACGACATCCGTCCACTCCGGCTTCTCGATCTTGTGGACGTACCCGAGCGTCGTCAACATATTCGAGTGCCGTGCGAACGCTTGCACCTGCACGATGTCCGCGCCCGGTTGATTGGCGAGCATCGAGATGCTCGTATGGCGCAGGTCGTGGAAGCGGAGCACCCTCGGCTCAGTTGAGAGCGCGGCGTAGCGCCGTGCCTTCTCGAAGGCGCGTTGGACGTTACGTGGCAGCAGGTAGCCCCCGAGTACGTTTGTGAAGACTGGCGCGCCCGGTGACTTGTCCACCGCCGCGATCTTCAACTCCGCGAGAAGCACACGCGCCTGCGGGCTCATTGGGATGCTCTCGACCCTCCCGCCCTTCGGGGTGCCGCCGACCGTGCCGTCCTCGGACACCTGTTGGCGCACCACGATGCGCCCGGCGTCGAAGTCGATGTCGCACCATTCAAGGCCACAACATTCACCGAGCCGGAGCGCGCCGTAGAGCGTCATGCGAATGACATCGCGGAGCCAAGGGAACCGCTCGCACGCCGCGAGCAGCGCCTCCAACTCACCGTCTCCGAGGATGCGAGCCGCGATCTTGCCTTGCCTCGGCTTCGCGCGACCGAGCGAACGCGCGGGCTGCTCGCCAATCATCCCGGCGTCAACGCAGTAGTCGAGTACGTTGCTCAACGTCGCGAGGATGATGGCCTTGGTGCCGTCGGACATCTCACCCGGACGACCGTCCTTGCGCTTCATGGAGTTGAGCCAACCCTTGATGTCGGCCCGTGAGATGTCACGCACGCGCGAGCGCCCAAACTTCGGCGCGATGTGGACGCGGATGTGGTCGTCGTACCCCTTCGCCGTGCGCGGCTTGACCTTGCGCCACTCGCGCCATCCGTCGAGCACGTCATTGAGAGTTGCGCTCGTGTTGGCGACGACCTCGCCCCGGTTGACCTTGTGCGTCATCTCCGTGCGGCGGTGCTTTGCGTCCTCGAAGGAGGAGCACTTCTCATACACACGCACGCCCGCCGAGTTGACGTAGCGAGCCTCCCACGTCACCTTGCCGGTGCGCGGGCTGACACTCTTGTGGACACCCGCCGCCGCTGTACGAAGATGGCGTCCGGTAGTTTTTGCAACTGGCATGAGGCTTACTCCTCGTGTCCGGCCCCGGGGCGTATCAGCGCCGCCGGGGCATTTTTTAGAAGTTGTACCCACACCGTAAGGCGGGCATTGGTGAAGTCAACCCCCGTCACGACCGCCCCCTCGACGCGAGGTAGGCGTCCAACGTCGAGCGGCGGAAGACCAACTTCGTCTTGCGCCCACCCGCCCTCGGCAGCCGCCCTTCCGATACCAAGTCATGCAGAGTCGAGCGGGCGATGCGCAGGTACGACGCCGCCTCGTCCGAGTTGAGCCACGGGTCGGGGTCGGAGTGCCCGGCGAGAGCCGACGCGACCTCCTCGCGCACGACCGCGCGGATGTGGTCTTCGAGTCCTTCGATGCGTGCTTGCATGGTGAGGGCCACCTTCCGAAGACCCGCGCTGTGGTGACGTGCGCGGTTATCCGTCTCCGGGCATCTCAGGGGCACGAGTGGCTACGTGCTTGCCGGTATGAGCCCTCGTGACCATCGTAGGTGAGCCCGGCGCATCTCGCCAGGGACTTCTCGCGCCGTGGGGTGGTACACAAGGTGGTACATGCGAGCCCGTCACACGCCGAAATCGCTTGAAATACTGGCCTAATGTCCACGGTGTCGTCGTAAGTTCTCTCTGATGTTCATCACTTTCCTCACCGACTTCGGCCTCGCGGACGACTTCGTCGGCACCTGTCACGGCGTGTTGAAGCAGATCGCGCCGGAGGCGCAGATCATCGACATCACTCACGGGATCCGGCCCGGCCACGTGCTGCAGGCGGCGCTCATGCTCGCGAACACGCTTCCGTACATGCCTGCAGGCGTGCATCTCGCGGTCGTCGACCCTGGTGTGGGTGGCGGGCGCCGCCCGCTCGCGCTGCGCGATGCGGAAGGACGCCTGTACGTCGGCCCCGACAATGGGCTTCTCCTGCCCGCCGCCGACCGCTTCGGCGGTGTCGCTGAGGCGCACGAGCTCGCGAATCCGGAGTACGCCCTCGATTCGGTGTCGCGCACCTTCCACGGGCGTGACCTCTTTTCACCCGCGGCGGCGCACCTCGCGCTCGGCGTTGCGCTCAGCGAGCTCGGCCCGCCGGTCGATCCTGATGCGCTCGTCCGTCTCGACCTGCCGCAGCCCGAGGTCGGGCAGTCGCGTATCCGTGCCGTCGTGCTCGGTGTCGATCGTTTCGGGAACATCGCGCTCAATGTGACGCGCGAGCACCTCGACTCCGTGTCGATCGTTTCGGGGATGCGCGTCGAGCTCGTTACCCGCGGAAACCGGTACTACGCGGTCGCCGCCCGCACGTTCGGCGACGCGACACCGGGCGAGCTGATCCTCTACGAGGACAGTTATCGCAACGTCGCAATCGCCGTCTCACGCGGCAGTGCCGCCGCGCTCTTAGGGGTCGAGGAGGGCGGCGAGATCGTCATCCAGATCGACGTCCCCTAAGTTAGGCTCCGAGCCACAGGGAGTTCGCGACACGGTCACACCGGTCCGGACGCTTGCTCCGCTTCTCTTTTTCTCTTTCGTCGCCGCGCCCGACCTGCGCGGGCGCGGCACACAGCGGCTTGCAGCACAGACAATCGGCCAAAAGTCGTCATGGCCCGCGCAGCGGGCCGGACTTTTGGCCGGAGAGTGGCGAGGGCCGGACTCGAACCGGCGACACCCCGGTTTTCAGCCGAGTGCTCTACCAGCTGAGCTACCTCGCCGCTGGCGGAGCGTCAGTCTAGCCAGACGGTACGCGAACAGCTGCGAGCCGATCGACGAGCGTGCCGACGAGATCCGCCTTGAGCAGCACGGCGTCGGCGCCCGCCTCGGTGACCGCCTCGTGGAGCAGTCGGTCGGAGTCGCCGGTGAGCGCGATCAGGCACAGGCTTGGATGATCCTTGCGCAGGCGCGCGACCGCGGTGACGCCGTCCACGAGCGGCATGTGCAGGTCGATCACGACCGCATCGGGGCTCAGTTCGTCCGCGAGCTCGATTGCGTCGAGGCCGTTCGCTGCGGTACCGACGACCGTCAGCTCGGGCTGGCGCTCGATCAACGGGCGCAGCGATTCGAGGAACGAGCCGTCGTCGTCCGCCAAAAGGACGCGAACCGGCGCCGCAGCCGCTTCCGGTTGGTCCGCCAAGGCCGGGACGTTAGCCTTGCTGCGGTGAGTGCGCAACCGGCAGCTCGACACGTGGCGCTGATCGGTGCGCCGCTCGATCTCGGCGCGGGCCGGCGCGGCGTTGACATGGGTCCGTCCGCCATTCGTTACGCCGAGCTCGCAGAGCATCTTGCGGAGACGCTCGGCATCGTGACGAACGATCTGGGCAACGTTGAAGCGCCGGTTGCGGAGTCGCTCGCGATCGACGACCACACGGCACGCTTCCTGCCGCAGATTCTCGCGTTGTGCGATCGCGTCGCGAAGCTGGTCGAGCAAGCGCGGCTGCGAGGCGAGACGCCGCTCGTGCTGGGCGGCGACCACTCGGTCGCCCTGGGATCGCTCGTCGGAATGGCGGAGGCGCACGGGCCTGGTGGAGTCATTTGGGTCGACGCGCATGGCGACCTCAACACTCCGGAGACGTCGCCGAGCGGAAATGTCCACGGGATGGTGCTGGCGGCGGCTCTCGACCTGGCCGGCGAGGGGTTCCACTACGACGACTGGACGCTGCCGGCGATTGAGCCGGGGAAGCTCGTGCTCGTCGGCGTGCGGTCGCTCGACAAGGGAGAGCGTGAGCTGCTGAAGCGGCTCGAGGCGAAGGTTTTCACGATGAGCGATCTCGACAAGCGCGGCGTCGAGCCTTGCATGCGCGAGGCGCTGCAGCACGCAGGCGGCGGCGCCTTCCTGCATCTCAGTCTCGACATGGACGCGGTCGATCCCGAGCATGCGCCTGGCGTGGGGACGCCGGTTCGCGGCGGGCTCTCTTATCGAGAGGCGCATCTCGCAATGGAGATCGTGGCAGAGGCCGGGACAGTCGATTCGTTCGACGTCGTCGAGGTCAACCCGGTGCTTGATCGCGAGAACGCAACCGGCAAGCTCGCGGTCGAGCTCGTCGCGTCAGCGCTCGGCGCTCGCATCCTGTAAGAGAAAGCTGTCGACGGCGTTCGCGACCTCGTCGAACGCGTCCCACATCACCATGTGCATGCCGGGAACGGCGAGCGTTTCCACGCGGTCGGCGTAAGCGGCGAGCTGCTCCTCGCGCACGAGGCCGTAGGCGGGCGCGTGGATCAGGAGCGTCGGAGCACGCAACGTGTCGGGCGGGGGTGGGGCGGATGCGAGCTCGCCGTAGATCGAGATGACTGCCGGCTGGGAGGTTCGGCGGCGCAGGCGTCCGTCGGGAAGCTGCTCGCAGTGGAGCAGCGCGTCCTCGAGCACGAGCTCGCGCGGCGGCGAATCTTCCCGCCGGTCTGCGTAGTCCTCCGGTGAGTCGTAGACGGGCTCGCTGCGCTCCTGTTCGGCGATGACCTCGGCGATGTGCGGCAGCACCTGGATCGCAGGGTCGAGCAGAACTGCGCGGCGAACGCGTTCCGGATGGGCGGCCGCGAGCTCGAGGGTCAGGCGGCCTCCGAATGAGTGGCCGACCCAGGCTGCGCTGTCGATCTCGAGTGCGTCGAGCGTCTCGACCAGGTCGGCGACGTGGGTCGCGAACGTCCACGGTGGCTCGTACCCGGAGCGCCCGTGGCCGCGCAGATCCGGCGCGAGCACACGGAACCTTTTCGCCCAGCGCTCTTCAGCGAGCCGCCTGAACCGCTCGCCGTGTCCGGTGACGCCGTGGACGCAAACGACTGGCGGCGCAGCCGGATCGCCCCAGGCGTGCACGTGCAGCCGCATCCGGCGACTCTAGCGAGCGCCGCCGTGTGCTTTCCGCGCACAGCTCGTAACGCTGGACTGTCCACACTTCGGAGAGTCGTCCGCCTACGCGGTGCAGATCCGGCTTAGCGAGCCGCTCGGCTCGGCCATCTCTTGACGTGGACTGTCCAGGTCTAGAGACGTGTGCCGGGACTTGCGTTACTCCGCCTCTTCGCCGCTTCCCGACGGTTTGTAGTACTTGCGGCCCTTCAGCTCGTCGGGCAAGTAGTCGACTTCGAAGCCACGCGGATCGTCGTGTGGATAGATGTAGCCCTCGCCGTTTCCGAGCTGGCGGCCGTAGTACGAGCCGTCGCGCAGTGACTTCGGCGGCTTCGCGTTGCCGCCCTCGCGGATGTCGGTCGTCGCCTCGTTGATCGCGCGATAGCTCGCGTTCGATTTCGGTGCCCGAGCCAGATAGATCGCCGCCTGCGAGAGGGTCAAGCGCGCTTCCGGTAGCCCGACATGCTCGACAGCCTGTGCAGCGGCGACCGCAACGAGCAGCGCGCGCGGATCGGCATTCCCGATGTCCTCGGACGCGAGCACGATCATCCGTCGCGCGATGAAGCGCGCGTCCTCGCCACCTTCGAGCATCGCAGCCAGGTAGTACACCGCCGCTTGCGGATCGCTGCCGCGCATCGACTTGATGAACGCGGACGTGAAGTCGTAGTGCGCATCCGCGTTCTTGTCGTAGACGACCGGCCGCTTGCGAGCCGCGTCCTCGGCGTGCTCCTCCCTGATCTCGCCACCCGCCGTCTCGTGCGCGAGCTCGACGATGTTGAGCGCCGACCGTGCATCCCCGCCGGCGCGGCGAACAATCAGGTCGACGACGCCGTCCGAGAGCGCAGCGCCGAGCTCGTCCGCGCCACGGCGCACGACGACAGCGAGATCTTCGGGCGAGAGCGACTCGAGCTCGTACACCTGCGAACGCGAGAGCAGAGCGGAGTTGACCTCGTAGTACGGGTTCTCCGTCGTCGCACCGATCAGTGTCACGAGGCCTTCCTCGACCGCCGGCAGCAGCGCGTCCTGCTGCGCCTTGTTGAAGCGGTGGATCTCGTCGAGGAAGAACACCGTTCTGGTCCCGTCCGCCCCGCCGATGGCGCGGCGATGCGCGGCGCGCTCGATCACGGCGCGTACCTCGGCGCGGCCTGCCTGCACGGCGCTGAGCTCCTCGAACACCGCCTGTGAGTGCTCGGCGATCATCCGCGCGAGCGTTGTCTTGCCGGTGCCGGGCGGTCCGTACAGGATCATCGAGTGAGGCTTGCCCTGCTCGATCGCCGTGCGCAGCGCCGAGTCCGCGCCGAGCAGGTGCGTCTGGCCGACGAAGTCGGCGAGCGTGGCCGGTCGCATGCGCGCCGCCAGCGGGCGGTCGTCCGGCCCCTCAGCTCGCCCGGGCTCAGGGTTCTCCTCGGTGGCGTCAGACTCGAACAGCGTGTCCATTTGCCTCAGTATCGCGCGTTGGATTTAGGTTCTGGGGCAGGTTGTCGAAGAGGGTGTGTCGAACTGATGCATCCAGTGTTTCTCCTGTGCTCACAAGCAGATTCCGCTGATGGGGAGCGATCTAGGAAATGAATATCGGCCGTGCTGAGCTGCTTCCGGCCGCGGGCGGCGGCTTGGGCATCCCGAGCGCCTGGGAGGGTGTCGCCGCGCGCTCTCCGCGACAGCTGTTCTGGCGGCGCTTGCGCCAGGATCGCGTCGCGCTCGTCTCGCTTGTGTTCGTCGTCTTGCTGGTCGTCGTCGCGATCGCGGCACCGCTGATCGTGCAACTGCTCGGCCTGCCCGGGCCCTATGTCCAGAACCCGAACCTGACCGACCAGTTCGGCTCGCCGCTCGGCCCCAGCCTGGCGCACCCGTTCGGCGTCGACCAGCTCGGCCACGACGTGATGTCACGCGTGATCTACGGCACGCGGGTGGCCCTCGAGGTGGGAATCCTCGGCACGGCCGTGGCGACGCTGATCGGTGTCGCGATCGGGACGCTTGCAGGCTTCTATCGCGGTTTCCTCGACACGCTGCTGTCGCGCCTGATCGACGTCGTGCTGTCGATCCCAATCCTCTTGCTCGGGCTCGGGATCGGCGCGGCGTGCGCCGTACGGGGCTGCGTCGGTGGCGCGATCCAGCCTGGCCTTGGCGTGATCATCTTCCTGATCGCTTTGGCCAACGGGACGTACGTCGCGCGGATCGTGCGCGGCCTCGTGCTGTCGCTGCGCGAGCAGGAGTTCGTGCAGGCCGCGCGCGCGCTCGGGGCCTCGGACGCGCGGATCATGTTCCGCGAGATCCTGCCGAACCTCGTCGCGCCGATCATCGTCTACTCGACGCTGCTGATCCCGCTCAACATCCTGCTCGAGGCGGGCCTGTCGTTCCTCGGTGTCGGCATCCGCCCGCCGACCGCCAGCTGGGGCCAGATGATCGCCGCCGCGACCCCGATCTTTAACACCGCCTGGTGGTACATGACGTTCCCGGGCATCGCTCTGCTGCTGACCGTGCTCGCGTTCAACTTGCTCGGCGACGGCTTGCAGGACGCGCTCAACCCGAGGACCGCGCGGTGACGCGGCTCGCGGGATGCCTTCAGGTTCGTGCCAGATGTTTTGGCAAGGACCTTCTTAAATTCAAGGACCGCGCGGTGACGCCGCGGGGATGTACAAACAGAGGAGACGCCGTGATGAGTCTGACCAGAATGTTCTGCTCGGCCGTGGTCGCCGGAGCGCTCGCGCTGGGGCTCGCCGCTTGCGGCTCCTCCAGCGGCTCGATCTCCGGCGGCAGCGGGATCGCGGTGGCCAAAGGGGTGCAGACGCCGCGCACCGAGCCGCAGTCGGGCGGCAAACGCGGCGGCACGCTGACCGTGCTGAACCACTCCGACTTCGAACAGCTCGATCCCGGACTGGCGTACTACAACATCGACTACGAGGTCGTCTATGCGACCCAGCGTCCGCTGTTCTCCTATAAGCCGAACTCGTTCTCCGAACCGTCTCCGGACATGGCCTCCGAACCGGCGCAGATCTCCGCCGGCGGCAGGACGATCACGGTGCACATCCGCAAAGGCGTCCACTTCAGCCCGCCGGTCA
>PLZU01000043.1:0-5398 GCA_003152275.1 Actinomycetota bacterium
TGCGGTAGTTCTTGGCGATCGAGACAACGAGGCGGAGGTTCGACTGAATCATCCGCTGCTTCGCCATCAGGTCGCCGCCCTCGATCTTCTTCGCGAGCTCGACCTCCTGCGGCGCCGTGAGAAGCGCGTGCTTGCCGGCCTCGCGCAGGAACAACTGCAGCGCGTCCGTCGTCGTCTCGACCGGCTGCACTACGGTGGGCTGGGGTGGGGGAGCGGTCTCCTTCTCCGGCTCCTCCAGCACGAGCTCGATGCCCCGGCGGTCGAGCTCCGTGTGCACCGCTTCGACCTCGAGTGGATCGAGCTCCATCGGTTCGAGCAGTTCGACCAGATCCTGCTGGCGCAGCTGCCCGCTCGCCTCGGCGGCCTCGAGCAGTGCTGCGAGCTCCTCGTTGATGAGGATGGACTCGATCTCGACGGTCAAAGTGCTCCCCCTGACTTGATCCGCGTTTCCCTTGCGTAGTCTCCCGCGCCCGCACGCAACCCAAACACGTTTGGCGTCACGAAATCAAGTGGCCCGCGCGGTCGAGCAGAGCTCGATTCCAGGCAGGGTCTCGGCTCAAGTGACCGTGCACGAGAACGTGCGTTATGTCAAGTTGGAGTAGAAGCCGCCTTGGGGGCTAGTGTCCAGGGCGTGAAGCGCCTGGCGCTCGGGGTCGTCCTCCTCTCTGCCCTGCTGCTGCCGTCGCTCGCTCACGCAGAGCTTTTGCCGGGATCGGCCGGCGCCACGGATTCGCTGCTCGTGGTCGGAGCTGACGGATCGCCGCACGTTGCGTTCGTTGCCGCGGAGGGCTCGGTCGTGCTCGCGGCGCGCTCCGCGGACGGTTCCTGGGCCGAGCAGACGCTGCCCGCCGTGACGGGGTCACCGGCACTTGTCGGTCTCGAGCTTGGCCCGGCAGGCGCCGTCCTCCTGCTCGAGGCGACCGATGGGAGCCGCTTGAGCCTCGCTGAGCAACGGCCCAGCGGCTGGCAGGTCCGAACGGTCGCGACAGCCCCACGGAAAGGCGCGCTCGGCTTCGGCGGCCTCGCGATCGGCCAGGACGGCCGCCCGCTCATCGGCTACGCATATCTCCTGCAGACGCAGAAGAGCTTCCTCCGCCTCGTCCACGAGGACGCCTCCGGCCGGCTGATCGGTGAGGCCGTGACGCGGAAGGGGTTCCCGCTCAGCACCGAGCTGCCTACCGTCACACCGGTCGTCATGCCGAGCGGCGCTGTCCGTGTCGTCGAGGCCTACTCCGGCGCCACGATCGAATGGTCGCGGACGAAGAACCACAAGGACTGGATCGGGCAGTTCCTCTATGCGAACTCGCTCGCGGTGCCCGGCGGCGTCGTGCGCGCGGTCGCGGAACCAGCCGGCGGCACCTGGAGCTCGTGGACCGAGCTCTTTCCGGACTACGACGAGAGCCAGCTCGTGCTCACCCAGAACCTGAACGGTCAGCACACGACCATTCTCAATAACCACGCGTTCCTCGTCGGGCTCGCCCTCACCGCCACGGGGCCCGAGGTCGCCGCCGACGACTACGTCGACCTGGAGGGCGCACGGACGGTCTACGCCGGGCTCGTGCTCGACACCCAGGGCGGCACGGTCGAGCTGGACGGCAATCTCGAGGGCTACGCGGTCGACTCCGCCGGCGCGCGCCACTACCTCCTCCTCGACGCAACCGGCGTCGAGTGGTACCGCTCCCCTACTCCCCCGGTTGCCAGCGTTCAGCTCTCCGCGGCGGTCAACGGGGCAGCTTTCACGCTCTCCGGCCGCGTGACGGGCGTGAGCGGCGGCAGCGTCGAGATCTGGCGTGAGACTCAGGCCGGAGCCGAGCTCCTGATCACCCTCCCACTCGCCCCCGACGGGACGTTCTCGCTCACCGACACGCCGCCGCAGCGGCCGCTCACCTACCGCGCCGTGTACCGCGACTCGAACGGGTTGCCACTGTCGTCGCTCGTGCGCAGCGTGCTCGGCGCGTGAATCGAGGTTATCCACAGGTTGCACAAAGCACTGTGGAAATGTTGATTATTCAAAATCCGCAAAGTGCGGTTTTTTCTGCCGAGTCGACCCTTGCGTGGCCCTTGGAGACACCCTAGATTGACAAGTGCGCCGAGCGCGCAGCGAGAGTAGGTCGAAGCAGCACCGAAGGGCCGTACGAGGAAGTCCGCAAGGGCCGAGATCGGAAAGTCAGCCGGTGTTGTGAACGAAATCGCAAGCGGCTCGGCGAATCCTTTGGACCGGCGCCTTCGGGCGTCGGTCCTTTTTTGTATCTCGATACGATTGCGGGCGATGCACTTCCGCGCACCGAGCATCGACCCCGGCGTCATGGCCTTCGTGTGGGCGCTGCTGCTCTCGGTCTACGTCTACTTCGGGCTGCTGGCGGTCGGTGCCTCGGCGGCCTGCGCGATCGTGATCGCGCTGCTCGCCTTCGCAGGAATCTGGCTCTTCGTCCGCTTACGCGGCGAAGACGGCGTGCGCACCTAGTCCGCTGCGCGAGCGCTCGCGGGACTGTGTCCCGCTCGAAAGCGCAAAGACGAGCTTGCGCGCTAGATCCGGCCCGAGAGCCTCGTCGAGCCGCTCGCTCGCGTTCGGCGAATCCGGGTCGAGGCTGGCGCAATGGGCGACAAGAAGAGCGAGCCCGCGCTCGTGCGGTACGGCGTTCATCCCGCTTGATCTATCGACTCGAACGTGTGAAACACATGATCCCTGGGGCCAGGGGTTGGGGGCCACGCAGCGCGCGACCCCCATTCTCGCAGTCCTACTCAGGCGTGTTCGGCCCGACCATCGCCGTGTGAGGCTCGGCGTTGTGCGCCGCCTCCCGCTGCTCTGTGGCGAGCGGCTCGTCGGCCGCCGGCTGCTCGCTTGCCTGGTCGACGACGACTTCGTCGTCGACTTCCGCCGGGACCGTTGCGCGCGGCACCGTCGCGGGTACCGCATCGAGGCATGAGCCCAGGACGAGCCCGAAGCCGAACGCGAGCACGCCGTGCCAGAGGCCGAGCGAGTGGACGAGGCCCATGAGGCCGAGGTCGCTGCTCCACGAGACGATCGTTCCCTCGTGCCAGCCGTTCCCCGGCTGCGCCGCGAGGAGAATCCAGCCGGCGACCACGAGGACCGGCAGGAAGCCGAGCATGAACGTCGCCCGCGAGAGCCGGAGGCGAAGCCCGGACGTCCAGCCGCCGAGCACCGGCGCGAGTGCGAGCACGAGCCCGGCCGCCGCCACGAGTCCCATCTCTTCCCAGAAGCGGACCGTGGACTGCTGGCCCACCTGCGTGGCCAGATAAAGCAAAAACCCGGCGATGCCGACGGCGAGCGCCAGCGTGAGGCCCCGCCGCGCGTCGTAGATTCGGTATTTGCGCATCCCAATCACCTTTCCGCGATTACGCGTCGAGGTGAAACGAGAAAGGCGCCCGAGAAGGTGCGCAGGCTTATTCGAGAGCCAGGCGGCGGGCGTCGAAGCTCGCCGACCAGAGCTCCGAGCGGAACTCCTCGATCGCGGCGTGAACGTCGTCCGCGAAGACGTGCTCGACGACGCCGATCTCGCGGTCGTTGTGGAACGGGACGTCAACGTGTTCGTGCGAGACAAGGTTCACCGAAGTGCGCTGGCAGGCCGGACAGCGCACCGCGAGGCCGAGCGAGCCGTCGCCCGGCGTAAGCACAAGAAAAGACGAGGGATACACCGGCCGCGGCCGTTCCTCCGGGTAGCAAAAGAAGCTCCACGGCCACTCCCCCGCTCTAATGCGCGCGGCCGCCAGCTCTGTGAGCTCGGCCGACACCGGCTCGACCCGGGATGTCATCAGGTTGAGGAAAACGCCGCCTTCGAGGCCGAGCGGCGCCCAGTCGAGCTCGTCGTGGCTGACGAGCCCGTCGTGCTCGTCGCCGCACGGGCACGCAAACCGGACGCAGTACACGACCGGGTGCCCGGTGCCGGCGAGCGGTTCGAGCGTCCGGAACGAGGAGAGCGACACGCGGCTCTCACCCTGCCGGGGACATGCGAAGGTGTACCGCGACGTCAGAACGTCGTACATGCCGATGTTCTAATCGGTTCCTCGGACGGAAGCAACAATCGCTAGGAAGGGTCAGCACCGACCTTCGCGTGCGGATTCACCTAGTACTCGATCAGCGAATAGATGTCGTAGCCGCCGAGGCGCTTCCGCCCCTCGAGAAACGACAGCTCGATCACGAAGTTGATCCCAACCACGTGGCCGCCAAGCTGTTCGACGAGGCCGGCGATCGCCTCGACCGTCCCGCCCGTCGCAAGCACGTCGTCGTGGATTACGACACGCGCGCCGTACGCGATCGCGTAGGACGCCACCTCGAGCGCGTTCTCGCCGTACTCGAGCAGGTAGCGCGCGGTTACCGTCTCGGGCGGCAGCTTGCCGGGGCGGCGCGCAGGCAGGAAGCCGCAGCCGACCTCCTTCGCGATCGCAGCGCCGAGGTAGAACCCGCGCGCCTCAGCGCCGAGCACGAGGTCAGGCTTGCGCTCAGCCGTCCAGGCGGAGAGGTCGTCGACCGCTTGGCCCAGCGCAACGTGGTCGAGCAGAAGCGGCGTGATGTCCTTGAAGCCGATCCCGGGCTCGGGAAAGTCGTCGACCTCGCGGACGCGTGTCTTCAGGTCGATCGCAGTCACTGCCCGGCGAGTCTACGGACGTTGCGCGCGAACAGCAGCTGGGAGAGCTCGTTCGCGGTCTCCGCCATCGCCTGCAGGTCCTCGATCCCGGCCCGACGCCGTTCTGGTGTGCGCGCGCGCAGCGCCGGCGCGACGAGAGCCTCGAGCAGGCCGGACTCGCGATCGGCCGCTGTGCGGAACGCACGCAGGTGGCGCGGAGCGATCCCGTAGCGCGCGAGCGTGTCGCACGCGACGGCGATGTCGACGTCGGTCTCGGTGTAGAGACGCTGCCCACGCTCGACGCGCGGTTCGAGCAGGCCGAAGTCCTCGAGCTCGCGGGCGCGGGCGGGCTCGATTCCGGCGCGGTCGCAGAGCGCTTCCAGGTCGAGCCCTTCCTCGGCCTCACCGAGTGCGGCGCGCCGCCGCCGGCGTTCCTTGCCCGCGCCGGCTGCGAGTTCCTCCCGGATCACGCGCAGCGGCAGGAACTCGTCGCGCTGCATGCGCAGGATCGCTTCGAGCGTGTCGACGTCATCCTCGGAGAAGAGCCGGTAACCACCTTGCGTCCGCTTCGGCGTGAGCAGGCCTTGATCCTCGAGGTAGCGGATCTTCGAGANNATCGAGATGTCGGGAAACTCCGGCTGCAGCCGACGGCACACGGTGCCGATCGTGAGCAGTCGCTCGCGGGCTGGGGCGGTCGTCGACATCAGCGCTTGAGAAAGGTCAGTCGGTATTTGCCGATCTGGAGCTCATCGCCGTCGTCGAGCCGCGCCGTCTCCACGCGCTTGCGGTTGACGAACGTGCCGTTGAGGCTT
>PLZU01000043.1:5444-67485 GCA_003152275.1 Actinomycetota bacterium
CCGATGTCGCCGAGCGTCTCGAGCAGCTCCTCGCGTTCCTCGGCGGTGAACGACTGCGTCTGCTCGACGCTCTCCGACTCGCGCTCATGCAGGAGAGCACCGCATTTGGCGCAGTAGTTCGCCGCCTCCGGGTTCTGGAAGCCGCACTNNGATCTTGCCGTGCAGGATGCGCCGGCGGTACGAGACCTCCTGCTCTTCCTTCGTGTACTCGTCGATCAGACCTTTGAGGTCGGGATCGGTCAGCGTTGCAAGGTCAGGCAGGGATTCCACGCACACCTCGTTTTCGAAGGGTCAAGGTGAACTTTAGCCTTTGCAGGCCCGGAGTCTAGACCCGAGCTTTAGGTTCTGGCTGGAGCGGCTTCGCCCTGCTCGATCTCCTCGACGATCGCCCGCAGCTCGGCGGCAAGTTCCTCGGAGGCGGCGGCGGTGTCTCCCTCGGCATACAAGTGGATCAGCGGCTCGTCGGGATCCGGTAGCGCCTGTGCCCAGCCCCGGGCCTCGAACACCTTGATTCCATCGGTGAGATCGACGTCGCGGCCGGCGAACCGCTCGTTCAGGACGCGCATGACGAGGCCTTTCATCCCCCAGGGGCACGGGATCTGGCGGTGGACGAGCGTTGGCGGCGGCAGCTCAGCGACGAGCTCCGAGAGTGGTCGCTTCACGGGTGCGAGCAGCTCGAGCAGGTTCGCGAGGCTCGCAACGGCGTCGTACCCGGGCAGGAACTCGGGGAACACGTAGCCGCCGCCGACCGCGCCGGCGAAGATGACGCCCTCCTGCGAGGCCGCCTCCGTGAGCGCCTGTAGCGACGCCGGTGTCCGCACGATCTCGAATCCCGTGCCCTCGACAAGCCGGTCGACCTGGCTCGTCACCGTCACCGGGAAGGCGAGCTTGCCGTGGTGGCCGTTCGAGCCGATCAGGCTCAGATACAGGAGGAGCGCCAGCTCGACCGGCACCTCGCGTGCTTGCTCGTCGATGAGGTAGAGCCGCTCGCCGGCGCTGTCGAAGACAGCGCCAAAGTCGGCTCCGACCGCCGACACGAGCCGCTTCGCCTGGCCGATGGACGCGGCGAGCCCGTGGGGCCCCGACTCGCCGTCGCTCGGGAACGCGTGCGCAGCGACCACCTCGACACCGAGTGGGCCGAGCACGAGCGGTAGGACGTACGACGCAGCGGAGAAGCCGTAGTCGACGACGATCCGGAACTGGCGCTCGCGGATCGCGTCGACCTTCAGCGTGCTCAACAGGTCGCTCGCGTAGCTCTCGCTCACGCGCGCGGGATAGGAGGCGCCGCCGACCTCGTTCGCGGGAACGCGGCGCAACTCGCCGCGCGTGTAGTGCTTCTCGACTTCCGTCTGCATCGCCGCACTCATCTCGATCCCCGGCGCCTCCATGAACTGGATCCGGATCGCCTCTGGATCATTCGGGCTGATGCCAACGTGAAAGCCGGCTGCGAAACCTTCCGACTTCACGAGATGCCGCGCCACTGCAGCCGGGATCACGCGAAGGTCGGCGACGTGCACACCCGTCGACGCGACTCCCGCGATCATCACCCGCTTGATCATCCGGCAGGCCGCGCCGCCTTCGCGCGAGGCGACGACGCGCTCGCCGCGCTTCAATGCCGTCCCGAGCGCGCACGCCACGCGTAAGGCGACGTCGGGCGTGAGGTCGACGTTGATGAGACCGGAGACGCCGTTCATCCGGAAGATGCGGTTCGTGCCGCGCGATTCCCAGATCAGGCTCTCGAAGAGCTGCGAGCCCGTCTCCACCTCCTTGTAGGGGTAGATCCGGACGCCCGGCATGATCACGCTCTCGGAGCCGATCGTGACTTCATCCCCGATCGCGACGCCCTCGTGCACGCGCACGTGCGCGCGCAGATCGCACGAGCGGCCGACGATCGCGCCCTCCACCACGGTGGAGCGGCCGATGGACGTCGACGCATCGACGATCGAACGCGACGTCCGTGCGCGCTCGCGCAGAGTTACGCTCGTCCCGAGCACCGAGTATGAGCCGACCGACGCTTCCGGCGCGACGCGGCAGTAGTTCCCGAGGAACGCCGGTCCCTCGATCGCGTCGAGGTCGTGCAGGTCGACGCCCTCGCCCACCCACACGTTGCCGCGGATGCGAATGCCGGCAACGTTCAGTTGCACACGCTCGTCGAGTGCGTCGAAGTTCGCCTGGCGGTACTGGTCGAGGTTGCCGATGTCCTGCCAGTAACCGTCCATGACGCAGCCGTACATCGGACGGCCCATCTCGAGCAGCAGCGGGAAGAGCTCTTTCGAGAAGTCGAACGGGCGATCCGCCGGGATGTGTCGCAACACCTCCGGCTCGAGCACGTAGATGCCGGTGTTGATCGTGTCGGAGAACACCTGGCCCCACGACGGCTTCTCGAGGAACCGTTCGATGCGGCCATCGTCGTCCGTGACGACGATCCCGAACTCGAGCGGGTTCTCCACCGACTTGAGGCCGATCGTCACCGACGCCTTCTTCTCGCGGTGGTACTCGACGAGCTTCGTCAGGTCGACGTCGCAGAGGGCATCGCCGGAGATGACGAGGAACGTGTCGTCTAGGCGTCCGGCAGCAAGTCGCACCGAACCGGCTGTGCCGAGCGGCGACTCCTCCACCGAGTAGGAGATGTCGACGCCGAGCGACTCGCCGCCGCCGAAGTACGACCGGATCGCCTGCGGCAAAAACGCGACGGTGACGATCACGTCCTCAAAGCCGTGGCGGGCGAGGAGCTCGATGATGTGCTCCATGCACGGCTTGCCGACGATCGAGACCATCGGCTTCGGTTGATTGGACGTGAGCGGACGAAGGCGCGTGCCTTCGCCGCCCGCCATGACGACGGCTTTCATTGTCGAAGTTCTCTCCAGCCGTCCCGTACATAGAACATCGCGGCGATCACGGCTGCGGCGAGGCCGATCCAGAAGAGCCACAGCGGCCAGCTCGTGTGGTCGTGCGTCACGATCCGGCAGCCGATCGCGAGGTACAGGAGCCACGTGGCGGCCTTGCCGAGCAGATTCACGTCGAGGTCGATGCCGCGCGGTGCGAGGACGCGCCAGCCGATCAGCAGCAGCAGGTCTCGAGCGACGATCACGGCGAGCCCCGCCCATGGAAGCCGGCCATACGCGACGAGCAGGATCGCTGCGGCATCGATCATCAGCCGGTCGGCGAGCGGGTCGGCGATCTTGCCGAAGCGGGACTCGACGTGCCAGCGGCGGGCGAGGAAGCCATCCACCTGGTCGGTCACGCCGGCGACGCAAAAGATCGCGCCTGCGGGCCAGGTGCGCGAATCGCCCGCCTTCACCATCAGCGCAACAAAGAGGGGGATCAGCAGCAGGCGTGCGACAGTGAGCGCGTTGGGCAGCTGCGCGAGCGGTGCCGGGACTGCGCGAGTTGCCATCCCCGACAAGTCTACGGCGGCACCTCGGTTTCTAACGAACCGCGTGGAACCGGGCGGTCCAGTAGGCCGTGCGCATGAGATACGCCGTCTGCGCGGCGGTGCCGATCAAGCCCCAGGCGCCGTCGTAGGAGGCGTAGCCCTGCCGTGCCTGGGCCGGCTCGATCTGCGTGCCTTCCCCCCACTCGTTGTAGCTCGTGATCGTGACGATGTCGGGCGCGGCGGCGAGCGCGGCGGTCCAGAGCCGGTCGTACGTCGCGCCACGCAAGCGTTGACGTCCGCCGGAGGTTTCTCCTGCGCGGCTTCCGTCGTAACCGGGGCCGACACTCGGTGCGCATACGAGGTGCATGGCATGCGCCTCCGCGCACAGCCGGATGAACTTGCCGCCGGTGTACGTGCTGAAGTCGTACGTGTAGATGCCGTTGAAATGCCCGGCCAATGCGAAGCCGACGAGCTCAGTGCCGGCGAGCAGTCGGAGCTGCGACGGCGTCTGGCCTCTCAGTGTTGCCCACTCCGCCGCCGAGAAGTCGCGCGGGTGGTAGATGTAAACGTCGCGGATCCCGAGCGTCGCGATGTAGGTGAGATCCTGCGCAACGCTCGCCATCGAGCGGTTCGGGTACGGCTCGAGGTGGATGCCGACGAGCAGGCCGTACCGGCGAGCCGATGAGATCACGAGCGGCAGCCGCTGGTCTTCGGGCGAGCCGCGGCCCCACCAGGAAACGACGACCTCGTCGATCCCCGCCATGCTGATCTGGGCCATCTGCTGGTCGACGACGCGCGGGTCGCTGCTCGAGTACGGCCCCTGAGCCGGGTAGAACGGGGAGTAGAGGTCGCCGGGCGGCTGGTGGCCGTTCTGGTTCCAGTGCTGCCAAGCGCCGTCCTGCGCCGGCGTGCCATACCAGGGGTAATAGAAGATCGCGACGGTTCCGGCATGCGCAAGCGCAGGCAAGGACAGGCATGTCCCTACCACCCCCACGACCAGGAGGCGCCGCAGCACCCGCGTATCCTCTCGCGCGTGGCGGACACTTTCCAGCTCCCTGGTTTCGTCGACGCGCATTGCCATGCCTTCCAGCGGTCCCTCCGCGGGCGAACCGAGGGCGCGGACTTCTGGGCGTGGCGGGAGTCCATGCTGGACCTGGCCCGGTGTCAGACACCCGGACGTGTCCGGGAGAGCTATGCCTTGGTCTACGGGGAGCTGCGGGACGCCGGTTACACCGCCGTCGGCGAGTTCCACTATCTGGGTCTCGCAGAAGCGCATGCAGCGGCGGAGGCGGCGTCCGAGGCGGGGATCGAGGTCGTGCTGCTCTACGTCGCCTACGCGCGCGGCGGCCTCGATCGCTTCCGGCAGGAGTCGGTCGCCGAGTATCTGCGCGGGCTCGAGGAGCTACGCGGCGCGGGCATCCGCGTCGGGCTCGCCCCCCACTCCGTTCGGGCTTGCCCGCGGGACTGGCTTAGCGAGCTCGGCCGCTACGCGGAGGAGCACAAGCTGCCGTTGCACATCCACGCTGACGAACAGCCGCGCGAGATCGAGGAGTGCCTTGCCGAGCACGGCGTTCGCCCTATCGAGCTCCTCGCCGACTGCGGGTGCCTCGGCCGGCGCACGACGATCGTGCACGGAACGCACGCCGACGGGCGTGAGCTCGACCTGCTCGCCGCGGCGGGTTCGCGGATCTGCGCCTGCCCGACGACGGAGGCGAACCTCGGCGACGGCTTCCTGCCGGTCGAGCGCGTGCTGCACCGCGGCATCGGGATGTGCATCGGCTCCGACTCGAACGTCCGCATCGACCCCTTCGAGGAGCTGCGCGAGCTTGACGGCATCGCACGCCGGCAGAGCGGACGGCGTGACGTCTTCAGCATCGATGCGCTCCTCGCGATCGGGTCGGACGAGGGCGCCGCGTCGCTCGGCCTCGAGCAGTGGCCGACGATCGAGATCGATCTGTCGCATCCGCAGCTCCGCGGCGTGGACGAGCCGCTCTCCGCGCTCATCCACAGCTGCTCAGCCGAGGTCGTCAGGGCACGTGAATGAGCTTGCCCGCGAGACGGATGTCTGCCTCGCTGAACGGGCGGCGTTCACTGCGGTAGACCTCCACGAGACCCCACGCGCTGCCGTTCAGCTCGAGCGGAAGCATCACGAGGGAGCCGAACCCGTGCTCGCGCAGGATGAACGCCTCGCCTGAATCGATGTCTGTGTCGTCGAGTGTGAGCGCGCGTGGTTCGCGCGACTGTAGAACCTCTGCGGTCTGGGGAAAGTCCGAGACGAGGTAGCCCTGCCCTTGCTGGAGGGTTCCGCCGTCCTGCACCCGTTCCGCGACGAGGATCAAGACGTCGCCGATTACGCGGGAGATCGCGCAGGCGTCGGCGTCGAGTTGGACGACGAGGTCGTCGGCCATGGTCGTAAGCACGTCGAGCAGCCGCAGATTCACTTGCGCAGTATGGCCCTGGTTTTAGGACGCGGGAAGCCGCACGCCGGCACGCGCAGCACCACCACGCTCCGAAAAAGCCTGGCAAACCGCCGCCGAACGCCCCTAGTCCGGTTCCGGGGGTGCCCCGTACCCCCATCGGGGGTAGGCCGTCTGGCTGCCGGAACCGATACTCTTGTCAACGGGAGTTCGGGGTCGCGCCGTGAGGTGCCGCAATCTCCGGCGCGCGGGTCGCTCGCCAAAGCCACCGACTCCTTTGTCCGAGAGGGCCCGGTCTGCCGACCGGGCCCTCTCTCTTCGACGTACGCTCGATCCGTGGCGATGCTGCTCGGCTACTCGGGGGCCACGGTGCTGAACCTGATCATCCTCGCCTCCGCCGTTGTGCCGCTCACGGTGGTCGGCATCCTCTGCTGGATCTTCTGGCGTGCGGCACACCGCAAGGACGACGCCGAGACGTAGCCGGCATCGACTCGAACTGCGGCGGCACGGGGTTGCGGTCGCGATCAATGGCTAACGCCCCGGGCTCCGTACGGGCCGCAAGAAGCAGTAGCGAGACGCGACGCCCGACCCGGGCAACGCATGACCGCCTACGCGCCCGGGCCCGCCGCAGAGCTGGCATCACGTTGAGCTCTCCCCAACCTTGCGGGACCTATCCTCCCGGCTAGGGGAGCGGCTGTCAACGGCGTTGGCGCGGAGGGTGCGCAACCTTCCAGGGAAGAGGGCCGGCACCCTCCGCTTGCGACTCGTACCTGGCGGCCCAGGCGGCGAGCGCCACGACGAACATTAAGAGTGTGGCGGCGGCGAGTCAGCAGATCGTTTGGGTGGGTTCGCTGTTCTTGAGCAATATTTCGACCGCCGGCGCGTCTACGGACCGGTTCGCCGGGCCGGACACCGCCCTTTCTGCGAGAGTTCAATGACCAAGAGATGACAAAGATCGCATCTATCACTGCGGCTGAGGAAGGCTGGAAAGCCATCTTCGGCTCCACGCCGGAAGAAGAGAGCCAATCGCGCATCGTCGCGTGGGGCCTGACGGAGTCGGGCGAGGTCGTTGGGCTCATCGTCCACCCAGACGATCGGCGAACGATCACGCCAGCGACCGAAATCACGCTGACCGGCGGCAGCTCGTTTGACCGGTACGGCTTTCGGCCCAGCTAGATCGACGGGCAAAGAGGGCGGGGCCGCGCACCCCTGCGGTTCGGACGCGCGGCCCCTAGGGCGCCGCAGCCGGGGAGAGTCGAATGGCCGCAGTGCGCCCTAGACTTGGGTTTGAGCAACGCAAGCGAAGTCCTGCGTGCGCTGCCCCCGCCTACGCGTCGATCCGCGCCGCGTTCCCCCTTTTCGGGGGAGGCGCAGCAGGCCTTTCAGCCCGACACTATTGGCAACACGCTAGATCGTGTCAGCCTGCCCGCCGTACGTGACCACGATCAGCCGCTTGCCAAAAGCCCCACTCCTCGAGGGCGGCCCGGGTCAGCCTGGGCCGTCCTGCCTGCAGCCGACAAAGGAGCCGACCATGAATCCGCTTGTTGGATATCCGCCGCTTGCCGACGCCGTACCAGACGTCGCGCGTCACGACCGCGTCCGCGTCCCCGACGGCCGCATCGGCGAAGTGATCGGCTTCTACCGCACCGAGGACCAGCACTTGCTCGTAGTCCTCGGCAGCATCGGCGAAAGCCGGCGGTACCCCCGAGCAGACCTTCTCCTGCTCGACTGAACGCCTTGAGTCGATAGCCCGGGCCAAGCGGTCAAGCCGGTCGACAAACGGCGGGGCCGCTTTTGTCGAAGACGTCTCCGATTGCGAACGACACGGCAAACAGCCAGAAGACGAAAGCCCTGAGTTAGCAGGGCTTTCAGTCGGGGCGCCGAGATTCGAACTCGGGACCTCTAGTCCCCCATCTCTAGATGCAATGAGATGCACGGAACTGCATAACGCTGCAAACGGCGCTAGTCGAGATGCGCACCGATGCGCCCAAATGCACCGTGTAGAGGCAAGCCCGTAGTACACGCGGTACGCGCGCCGATACCCCCGGCGGAATGGGTAAGGAGATCGCACGCGTCCGGGGTGGGAAGTTCGCGCCCGGTGAGAGCGCCAACCCCGGTGGTCGTCCGAAGACCGTTCGCGAGGTTGTCGCGCTCGCCCGCGAGCACACGACGACGGCCTACGAGACGCTGGTCGACGTGGCCAAGAACGGCAAGAACGAGATGGCCCGCGTGAAAGCTGCTGAGGCGCTTCTCAATCGCGGCCACGGCGTTCCGTCGACGGAAGCGGAGATAGAACTTGGCTTCGGGAACGACGGGCCTGTGAGTTTCACGTTCAACCTCGGCGCGGATTCGACCAACCAGTACGACCGACGGGACGAGATCGTGGGCGAAGTGGTCGACGAGGAAGACGCCTAGCCGCTGCTACTGCTTGTCGGGCGCTCGCTCCACGCCGCGCAGTACACCGATCTGCCCTTCTTCCCACTCGCGCACGATCTCCTGCACCTGTACGGGTATTCCGTTGACGTAGATGGTGGGGAAGAGCGGTCCACCATCTAGTCGGATTTGGTGGGACGAGTGGTACATGAGGTCGCCTTGACTGCCGTCTAGGTGAACGAAGAGGACTTGGTACTCGTGGTCCACGACGGTGATCGTCTTCGCCCACGCGAGCATCGCGTCGAGATCCGGCCCGTTCGGGCACTCGCCTATCGCCGAGCTGTAGGTGTGCCCGGGGTACCCGGGATCATCCGTTTTCTTCGGAAGGACAGTTACTGTCCAGTAACCCTTTGTGTGGTGTCGTATGCGCACGTAGTTCGGACCAACGATGTACTCCTGCTCCACGTCGACATCGGGCTTCTGGTCGTCCATCGGCCTCGATCATCTGACGTTCGCAGCACCATGTCAATGGAGCCGGAACCGCGATCCGAACGCGAAGCGCTGACGACGCGATAGGCTCTCTTAGCATGATGCTGCGGCGCATCGCTTCTCTACCTTTTGCGGTCGCGCGTCGAGCGCTGTGGTTGCGAAGACGCCGAGCCTCGCGTCGCGGCTACGTCGATTTCCGCGCGCCTACGCGCTAGGGCTGTTTCCGTGTTCGCGGCTGGTAGCGACGTTGCGGCCAACGTCATTGTGGTAAGCGGCGGTGGTTCTTGGCCCAGTGTTCGCGGTGGCGATCATTTGGCTAGGACTCAGACATGCTCGGAGGCACGACGAGCAGAGTCAGCCCCCGGGATAGAGGCGAGCGCAAGAGCCCCCGCCCGCGCCGTCTTTTCTGCGGACGGGGGCTCTTGCTTTTAACTACGAAGCAACCCAACGAAACCCTGCCGTCACGGTGCGGCGGTAGCGGCGTCCAGGAGCGCCTGCGCGGACTCCTCGCTCCCGCAACAGATGCCGAGCGTGCTTCCGTCCTCTTTCCGCAACGCCAAATAGTGCCCCTCGACCGTGGCCGTCCAGCCTCCGGCGATCCGGTCGGTTACTTCGCGGACGATGGACGGATGGTGCGGCTCCGGCTCGGTCATGCGAGCACGGCAGCGGGTTCTAGCGCTTCGCGCCAAAGGTGGATGGTGTGTCCGATCGTGCAGTGCGTGAGCGCGTAGGCGCGCGCCTCACGGCCCAGTTCGCGTACTTCGTCTTGGTGCTCGACGGCCCACCGCACGGCGTTTACGAAGCCGTCGGGACTGCTTACGGCGATGCCGGGGCCATCCCACTCTGCATACGGGGGCGCGTCGCTGTAGATCGGGAACGCGGACGCCATCGCGTACTCGACAAGCTTGGAGTGGCTTCGACACTGCGACACGGGATCGTCGCCGATAGGTGCGAGGCCGACATCGAACGGGCCGAGATTGTGCCGGTAGCGGGTTAACAGTGGTGTGCCTTCGAGATGGAGGAGCGAGAACGTCCACCGCGTTTGCCGCGTCTCAATCGCGGCGAATGTTTCGCGCTGCCCCTCCTCGTCCTCGTCGAGTAGAGCGGCGTAGAGGGATCGGCCTTCTTCCACCCCGTACATTCGGCGGGGGTCGGGGCCGTAGAGCACGGCCTGGACGCCAGGTTGACTCGACGCCCATGCGAGCGCTTCCCTCACGATCTCAGCCCCGTCTACAGCGTGTACGCCACCGGCTGCAATCCCGATGCGAAAGCCGCCATCGGCTTCTGAGGGCCACGTCGCGGGGTCCAACTGTGGAGGCCACGTCGCGGGCTCCATTGCGTTGGGGATCACCATTACGCGCCGAGAGTGCTGTGCGTGGAGTCGCTCAAGTTCTGGCGTCGAGACGGTCACGATGTCCGCGAGTTGGATGAGCGCGAGTTGGTTTCGCCTGAATGCTTCTTGCGCTTCGGGCGCGGCAGGTGCGACGAAGCGGGTTCGGGTCGATGTCGGTAGTACGCCGCGAAAGTAGTCGTCGTCGGAATCGACCACGATGCGGACGCCGTTGGCGATCAGTGCGCGAGCTAGACGGATCGCCTCGTCGGAACCCACGCTCACCATGACGGCCGTATCGCCGTGCTGCGCGTCGAGTGGATCTATCCCGATTGTTGCGACACGCGAATCCCCGAGCGCGCGCGCGGGTGTGATCGCACGCCAGTCCGCCTTAGCTTCCTGGGCGGGAGACGGTAGACCAACGTCGCGCCACGATTTGTCGATCCAGAACGTCGCCGCCATCGCTCGCTCCGGCTTCTAGGAATCTCTGAATGCGTAGTCGATCGCGGTGACCGTCCGGCTGACCTGCTCCAGACGCTCACGTACTGCCGTCTGGTGCGTCGCGAGAATGTTGATCTCCTCCGTGTCGGCGTCCTGAAGCTCCGCGAAGCGCTCCTTGTAGCGACCAGCCGCCCACGCGAGGAGGTCGCGCTCGCGGACGAGCGCCGTGTACGCGGCTCCCCCCTGGCGGGCGCGCAAGGTTAGGTCGCTCATGCCGCATCCTCCACATGGTCCCTGTGTCGCGCGATTGCGTGCCGCGACAAGCCCTCATGCGCACTCACGATTTCGGCAACGGGTGTTCCATTCGCGAGCGCGCGTTCTACTTCGTCGCGGCGCTCGTATTCGCATACGGAGCATTTCCTGCCGATCTTCGCTGTTGCACTCACTGAACTTTCCGGGATCGGCCACAGTTCGAGAAGCTTCGCCCGCTCCGCGTTGAACGGCAACGCCGGGAGCGACCTGCGGTTAACGCCCGCGTCCTGGAGCGCGATCATCGCGAGCACCACTACAAGATCGTCGCAACCCTGACCGGCCTCCGAAGTCACGACTATCTCGCGGTCGATCTCCACGACTCCACGGACGCGGTCGCGCAACGCTGCGATAGCGAGCATGACGCCATCCATCCGCGTGCCCCACTCGTCCTTAAGAAAGTCGGCGCGCGCCTGCCTCTCAGCTTCGGCGGCGGCTTCTGCTTCTTTCGCGGCCTCGCGAGCCAGCCGTTCCTGCTCATGCCTAGCGAACTTCCGTAGTTCAACCTGCCGGTGCGTCTCAGCGATCTTCGCCTCGGTCGTGTCGTACTCAGCCTGCGCGGTCGCATCGCCCTGGAGGAGTCGCAACGCGAGTACAGACCGCGACGATTCAAGTTCGCGGATCGCGACAGCGGCGAGAGATTCGGGGGTGTTGGCTGCCGCCAGGGCTCGCGCCGCCTCAGCCTCGGCGATGTCGCGGTCATCCTGCTCGACCAGCGGCACAAGTTCCACGATCTCCGCGTCGATAACCTCGAACCGCGCCGCATTCTTCGGCAGATCCGGGATGCGCCCTCGCTCGTCGCGAAGCGCTGCCAGCCGCTCACGCGGCCCGTAAGACGGCACGCTGGACTCGTTGAGGATCGCGTCGAACTGCTGCGCCCCTTCGGGCGTGGAAAGGTCGACACGCTCCGGCTCAATGTCGGTCGTGGTGACGGTCGACACAGGAGGTACGGGCGGCTCCGTCTGCGCAAGCTCGACGTTCAATGCGCGCAACTGTCCGTGCAGGCGGTCGATGTCGTCTTTCAATCCCGGCCCGGGCGTAAGCGATTTGAGTTCGTGCTCCGCCTGCTCGATTTCGTGCCGCAGTTCTCCCGCTCGGGTTGTGGTCGCAGCGTCGGTGCTCACGTTGTCTCCTCCGTCATTTGTTTTTCAACTAGCCCGAGGAGCCGCGCGCCGCGATCCGGCTTCGCTTCTACTGCGGACGGTGTTTCTTCCTTGGCTACCGGCTCCGGCGTGCGTGGCCGGGGGCTATTCAAAGCCTTCTCAAACTCGGCGAACTGCGCGACCCACTTGGGGTCGAGAGCCCGACGAAACTCTTTCCTAACCATCACCCGTTTCACGCTGTCACGTCGTCCTCAACGGGTTCGTAAACCCGACCCTCACGCGTGTTACGCGCCAGCATCGCGACGGGCTTCCGGGCCTCAACCGTGATGTTGTTGGTAACGGGCGTCGGGTCGACGTGAACATGGTTGACGCTCGGCTGGACGTTTACGACGTGTGCAGGTCGCCCGGCAATCGCTCTTGCGAGCTTCCGAATCTCGGAGAGCGCAGTAACTTGAAAAGCGGCGTTGCGCTCGCTCTCCGGATAGGCAAGGAGCGGAGCCAGATCGACGGGTGCGTCAACGTCCGTCGCGTCCTCGTCGGGCTCGACATCGACGGCGGCGGGTACTGGTGCCGACTTCCTGACCGCCTCGACGAGCAGCGGAAGCGCCAACGAGCCAAGCCGACCAAGCCAAGCGTCTACAGCGTCCGGCGAATTCTCAAACGACTTCAGCAGGGCGTAGTCCGTAACCAGGATGCGACACGCAACGCTGCCCGCCGGTACCGGCGTGCCGTCCTCCAGCTCGCCCTTCTGCACCAGCCACGCTTCGTCAATCCTTACGTCGTCGTCGAAAGTGAGCGAGTCGGCCAGAATCGCCACGGCTTTCTGGAGTTCGTCGCGCGTTGCGTCGACTTCGTCGGGCGTGGCGATGATGCCGGTTAGTTCCAGCCGTTCAAGAATGTCCGTCCTCACCGCTGGAGCGCCTTCTCTACGCGACTGAGAATCCGATTCTCGATCGAAGCGGGCGCACTCTTCGCCACGCCCCACGTTTCGGGTAGCGCGTCGTGCGCGTCGATAGCCCGAGCGCGTTTCACGATGTGCGCGCGGTCCGCCTCGGTCGAGCCGGGCCGGTTGAAGTCCTCTACCGCGTGCTTAACGTCGGCACGCGTACGGATCGGATACGAACCATCCGGCCGGGCCTCGCCCGTTGCCGCCATCGCCTTACGCTCGTCGGCGCTGTACGACTTCGTGAGGTCTGCGTCTGTCGCGTCCTGTTCGTCTTCTGCCGCGCCCTCTGCGTCGTCGTCGCCCGCATCACTCTCGGCGTTCTCCTCGTCCAACCCGGTCAGATCGTGCGCGGCCGGTGCGCCACGGTCGACCGCATCTTGCTCCTGCGGGGTGTGATGCTCGCCACCGGCACCCTTCGCGACGATGCGCAAAAGGATGCGCCCCGCAACCGTGTCGCCCTTCGCTATGTCGTCGGCATCGGCTGGGGCGTCGGGAGCCCCAGCTACACCAAGGCCGGGGCTCCCGATTCCAAGCGACTGCGGCAACGTGTCGCCGAACGCGCACGCAAGGCGATAAATACAAAGTGCGGCCTCCGTCGTCGACTCGCTAGCGCCTCCCGCCTCAAGCGCATCTACAAGCGGTGCCTCAGTGTCGGTCGGCGTGGAGAGCGCGTCGACCACGTCCTGCGTCAGCTCAAGCGAGCCGTCATCGGCGGACTTGAACATC
This sequence comes from Actinomycetota bacterium, assembly GCA_003152275.1. Classification (GTDB taxonomy): domain Bacteria; phylum Actinomycetota; class Thermoleophilia; order Gaiellales; family Gaiellaceae; genus Palsa-739. Next base: position 18,955 of record PLZU01000043.1, read on the forward strand.
GCCCAGCGTTTCCGCGTCGCGGGTTTGCGAACAATGCTTACCTCGTCAATGTCCAAGCCGGACAGATCCGTGGTCACGCGCCCGCCCTCTCCTGGCAATACTCCGCGTAAAGCGACTGTCCGCGCGGCGTCGAGAGTACGCGATCAATCGCGCGCGTCTGATCCATCGTGCCGTCGCCCTTCTCGACCAGCTCTGATGCAAGCCGTGTGATCTCGCCCCATGCGCCGCCGTTCTTCTGTACGGCCTGCGCCTCGACCGACGCGCGGTTTACGCCAGCCGCGCTCGCAAGATCGGGATACTGCCGTGCGGCCTCTGCGAGCGCATCCGCACCAGACAAGCCATACGACTTCGCGATCCGCGCCGACTTCACGACCAACTCTTCCTCGGCGAGATCCGCCAGCGGATCGCCCTGGAGCCTGTACTCGCAGTACAAATCCTGTCCGCGCGCGGTCTTCAAAAATTTGCTGATGGCCTGCTCCTGCGACAACTCGCCGTCGCTCTTCTCGACCATCGCCTCGGCTTCCGCCGCGATCTGATTCCAAGCGTCACTCATCAAAATCTCTCTTTCGTTTTCCATCCCCTCGGGCCGAGGCATAGGAGGAACCTCGACCCAAAGGGATGGCGGTAACAGCAACCGACGCCGTAGGTATCGGCTTCCATCAAGAAGCGTTGCGGCTAGCGCGAACATGGCACGCGTCCTCGAAAAAGCGCCTGTCCGAACGCGCCGCAACCGGCAACACACGACCACAACCGCACGCACACGCCAACCTCGGACGAACGATCCGCCGCTTCACCCGCACCGGCAAACGCGTAACCGTCGACCTTGCAACCCCCATCCGGCGCGCAAGCTCCGCCGCACTCCAGTCACGATCAAGCGCCTCAAGCACGACCCACTCCAACTTGGACAGTTCCGTCTCAAGCTCGACCGCGATACGCGCCAACGGGATACCAACCGCCAACGCGTCCATCAGGAAACGCAAGCGGCGAAAGTCCACCAGCACGCCCTGCCCAGCCGCCGTGCGCTCGTACTCCTCGCCCCACTCGCGATGCTCCTCAAACGCCGCGAGCTTTTCGTCAAGCGTCCGCGACATCGCCACCCGCCACAAGCAACCGAACCGCCTCCGCAAACTCCGGGATCGCGAGCGCCATGTACTGCTGCGGAGGTTCCCCATCGGCCGCACGAATCACGATCCGGAAACCGAACCGACCCTCGTTCAGCGAAAACCAAACGCCCTGCGACAAGAACGCGCGGAACGCCTCAACCGTCTCCGCATCCAACCCACCATCTATGTCGTCATGCAACCAAACCAACTCCTCGATTCAAGCCCAACTGACAAAGCGGGCCTCGCATTAGGCCCAAAAAAATTTGGGGAACGCCCTGCAAACACAAAAGCGGTGTGGGCTAGTGACCAATTGGTCACTCCCTGTACGCACACGAGAGGCCGACGAACACAGAGCCCGTCAGCGGCCGGGATGGGTTCCCTTTTCGCGTGTGATTTTTCACGATCGACAACCCCGGTTGCCGGTGGTCGGCACGCCGTTCGCCCGTAAATGTTTTGCGCCAATCGCTTGACAACGCGTTGTCGGCGCGCTATGCTTGGTGCATGGAATCCACGACGAACGGAGCCCCCGGAATGACGCCCGCAATCATCATCCACCGCGCCGATGACCGCTTCCCCGCCGCGCGCCTTTACCGGCCGCGCAACGCCTACGTCCTGGCGCTCGACGGCGAGATCATCGGCGGTCCCTTCGCGTCCGACACGGCGGCCGAAGCCGCGCGGCGCTATGCCCCGGCCGCGCGCATCGAGCGCGCCGTCGTGGTCGGCTAGGCGCGCCGTGGCGAAGCCCGATCCAACCGAAGCGCTTGCCCGCGTCGAACGGGCAGCCAAATCCGTTATCCGCGCCCGGCGCGCGTTGCGCGCGGCCGAACCCGAATGGCACGCCGCGATCGTTGCGGCGGTCGACGCGCTCGAATCGGCGAAGGAGCCGGGCGCGTTCCAACGCGTCGCGGATGCGGCCGGTTCGTCGCGCCAGCAAGTGCGCCAGCTCGTCGAGCGGAACCGCGACGCCGAGCCTGCACCGCGCCGTACCAAGCGCGCCCGCTGATTCCGTTTCGCGCCATTTTGCTTGACAACGCGTTGTCGATGCCGTACAATGCAGGCATGGCATCGAGCAACGGAGGAACCGAAATGACGCCCACCATGATCCGTGGCGAAATCACCATCGCCCGCAACGCCAACGCATACCCCGGCGCGCCTGCCCGCACCGCGCGGCAGGGCTACGCCATCGTGCATCGGGCCGATTACGCCGTCATGGGCGGGCCTTTCGCAACGGCTGCCGACGCCGAGCGCGCGCGGCGCGCGTTCGCCCCGAGCGCCGCCATTGTCGCCTGCTCGATCCGTGGCTGACGGCGACCGCGCCGCGCGCTGACGCAGTACCCGACATGCCCGATGTAGGTTCTGTAGCCTATCTTGACAACAGCCGGCAAACGATCCATAATCGTTCCAACCCCAACCAGGCAGTGAGCCCGCAGCGCTAGAGACGCCCGGGCTCGCGGCCAGACACAGAAGGAGATGCACCTTCATGCCCGACAAATCGAATTGTAGGGGCGACAACGCGCCGGTTACGCGGCGCGAGATGGACCAAGCGTGGACGGCCATCGCCGACAACGCCGAAGCAATCGGCGCGGTGACCGAGGCCGTCAGCCGGTTCATGGCCGTGGTCGAGGATCGGCTGGGCTGTGACGACGGCGAGTACGACGACGACGACGACGCGGGCGACGACTGCGCCGAAGTGGCCGCAATTGTGGCCGTCGCAGCCGATCCCGCTTGGGCCACAATCGTCGGCGAGTTGGCCGACGTTCTGCTTGCGCCCGGCTTCGTGCTCGACGCGGCCTTGGCCGTGATGGCGGGTGGGGGCGCGTTGTCGTACCACGTCGCCGACGAGATCGCCGGGGGTGCGGCAAGCCCAGCTTTCACCCGCGCCGTCGCGCGCATCCTGGGCCAGCTCGCGAACGATGGGAAGATCGTCCGGCTACGCCCTCGCAGCGGCACGGGGCCGCTCGTGTGGTGGCCGGTGGGCGTTCCGTTGCCTGCCGAGGAGCGGCGGGAGTACGTCCAAGGCTGAATTTTGTCGAGAGAAGCCACGCAGCCCCGGCCACGCCGCGACGTGCGACCGGGGCGCGTCGCTGTTCGGAGGCTGAGGGCTAAGACGCTCATCTCGTCGACCGCTTCGGGGTGACGACGCGCCCGCCGCGTTCCAGCTCGCGCACTTCGAGATCGGCCCCCGCTTCCCACGCCTCCAAGTCGGCCAGCAGGAACAAGCATCGGCGCGTGCCGGGTAGCTTCCGGTGCGGGATCGCGCCGGTTCGTGTGAGTTCGAGGACGCTGCGCGTCGAGCAGTGGAGCCGCGCGGCGACTTGCTCGGTCAGCAAGTACGGGCTCGCGCTCACGCCGCTGCCCTCACACTGTCGTTACCCGGGAATTTCCCGAGTTTGGAATCTGTAAGCCCGCCAACCGTGGGGACTATGAATCCCCCAGACACTCCGGGGGGCAGCATTTCGATTGGCCAAAAACGGCGCGAGTACGAAACGAGTACGGGCTGCCTGTCCATGTAGGGCGGTATCGCTCGCACCGTCACGACGGCCAGCCCTTTGCGTCAAGCTCAGCGACGAACTCCTCTAGGTCGTGGCGGAACGGCGACCAATACCGGAGCCACTTGCGGGTGTAGGCCGCTCGCAGCCAACCTCGGTGGTAGCGCGCCATATAGACGAGGGTGTGGCCTTTGTACTTGCCGTCCGGCACCACCGCTTTCCCGCACTCCTCGGCGTCGCCGCGCACCGTTGCAGGCAACCTCGGAGTTTCCGAGGTCGGTGCGGGATCGGGCTCGAATGCTGCCTCGATAAGTCGCCGCGCCTCGTCATTGTCGCGGTCGAGTAATGCGGCGAGATGGAGCGAGAGCGCGGCGACGATGCCAGCCTTGAACTCGTTCGATCGCGACGCTTCGAGCGTTAGACGGATTCGCGCGAAGTCCGACGGGCCGTGGCAGTGGTGCAGCCAAATTACGGGCGACGTGCTCTCCGCGCCGAAGACGATGACAACGCTCGGAACGCGCGGCGATTTCGCACCCGACGTCTTCTGACGGCCGGAGCCCGGTGTTTGGCCGCTCATTGCGTCGGCTCCGTTTCGCGCACGCCGCTTGCCTGACGCTTCCAGACGCCCCGCTGTGCGTTAAGGGGAGTATGTGGCCACACACTCGTATAAACACTCTCCAGGGTGGGTGGAGGGGATGTGGCGTGGTTGAGCCAAATTCTGGGTGCGCGAAACGCGCGGCCGGGAGTCTGGGTTGGTGCGCTTTGAGTGCGCGAAACGCGGGTTGGGTGTGTGGGGTTCACGTTGTTCCCCGGGGTGCGTTGGTGCGCGAGACGAGCCAGCGGGTGACATGACCGTCCTTATCCTTGTCGGGGCGGGATTGGATGAGTCCGCCGCTGCTGAGTTCTTGCCGGCGGTTCTTGATGGTGCGCGCTTTGAGCCCGGTTTCGCGCGCGACGCGGGCGTCGAGGGCGTCGGATTCTTGTTCGCCTTCGCGGTCGAGGATGTCGAGGATGAGTTCGTCTGCTTGCGCGCTGCGGCTTTGGTTGGTGTTGCCGGTGCGGGGGCCGAGGAGGTCTTCGACGTCTTTGGATGAGTCGCCGGTTGCGACGGCGAGCGTGATTTCTTGGGCGGGCGGGACGTCGACGAGTTCGAGTTTGAAGGTGCGTCCGGCGCTGCGTGGGCCACGGTTTCCGGCGACGACTTGGTAGTGGAAGATCAGTTCGTCTTCGTTGTCGCGCGCCATGAGGATGACGCAGCGGGGGACGTCGACGAACGCGGTTGATCCGAGGACGGATGCGAGCGCGCCTCGGCTTGCGTCTTTGCCGAGGTGGCGGACGCCGAAGATCATGCAGTCGAGTTCGTCGGCGAGCGGGTTGAGCGGGTTGATGGCTTCGCGTACGAGCCCTTCGTCGTTTGTGTCTTTGCCGCCTGTGTGGTTGCCGATCGGGTCGACGACGATTAGGCCGACGTCTCCGAAGTCGAGCGCCTTCTGTTTGATCCATGCGACGTCTTCGGGTAGGCGGAACGGGCCGACGACGATCTCGACCATGGACGCGTCGCCGCCTGCGGCGAGAAGGCGCGGCAGGAAGTCCAGCTCGACGGAATCCTCGGACGTGACGACGAGCACGCGCTTGGGCTCGTCGTACAGGCTGGCGCGGGTGACGCGTGCGGCGGTACCGCAAATCCATGTGCCTTTGCATGATCCTTTGCGTCCGGCGAGAAGGTGGAACGCGGAGCGTTGAAGGAAGGGCTTGTCGAGCCACTGGACTTGGCGGACCTCGTAGGTGTCGAGGGTGCGCAACGCGAGGCGCGCCGTTGGCGTCGCGAGTGCGACATCGTCGAAGTCGAATTCGTCGACCGTGGATGTCACGCGCGCTCCGTCGGGTAGTACGGGTTGCCGAGTCCTTGCCTGAGCGCCCGCGCCACCGTGTAGGTGATGACGCTCGCCGGGAGCGGGTCTGCCATGCGGTGCGCGGCAGCGACGAACTCACGCTCGACGATGTCGGGATCCACGAGTCCGGCTCCGGCGAGTTGCGCGCACGCGAACGTCGACCCGTTCAGGATGCTTTGTCGAGCGCCTTCAGGTGCGGCTGCGACGCGTCGCGAATGCCGTGCAATAGCAGCGCCCGCATAACGGCTGCACTCGCCCGCTGCGACGGGCTGGAAGTCGCGCGGTGGTTCGAGTCGTGGCGGACGCTTCGGTGCGACGATCTGTTCGAGCAACCATTCCGTCGCGTGGGCGATGGGCGTTGTCGGGTCGGCCCAATGGCGTTGGTCGCCGTCTGACCGGCGCGACGGCGGGATACCGGCGCTGGTTCTGGCGCTCTTTACCTCGACGCCCTCGGCGAGTCGTCGTGACGGCACATACTTGTCGTCTGGAACGCGTATAAACAGGTGAGCGCCCACGCGTCCGTCGCGTCCGTCGCGGAGCGTTTCGAGCATGTCGCGTTTGTTCGCGAGCTGCTGCCTCTCCCACCATCTGACCCCGGCTGGGCCGTCGAGGTCGATGCAGACGAAGGGCGGGCCGAGCACGGCGATCCATGCACAGTTCGGATACTCCCGCGCCCACGCCGCGATGGTGTGGAGGTCGACTGATGCGAGAACGGGCCAGTTCTTCGTGCGCGAGTGGTTCTCGCCTGCGGGCGCATGGAAGATGGGAACGCCTTGGCGGGGCAGTACGAGGAGGTCCGGGTGCAACCCTCGGGGAGTCGCCGCGAGGGGCGATACCTCGTTCGTCGCCGTCGGCTCCTGCATCGAGCCGACGGCGTTCATGCGTCGGGCTCGATCGGCAGATCACCCGCGAGGACGCGCTCGACCTCGACTGTCGGAAAGCGCTTCCACCGCTTGCGAGCGAACGCCGGATGGGGTCGCAGGACGCCGTCTCGCACGAGGCTGTCGACGACGTCCCGGGAGACCCCGAAGCGTTCTGCGACCTCCGTGGTGGTCATCAGGGGCCGGGAGGCAGGTTCGATCATCGGATCTCCTTTGTCCGTGGAGTGGTTCACGGACTTCGGTATCGGCTTCTGGCGTCGAGACCGCGTTCTAGGCCACTGACGGCGTCCGGGGAGACGTACCCGGTTTCGGTCACGTCTCCGGGTCGCCCGAAGTTCTCGGCCACAAAAGCCGATTCCCCCGTCGAGTGGCCCAGGGAGTAGAATCCACAGCACGATCCACAGAAAGCCCCGGCGCAGCGCTAACTGCCCGGGGCGCGACATCCAAGGGAGTTAGCCCTCAGATGCAGACCGAGCCTATCGCCGCTTTTACTCGTCGCTTCGCGCGAGGCGTTGGGCTGATCGCTGAGGCCGCTCTCCCCATACCCACAGGGAGGAACGATGGCCAGCATTCAGGCGCGCCACGCTAAGAAGTGCGCGACCGGCAAGGCATGGACGACGCTCGACGCGGTAGTCGAAGGCGTCAAGGACAAAGAGACCGGCGAGCTGCTCTCGCGGTGCAGTTGCACCCCGTCGTACTACGTCACTGTTCGCGAAGGCAAGAAGCTTCACCGGGAACGCATCGGCAAGGATCGCCAGACCGCCGAACGTGCCTTGCGGAAGATCGGAACGCAGGTGGACGAAGGCGCATACGAGCCTGTGAAGCAAATGAAGTTCTCGGCATGGGCGGACCAATGGTTGAAGTCGCTGAAGCGCGAAACGTCCACCGTCCGGTCGTACGGTTCAACGATCGCCTACGCAAAGAGGGCGTTCGGTGAGCGGAACGCGCGAAACGTGTCCATCGCGGACATACAGAAGATGGTCTCCATCATGGAAAAGGAGGGTCTCGGCTCTTCCACATGCGCGAAACACTGCCGCGTCGTCGCCGTTTGCCTTCAATCGGCCGTTGTCGCCGGTTACGCCGCGCGAAACCCCGTTCGCCTACTGCCCGAGGGGGAAAGGCCGCGCGCGCACAAGCGCGAATCGGCCTACTTCGAGAACGACGAACTCGACTTGCTGTTCGCCAAGATGGAGCATGGCCTCTACCGGGTGCTCTTCCTCGTCGCCCTAGGCACGGGAATGAGGCTCGGCGAGTTGAGCGCGCTTACATGGGGCGATGTCGAGACCCTCTCCTCGACGCTGCATATCCGGTGGTCGTACACGGACGGCAAGGTCAAACGCCCGAAGTCGCACGAGAAGCGTGACATTCGCATCACGACCGACACTGTGGACCTGCTCGGCGCATGGTTCGGCGAACTAGGGAGCCCCGCCGACGACAAGTTGGTCTTCCCCGGCGCGACGAAGAGTGGATACCTCTCGCCGGACATGCCCCGCCGGACGCTCTACACCATCATGGAGAAAGCGGGAATCCCCCGCGTGGGGCCAACGGGAGAGCTTCGGGTGTTTCACTCGTTCAGGCACTCCTTCGCCAAGAAGGCCCTTGAGCAGGGCAACGCGCTCTTCCTGGTTAGCCGTCACATGGGCCACGCCAGCACTGACATCACGGACAAGGCGTACGGCCACTTCGAGCCCGCCGCCGGTAAGTTGGCGATTGCGGGCCTAGACGGAGCCTTCACATTCGCAGGACTCGCATGATGGCTACCGTGGCTTTGATGAGCGAGCCGCGGATTGGGCGTCGAGTTGTCATCGGCCCAACAGGCAGACGCCGCGTCGTTACAGAGGAATTTGGCGAGAAGCCGCTCCCCCGTCGCAATGCGGCCGATGGTAAGACCTATCCTGCAACGGCGAACCGCGATTTTCGCATTCCGTCCAAGCGACTCGTCGACTTACGCGCGGCCGGATGGTCGTACCGCAAGATTGGCGCTGAGGTTGGCGTCAGCCATCAGACGATAATGCGCCTGTTTCAAAATCTCGCACTCATCAGCGAGTCCGACTGAAGAGGCGTCAGTGGTCCAGGTGATAAAAGACAGTCACCTGGACCAGCCCTTTGTCGAAAGTTTCGAACACCTCTTAAAGACGTGGGTGAAGATCGAGCACCATTGGGAGCAAACCCCGCGCCCTTGCCTTCTCATGCGCCTCCGCACCGAGGTTAGTGAACCCGCACCGCTCATAGAACCCTTGAGCCGGAGGATTCACATCAGCGGCTAGAAACCGGGCACCAATGTCCGAGCCACTGCGCCTGCCAACGAGCATCGCGTGTTCGATGAGCGCCCGACCGATATGCAGGTCCGGCTGTGCCTGACAATCGGCAAGAACGGCGACCATGGCGATTTGGGTGCAGCCGTAACGTGAGAACTGAACGCCTTCTAGCTCGGCCTCTCGGCGTTCCCCTTTTGTAAGCGTCACAGCGTCGGCTGCGAGGGCGATGTAGCCAACAATCCGACCGTCCAAGATGGCGACCCATGTTCGAGTGATGCCCGCCTCGTCAAGATCAGCCCAAAAGCCTCCCTTGAGATAGTTGTCGCCGGTCTCTACCGTGGGATCTTTGGTATGCCGAGCGCCGCGGCACGTGAATCCCTCGGTCTCGGCTATTACCTCGTCGCGCTGCTCGTGGTTGAGCAGCGCGATTGTGAGCGTCAACGAGCTGTGAGTAGTTCTCGCAGCGGACGTTCGGAGACACGCTTTTCTGCGCGCTCTACGGCCTCATTGAGGCGACGTACCGCGGCTGCATCAGGCTCGCGCATAAGCGTTTCAAGGGCATGGGACTGCTTCTCGTCCAAAACGAGATGCGTCACTTCATACTCCTGAGGGCCGATCTGCTCAAGCATGGCTGCCCTTACTGTAGCCGATTCCTGACATTTTGACACTGCCCAGCCCGATCCTTTATCGGCCTGCCAAGCCACCTGCTTGAGCGACGGTACACGACCGGGCGGATTGAAACTCCTTTGGGCGGTCTAAAACTTGGTATCGGTACTACTGCCGTAGTACGCGCCTGCAACCCGCACGATCCGCAAAAAGAAAAGCCCCCGCATAGAGGGGCTTTCTCATCGGGGCGCCGAGATTCGAACTCGGGACCTCTAGTCCCCCAGACTAGCGCGCTAACCAGGCTGCGCCACGCCCCGTGCGGCCGATCGTAGCGGGGTTGCAGAGATCGCGAGGCCGAAGCCGATCGCGGACGGCGCCGGCGTCAGACCGACGACCAGGCTGCGTGGTCGCGCGTGTCGAGCGCGATGTTTACCGGCACCGCGTCCGTTCCCGCGGGGCGCATCGATTCGCGCGACAGCCCTAGGTGCTCCGCAAGAAAGGGGGTCAGGTAGCGGCCGACGATCTTGGCCGGCGGCCACCACAGCGGCTGCGTGTCGACGAGCGACGGACTGGCTCCTCGTCCAGAGCGAAGAAAACGCGGCGTCATGCCGGTGAGAAGGAGGCCGCGCAGCACCGGCTCGAAACCAGCAGGCCGGATCTGCGCACCGGCGTCCGCGGCGATCGAGCTTGCGACGGCGTCCGCCTGCTGGGTTGCGATCCCGCCCTGCTTGATCGGGAATTGGGTCAGGTCGCCGGCCGCGTAGACATCGGTCAGCCCGAGCACCCAGCCGAACTCGTCGGAGGGAACGAAGCCATGGTCGTCCTGCGGGACGCCTTCGAGCGGCAGACCCTCGAGCATGGGCAGCGCGACGATCGCATCCGCGTCGACGTGCTCGCCCTGCATGAAGCGGATGCCGCGGAGGACGAGGAGGTGCGAGATCGCGTCGCTCGCGGCCGGTCCGAACAATGCGAGCGGACGCTCTTCCGGCGTCGCGAGGATGAGCTCTACGCCGCGTGTCATCCGGCTTACCAGATATTCGGAGGTCAGGAGTGCCAGCTCGTACAGCGGCAGCGGCCAGGCGGCGCCTCGCGGTAGCACGAACGCGATCCGGCGAACCTCACCCGCGGTCGCCCGCTCGAGGAGAGCAGCGATCGCGGAGCGGTCCTCTGGGCCGCTGAAAGTCAGCGCGCCCGGAATCACGGCCCGCGGCCGTCCGCCGAGCGCGAGCACCAGAGCATCGTAGGCGAGCTCTACGCCGTCCTCGAGCCTGACTGTCTTCCGGTCGGCATCGACCGCGGCCACGGCACCGCGCCGGAGCTCCGCACCGGCGGCGCGCACGAGCCGCTCGAGGGGGAAGCGGCGCATCTCGCCGACGCGAAATGGCTCGGCCACGGCAAGCGGGCGATAGGTGAACTCGGTCTCGGGCGCCACGAGCTGGACCGAGACCAGGCCGTCGGCGAGGGCCCGCAGCGCAAGCGCCGTTTCAAGTCCCGCCACACCTGCGCCTGCCACGACGACGCGCATCTCGGTCATACGTCACGCCTCCTATCTGGACGCGATCATCCGTCTACGCATGCGGGGCGGCATCGGGGACAACTACGGATTCGCCGGTCGAAGCCCCTCGACCAGTGCTCCGGCGAATCCAACGCAGCGCAGGTCTCGTAGTGTCTCCCGGCGAGTCCTCATTCGAAGGAGCGTATTGATGCGGAAATACCCGATTCTGCTGTTCGTGGTGATCGCAACCTCAGCTGTTCTCGTTGCCGGCGCTTCGGCCACGCGGTCGGCGACACCGACTCTCATCGGGACAGACGGTCCCGCGTACACGATCAGTCTGAAGCTGAACGGCAAAGCCGTGAAAAGCCTGAAGGCCGGCACGTACAAGATCGTGATCCACGACAAGGCGAGCGCGCACGGTTGGTCGCTCGACGGGCCGCACGGTTTCGCCAGGGACATCAGCCCGGTGCCGTTCATCGGCACGAAGACGGTCACGCTGAAGTTGAAGGCGGGGAGCTACAAGTTCTACTGCCCGTCGCATGAGTCGTTCATGTTCGGCCGCTTCACCGTCAAGTAGCCGGTCGCCGCGTGGCGGCCGCTCCACGTGTCAGTGCGTCGCGCGGATCTGCGAGTTCGTGACGGAGCCCATCGGCACGGGGTTCGATTTCAACTCGTTTCCGCGCAGATCGGCCTCGGACCCGAAGCTCGCGAGCACGCCGAAGCCGCGCCGGGACTGATCGCCCCCGGCGCTGTCCGACTTCGTATCGACGACGGTGTTCCGCTCGACCATGCACATCGAGCGGTCATTGCAGTAGATGCCAACGCCGAGCGCGCCGCGTACCTCGTTATGGGCGATCGTGCCCATCGACATCTCCGTCATCGAGATTCCGTGCATCTGGGTCCGGCTGACCGTGTTGTCTGCAAGCTCGCTCATCGACACGTGGGTGACGATCCCTTCCATGCCGCCGACGACGTTGCAGCCGTCGACCATGCTCATGCCGTCGCCCATCGTGTACGAGATATCGATTCCCTGACCGAACTCGTTGCCGAGCATGTCGACCGAGCAGTTGTGGATGCGAATCGACGCGCTTCGCACATGGATCCCGTCCAGCTTCGCCCCCGAGACGGAAACACCGTCGAGCGTCGTGTTGCGGAACCCGTCCACCGTGATCCCGTTCTCGCCCCCGACGACCGAGACGTTCTTGATCGTGACGCCGTTCGCCCGGACGACGATGCCGCCACGAACGACGGCGCCCGGCGCGCCGACGAGCACTTCGCGCCGGGTGATCACGAGCGGGCCCTGAAGCACGCCGGCAGCGAGGTGGACGACCGGCGGCAGCTCCGCGTACGCGGTTGCACCGGCTGCGGCGAGCGCGACGGCAACCGCGAGCACCGAGAACACGCCGAGGCGGCCGAGCTGTCCGGCGTCCTCCGCATAGCCGAGCCGCAGGAGCGGGAAGCCGACATGTGCGAGGAGTTGGGCGACGAGCCAGCCGCCGGCATAGAGCGCGATTGCCTGCCCGAGCGGAGCCGCGACTCCCGCGAGGCGCATCAGGCCGAGCAGCGCGCCGAGCTCGGCGACGCCGAGCGGCAGTGCAACCCAGCCCGGCTGATACGGCAGCAGCCGGTGATAGAGCTGAAGGTCGAGCGTGAGGCCGATCCCGATCATCAGTCCCACCGCCTCGACCGGCCACCAGCGATGCTCGGCCAGGGCAAGCACGCAGGCGGCCACGACGACCGGCAGCAACGCGGTGAGGCGCGACTCGATTCGCCCTCTCAGGGTGTACGACACGCCTTGACCTTTCGCAGGAATGCATGCGCGGCATATTTCGCGCCGACGAGCGTGTCGGCGGCAGGAAAGGCCCACTGCGCGGGAACTCCGGCGAGCGCGAGCGTCCGCGTCTCGTCGGTCAGCGCAGGCACCATCGCATCAGGGTCGAGGACGATCCACTCGGCGGCGGTTGCGAGCCCATGCTCGTCGACGAGCGCTGCGAGCAGCGGATCGGCGCGGAAGCCCCGCAGGAAACCCGTCGCGCAGATCACCTGGCGGCTGCCGTTGACTGCAGCCTCGGCGCGGAAGCGCCCCTCTGCTGTCGCCCGCGCGAGCGGCTCGTCGAACTGTGGCCCAGGCGGATACGACGGCGCGAGCAGCACGTGCAGCCGGGCGGTTCGTTCCTCCGGTCCGAGCCGTCGAAGCTGTGCAAGGCCCCGTTCCGAGAAGTACTCGCGCGGGACATTGAGCGGCCGGCGCAACGGCTCGCGCCGGCGGACCGACACGACTTCGGCGCCCGCATCGAGCGCATTCAGCCACTCCGTCGCGGCGGCAAGCCCCGCCCCCACCACGGTGACGCTCGACTCATAGGCGTGCGGCTCGTACGAGTGGACGACACGCGGGTCGTCACGCAGCTCCTGCGGAATGTTCAAGCCCGGATGGCCGGGCGCGAGCAGCACGTGCCGGAAGACGCCGTGCCCGTCGAGCTCGAAGCCGCCGGCGACGGCGCGTACGCGCGCGACCCGGGCCTTGCGCACGCTCCTCTGCCAGCCGCTGCGCTCGCGGAGCTCCTCGACGTGCGCGAGGAAGTCCTCGACGCTCGGGTGGTAGCGGTCGAAGAGCGATCCAATGAGGGGCTTCGCGGAGCGCCGTCGCCAGGCGGCCCGCACAGCGAGGCCCGGCCACGACGTCGCGAGGCAGTGCCCGTCACTCTCGGAGCGCATCTCACGTTGGTGGATCGCCTCGGCGCACCGCCGCCAGGCGGCCGCCGGGTCGTCGTCCGTTCCGAAGACCTCGATCTCTTCCGGTGAGAGCCCGCCGCGACGCAGGGTCTGGTACGCAGTGAAGCCGGCCAGCCCGGAGCCGACGACCGCGACGTTCACTTCACGGAGCCCGCGAGCAGCCCCTGCACGAAGTAGCGCTGGAACGCGAAGAAGACGCACAGCGGCACGATGAGCGAGATGAAGGACGCCGGCGCGATGATGTCGATGCTCGTGCCGAAGTCACGCAGCTGGCCTGCGATCCAGACGGTGATCGGTTGCACGTTCCCGCCGAACGTCAGTGCGACGAGCAGGTCGTTCCACGTCCAGAGGAACTGGAAGATCGCAAGTGACGCAATTGCGGGCAGACCGAGCGGCAGGATCAGCCGCACGAAGATCACGATCTCGCTTGCACCGTCGATGCGCGCCGACTCGAGGATGTCCTTTGGGAGTCCGACGAAGAAGTTGCGCAGCAGGAAAACCGCGAACGGCAGGCCGAACGCGACGTGGAAGAGTGCGATCCCCTCCCACGTTCCGTAGAGATGCAGCTTGTCGTAGAGCCTGAACATCGGAATCAACGCCATCTGCAGGGGCACGACGAGCAATGCGATCACGCCGATGAACGCCCAGTCGCGGCCCGGGAAGTCGAGCCAAGCGAACGCGTAGCCGGCCATCGCGCCCAGTACGACCACGAGCACCGTATTCCCGACGGAGATGTACGCGGTCGTCTCCAGGGCCGAGACGAGTCCGCTGTTGTGAAACAGCGCGTCGTAGTTCGACCACGTGGCGAGGCTCGGTTTGGAGAAGAACTGCCACCAGCCTTTCGAGGCGAGCGCGGACACGGGCAGGATCGAGGTCAGGAAGAGCCCGACCGTCGGCACGATCCAGAGCGCGCCCAGGACGACGAGCAAAAGATTCAGAGGCGTCTTGGCGACGGCCCGCAGGACCTTCGCCGCGACGGTGTCGCGCGGATCGGGCACTACTACAGCAGTGGCGGCGGCGGCAGCCATCAGACGTCTCGCTTGAAGCGTCGGATGTTCAAGGCGAGCACCGGGATCACGAGGAGGAAGAGGAAGACGGCGATCGCGGAGCCAACGCCGAAGTTCCCCCCTCCCTGGAAGGCGGTGTAGTACATCGCGAGCGCGATCACGTTCGCATTCGCCTGCGTCGACTGCGGGGCGAGCGCGTACACGATGTCGAAGACCTTGAGCACGTTGATGATCATCGTGATGAAGACGACGCTCAGCACCGGCGCGAGGAGCGGCACGGTGACGCGCCGGAAGACCTGCCACTCGGACCCACCGTCGGTGCGGGCGGCCTCGAGGACGTCACGCGGCATGGACGCGAGGCCTGCGCCGATCACCACCATCGCAAAGCCCGCCCAGATCCACATGTACGCGATTATGAGTGAGGGGGTGATCAGCTTCGGCCCGAGCCAGCCGAAGCCGCCGAACGGTTTCGCGAACGTGCTCGCGCCGATCGCTGCGTTGTACGTGCCTGCTGGAACGTTCGAGAAGTCGAACGTTCCGTCCGCTTTCGTCTTCGACGACTCGACGGTCTTGCCGGCCGCATTGCGCAACTCGACGCTCACCCCCGGCAATCCGAGCTCGCCCTTCTCCACGACGCCCGGCTTGCCGCCGCCGGNNGCCGGGCTTGAAGTCGCGCCAGACGGTGCCGACGATGTCGCCCTGCTTCGGCGCGGGACGCACCGCCTGCGCCGCGCCCTTCGGCACCTGGTCGGGGGCGATCCCGGTGAGGCCGAGCAGGGCGATACCTCCGGGATGCACCGGCGTCTTCAGGACGAGCGCGCCGGACGACGTCGACTGAAGCGTAGGAATCGAGGGTGACGCCGAGGAGAGCACGCCGGGCGGGCTGAAGACGCCGGCGACCGATTTGCTGAGCGCGTTGATCGCGCCGAGGTTCGGGTCTTGCTGGTACATGAGCCGCCACGTCACGCCGGTGGCAAAGGCGGAGATCGCCATCGGCAGGAAGACGACGGTCTTGAACGCGACCGCCCAGCGAATGCGTTCGGTGAGCACGGCGAAGATGAGCCCGATCGCCGTGACGAGCGCCGGGACGACGGCGACCCAGATGGCGTTGTTCTTGATCGCCGTCGTCAGCGTTGACGTGGTGAAGAGGGTCTTGTAGTTGTCGAAGCCGACCCAGGTGCCGAGGAAGCCGTGCTGTCCGAAGAAGCTGCGGATGATCGTGTAGACGGCCGGATAGACCATCCACACGCCGAGCATGAGGACGACCGGCCCGAGGAACAGCGCGGCCGTGAGGTACCGCCCGAGCCGTCCTGACTCGGCGGAGGGCGGCGGAGCCGCCACCACGGGCGGCTCCGCCGTTATCCCTCCGGCACTCATGCTCGCTTCGGGCGCCGGCAAAGCCGGCGCCCTCCGATATGTGTGAGCTCCGTCGAGCCTACGCTCACTGCGTTACTTGCCCTTCTTGTACGCCGCCACTGCGGCTGATTCGAGCTGCTTCTGGATGCCGCTGATGTTCTTGGGGTTCCGGAGGAACTGCTGGAACAGACCCCATTCGCCCTGGCCGGCAGTACCGCCGAACGACGGCGGCTGCTCGTCGGACATGTCGAACACAACGGACTTGGCCGTCTGGATCGGGGCTTCGCTCGCCCTCGTGATCGCGTCCGGGTAGATGCTCGCCGGCACGTTCTTGTTGCCGGTGCCGAAGCCACCCTGCTTCGCCCACACCTCTGCGGCCGGTGCGGTGGCGAGGTACTTCACGAACGCCTCGATCGCCGGGTTGTCGCGGAAGGTGACGAAGAGGTCTCCTGCGATCTCGGCGCCGTTCGCCCCGGACCCGTTGTTGATCGTCGGGAACTTGAAGACGTTGAAGCCGGTTTTCGCCTTCGCCTTCGTCGAGGACAGGATGACGCCGCCGACGAAGTCGGCCTCGAACACCATCGCCGCCTTCGGCGGTGTCGCGAACGCGTTCGTGACGGATTCGTTGAAGCCGTACTGGAGCGCCCCCGAAGTGCCGCCGGCGATGTTGGCGGTGTCGCCGAGGACTTGCCCCATCGTCTTCAGCGCCGTGGCAACCGACGGGTCGGTCCACTTGATCGTGTGCGCCGACAGGGCCTCGTACTTCGCCGGCCCGAACGTGCGCAGGTAGATATTCTCGAACAGGTCGGTCAGGGTCCAGCCGTCCGAACCGCCGATCGAGTATGCAGGCGTGCCCGACGCCTTGATCGTCTTCGCGTCCTTGAGCAGCTGAGTCCACGTCGTCGGCGGCTTCACGCCGGCGGTATTGAACGCCGGAACGTTGTACCAGACGAGCGATTTGTTCGCCGCCTTGAAGACGAGCGCGTACAGCTTCCCGCTGAATGTGCCGAGCTTCCGCCACGCCGGTGCGAAGTTCTTGTTGATCGTGGACGTTGCGTACGTGATCGGCTTGAGCTGGCCTTGGGTGGCGAACTGCTTCACCGTCCCCGGCTGCGCGATGTCAGCCATGTCGGGTGGATGACCGCCGGCGACGGCGGTAGCGAGCACCGTTGGCAGGCTGTCACCGACCGGTTTGTAGTTGACCTTCACATTCGGATAGATCTTGTTGAAGGCGTTGATCACGTCTTGGAACTGCTTTTGACCGGACGACGACGTCCAGATGCCGTCGAACGCGATCGTGCCCTTGATGCTTGCGTTCGAGGCGGTCGTCTTGAGCGTACCCGCCACTCCATTCTGGTGACCGCTCCAGCCGGCGGCCAGCGCGGCCACCGCCGCGGCAAGCGCCGTGATCACGGCGCCACGTACCCAGCGGTTTCTCACGATGCGGCTCCTTTCGTCGATTGTCCCTCGTAGATACCGAGACCCGTGTCCGGGTCGAAGAAATGCAGAGCGCGCGTGTCGACCGCAACTTCGACATCTACGCCACCGCGCACGCGCGAACGCGCGCCGAAGCGGCCGACGAGCGTCGCGGTCGCGGCGGCGTGGTCGGGTTGAGCGACGCGATCGTCGCCGACGTCCTCGGCGAGCTCGCGCACCTCGTCGGTGATGGCGTGCTTCGCGTCGACCGCGAAGTGCACCATGATCTCCGAGCCGAGTGCCTCGGTCAGCTCCACCTTCCCCTTCAGCCGCCGACCGTCTGGCATGTCGCCGGCGAGCGCGACGTCCTCGAGGTCTTCCGGCCGGATGCCGAGCACGACCGACTTTCCCTCGAAGTTGCGGAGCGCCGGATGCGCGTCGAGGGTCGCATCATCGAGCGCGATCGACTGCGAGCCGAGCTTCGCGGCCAGGCCGCCGTTCTGGCGTTCGAGGGTCGCCTCGAGCATGTTCATCGCCGGGCTGCCGATGAAGCCGCCGACGAAGAGGTTGAGCGGGCGGTCGTAGAGCGTTTGCGGGTCGGCGACCTGCTGCAGCTCTCCCTTGCGCATGACCGCGACGCGGTCACCCATCGTCATCGCCTCGACCTGGTCATGCGTGACGTAGATCGTCGTGACGCCGAGCGTGCGCTGCAGGCCCGCAATCTCGGCGCGCATCTGCACGCGCAGCTTCGCGTCAAGATTCGAGAGCGGCTCGTCCATCAGAAACGCCGAGGGCTCACGCACGATCGCGCGGCCCATCGCGACCCGCTGCCGCTGCCCGCCGGAGAGCGCTCGCGGCTTCCGCTTGAGGTACGGCTCCAGGTCGAGAATCCGCGCTGCCTCACTGACGCGTTTCTCGATCTCCTCCTTCGGCACCTTCTTGATCCTCAGCCCGAAAGCGATGTTGTCGTAGACCGAAAGATGCGGATAGAGCGCATAGCTTTGGAACACCATCGCGATGTCGCGGTCCCGCGACGGAACGTGGTTCACTGTCCGGTCGCCGATCTTCAGCACGCCGCGCGAGATGTCCTCGAGCCCCGCGACCATGCGCAGTGCTGTCGTCTTACCGCAGCCCGATGGCCCGACGAGGACCATGAACTCGCCGTCCGCGATCTCGAGGTCGAGATCGTTCACTGCGGTCGTGCCGTCGGGATACGTCTTCGTGATCCCGTCGAAGGTGACTGCGGCCATCCATGAACCTCCCGCTCGATGCTGCGCGAGATCCTACTAGCCGAGGCGCTTGTACAACCGGTCGATCAGTTCCGGCATCGCTTCGAGGCGGTCGGTGATCACGCGAAGCCGGAACTCGCGGAAGTGCTCCGGCTCGACGCCGAGCCCCTCGGCGAGCGTGCGTACGACGTCGTTGGACGGCACGGGCCGGTTGCCGTGCACGAGATGGTTCAGGTAGCCGGCGGAGAGCCCCGTCCGGACGCCGAGCTCCCGGTAGGTCACTCCGGACTCCGCCATCAAGGTCTCGATCGTCGAGCCGAAAGGCTCCTCGCTGAACCGCCGCCGTCTCGCCATCCCTACTGCTCCTTGCCCAAGTCGGCAACGTCTAACCGCGACTCTTCGCCGGTCGCGCGATCCTTGAAGTCGACCTTGCCGTCCTCGAGGCTCTTCTTCCCTGCGGTAATCCGGATCGGGCAGCCGATCAGGTCGGCATCGGCGAACTTCTCGCCCGCGCGCGCATCGCGGTCGTCGAGCAGCACGTCGTAGCCCGCGGCCGAAAGTACCTCCGCCGCCTGCTCCGCGATCGCCTCTGCTCCGGGGAGCGCGACGACGTGCGCGTCGTACGGCGCAAGCTCGCGCGGCCAGATGATCCCGTTCTCGTCGTGATGCTGCTCGACGGCCGCCGCCATGATGCGACCGGGGCCGATGCCGTACGACCCCATCACGATCGGTCGCTCGTTCCCGTCCTCGTCGAGGACTCGCGCCCCGAGCGGCTCCGAGTACTTCGTGCCGAGCTTGAAGATGTGGCCGACCTCGATCGCCGTCTGGAACTGGAGCGCCCCGCCGCAATTCGGGCACCGGTCACCTTCCTTCGGGACGCGCAAGTCTACGAACCGCGCCTCGAAGTCGCGACCCTGCTCGACACCTTTCAGATGCCAGTCCGTCCGGTTCGCACCTGCGACGAACTGGCCGTCTCGGAGCGTCTCGTCGGCTATCACCTCACCCTTGAACCCGACCGGGCCGAGCGAGCCCGGGTCCGCGCCGAAAGCCCCGCGGATCTCGTCCTCGGTCGAGGGGCGCACGTCCGCGCCTACGGCCGCGAGCAGCTTGGCCTCCTCGAGCCGGTCGTCGCCCCGCACGAGCGCGAGGACAACGGTGCCGTCACTCTTTGTGTGTGGCATCGCCTTCGAGGTCGCCGCCTCGTCGACCGACAGCAGCGCGGCGAGCGCTTCGATCGTCGTGACACCGGGCGTCTCGATCTCTTCCGGTGCATCTAGCGGCGGCGGAAAGTCGGGCGCACGCGGAACCCCGTGCGCAATCTCGAGGTCGGCCGCGTAGTCGCCGTTCTCGCACGTGACGAGCGTGTTTCCTCCGGAACCAGACGGTGCGAGGAAGTCGCGCGACTCATTGCCGCCCATGATCCCGGACTCCGCCTGCACGGCGAACGTCTCGACGCCGCAACGCTCGAAGATCCGGACGTACGCCTCGCGGTTGAGCTCGAAGCTCTTGTCGAGCCCGGCCTCGTCGATGTCGAACGAGTACGAGTCCTTCATGATGAACTCGCGCACGCGGATCAGACCGCCGCTCGGCCGCGGCTCGTCGCGATCTTTCGTCTGCATGTGGTACCAGAGCTGCGGGAGTTGCTTGTAACTCTGTAGCTCCGCCGCGTGAAACGTGAACGTCTCCTCGTGCGAGAGCGGGAGGATGAAGTCGCGGCCGCTGCGGTCCTTCAGCTTGAAGAGCTCGGGGATCCCGTGCCGACCCGTTTTCTCCCAGAGCTCGGCGGGCGTCAGAACCGGCGCGAACATCTCCTGCGAGCCGATCGCGTCCATCTCTTCACGGATGATCCGCTCGACCTTGCGATGGACACGCCAGCCGAGCGGGAGGAACGTCCACAGCCCCGCGCTGACCTGACGAACGAAGCCGCCGCGCACGAGCAGCTTGTGCGACGTCGCCTCCGCATCGGCGGGATCGTCGCGCAGCGTCGGCAGGAAGAGCTGTGATGCCCGGTTGATCATCGACGTTGTCCGGGCAGGCTACTCGAGCGGTATCAGCGACGCCTCGGCCATCGCCAAGGCCGCCGGCTTCGCCATCTTGAGCCGCTTCGGGCGCTGCATCCCGGCGGTGATCCACTTGTCGATCTCGAAGAACAACTCGTCGATGAGGATGTCGGAGCTGACCTTCTTCAGGACGCGGCCGTGTGCATAAACGAAGCCCACGTCGCGACCGCCGGCGATACCGAAATCTGCGTCTCCCGCCTCGCCCGGGCCGTTGACGGCGCAGCCGAGCACTGCGACCTCGAAGTGCTGGGGATAGCCGGCGAGACGTGCTTCGACCTTTTCGGCGAGCGTCTGCACGCCGACGTTGTCGCGGCCGCAGCTCGGGCAGGCGATCATCACCGGGCCTCGTTCGCGCAATCCGAGCGCCTTGAGAATCTCGAACGCCGTCTTCACCTCTTCGACCGGGTCGGCGGTGAGAGAGACGCGGATCGTGTCGCCGATCCCGTCGACGAGCAGAGCTCCCATCCCAACCGCGGACTTGATCGACCCCGAGAACGGGGTGCCCGCCTCCGTGACGCCGAGGTGCAGCGGGTAGGAGACGCGCTCGGCAAGCCGTCGGTACGCGCGGATCATCGTCGGGACGTGGCTCGACTTGACCGAGATCTTGAAGTCGTGGAAGTCAAGGCTCTCGAGCAGCCGCACCTCTTCAAGCGCGGCCTCGACCAGCGCCTCGGCCTGATCCTGCTGCGCAAGCTCGTAGAGATGCTTCGGCAGCGAGCCGGAGTTCGCGCCGATGCGCATCGGGACGCCGGCCTTCTTCGCGGCACGGACGACCAAGGCGACCTTGTCGGGCCCGCCGATGTTGCCGGGGTTGATGCGGACGGCCGCGACGCCGGCCTCGATCGCTTTCAGTGCGAGGCTCGCGTTGAAGTGGATGTCCGCGATCACCGGGAGCGGCGAGAGCCGCACGATACGCGGCAGCGCCTCCGCGTCCTCGAGCTTCGGAACGGCGACCCGCACGATCTCGCAGCCGGCGGACGCGAGCGCAGCGATCTGGCCGGTCGTCGCCTCGACGTCGTGGGTCTTTGTGAGCGTCATCGACTGCACGACGACGGGGGCTCCGCCGCCGATCGTGACGCCTCCGACCCGAATCTGGCGTTCGCTGGCCACTGCGAGCCAGTTTAGGGCCTCTAACCCGGGTGCTTGCCGCCCAAGTCGTTCGAGAGGGCAATGATCCAGATCAGGATTATCAGAGCAAAGCCGACGACGGAGACCCGCTCGTAGACCTCCCGGGCGAGCGCACGCCGGCGCACCGCCTCGATCAGGGAGAACAGGATGTGGCCGCCGTCGAGCGGCAGGAAGGGCAGCAGGTTCAGCAGCGCGAGGGACATGCTTACGAAGCCGACGATCTGCAGGTAGTAGTTGAAGTCGACGCGGAGCGCCTGGGCAGAGATGCGGACGATCCCGACGGTGCTCGTGAGCTGGCCGCGTTCCTTTGCGTGGAACAGCGCGCCGAATGCCTTCACGGTGCCGGTGACGACGTGCCAGCAGTCGTCCGCTGCGAGGCGCGTGCTCTTGCCGAGCGGGTACGACACGAGCTGGGCCGCGGGCACAAAGCCGAAGACCCACCGCCCGCCGACCTTCTCGGTCTTGCGTGGGCCGAGCTTCACGATCTGTCCACCGCGATCGACCGTGACCGTGATCTGGCGGCCGTGGCTCGAGCGGATGAGCGTCGACACGCGTTCGAACGTCGTTGCGGCGTGTCCGTTGACGGCGACGACGCGGTCGCCGACCTGCAGCCCCGCTGCGGCCGCGGGAGTATTGCTCTCGACCTGGCCCACCTTCGTACTCGCGCGGTTCGACGGTGCGCCGGTCGCGTAGACGATCACGAAGATGATGAACGCGACGAGGATGTTCATCGCCGGTCCCGCCGCGATGACGGCGATGCGCTTCCACGTGCGTTGGCGCCAGTACGCGTCCACGCTCGTCCCCTCTTCGACGTCGCGCAATGCGCGGTTCGCCGAACGGCGCGCCGCCGGACTCAGCTGCGCGGCCTCGACCTCGTCTCGCAGTTCAGGGTACGCAGCGTGCGCGCCTGCGAAGTCCTCAGTCTCGAGCGCGCGACGTACGCGCTGCACGGAGGCGGCAAGACCAGGGTCCTCGCGTAGTGCGGGGCCCATGAACGCCTCGATGTCCCGCGCAGCCGGACGATGCATGCCCGGGAGACGAACGTACCCGCCTGCAGGAATGAGCCGGAACCCATACTCGATTCCGTTCCGCTTGAAGCTCGCGAGCATCGGTCCGAAGCCGACGTAGAAGCCACGCGGGCGGTTACCGACCGCGAGCGCAACGCTGAAGTGTCCGAGCTCGTGAAGGAAGACGAGGAGGAGGAGGCCGACCGCGACAACGAGCCAGGTCATGCGACGGCCAGTCTTTCATCCGCGAGCGCGCGTGCGCTGCGATCGGCCTCGAGCAGATCGTCGAGATCGCGTGCGTGCGCGTCTTCCGTGCGTGCGAGCGCCTCCGCGACGACGTCGGCGATCGCGAGAAACGGCAGCCGACCCTCGAGGAAGGCTGCGACGGCGACCTCGTTGGCGGCGTTGAACACACACGGCGCCGTCCCACCTCTCTCCCCTGCCTCCCGCGCGAGCCGCAGCATGGGGAACGTCTCGACATCCGGGGCCTCGAACTGAAGGGTCAAAGAGGTGAAGTCGAGCGGCGGAACCGGGGTTGGCGCACGCTCCGGGAACGTGAGCGCGTACGAGATGGGGACACGCATGTCGGGGTAGCCGACGTGTGCGAGCGCGGCGCCGTCGCGGAAGCGCACGAGCGAGTGCACGATCGAGGTCGGTTGGATCACGACTTCGATCTGCGCATAAGGGAGGCCAAAGAGGAAATGCGCTTCGATCAGCTCGAGCCCTTTGTTCGCGAGCGTGGAGGAGTCCACTGTGATCTTCGGGCCCATGCTCCAAGTTGGATGTGCGAGGGCCTCCTCCGGGGCAACACTCGTCAGTTCGTCGCGGGTTCGGCCGCGGAACGGGCCGCCAGAACCCGTCAGCACGAGGCTTGCAACCTGGTCAGGGGATGTGCCCTGCAGGCACTGATAGAGCGCCGAATGCTCGCTGTCGACCGGCAGGATCCCTCCGCCCCCGCGCTCCTGCGCTGCGAGTGCGAGGTCGCCCGCCGCAACGAGGCTCTCTTTGTTCGCAAGTGCAAGGTCGACGCCATGCTCGAGAGCCCAGAGCGTTGCGTGAATGCCGGCGAAGCCGACGACGGCATTCAGGACGACGTCGGGCTGCGCCCGCTCGAGCAGCTCCGTCAGATCGCCGCCGACCTGCTTGAGCGGTGCGTCAATGTCGTCGAGCGACGACGAGCCGCTCGCTGCTGCACACAGCTCGAGCCCGGGGTGCGCCTCAACGATCTCGATCGTCTGGCGCCCGATCGAGCCGGTGGCGCCCAATAAGGCAACCCGTTTCATTGGCCCAGTCTGCCTGGTGTCAGACACCCAAAGGGTGCCTGACACCGCTTTCTGCTCCGCTAGTGGTAGCCAAAGCCCCGTACCAGATAAAACGCCGCGGCCGAAGCAAAGAGCAGCGCATCGATCCGATCGAGCACCCCGCCGTGCCCGCCCAGCAGGCGACCTGTGTCCTTCACCTGCATGTCGCGCTTCAGCATCGACTCGAAGAGGTCGCCGGCCGCCGCGGCAAGCACGACGACGAAGCCGAGGACGACAGCCTCCCAGATGTTGAGGAAGTCATGCCTGTCCTTGTAGAGCGCGACGAACGAGACGAACACCCCGGCGATCGAGCCGACGGCGAAGCCCTCCCATGTCTTCCCCGGCGAGAGTGTCGGTGCCATCCGGTGGCGTCCGATCAGCCGCCCGCCGAAGTAGGCGAACGTGTCGGCCGCGAACACCGTGAGCAACACCGTGAACGCGAGCAGGCGCGCCTTGTCGTTCAGCTCGCGCAGCAGGATGAGATGGCCCAGGCCGATCCCGATCCAGGCGGCACCGAGCACCGAGGAGCCGACGGCGGCCGTCGCCGGTGCGCGCGTCGTTGCGACGGCGGTCAGCATGAACGCGACAACGAAGCAGGAAAGGAACCCGCCCAGCAGCCAGACGACACCGCCCTTCTCCGCCCCGAGGAGGGCGAGCACGGCGCCGACATAGACCGCCGGCGTCAGCGGGCGAAGAGGTCGCGCCATCGTGACGAACTCGTGCGCCGCGATCATCGCGGCCGCCGTCACGAGCGCGAACAGCCACCAGCCGCCGAGCCACGCCGCGCCGAGCACGAGCGGAAGGCCGACCACTCCGACCAGAGTGCGAGAGAAGAGCCCGCTCATCTGCCGCCGAATCTACGGCGGCGGCTCGCATAGTCCTCGATCGCGGCGCGAAACTCATCGGGACCGAAATCCGGCCAGAGTGTGTCGATGAAGGCGAACTCCGCATATGCCGACTGCCACAGCAGGAAGTTCGAGACGCGCAGCTCTCCTGAGGTGCGGATAACGAGGTCGGGGTCCGGCATATCCGGCGCGTAGAGGTAACGGCCGAACGACTCCTCGTCGACGTCCACCCCGCTCTCGGCGATGCGCCGCGCCGCCTCGACGAGCTCGGCGCGGCCGCCGTAATCGAACGCGATCCAGAGGTTCAGCCGCGACTCGGTCGCCGTCGCTTCTTCGAGCTCGGCGAGTTTCGTGCGCAGCCAATCCGGCGCACGGTCGCGGCGCCCGACAAAGCGCGTGCGCACGCCTTCCTTTGCGAGATCGGCGAGCTCACGGTCGATCGTCTCACCGAAGATCTCCATCAGCGCCTCGACCTCGTCGCCGGGGCGCGACCAGTTCTCGGTTGAGAACGCGTACACGGCGAGCGACTCGACGCCCAGGTCGATCGCCGTCTCGACGACAGGTCGCAGCGCACGTGAGCCGGCGCGGTGCCCTTCTGCGACGGACACGCCGTGCGCCGCCGCCCAACGTCCGTTGCCGTCCATGACGATCGCGACAGCCTGGGGCACTTCGGCCGGCAAGGGCTTCGGCCGGGCAGCCATCAAACGTCCCCGACCTCCATCAGACTTCCATGACCTCGGCTTCTTTGTGCTTCAGCAGCTCGTCGATCTGCTTCGTGTGGTCGTCGGTCAGCTTCTGCACGCGCTCCTCGGCGCGGCGCTCGTCGTCGGCGCCGACTTCGGCCTTGTCGACGAGCTCCTTCAGGTGCTTCATCGCGTCGCGGCGGATCTCCCGGACGGCGACACGATGCTCCTCGGCGAGACCGCGCACCACCTTGACGAGCTCCTTGCGGCGCTCCTCGGTCAGCTGAGGGATCGGCAGCCGGATCATCTTTCCGTCATTCGACGGCGTCAGTCCGAGGTCTGATTCCTGGATTGCCTTCTCGATCGCGCGGATCGAGCTCGGGTCGAACGGCTGGACGGTCAGCATCCGCGCTTCGGGCACACCGATCGTCGCGAGCTGCTTGAGCGGCGTCATCGTGCCGTAGTAGTCGATGTCGATGCGATCGAGGAGCGACGCCGACGCGCGGCCGGTGCGCACCGTGTTGAACTCGTTGCGCGCGTGCTCGACGGATTTGCCCATCCGCGTCTGCGCATTGCCGATCAAGTCGTCGGTGGTTGCCATTTCCTCCGTGCCCTCCTACCGGGTCTCGATGACGGTGCCGACGTCCTCACCGGCGACGACGCGGGCGATGTTGCCGTCGGCGAGCTCGAACACATGAATCGTGAGCCTGTTGTCCATGCAAAGCGACAGCGCGGTCGTGTCCATCACTTTGAGACCGCGCTCGATCGCCTCGAGGTGTGTGAGGTGCGGCAGAAAGCGTGCGTCCGGATCCTTGCGCGGGTCGCCGTCGTAGACCCCACGCACGCCGTGCTTCGCCATCAGGATCGCGTCCGCGCCGATCTCGAGCGCGCGCAATGCGGCGGCTGTGTCGGTGGTGAAGAACGGGTTGCCCGTGCCGGCCGCGAAGATGACGATGCGGCCCTTCTCGAGGTGCCGGATCGCCTTACGCCGGATGTACGGCTCCGCGACCTCGCTCACTTCGAGCGCCGACTGGACGCGGGTGGAAGCGCCCTGACGCTCGAGCACGTCCTGCAGCGCGAGTGCGTTCAAGAGCGTCGCCAGCATGCCCGCGTAATCCGCGGTTGCGCGCTCCATTCCTTCCGCTGCCGCCGCCATCCCGCGGTAGAAGTTTCCACCGCCGACGACAATTGCGATGCCGATACCGGAGTCGTGCACCGAGACGATCTCCTCCGCGAGCCGCCGCACGACGGCCACGTCGATGCCGTGGTCGCGCGTGCCCATCAACGCTTCCCCCGACAGTTTCAGGACCACGCGCCGGAAACCCGGGCTGCCGGCCGGCGCGCGCACAAGAGCCTCCTCGGCCCGGGAGCTCATGCCGCGAGGACGAAGAGCTCGAACTCGAGC
This sequence comes from Actinomycetota bacterium, assembly GCA_003152275.1. GTDB lineage: Bacteria > Actinomycetota > Thermoleophilia > Gaiellales > Gaiellaceae > Palsa-739. The sequence continues at coordinate 45,849 of PLZU01000043.1, forward strand.
ACCTCGGCGCCGGCTTCTTTCAGGGTCTGGCCGACCGTCTTCGACGAGTCGTAGATCCACTCCTGGTCAACGAGGACGTTCGCCCCGAAGAACCGCTTGTTGAGCATTCCTTCGACAATCTTCCCGCGCGCCTGCTCCGGCTTCGACTGCACCTCGTCCGAGTTGGCGAAGATCTCGCGCTCGCTCGTAACAAGCTCCTCCGGCACATCCTCGCGCCCGATGAAGCGCGGGCGCATCGAAACGATGTGCATCGCGACCTTGCGGCCGAGATCGTCGTCACCGCCGCGCATCTGCAACAGCGAACCGAACTTGTTCGCGGGCGGGTGCGCGTAGGCATGGATCTTCGCCCCGTTGACGGCCTCAAAGCGCGCGCCACCGACGACAACGATGTTCTCGCCGAGCTTCACCGAAAGTGCAACCCGCTCGTCGTCGAGCTCGCTCTCCGCGCCGACGCCCTTAGCCTCGACGGTATCGAGCACCTTCTTCGCGTACGCGAGGAACTCCTCATTGTTCGAAACGGGCTCGGTCTCGCAGCCGACGGCGACCATCGTGCCCTTGGAGCCGTCCTCTGCGACGCGATGGCCGACCTTGCCTTCGGTCGTCGCGCGGCCGGCACGCTTCGCGACTTGCGCCATTCCCTTCTCGCGCAGGATGACGGTCGCCGCCTCCATGTCGCCGTTCGTTTCCTGGAGCGCGCGCTTGCAGTCCATCATTCCCGCGCCGGTCTTGTCGCGGAGCTCCTTGACGAGCGCGGCGGAGATCTCCGCCATTACTGCTCCACCTCGGGCGCCACGACAGGAGCGCTCTCCTCCTCGGGCGCGCCGGCCCCCGGCTCGGTGAGGACAGCCTCGACGGGTGCTGCAACGACCGGCTCGGCGGCCGCTTCCGCTGGGGGCTCCTCCGAAGGAGTGTCCTCCGAAGCAATGTCCTCGGCAGCAGCGTTCTCGGAAGCGGGAGCCGTCTCGACGGCGGGCGCCGCGCCGTTCTCCTGCTTTTGGAAGTCCTTGACCGACACTTTTTGCTGGCCCTCGGCGATCGCGTTCGCGATCACGCGCGTGATCAGCGCGCACGCGCGGATGGCGTCGTCGTTGCCTGGGACGACGAAGTCGGCCTCGTCGGGATCGCAGTTCGTGTCGACGAGCGCAATGACCGGCAAGTTGAGCCGGCGTGCCTCGCGTACCGCGAGCTGCTCCTTCTTGAGGTCGATGATGAAGACGGCGTCCGGCTGCTTGCGCATGTCGGCGACGCCGCCGAGGTTCGCTTCGAGCTTCTCGAGCTCGCCGGCCATCGAGATGCGCTCCTTCGCCGGAAGCAGGTCCATCTGCCCTTCGTCGCGGAGCCGCCGCATCTCGTGCAGGCGCTCGATCCGGTCGGACATCGTCCGCCAGTTCGTGAGCAGCCCGCCGAGCCAGCGGTGATTGACGTACGGCATGTTCACGCGCTTTGCCTCGCCCTCGACCGCGTCCTGCGCCTGCTTCTTGGTGCCGACGAAGAGGACGGTGCCGTTTCGCTCGGCGAGGTTGCGGACGAACTGCGCGGCCTCATCGAGGCGCTCGCTCGTCTGCGTCAGATCGATGATGTAGATGCCGGACCGCTCGGTGAAGATGAAGCGGCGCATCTTGGGATTCCAGCGTCGCGTCTGGTGGCCGAAGTGCACTCCGGCTTCCAGCAGCTCGCGCATGGAGGCGACTGCCATGACTGACTCCTTTTCGGTTTCGATTTGTGGTGCACCGGCGGGCTCGGGGGCGCACCGGCCGCAAAGGCCGGCACCCGCGCCCTCGGCGTTGCCGCCGGGTCGTGGGACTGGGATGCGGAAAAGTCTAGCGGGCGTTCGCCAAAGCGGCTTCGAGGTCGGCCGGCAGCGGCGAGGAGACCTCGATCGCGGCTCCCGTCATCGGATGCTCGAAGGCGAGCCGGCCCGCGTGTAGAAACTGCCGCTCGAGCCCGAGATCCCCGGGCCGGCCGTACAGGGAGTCGCCGGAGACGGGCAGGTCGATGGCGGCGAGATGCACGCGGATCTGATGCGTCCGCCCGGTCTCGAGGGTGACGCGCAGCAGCGCGTGTCGCGGTAGGAGCTCTTCAACCTCGAAATGCGTGACCGCATCGCGCGGTGTGTCGGTGTCGAGCGACTGGCGGAGGGCGTCGTGGCGATCGCGCCCGATCGGAGCCTCGATCGTTCCGCGCCGCGACCGCGGCCGGCCGGCGACGAGCGCGACGTACTCCCGCGTCAGCTCGCGCGACTGCACGAGCTCCTGCAGCCGCCGGTGCGCCTCTGGCGAACGAGCGACCACGAGCAGGCCGGACGTGTCGCGGTCGAGCCGGTGCACGATGCCCGGGCGCTCGGGCTCATCTCCACCTTCGACGTCGTACGCGAGCAGTCCGTGCACGAGCGTCCCGCGCGCGTGTCCCGGCGCTGGATGCACCACAAGGCCGGCGGGTTTGTCGACGACGAGCAAGTGCTCGTCCTCATAGGGAACGACGAGATCCATCTCCTGCGGCTCGAGCGTGCTCGTCCGTGGGGCCGGCGGCTCGAACTCGAGCTCCTCCCCGCCCTCGAGTTTGTGGCTCTTCGCGCGCGCGCGCCCGTCGACGCGCACGCCGCCCCCGCTCAGGAGACGCTCGGCAACCGCACGGGACCCGATCTCGGGCAGCTGAGACAGGAAGCGGTCAAGCCGCTCTCCTGCGGACTCAGGAGGGACGCGTAGGCGCGTCACGGGCGGGCCGCGACCGACGCGGCTCGCGCTCGGCGAGCACGAGCGTCGCGAGCAGGATGAGGACGCCGACCACGATGAAGCTGTCGGCGAGGTTGAACGCCGGCCACCACCGCAGGTCGAGGAAGTCGGTGACGTAGCCGAGCCGCACGCGATCGAGCAGGTTTGACGTGCTGCCGCCGATCACGAGTCCGAGTGCAACCGGCAAGACCGGGTGGCGGGCACCGGAGCGCCCGAAGAACACGAGCATCCACGCGACCGCGAGACCAGTGAGCACGATCACGACCGCCGTCGCCTGTGAGAAGAATCCGAACGCGATACCCGAGTTCCGCACGTGGTGGATCCAGAACGGGCCGAGCACGTGTACGCCGTCGTTGAGCTTCAACTGACTTGCGACGATGTGCTTCGTCAGCTGGTCCGCAGCAACCGCTGCGAGCGCGATCGCCGCGAGCGCGACCCACTGCATCGGTCCCGCAGCGAGCGAACGTTCCGCGAACGACACAGGTGATAGCGCGTCGGTCGACGAGCCGACACGAACGTCCAATCGACGAGCCGGCTCGCTCACCCGCGCTCGGCCTTCCGAGCATCGTCGATGCAGAGCGAGGCCCAGGGGTACGCCTCGAGGCGCTCCGGTGCGATCTCCTTGTCACAGACGGCGCACAAGCCGTACGTTCCGTCCTCGATGCGCTTCAGCGCAGCATTGATCTCCGCAAGGACCTGCTCCGAGTTCTCTTCGAGCGTGTAATCGATCTCGCGGCCCAGCCGTGCGGTCGCCGTATCGCCGACGTGGCTGTCGCTTCCCGCCCGCACCTCTTTGACCTCGTCGTCGAGCGTGCCAGGGTGGCTCTCGCGGAGGTTCGCAATTGCGGCCTGCACGCGCTCGCGCTCCTGCAGCAGTTCGGTGCGGAAACGCTCAGCATCGATACTCATGAGCGCCTGTCCTTTCTGCTGCGATCGGTGACGGATGCGGACGAGAGGCGGCGCTCGGCGAGTGCCGGCCCGACCCCCGTGAGCTCAACGATCTTGTCCCGGCCGCTGTGTCCCGAAACGAGCGTCAGCGCGTTGCGTGGCACCGCCAGCACGTCGGCGAGCAGTCGGAGCACCGCGTCGTTCGCACGCCCGTCCTCGGGCGGCGCGGTGACGCGAACCTTCCAGGCTTCGCCGTACCGACCGACGATCGCAGCGCGGCCGGCACCGGGACTCACGCGCAGCCGCAAGCGGGTCATGCGCTCAGTCTATGTCGCGTTACACGGCTGGGCGTCTACGCGGCTTCGCGCTCACCCGGCCAGGTGTTTTGACCGTCGTCCTTTGTCGCAGGCGGCGCGTCTTCCGCATCCTGCACGTCGTCGATCGTCTCGAGCGCCGCACGCAGCAGCGCCCTGAGTCTGCGCGACTCGGTGATCAGCCGCTCGTTCTCGGCGATCGCGTCGCGCTGGAGCTTGCGCGCCTCCGCGTGCGCCTCGCCAAGGATCAGGTCGGCCTCGCGACGAGCCTGCTCCTTCAACTCGGACGACGCACGCTCCGCCGACATGAGCGTCGAGCGCAGCAGCGTCTCGAGCTCCTTGAAGCGCACGAGGTCGGACTCGAGCTGCTCGACCTTGTCCGCGAGGTCGGCCCGCTCGCGCCACACGTCCTCGAAGCTCGCGGCGATGTCCTCGAGCAAGCGGTCGGTCTGTGCACGGTTGTAGCCCATGAACCCCGAACCCGGAGTCATGTGTCTGATCTCAACTGGAGTAAGTCCCATCGGTCAATCTCCCCTCTAGTGGAACTGGTCGAGGATCCGCATGAGCGCCCCGGCGAGGATCCAGAGCACGATCGTGCCCACGAACGGCGAGAGATCGAGCGGGCCCATCGACGGCAGGATGCGCCGGAACAGCCGCAGGTACGGCTCCGTGACGTCGTACAGAAAGCGTTGGATCCGGTTGAGCCAAGGCGAGTACGGCATCCGCACCCAGCTCGACAGGATGTGGGCGAAAATGATCAAGGTGTAGACAAGCGCGAACGCCGAGACGAAGCTGTTCGCCGAGTCAATCGCGTCTCCGAGCAAGGTGAGCTTGGCCATGGCGCCCATCGGAGCGCCCTTCGCCGCTGAGGGTATTTCTCCTGGCTGGAAGTCCTGCCTAGGCCTGGTTGAAGAAACCGCCGCGCTCGAGCATGCGTGCACGCTCTTCCGCGGACACTTCGACGTTTCGCGGCGTCAGCAGGAAGACCTTGTCGGCGACGCGCTGCATACCGCCGTCGAGGGCGTACGTGAGACCGCTCCCGAAGTCGATCAGGCGCTTCGACAGCTCCTGATCGGAGCCCTGGAGATTGAGGATCACCGGCACGCCTTCCTTGAACCGGTCGGCGATCTGCTGGGCGTCGTTGAAGCTCCGCGGCAGCACGAGGTGGACCTTGACGGAGGCGCTCGGCATGCTCTCGACGCCGCGGAGCCGGCGGGGCTCAGGAGCCGGGCGGAGCACGCTCGTCCGGGCGGCCGACGGCTCCGGATCGGTCCAGTCGTCGAACTCCTCACGACGGCGGCGCGGCGCGAGGCGGCGTACGTTCGGGCGCTCGGCGTAGGCCCGCTGCAGGTCCTCATCCGTGAGGTAGCCGTCCTCGTCCCACTCCTCCTCCTCGGCGATGCCGAAGTAGACGAGGGTTTTGTTCCAGACGTCAGCGAAGCTCATGGTTGCGCGGAATGTTACTGCGGTCGTCGGCGATTCCCTCGCTCATCCCTTGACGAGCGCCGACCCGATTCGCACGTAGGTCGCCCCCTCCTCGACTGCGACGCGGAAGTCCTGGCTCGTGCCCATGGAGAGGTCCGGCAGGCCGTGCTCCTCGGCGAGCGCGCGCAGCCGCCTGAAGTAGGGCCGTGACGCCTCGGGGTCGGACGCGAACGGCGGCATCGTCATCAGCCCGCGCACGGCGGGATAGAGGCCGAGAAACGCCGGCAGCTCCTCCGGCGCAACCCCGGACTTCGTCACCTCCCCGCTCAAGTTGACCTCGACGAGCGCCGGGATCGTGAGCTTCGCGGCGGCGGACTCCGAGTCGAGCGAATGGCAGAGCTCGCAAATCGCGTTCACCGTCTTCGTCTTCCGGCTCTGCAGGTGCCCGATGAAATGCCAACGGAATGCCGTGCCATAGCGCGCGTGTTTCGCTTCGAGATCTTGCGCGCGGTTCTCGCCGACGACGGTCACGCCCGCATCGCTGAGCGCCGCCATGTCGTCGATCGCGACGTACTTCGTCGCCACGACGATCGTGACGTTCGGCCCAACTTCTCCCTGCAGGCGCTCGTACCGCTCGCGCAGGGCGTCAGTTGACGTAGGCAATGACTCCCTGGCGCCCCGTACGCCCATGGTCGCGCCGGTGCGAGAAGAACCGGTCGCCATTACAGGCGGTGCACAGATCGAAGCGGTCGACGTGCTCGACTCCTGCAGCGCGCAGCGCGCGCTCGGCCGCCGTCCAGAGGTCGAGCTTATTGCCCTCGTGCACGACGTCTTCCCCGAAAGCCTGGCGGAAGGGCGCGGCGACCTCGTCGCCGACCTCGTAGCAACACGGACCGATACTCGGACCGATCGCGGCTACGAGCTTGCGCGCACCGATCGCGCGCACACCGGCGGCCACGATGCCGGCGAGAAGGCCGCGCCACCCGGCATGGAGGATCTCAACTGCCGGCCGCATACCGTCGGAGCGAGCGATTGCGATCGGCATGCAGTCGGCGGTGAGCAAAAGCATCGCGCGGCCCGGTTCGTCGCTCCACAGCCCGTCGCAGTGGTCGTACACCGTGCCGGGCGTGATGATGCCGCGTGGCTGCGCGCGCGTCACCGTCCCTCCATGCCGCTGCCACCCCATCGTTGCTCCGTCGGGATCGGCGCCCGCCGCCTCGCACAGACGCGTGCGGTTGACGACGACGCGCGCGGGGTCATCCTCCGTAAGGATGCCGAGGTTGAGCGACGCGAACTCCGCGTCGCTCACTCCGCCAACACGAGTCGAGAACGCAACGCGATAGGGCCCGGGCGCGGCCCAATCCAAGAGGTCGACTTGACTCACGTCTGCAGCTTCGCACGCGCGCGCCGAAGCAGCGCGGCCCGAGTGTTGCGCGACGGGTCATCAACCACCTCGTGGAGCAGCTCGCGAAGAACGTGGCCGAGCTCCGGCCCCGGCTTGAACCCGAGCCCCATCAGATCGTTGCCGTCGACAGCGAGATCCGCGAGCCGGTGCGGGTGCTTCTGCTCCCGTTTCAGCAGCTGCCGGAAGCGGTGGAGGTTCTCGATGTCGCCGGTCGGCGGTTGGCCGTCCTCGCCGGGTTTGCCTCCGTAGTCCGCCTCCTTGTGGTCGATCAGCTCGAACGCGACCTCGTCGCCGTGCTTCGCGAGAAACCGCCGCGCCCGGACGGCATCCCCCTTGCCGAGCTGGAACATGTGGTGGCGGATGATGCGCAGAACGCGCGACCGGAGCGCGTTCGGATAGCGGAGACGCGTGAGCGCGCTCTGCGCGAGCTCACACCCGACCTGCTCGTGACTCTTGTCGGAGAATCCTGGTTTCGCGTAGTAATGCAGCCGCCCGTCCGTGCCACGCCACGCAACGTGCGGCTTGCCGAGGTCGTGGAAGAGCGCCGCGAGCCGGACTGCGAGCGAGCGCTTCTGATCAGCCGCAGCCTGCACGACCTCGAACGTGTGCTCGTCGACCGTGAGCGAGTGGTAGCGGCTCTCCTGGTCGAAGCCGATCGCGCGCTTGAACTCCGGCAACAGCTGCACGAGCACTCCCGTGTCGCGCGCGAGCCGGAGCGCGCGAGCCGGCTCGCGTCCGAGGAGCAGTTTCGACAGCTCACCCATCCCGTCGGCGGCGAGGCCGCCACCGATCCGCTCGCCGGAGACGAGGCGCACAGCCTTCGCTTCGGCGCGCATCTGCTGACGTGTCGAGTCGTCGAGGTCGAAGCCGAGCTGCGAGACGAAGCGCAGGGCACGAACGAGCCGCAAGGGATCTTCCGCGAAGCTCGACGGCGACACCGTTCTCAGCACGCGGCGCTCGAGATCCTTGCGACCGTCCAGTGGATCGACAATCTCGCCGGTCGACAGCCGGCGCGCGATCGCGTTGACGGTGAAGTCGCGCCGCCGCATGTCTTCCTCGACGGAGAGCGCCTCGTCCGCCACGATCTCGAAATCGTGACGGCCGGGCCCGGTGCTCACTTCCGTGCGGGGCGGCGCGAACTCGATTCCCGCAGGCGCGAGCCGGCGAATCTTCGTGGCGCGCGGATACAACCGGGCGCCGACGAGCCGTCCGGCGACGATGAGGTCTTCGACACGTCCGTGCGGCGCGAGCGCGCGCTTCAGACCGTCCGTGTCGACGCCCGGGACGAGGAAGTCCGCGTCCTTCGACTCACGGCCCAGCAGCTCGTCGCGGACCGCGCCGCCGACGAGATACGCGTCGAGGCCGAGCGAGTCGACGTAGTCCTCGAGTTCGCACCGCATCGGCGCATTCTCGTCGGATTCTCGTTTACACGAGGGCGACGGCCTCGATCTCTACGAGGGCGCCGGACGGAAGCTTCGCTACCTCCACCGTCGACCGGGCCGGCGGCTTGTCACCGACATGCGACGAGTAGACGCCGTTCATGCCCTGGAAGTCCGCAAGGTTCTGGAGAAAGACCGTGGTCTTGACGAGCTTGTCGAGCCCCGACCCCGCCTCCTCGAGGATCGCACGCAGGTTCGCGAAGATCTGTTCGGTCTGCTCCTCGATCGATCCGCCCGAGATTTCTTTGTCTCCAGGCTTCAGCGCAAGCTGGCCGGAGACGAACACGAAGCCGTTGGCGACGATCGCCTGTGAATACGGCGCGCCCTGGAACGGCGCCGGCGCCGCCTCCGTGCGCACAACGGTCTTATCTGCCACTGATTCCTCCCTCGTTCGTCGCTTGCGCAAGCGCCACGCCCAGCGCCTTGAAGATCGCCTCGAGCACATGCTGCGACTCGGTGCCGTTGAGCAGGCGCACGTGCAGCGTCAGACCCGCCCCTTCGGCAAAACGCTCGAGGAAGCGGCGTGCGACGTCCGTGCCGAGACCGCCGATGCGCGCTTCCGTAAGGTCGACGTTCGAGACGACCAACGGCTCGTCCGAGATCTCGAGCACGACGCTCGCGAGCGCCTCGGCCGACGTCATTGACGCGGAGCCGAACCCACGGGCGCCGGCGGCCCGGAGCGGCTCCGCGAGGGCGTCACCGAGCGCACGCCCTGCCTCGGCCACGTCAGCCTCGGCGGCTCCAGGCTCGACCTCGAGGGTGACGTCGAATTTCGCGTATTCGGCGAGCCGCTCGAGCAGCCGGTCGAACACCGGCAGTCCGGTCTCGACGCTCGCAGCGCCGCTTCCTCGCAAATCGACGCGAATCCCGCTTCTTCCTGCCGCCGCCATCATTGAGAGCGGAGGCTACAGGAGCCCATGCTGCAGAAGATGGGCCGTTCGGCCCATGTGCCCCGCCGGGGCGCCTCCGATACTCGAACGACGTGACGATGTTGGGGGCACTTTTCGCTGCGGTCGCTCTGGCGCCCGCGCAGCCGGTGATGATCGCCGTCGTCGACACGGGCGCGAACGTGCGCCTCCCTGAGATCGCAGCAACACAGCCGGTCACCTATGACGTTCGCACCCACGGCCGAGACGTGCGCGACCTCAACGGCCACGGGACGAAAGTTGCGTCGCTCATCGCGCGCTCGAGTGGAGGCGCGCGGCTTTTGATCATTCGAGCCGGCAGCTCGAGCGGCGCGTTCAGCGACGCGGGTGAAGCCGCCGCGATTCGCTATGCCGTCGATCACGGGGCCCACATCGTCAACCTCAGCCTCGGTGGACCGCGAACGTCGAGCGTCGAACGCGCCGCCATCCAGTATGCGATCGCGCGCGGTGTCCTCATCGTCGCCGCCGCAGGCGACGACTACGCCAACCGGCCCGAATACCCCGCAGCGCTCCTCGGCTCCGCCGGACTTGCGGTCGCCGCGGTCGGTCGCTCCGGCGCCCGCGAACTGTTCTCGAACACCGGCCCCTGGGTCTCGGTCGCCGCGCTGGGCGAACAGGGAACCTCGTTCGCAGTGCCCCTCGTGTCCGCGGCCGCGGCACGCGTCTGGGCGGCGAACCCGGCGCTGACGGCGCGCCAGGTCGTCAGTCTCCTGCAAGACACCGCGTCGGGCCACGGCGTGCGCACCGATGCACTCGGCTTCGGCGTGATCGACGTCGCGAGCGCCGTCGCCCGCGCGACGTCGCCACTGTTTCGCCAAACCCCCTAAACGTCGACGCGCTCGATCGCTGCGCCGAGCACGCGCAGGCGCTCGTCGATGCGCTCGTACCCCTTGTCGATTTGGTGCGCAGCGCCGATCGTCGACTGTCCGTCTGCCGAGAGCGCCGCGAGTAGCATCGCCATGCCGGCGCGGATATCCGGGCTCTCCATACGCTGACCGACAAGCCGTGCCGGCCCGGTAACGACGGCGCGATGCGGATCGCACAGGATGATGCGCGCCCCCATCGAGACCAGCTTGTCCGTGAAGAACAAACGGTTCTCGAACATTTTCTCGAACATGAGCACCGTGCCGAACGCTTGCGTGGCGACCGTCAGCGCGATCGAGGTGAGGTCCGACGGGAATGCGGGCCAGGGGCCGTCCTCGATCTTCGGAACCATCCCGCCGAGATCGTTTTCGACGATCAGCTGCTGCTTCGAGGGCACGTGGACGCTGTCCTCGCCGATCTCGACGTGCACGCCCAGCTTCGAGAACGCCGGGACGATCGAGACGAGATCCTGCCGCCGCACGCCTTCGATCGTTACGTCGCCGTCCGTGATCGCAGCCATGCCGATGAAGCTGCCGACCTCGATGTGATCCGGCCCGATCGACCACGAGCCGCCGTCGAGCTGCTCGACGCCTGTGATACGCAGGACGTTCGACTCGATGCCCTCGATCTGCGCGCCGAGCGAGACGAGGAAGCGGCAAAGGTCCTGCACGTGCGGTTCGCACGCCGCATTCCCGAGGATCGTCTCCCCCTTCGTAAGGACCGCGGCCATGATGGTGTTCTCCGTCGCCATCACGCTCGCCTCGTCGAGGAACACGTTTGTGCCGCGTAGCTCCCTCGCCTCGATCTCGTACAGGCGGCCGCTGAGGTCGATCACGGCACCGAGCTCGCCGAGCGCATGTATATGGGGATCGAGGCGGCGGCGCCCGATCACGTCGCCGCCCGGCGGCGGCATCGTCGCACGGCCGAAGCGCGAGAGGAGCGGCCCGGCCAGCAGGAACGACGCGCGCATCCTGCTGCAGAGACGCTCGTCGGGCGCAGACTTCGACGCGCCGCGGGCGTCGACGCGCACCTCGTTCGCGCCGGTCCAGGACGCATCCGCGCCGAGGTCGGCCAGAAGATCGAGCATCGTGTCGACATCCCGGATGCGCGGCACGTTTGCGAGCGTCACCGGCCCGTCGGCGAGGAGGCAAGCGGCGAGGATTGGAAGCGCGCCATTCTTGTTTCCGGCAGCGCGAATGGTGCCGCTCAGGCGGCGTGAACCTTCGATCACGAAGGCGTCGGCGAGGGCGGGTGCGACGGCCATAGCGGGCTATGCTAGCCGCGCTGTGACGCCGACTCGTGACCAGGCGTGGGAAACGCTGACGAAGTACACGACGAGCGAATCTCTGCTCCGGCACGCACGCGCCGTTGAAGCGTCGACGGCGTCGTACGCCGCGCAATTCGACGGCGACGAGGAGGTGTGGCGTGTCGCCGCGCTGCTGCACGACTTCGACTACGAGATCCATCCGACGCTCGACAAGCATCCACAGGACGGCGCGCCGATTCTGCGAGAGGAGGGCTACCCCGAGGAGATCGTCGAGACCGTCCTCTCGCACGCCGAGCACCTGGGGCTGCCACGCGACACGCCGTTGAAGAAGGCGCTCTTCGCCTGCGATGAGCTCTCGGGATTCATCCACGCCTGCGCCCTCGTACGCCCGACTGGGCTCGACGGCCTCGAGCCAAAATCCGTGCGCAAGAAGCTGAAGCAGCCGTCGTTCGCCGCCGGCGTGCATCGCGAGGATGTGTACAAGGGCGCGGAGGAGCTCGGCGTCGACCTCGACGCGCACATCAAGCACGTCGTCGCGGCGCTGCAGCCGATCGCTTCCGAGCTTGGCCTACCTGGCTAGCAGCGTCAAAAGCGGTGTCTGACACCTAGGTGTCAGACACCAGGCCGGCTACGAGCCGCTGCAGATCGTCCTCGTTCGTCCACCAGCCGCACGACGCGCGCACGAGATTGCGACCGGGTAGCTCGCGCACGATCACCCCTTCGTCACGCAGACGCGCGACGACCTCCACGGGGTCGCCGGCGGGGCGGAACGAGACAAGGGTCGAATGGCGCGGCGGCGTCACGATCTCGACGTACGGTTCGAGCAGTTCCCGGCAACGCGCCGCCATCTCCACCGCGCGCTCGTACCGCCATTCGGGATGCGTGCCGAGCGCCGTCACGAGGCCTAGGAGCGCAGGAATGCCGATCCACCCGGCATCGAAGCGCGCCGAGCTTTCCTTGGGCACGAACGCCCCCGACAGCTCGTAGGAGTCCTGCGAGAAGTACGACGGCGTCTTGACGCGCACGGTCGCCGGATCGCGGACGTAGAGCGCACCGGAAGGATCGGGCGCGCAGAGCCACTTCTGCGCCGACACGGTGTAGAAGTCGAGCTCGCCGACGTCCACGGCGATCGCGCCGGCCGACTGTGCACCATCGACGAGCAGCGGAAGCCCGCTTTCCCGTTTCACCCGGTGCAGATCGAGCCGCCGGCCCGTCGTCCAGAGAACGTGAGAGGTTGCGATCAGGCGGGTGCGCCGCGTGATCGCTCGCAGCAGTGCGTCCTCGTCGGCCTCGACGATGACGACACGCGCACCCGTCGCGTGCAGCGGGCCGGTCAGGCCGAAGTGCTCCTGGTCAGTTGTGATCACCTCGTCCTCGCCGGAGAGGCCAAAGCCGGCAAGCACGGTTGCGCAGCCGCGCGTCGTCGACTCCACGAGCGCCACTCGCTCGGGCTCGACGCCAAGGACTGCCGCGAATCCCTGGCGCGCAGTCTCGCGCAGCTCGAGCATGTGCTCGAAGTACGCCGGACCGGTTCGGCCTTCGCGGAGATCGCGCTGCGCCTGCGCGACGAACGCGTCGATCGTCGCGCGGGCGAGCGGCCCATTCGTGCCCGCATTCAGATACGCAAGGTGCTCGAGCACCGGGAGCTGCGCACGTGCCTCCTCGTACGTCATCCGACAGTGAGTTCTACCGGGGCGTGATCCGAGAGGAGCCGGCCGTCCACGCGGCGGCGTTCCGCCGGCCAGGCCGTCGGCGGCGTGGAGGCGAGACCGCGGACAACGATCTGGTCGATGCTGCCCGGCAGCGGCTCCGAGAAGCCCAGGCTCTTCAGACGAGCGTAGATCCGCCCATTGCCCGGCCGCAGGTTCGCATCGCCGGCGACGATCACGTGCTCGTCTGCACCCGCGACGAAGTCGACAGCACGCCAGCACTGCTCGTCGGCCGCAGACCCGCCGGTCGCGTGGAAGTTTCCCGCCACGCCGAGGCCGCCGACACGGAGCATCTGGCAGACGCGACGTTCGCCGCTCTCGCTGATCATGAGCGTTCCTTCCTCGCGGGCCTCGAGGCCGGCCGCGACGAGCATCGCGTTCGCCTGCCCCGTGACGGCTGAACGCAGGAGCCCGTGATGGAGCTCCGTGATCCAGCGGCCGAGCTCCGCGCTCCCACGCGGCGAGGCGGCGATCGCGCCGAACGCGCGCATGCCGCTCCACCTCTCCAGATGCCGCAACGCCCACACCGGAACTTCCTGCAAGCAGACGATCCCCGGCCGGTCCGCGGTGACGAGCTCGACCATCTGGCGCAGGTAGCCGCGCCGCTCAGGCGGCGTGACGTTGCCATGGAAGAGATTCCATGTACGAACGAGCATCGCCATGCGGCGTAGCCTACGGTCGGATGCGGGTCGTCCTGGCAGATCCTCCGGCGTTTACGCCGATGTACGACCACGAGCTTGCGGCCGCGCTCGCCCGCGCGGGTATGGACGTGGAACTCGTGACGTCGCATTTCCGCTTCGGCGAGTCGCCACTCGCGAACGGCTATCGGCGACGCGAGCTCTTCTATCCGCTGTCGTCGCGGCTGTTCCAGCGATCCCGGCTTCGACTCCCGCTCAAGATCGCCGAGCACCCGCTCGGGCTGGCGGCCCTGCGGGCGCAGCGCGCAGATGTGCTGCATCTGCAGTGGCTCGTACCGGAGCTCGACCTGCGCCTCTTTCGCCCACACGCGCCGGCGGTTTTCACCGCTCACGACCTGCTCCCCCGGCGCACGGCGCGCAAGCAGGACCTGTGGCGCCGCCTGCTTGCCCGCTTCGACCGCGTCGTCGTGCACAGCGAGCGCGGGCGCGAGACACTTGCAGATCTCGGCGTGGACGCTCGTGTCATCCCTCACCCCGTTTTCCGAAGCGATCCCGACCGCCATGACGACGGCCGGACCGTGCTCGCGTTCGGGGTCATTCGCCCGTACAAGGGTCTCGGCGACGCTATCGAGGCCGTGCGACACGTGGGAGATGCTCGCCTCATCGTCGCCGGCGATCCGCTCGAGCCGATGGAGCCGTATCGCGAAGCCGCTCGCGGCGTCGATGTCGACTGGCGGCTCGGCTACCTGCCGCAAGCGGAAGTCGACCGCGCGCTCGGCGAAACGACGATCGCCGTGTTCCCGTACAGGCCCGAGCTCGACCAGAGCGGCGCTCTTCTGCGCGCACTCGGCGCGGGCGTCCCTGCGGTCGCATACGACGTCGGCGGCGTTGCCGAGCCCGTGCGCACGTACGACGCCGGGACTGTCGTGCCCGCCGGTGACGTTGAGGCGCTCGCAGACGCGGTACACAGGCTCCTGTCCGACGGCGACGCCCTCGAACGCGCGCGTGCCGGCGCGCGCCGCGCACGCGAGTCGCTCACCTGGGATGCGAGCGCGCGTGCACACGTCGACCTGTACGAGGAGATCACGTGATCTTCCGGCGCGGCCGCTTCGCAGACGTGATTGCTCGGCAGCTCGACGTCTTCGCCGAGGATGAAGCGCACGGCCTCCTCGAGGAGGTGCGCGAGGCGAAGGCGAAGTACGACCACGCCGACCGGGATGAAGCCGAGGAGGTGTACGGCGACTACGTCGACGTCGTCGAGGCCGCGACCGAGGCGCTCGCCGACATGCGCTGGCGCTACATGGCAACCCTCGATGAGGCAAGCGGCGAGGAATACGAGGCGGCGTTCAACCGCGCGGTGCAGAACCGCTGGCCGCCACTCGGGCTCGAGATCGACAACCGCTGATGGCCCGCATCGAGGACTACGCGTTGATCGGCGACCTGCAAGCTGCGGCGCTCGTCGAGCGCGGCGGTTCGATCGACTGGCTGTGTTTCCCGCGCTTCGACTCGGGTGCGTGTTTCGCCGCACTGCTCGGCACGCCGGAGAACGGCCGCTGGCTACTCGCGCCCGTGGGCAAGGGCGAATCCACACGCCGCTACTTGCACGACACCATGGTCCTCGAGACGACGTGGGAGACGGACGACGGCACCGTGCGCGTCTTCGACTTTATGCCGCCCCGAGGCGTGGCACCTGATGTCGTCAGGATCGTCGAAGGCGTACGGGGCAGCGTGCGGATGCGGTCGGAGCTCGTCATCCGCTTCGATTACGGGCGAATCGTGCCGTGGGTGCGCCGCATCGACGACGCGAGGCACGCTGTCGCGGGCCCGGACGCGCTGAGCTTCAGCACGCCCGCGCACACGCGCGGCGAGGACATGCGCACGGTGTCGGAGTTTCGGGTCGAGGAAGGTGAGCGCGTCCCGTTCGTGCTGACCTGGTATCCCTCGCACGCCGATCCGCCCGAGCGAATCGATCCTGAGGTTGCACTCTCCGAAACGGAGACCTTCTGGCGCGAGTGGAACGAGGAGTGCAAGGTCGATCTCTCGCCGGAGTGGCGCGACCTCTTGCATCGCTCGCTCATGGTGCTGAAGACGCTGATCTATGCACCAACGGGCGGCATCGTCGCCGCGCCGACGACGTCGTTGCCGGAGTGGATCGGCGGCGTCCGCAACTGGGACTACCGGTTCTGCTGGCTGCGCGACGCNNCCGCTACTGCTGGCTGCGCGACGCCACCTTGACGCTCCTCGCGCTGCTGCACGCGGAGCACGTCGACGAGGCGCTCGACTGGCGGAGGTGGCTGCTTCGCGCAGTCGCCGGCGATCCGTCGGACCTGCAGATCATGTACGGCGTTGCCGGCGAGCGGCGCCTCACGGAGTTCGAGCTGCCGTGGCTGCCGGGCTACGAGGACTCGGCGCCAGTGCGCGTCGGCAACGCCGCGAGCGAGCAGCTCCAGATCGACGTGTACGGCGAGGTGATGGACGCGCTCTACCAGGCGCGCTCACACGGCCTCGCGAAAGAACCGCACGCGTGGGCGCTGCAGAAGACGCTCCTCGGCTACCTCACGCGTGCGTGGCCGGAGCCCGACGAAGGCATCTGGGAGATCCGCGGCAAGCGGCGGCACTTCGTGCACTCGAAGGTGATGGCCTGGGTTGCCTTCGACCGGGCCGTCCGGACGGTCGAGGAACAGGGTCTCGACGGCCCGGTCGACGAATGGCGCCGCGTGCGCGACGCAATCCACGCGGAGGTGTGCGAGCGCGGTTTCGACGAGGAGCTCGGCTCGTTCGTGCAGTCGTACGAGTCAAAGGACCTCGACGCAAGCTTGCTCATGCTTCCGCTCGTCGGCTTCCTGCCCGCCTCCGACCCGCGGATCCGCGGGACGATCGAGGCGATCGAGGCCGATCTGCTGCAGGACGGACTTGTCCTGCGCTACCGCACCCACCACGAAGGCGTCGACGGCCTTCCCGCCGGCGAAGGAGTCTTTCTGCCGTGCTCCTTCTGGCTCGTCGACTGCTATGAGCTGGTCGGCCGGCACGACGAGGCGCACGCGCTCTTCGACCGGCTCGCCGGGCTCGCGAACGATCTGGGCCTGCTTACGGAGGAGTACGACCCCGTGGCGCAGCGCCTCCTCGGGAACTTCCCGCAGGCCTTCACGCATCTGGCCCTCGTGAACTCGGCGTTCAACGTCCTGCCTCATCTGCCGTCGCCGATGCATCGCCGCGGCGCGCACTCCCGTTGATCACCTGCGCCCGAAGTGGTGCGCGGCGGGCAACGAGCCGTGGACGTCCGCTCCGTCGGTGAGCTCCCGCGCGAGCGGCCCCAGCGAGAGGAACTCGCGCACGAGCACGTTGCGATTGCGATCGGCGTGCTCGAAGCGACCGCGCGCGAGTAGCAATGGCTCGCCGCGAATGACAGCGCGATAGCGGTCGTAGACCTTCGGCGGGACGATCAGGTTGATCTGAGCGAACTCGTCCTCGAGCAGCATGAAGACGACGCCGTTCGCCGTCGCTGGACGTTGTCGCGCCACGACCATCCCTGCGACGGCGACGTTCGCGTTGTGCGGTTGCTCGGCGAGCTCTTCCGTCGAGAGCGTTCCAGGCGGCAGATGCGGGCGCATCAACTCGAGCGGATGCACCCCAACCGACAGGCTCGTTGTGCGGTAGTCCGAGAGCATCCGCTCCCACGTCGTCGTCTCGGGCAGGTCCGGTGTCGCGACCGTCGCCTCGAGAGGCAGCGCGAGCTGCTTCTCCTCCCCGCCCGAGCTGGGCACCGTCGTAGGGCGCGGCACGAGGCCGAGTTGCCAGAGCAGCTCTCGCCGTTTGAGTCCGAATAAATCGCATGCGCCAGACTCGACGAGCGCATGGAGCTCGTCCTTTGAGATCGGCGCGCGCTGCGCCAGCGCGCGGATCGAGGTGTACGGCCCGTTCGCCGTGCGCTCGTCAATGACGGCCTCCGCGTCGTCCTCCCCCACGCCCTGGACGTACTTCAACCCAACGCGCACTGCGCCGTCTTCGATGTGGCAGCCGACGCCGCTTGCGTTCACGTCCGGCGCCAGCGTCTCGACGCCGCGGCGCTGCGCGTCGCGTACGAGCGTCGCCGGCGGGTAGAAGCCCATCGGCTGCGCGTTCAGCAGCGCCGCGAGGAACTCCGCGCCGTAGTGGTGGCGCAGCCAGGCCGACTGGTACGCGAGCAGCCCGAAGGCGGCGGAGTGCGACTTCGGGAAGCCGAAGCCCGAGAACGCGACGAGCTTGTCGTAGACCATGTGCGCAAGCTTCTCGTCGACGCCTTTAGCGAGCGCGCCCTCGACGAAGCGGGTGCGGTACGCCTCGAGCGCTGCGTGGCTCCGCTTGCGGCTCATCGCGCGCCGCAGCCCTTCCGCCTCGCCGACGGTGAACCCCGCCAGATGGATCGCGACATCGAGCACCTGATCCTGGAAGACGACGACGCCGAGCGTCTCGCGCAGCGGCTCGCGCAAAAGCGGATGGTCCGCAGGCGGTTCATATGCGGGGTCCTCGCGGAGCTTCTGCCGGCGCTCGATGTACGGGTGCACCGCCTTGCCCTGGATCGGCCCCGGGCGAACGAGTGCGACCTGGATCGTGATGTCGTCGAGGTTCTCCGGCCGCGTGCGCAGAATCGTCTGCATCTGCGCGCGGCTCTCGATCTGGAAGCAGCCAACGGTGTCAGCGCGCTGAATCTCCGCGAAGACGTCTGGATCGTCGAGCGGCACGCGGGAGAGGTCGATCTTCTCGTTGCGCGTGCGCGCGACGAGGTCGACGCACTCCTCGACGGCGGAGAGCATCCCGAGCCCAAGCAGATCGATCTTCAGGAAGCCGGCGTCCGCGCACGAATCCTTGTCCCATTGGCACATCTGGCGGCCGGCCATCGCTGCAGGCTGGACCGGCACGAGCTCGACGAGCGGGCGTGACGAGATCACCATCCCGCCGGGGTGTTGCGAGATATGGCGCGGCAGGCCCGCTATCTCCGTGCAAAGCTCGGCGAAGGCGCGCCAGCGCGGTGACGCGAGCTTTGTCGCCGCATCCGGCAGCAGGAGCAGCTCCTCACCCACACGCTGCGCGTTCCAGCCATCCGAGAGCCTTGCGAGCCGCTCGAGGTCCGCGAACGGAAGCCCGAGCGCCTTGCCGACGTCGCGAATCGCGCCGCGCGAGCGGTACGTCGCGAAGCTCGCGACGAGCGCAGCGTGCTCGCGGCCGTACTTTTCGGTGACGCGGACGATCAGCTTCTCGCGGATGTCACGCGGGAAATCGAGATCGATGTCGGGCACCGACGCCAGCTCGCGGTTAAGGAAGCGGCCGAGCGACAGCTTGTTCGCGACCGGATCGACGTGCGAGAGACCGGTCAGGTAGCAGACGAGCGAGCCGACCGACGAGCCGCGACCGCGACCGGGCGGCAGCACATGCCGCATCGATCCCTGCCCACGAACCTCACTCGCCACCTCACGCGCAAGCTCGAGTACCTCCCAGTGCAGCAGGAAGAACCCGGCGAGCCCGAGTTCGTCGATCAGGACGAGCTCTTCCTCCAAACGGTTCCGAACCCGAGCTTGTAACAGACTGTTACTAGCCGAGTACCGCTCGGCGAAGGCGTGCTCGCAGACGCGGCGCAGCTGCACGCTCGCCGGCTCGGCACCGTCGGAGAAATCGGGGTAGCGGTAGCCGAGCTCCTCCGTCAGGTCGAACCGAAGGCGTTCGGCAAGGTCGACCGTGCGTGCAACCGCGTCGCGGTCGTCGGGGAAGCGCTCGAGCATGTCGGCGGGTGCCGCAAGCACGGCTTCGTGGTTGCCGCGCCGCTCGCGCTCGCAACCGTCGAGCGACGTGCGGCAGCGGATGGCGACGAGCACGTCCTGGAGCGTCGCTCGGCGCGCATCGTGCGCGTGCACGTCGCCGGTCGCGATCGTTTGCACCTTCAGCGTCTGCGCAAGGTCGCGTAGCGCAGCATTCCGCTTCGTATCGCCGCGCTCGTACGGGCGCTGCAGCTCGACGAAGAAGCGGTCGCGGCCGAATGCCCGCGCGAGCCGCGCCGCGGCGTTCGGGTCGCGCACCGCCAGCCCGTGCCGCGCGCAGCCGGAGAGACAGACGAGCCCCTCGTTGAGCCGTTCGAGCAAGTGTGCGTCGAGCGACGGCGGCAGCGGCTCGCGCCCCTCCTTCGGACGCGTCCTCGCATGCGCCGCGGTGAGCAGCCGGCAGAGGTTCGCGTAACCCTTCGCCGTCTCGACGAGCAGCGTGACGTGCACGCCGCCGTCGAGGGCGACCTCCGCCCCCGTGATCGGCCGGACGCCGAGGTGCTTCGCCGCGTGCGCGAACTCGAGCGAGCCGTAGACGCCGTCGTGGTCGGTGAGGGCGAGCGCCGGGTAGCCGAGCTCGGCGGCCCGTGCCACCAGCTCCTCCGGCTGCGACGCGCCGTCGAGGAACGAGTAGGCCGAGTGCGCGTGAAACTCGACATAACCCATCCTCGTGTTCTACACGAACATGCGTTCGTGTGCATCTCCCTTTCCGCAACTCTGCGGATGTCCCCGGCCGCCGGCGGGCCCATGCTTGGCCTGGAGCGATCGTGACGGGTAGGCGGATCCTGCTGCTCTGCGTTGCAGGCCTGCTGTCGGCCTCGGCGCTGCTCGCGATCGCGATCCTGCTCGTGGGGCGCTTCGGCAGCACCGAGGGCAAGATCCTCAGCTCCACTGCGCTCCTTGCCGGCTACGGCCTCATCGCGCTGCCGGCGGTCATGCTCTTCGACCAGGGGCGCCTCCGGGCGCTCGCCCTCGCGACGGCGTCGCTCGCCGCGGTGAGCGCCGCGCTCGCCCTCGCGTCCGTGTGGACGCCCTCCCATCCGGAGGCGCTGGGCAGGTCGATGGGGACGGCGACGGTGCTCGCGCTCGCCTGTACGCAGGTGTCGATCCTGTCGGCCCGCCGGCGGGAGCGCGATTCCGTCGTCGTGCGCCGGCTGTTCGCGGCGTCGTGCGGAACGGGCGCCCTCGCCGCCGTTGCTGCCAGCGCGCTCCTGTGGGCGCAGCCGCACGCCGGGACCTATCCGAGGCTGCTCGGGGCGCTCGTCGTGCTCGACCTCGCGCTCGTCGCGCTGCAGCCGGTTCTCGCGCGTGCCCGGCCCGCCGGCCCGGTGCATCGGCTACGGGTCGTCCGGAGCGCGGGAGAGCCGGTGGACGTCACGATCGAAGGCGGCGACCTCGCGACCGCCGCCGCCAAGGCGATTCGCTCCGTCGAACGTGACGGCTCCCGCGTCGTCGCACTCGAGGTCGGCGAGCCGGGCCCGAGCTAGGGTCCGCACGTGGACGGTGCCGCCCGCCGAGAGCGCCTCGCCTGCGCGCGCCTGTACCTCGTGCTCGAGGCGCGACCGCATGGAGAGGATCCGGCGTCGTTGCTCGATGCGGCGTTGCGCGGCGGCGTCGACGTNNCGCCGACGGCGTGCACGTCGGCCAGAGCGACACGCCGGCCGCGCTCGCCAGGGCGGCCGTCGGGCCGGAGCGGCTCGTCGGGCTCTCCGTGAGCTCGCGGGCGGAGCTCGCTGGGGCGGCCGGCGCGGACGTCGACTATCTCGGCGTGGGAGCCGTCTTCGGCACGCCGACGAAGCCGGAGGCCGAGAGCGGCGGACTCGAGCTCGTGCGGGCTGCGGCCGAGCGCGTGCGTGTGCCCTGGTTCGCGATCGGCGGCGTCGACCTCGACAACGCGGCCGAGGTAGCCGCAGCAGGCGCGCCCGGGATCGCCGTCGTGCGCGCGATTCGGGACGCCGCGGATCCGGAGGCCGCCGCCCGCGCGTTACGCGCCGCGCTGGGTGAACCATCCCCCTCCTGAGCCGTCGTGGAAGACGACGGTGTTCTCGCCGCTCTCCAGCACGACCTCGAAGTAGCGGCGCATGACGGGCTCCTCGGTCCACCAGCGGTCGAACACCCGCCACTCCTCGCGCAGCACGACGACAGGCTGGTGGTTCACCTGCCACGGCGTGCCGTCGAAGTTCGACTCGACGCGCGCCGGGCGCGGCTCGTTCAGTCGTCCCGCGGTACGAACAGCGC
>PLZU01000044.1 GCA_003152275.1 Actinomycetota bacterium
CGATCAGCACGGGGTTGTTCTTCGTTCGCCGCGAGAGCACCTGAATCACGCGGCGGATCTCCTCGTCACGGCCGATGACCGGGTCGAGCTTGCCCTGCTCGGCCGCCTCGGTGAGGTCGCGGCCGAACTTCGAGAGCGCCTGATAGGTGCCTTCCGGATCCTGCGAGGTGACGCGCTGGCCGCCACGTACGGCCGCGATCTTCGCCTCGAGCTGCTCTCGCGGCACGACATCGAGTGCGAGCAGCAGATGCTCGGTCGACACGTAGTCGTCCTGCATCTTCTTCGCCTCGTCGAACGCGCGGTCGAGCACCTTAGAGAACTGCGCGGACACGTTCGGCTGCTGCTGCGCGCCCTGGATGCGCGGCTTCGCGGCGAGCTGGGCCTCCGCCTGTGCACGCACGGCGTCCGCGTCGGGCACGAGCTCGCGCGGCAGCTCCTGGTCGAGCAGCGCGACGAGCAGGTGTTCCGGGTAGAGCTCGGGGTTGCCGCTGCGGCGTGCAAGCTCCTGCGCGGCCGCGACGGCCTCCTGAGACTTGATCGTCAGTTTCGTGAAGTCCATGTGGTCTTACCTCCTCTCCGGAAGCAGCTCTTCGCGGTAGAGCACGAGATCGCGGCGGTATTCCTTGTGCACGCGCTGAATGTCCTCGCGCAGCTGCTTCTGCAGCCGGTTGATCTCGCCGTGCGCCTTGCGCAGCTCGTCCTCGAGCCGCAGCGCGAGCTCGACGCCGGCGAGGTTGAGGCCGACCTCCGTCGTCAGGCGCTGGACGATCCGCAGCCGCTCGACGTCGGCCTCGCTGTAGAGACGCGTGCCGCCCGGTGTGCGCTTCGGGCGCACGAGGCCCTTGTTCTCGTAGAGGCGGAGCGTTTGCGGGTGCACGCCGACGAGCTCCGCGGCGACGCTGATCATGTAGATCGGCCGGTCGGTCATGTGTGCTCCCTGCGCGAGCGCAGCACGAGATACAGCGCGACCACAGCAGCGACGACGGCGATTGCGATCCAGCCGCCGATGCGCCAAAGGCTCGAGATGCCGTTCCAGGCGAAGATCCAGATGAAGAGCTTTCCGAGCACGCCGATCTTCGCCAACGCGAATCCACCGCCGACGACGCCGCCCGCGGCCGTCTTCATGCCGAGCCGCCCACTGCGCTGCTCGGCCGTCTCGGGCTCCGGTGCCTCGCGCGCTCCTTGTTCGAGCAGGTCGTCGTGCTTTGCCATTATTTCCCGCTCCGACGCCGGCCAAGCCGGCGCCTCCGCTCTTTGATGAGCTCCGTCGAGCCTACGCTCATTACCCGAGCTCCTGCAACTGCTCGAGGAGGTCGCGCTCCTTCTTGTTCACGCGCTTCGGCACCTGGATGCGCACACGCGCGAGTACGTCACCCTTGCCGGAGCCGGTAAGGCGTGGCGCGCCCCGACCCTTGATGCGCAGCAGCTTCCCGTCCTCCGAGCCGGCGGGGATCTTCAGGCTCACCGGGCCTTCGGGCGTCTGCACGTCGACCTTGCCGCCGAGTGTCGCCGTCGAGAACGACACCGGCACCTGCACGATGAGATCGTCGCCGCGCCGCTCGTAGGTGTCGGACGACGAGACGCGCGTCACGACGATCAGATCGCCCGCGGGGCCGCCGTTCTCGCCGGCCTCGCCCTTGCCCTTCAAACGGATGCGCGTGCCGTCCTTGACACCGGGCTTGATCTTCACGGTGTAGGTCTTGATGCGACGCTCGCGCCCGCTGCCGTGGCACTTCGGACACGGCTGCTCGATCACGGTGCCGTTGCCGCGACACCGCCGGCACGGCTGCGACAGCGCGAAGCGGCCCTGGCTCTCCGACCTCACGCCGCGGCCGTTGCACTCCGGGCAGATGACCGGTGCCGTGCCGGGTCGCGCGCCCGTGCCGCCGCATTCGCGGCACGAGACGGTCAGCTCGACGGGCACCTTCACCTCGGAGCTGTGCAGCGCATCCTCGAACGAGAGATGCACCTCGGCGACGACGTCGTCGCCGCGCACGGGCTGACGCTGCACGCGGGTGCCGCCCCGGGCGCCACCGCCAAAAATCCCGCCGAACAGGTCGCCGAGATCGCCGACGTCGAACCCGCTGAAGTCGAAGTTGGCGTTCTGCCCGCCGGGGGCGGGACGCCCGTTCGTCGCGCCGAAGCGGTCGTACTGCTTGCGCTTCTCCTCGTCGGAGAGCACGTCGTACGCGGTCTGCACTTCCTTGAAGCGGTCCTCGGCCTCTTTATCGCCGGGGTTCTTGTCCGGGTGGTACTGGCGCGCGAGCTTGCGATACGCCTTCTTGATCTCGTCCTGCGACGCGCCCTTCGCCACGCCAAGCGTGTCGTAGAGCGTCTTAGCCATCGTTCGCCTCAGGTGCGGCCGCGATCACGACGCGCGCGGGACGCACGACGCGGTCGCCGATCGTGTAGCCCTTCTGCACGACGTCGATCACGGAGCCTTCCTCCGCATCAGACGGCTGCGAGAGAAGCGCCTCGTGCACGTGCGGATCGAACTTGCCGTCTGCGTCGATCTCCTTCACGCCGTTGCGAGCAAGCAGCGACGCGAGAGATTGATGCACGAGCCGCACACCCTCCTCCACCGCCGCCTCCTGGTGCTCGCCGACCGCGGCGAGCGCGCGCTCGAGGTCGTCGAGAATCGGCAGGAGCTCCTTCACGAGTCGCTCGTTCGCGAGCGTGACGTACTCCTCGCGCTCGCGTGCCGCGCGCTTCTTGTAGTTGTCGAAGTCGGCGGCCGCGCGCTTCCAGCCGTCGACCGCTTCGTCGCGCTCCGTCTCGAGAGCGGCGAGGCGATCGTCGCCGCTCTCCGTGATCGGTCCTTCCTGCTCCATTAGGAGGTCTTCGCCTCCTCGTCGACGACCTCGTACTCGCCCTCCTCGACGACTTCGTCGTCGGGTGTGGTCGCGCCGTTGTCGCCGCCGGATGCCTGCGCCTGCGCGGTCGCCTGCGCGTAGACCGCCTCAGCCAGCTTGTGCGAGGCCTCCTGCAGCGCCTCGGTCTTCGCCTTGATCTCGCCGACGTCGTCGCCCTCGAGCGCCTGGCGGAGCTCCATGATCCGGCCGTCGATCGTCGAGGCCTCGGATTCGTCGAGCTTGTCGCGGTGCTCCTTGAGCGAGCGCTCGGTCTGGTAGGCGAGCGTCTCGGCGTTGTTCTTCGCGTCGACCGTATCGCGCAGCTTGCGCGCCTCGTCGGCGTGCGCCTCCGCGTTCCGGATCATGTCCTGGACTTCGGCCTCGGAGAGACCGGAGCCGCCCTGGATCTGGATCTGCTGCACGTTCCCCGTGCCGAGATCCTTCGCCGAGACGTTGATGATCCCGTTCGCGTCGATGTCGAAGGTGACCTCGACCTGCGGCATGCCCCGCGGCGCCGGCGGAATGCCGACGAGCTGGAACTTGCCGAGCGTCTTGTTGTAGGTCGCCATCTCCGACTCACCCTGGAGCACGTGCACCTCGACAGACGGCTGGTTGTCCTCTGCCGTCGTGAACGTCTCCGACTTCTTCGTCGGGATGGTCGTGTTTCGCTCGATGAGCTTCGTCATCACGCCGCCCTTGG